>JAFYHU010000037.1 GCA_017538965.1 Oscillospiraceae bacterium
ACGGAAGCCGTTCCGCTCAAGCAGGGCCGCGGTCGAAAGCACGCTCTTCCGGGAAAAACAGATCAGCGCGTCGTCCGGACGCAGATCCTGATAGCCGCGGCAAATGCCGCCGTAGCGCAGCGGTGCCAGCCGTTCATGCCTTACCACGCTGTAGCGGTCCGAAAACTGCCGGACCAGGCTTTCGATATAGTGCAGCGCTTCCGGTGCCATGCAGATATGCACCACCTCGGCGTCCACCAGGCAGATGGCCTTCAGCCAGGAAGCGCCGCGCCCCGGGTCGGCGATCAGCTGCGCCTCGTCAATCACCGCGGTTTTAAAGCGGCGGCGGGTATCGCAGAGCTCAATTGTTGAAGAGACAATCTGCGCATTTTCGACGGGAATGGACTCTTCCCCCGTCAGCATGCTGCAGGGGATGCCGGCGGCATTGATTTTATCGAACATCTCCAGCGCCAGAAGACGAAGCGGCCCCAGATAGGTTCCCGGCGTATTGGCCTTCAGATCCTCAATGGCATCATAGGTCTTTCCGCTGTTGGTCGGACCCACATGCAGGACAAAGCTCCGCTTGAGCTGTTTGCCGCGTTCGATCACCGAATCCGGCGAGTATTCCCGGAAAATCTCGCGAATCTCCGCGATTTTCCGCTCTTCCTCGCGGCTGCGCCGAAGCTCTTCCGCAAGCTTCACCAGTTCCGGGTCGGACAGCGTTTTCCGTACCTGTTCTTCCGGCCAGACCGAAATCCTCCACCAGGCGCCGCCCTTTGTCCGAACCGTTCTCAGCTGCGGTTTCGGAAAATATCGGCGGATCTGGTTTTTGGTCAGGCCGTACTGCCGGATGATCTGTTTCTCATCCAGCAGTTTTTCTTTTGTTTTGTTGTTTCTGTTTTTGCTCATTCTGCCTCGAAGATAATTCTGTCGGGGAGCGCTCTTCCCTCCGGAGAGAGGCGGGAGAAGGAGTGCTCGCAGATGACAATTGCCAATAACTAAAGCGCGGCGCAGGGGTTTGGAGCGAGGGATCAGCTTCCCTGCCGTGCAATTGCAGGAAGCTGAATTCGGGCGAAACCGCTGCGGCGGGTACACCTCATCCGTCTTTGCCCTCGCGTGAGATCGGGCAAATCCACCTTCCCCATGAGGGGAAGGGCGCCTGCTGGCGCGGGATTGCTCCCACTCGGCTTTTCCCGTTTCGCGGCCAGGGAAGCAACTGCCCCTGTTGAATCGGCTGCTGCCGCGAATGGACTATGGGTATGAAATTCTGCAACTACGCTGAAGGTATCTGCCAGCTTAAAGACACTACCACCATAAAACGCGGCGGGGAAAGGTTTGTGCGAGGGACCAGGTTATCTTCCGCGTAATTGCAGAAAGCTGAAGTCGGGCGCTTGCAGATGCGAGGAATACAGAGCGGGGATTGCTCCAAATCAGCTTGGACCATTTCGCGGCCAGGGAAGCAACTGCCCCTGTCGAATCGGCTGCTGCCGCGAATGGATAGAATAGAAAGCTTTATCTCTCTATAGAACGCGGCGGGGAAAGGTAAGAGCGAGGGGAAAGGTACGTTTCCGCGTAATTGCAGAATGCTGAAGTCGGGCGCTTGTAGACGCGAGGATTGCGGAGCGATCTGGGGATCGCTCCCTACGGCTGCTCCCACTCAACTTTACCGTCAGGGAGCTTTTTCTACGATGACGATTCTGCCTTGGCCGGTGAGGTCGACATAGTCGCCGCCGACTTCGCCGCCGAGGGTCTGGGTGATGTAGTCGATCAGCACCTGGTTGTCCAGCTTCACGCGGTTCAGAAGCAGTTTGGCATCGTCAAAGGCCGTATAGCCGTCTCCGTGTCCCAGGAGCATATATTCGTGTCCCGCCACCGTGTAGGTCTTCTCCGGATCCAGCGGCTCGCCGCCGACCATGACGTTCTTCACGCGGCGCTCACCTGAGAAGCCCGTGCACCAGCCGTTTTCGTCCTGCTCGCATCCGTTTTCGATGTAGCTGTGCACCTCATAGGTCAGACCGGAAGTCTGCGGGAAGGCGCCGTTCTCATCCGGGACGGAGCGGCAGCCCCATTCCAGCGCATCCAGAATCGCCCGGCCCGTCATGCTGACCATGCAGATCATGTTGCCGTAGGGGTGAACCTTCAGGATGTCGCCGTAAGTGATGTCGCCCTTTTCAATGCTGGCGCGGACGCCGCCGCCGTTGACAAAGGCAATCTGCGCGCCGGTCTCGTTCCGGTAGGCATCGGCGACCAGGTCGCCGAGATTGGTCTCGGCCCGACGGACCATGCGGATCGGGTTGCCGGATCCATCCACCGCCGTCGGATCGTTGATGGTCAGCAGCACCGAGGTCTTTGCCACCACCTTGTCGGTCAGGACTTTGAGCGCGCCCAGGGCCGTCTGAACCTTGCCGGAGATCTCGTTGTCAATTCCCAGCAGCTCCGGCGCCGGATCGTTGTTCGGCCAGCTCCAGATCTTGGTCTCCTGAACGCCGTCGGAACTGATCCGGCTGCAGCCGATGCAATTGAGCTTGTAGCCGACGGCGGAGCGGGGAACGTCCTTGCCGTCCCTGTCTTTCATGACGATCTGCTCGGTATCGTGGCTGTGTCCGTCCAGGAAAATGTCGATGCCACTGGTGTTGGCGATGATATCCGCATAGGTCCAGGGATGGCAGTCCTCATCCAGGCCCATGTGTCCCAGAACATAGACATAATCCGCCCCTTCCGCCCGGGCGTCGTCCACAGCCTTCTGCACCGCCGTATAGACGCCTTCGCCGGTCTTGTCCTGCAGGAAGCCGTAAACATAATTGCCGGCGTCATCCTGGAAATAGGCCGGGGTGGATGTGGTAAGAGTCTCCGGAGTCGTCACGCCGACAAAGGCAATCTTCATCCCGCAGACCTCTTTGATGACATACGGCTCGAAAATCAGCTCGCCCTCTTTGTTGAAGTTGCAGCTGATATACGGGAAGTCCGCCTTCTTCGTCAGAGCCAGGAACTGGTCCATCCCATAGTCAAAATCGTGGTTGCCGGGAATGGCCACGTCGTACTTCATGTCGTTCATCAGGTCGATGATGGCTTCGCCCTTCGTCAGGGTCCCGATCGGCTCGCCCTGAACAGCATCGCCGTCGTCGACCAGAAGCGTGGTATAGCCCTGGTCTTCCAGAATCTGCCGGATCTGCGCAACGCCGGCGAGACCGAAATGCTGGTCGATGCCGCAGTGGATATCACTGGTGTACAGGATGATGACTTCGCCGTTTTTCTCCGCCGGCGCATCCTGCGCGAAAGCCTGCCCGCCCAGGGGCAGCAGCAGCGCCAGAACCAGCACCGTCATCATCAGCGTTTTCATTCTTCTGATCGTGTTCTTCTTCATCATACCCTCCCCTAATGCCGGCATGTCCGGCCGGCCGGTTTTTTGTGTTTTTCAGTATAGCACAGGCCCTTTTAAAATGCGAGTCCCGGAGACGTTTTTCTTGCATTGTTCCGCGTTCTCTGGTAAGATGAATGCCATCCGCAACACAGGAGGTTTTCTAATGATTTCCGACAACATCCGGCGCGAAGCGGACGGCACGCTTACATTTGCCGGCCACAGCGTCCCCGTGCTTGCCGAACAGTACGGCACGCCGCTCTACCTGATGGACGAAGAACGGATCCGGCGCAACTGCCGCCTCTATCTGGACACGTTCCGCGAATGCTTCGGTTCGGAGGCTCTGCCCCTGTATGCCGGCAAAGCCGCCTCCTTCAAGCAGATCTACCGCATCATGAAAGAGGAAGGTATGGGGATCGACGCCGTCTCCGCCGGAGAAATCCACACCGCGCTGGAGGCCGGCTTCCCCCCGGAGAAGATCTTCTTCCACGGGGACGGAAAGACCGATGAGGATATCCGCTGCGGCGTCAAGCACCGGATCGGCTATTTCATCGTGGACAATCCGGAAGAGCTCGAACAGCTTGCCGCCGAGGCGGCTGAGCAGGGCATCGTTCAGAAGGTGCTTCTGCGCATTACGCCGGGCATTGATCCCCACACCTACAAAGCGCTGACCACCGGCATCGTCGACGTCAAGTTCGGCGTCCCGCTCGAGACCGGCCAGGCCCTCGCCTTTGTCCACCGTGCGCTTTCCCTTCCCTCTCTCTCGATCTGCGGACTGCACTGCCACATCGGCTCGCAGGTCTTTGATGAGAGCGTGTTCGAAGACTCCATCGATGTCATGACCGAATTCATGGCCAAGCTCAGGGAGGAATTCGGTTATGAGGTGAAGATGCTGAACGTCGGCGGCGGTTACGGCGTGCGCTATGTCGACAGCGACAAGCTTATCGACATCCCCGCCCGCATCCGCCGGGTCGCCGGGCATCTGAAGGAGCGCGTGCAGGAGCTCGGTCTGAAGCTGCCCTTCTTCCTGATGGAGCCGGGCCGCAGCATTGTCGCGGACGCTGGCATGACGGTCTATACCGTCAGCAGCGTCAAGCGCATCCCGGGATATAAATACTATGTCGTTACGGACGGCGGCATGACCGACAATCCGCGCTACTGCCTCTACGGGGCGCATTACACGGTTCTGCATGCCGACCGCGAAACCGAGCTCTACGCCGTCTATGATCTGGCCGGCCGCTGCTGCGAGAGCGGGGATATCATCCAGCCGACCGTGAAGCTGCCCGAAGACACCCGGCGCGGCGACCACATCGCCGTCTGCACGACCGGCGCCTATAACTTCTCCATGTCCTCCAACTACAACCGGATCGGCCGGCCGCCCGTGGTCATGCTGACCCCGGATGGCAGCTATCTTGCCGTCCGCCGCGAGACGTCGGAGGATCTCTGCGCGCGAGACCTTTAAGAGAGAGTGGAGAGTTGAGAGACGGGGGAGCCCGTTTCGAAACTTTGTGATTACGCGGGAGAGAAAGCCGGGCACTCGCACCGGCGGTTTCCCCTCCCGCGTTTTATTATTGAGAATACCAGGGCGAAACTTGTCGGGACTGCGGCTGCAACCACGTGGGAAATCAATGAGTAATATCCATATCCCAAAAAAGCGCGGCGCAGTTGAGAGTTTTATTTGTCAATTTTATAAATCTATTTGCCTCAAAAACATAAAACAAAATCAATCAAAAATACAAATCGTTAGATATTGATGGGGTCACATCGGAGCTGTCGATTGAAAAGCTGATCTTTGCTGCCTGCCGCGGCGGCTGGCCCGGCGCGCTGCGAAGAAAGAGCGACGCGGCCAAGCTGCTGATCGCCCGCGATTATATCAACAACATCTGCGAGACGGATATTTCCACCGTGGACGGTGTGCAGCGGAATCCCGTATGGACGAACATGATCCTGCGCTCGTATGCGCGGAATATTTCGACGCTTGCCAAAAAGACGAACATTTATAAGGATGTTTCCGCCAATGCGGACAGCATGACCTCGGTCACGATGGACAGTTATCTCAACGCTTTGGAGAAGCTCTTCGTGATTGAAGATGTCGAGGCCTGGTGCCCGGCGATCCGCTCCGCGACGACGATACGCTCCGGTAAGAAGCGCGAGTTTACCGACCCGTCCATTGCTGTGACGGCCATGGGTCTGACGCCCGAAACCCTGCAGACAGATCTCAAGACTTTCGGCTTCATCTTCGAATGCCTCTGCATCCGCGATCTGAAGATCTATTCACAGACGCTCGGGGGGAAACTGTCCTATTATCATGATCGCTATGATCTGGAGGCCGATGCAGTCCTTCATTTGGACGACGGGCGCTTTGCGCTGATCGAATTCAAGCTCGGCAGCACGGAAATCGAAGAGGGCGCCGCACACCTTTTGAAGATCACGCGCCTGATTCGAAAGTATAACGAGAAGGAGACCCAAGTGCCCCTCCGCGAGCCTGATCTTCTCATGGTTATCACCGGAGGCGAAATGGCATATACGCGAGAGGATGGAGTAAAGATCATCCCAATTGGGACACTGAGAGATTAAAGAAAAAGAGATAGCGATATGATGTGATCAATATTGCTGCAGTAATTGTTGCACCGATCGTCGCTGTATGGATCGGGCAAATACTTCAGGATCGCGCAGACAAGCGTGGGGAATAATAAAACCTCATGGCGTAAGCCGGGGTTCGGGATCCGTGATCAGGTTTCGAAATCAAAACGGCTGCTTTCAATCAGCAGAAAGCCGATTTCATCGAAAAAAGGGATGCTGCACAACCGCAGCATCCCGATTATTTTTATGCAGAGATCGGATCAGGCTTTCTTGGCAGCAGCCTTGGCGTCGATCTGCTTCTCCCAGGTGTTGACGCAGACGGCGCAGGAAGCGTCGCCGACAACGTTCAGCGCGGTACGACCCATGTCGAACAGACGGTCGATACCGTAGATGATGCCGATGTAGGTTGTCGGAACACCGACGGCATCCAGCACCATGGCCAGCATGATCATGCCGGCGCCGGAGGTGCCGGCCGTGCCGATCGAGGCCAGAGTCGCGGTCACGACGATCGTGATCATCTGAACCAGGGTCAGATCGATGCCGACACACTTGGCCAGGAAGATCGCCGCCACGCACTGATAGATCGCGGTTCCGTCCATGTTGATCGTGGCGCCCAGCGGCAGCACGAAGGACGAGATTTCGGAGTGAACACCCATGTCATCGCAGCACTCCTTGGTGACCGGCAGGGAGGCCACGGAGGAGGTGGAGGTAAAAGCAAAGGCCGCAGCCGGGAAAATCTTCTTGAAGAAGGTCCCCGGGGACATCTGGGCAAAGATCTTGACCGACATGCTGTATACCAGCACCACATGGATGGCATAGCCGATGTAGGCGGCCAGCAGAACCAGACCCAGAGAGCCGAGGATTTTCGGACCCTGTGCCGCAACGACCCAGACCATCAGGGCAAACACGCCGTAAGGAGCCACGGAGAGGATGAAGGCCATCACTTTCTGGGTAACTTCATTGAAGGAGCTCACCAGATCGCCGAGGGCCTTGCCCTTCTCACCGGCAACCAGAATGCCGCAGCCGAAGAACAGCGCAATGACGATGATCTGCAGCATCGACGAATTCGCCATCGGGGCAATGGCATTGTTCGGGAAGATGTTCACGATGGTGTCCATCAGATTCGAGCTCTTCGCCTCATAGGCCGCATCCTCGGCCAGCTGCAGCAGCGGGAACGAGCCCTTGAACAGGCTGGCAACAATCAGGCCGATCACGCAGGCGATGGCCGTGGTCACCAGGAAGTACGCCACCGTCTTCCAGCCGATTTTCCCGACCTTGCCGATATCGCCCATCGAAATCACGCCGTCCATGATGCTCAGCAGCACCAACGGGACAACGATGAACTTCAGCAGGTTGACAAAGATGTCACCGAACGGCTTGATGTACTTCCCGGTAAAGGCACCGGCGGCTTCTGCACCCATGGCGATCCAGAAAATCGCGCCGACGACGATACCGAGCACCAGGCCGAGCAGAATCTGACCGCCGAGACCCAGTTTTTTCTTCTCTTTCATACACTTTCTCCCTTCATTTTGACTTTTGTTCCCGGTCTATTCCGGAACTTACCTATTATTATATACCATTTTCTTCATAGCTGTTATTCTTTTTTCTCATAGTATAGTCGGATTTTTTAATGGATAGGCCGTGTTTCCGGCGTGTTTCCCGGACGCCGGATCCGGACGGGGAATCCGGAAGGATCCCGAACGGTTTCTCGCCGTACTTTCCGCTTGTCACAGGCGGCATTTGCTGATACTATGGTGAAAAACCACGAAGGAGCACGCCATGAAAAGAATCCTGATTTTCCTGCTGGCATTTCTGATGCTGGTGCCGGCCGCATTCCCTCTGCAGGCCGCCGCGGAGGATTCCACCTATACGCTGGACAAGGTCGTGGTTCTCAGCCGGCACGGCATCCGATCCCCGACCGCCACGGATTCGATGCTGGAGGAGATCACGCCGCACAGCTGGTTTGAATGGACGTCCGGTCCCGGAGAACTGTCGCTTCGCGGCGCCAGGCTGGAAACCTTCATGGGCCAGTACTTCCGGCTGTGGCTGGAAGACGAAGGCCTGATTCCGCATAACTGGCAGCCGGAGGAGAACGCCGTGCGTTTCTATGCCAACGCCAAGCAGCGCACGCTGGCGACAACCCGGTATTTCTCGGCCGGCCTGCTGCCGGTCAGCGTGGTTCCCATCGAAACCCACGCCGCCTACGACACCATGGACGACACCTTCAATTACGCGCTGCGCTATGTCTCCGACGCCTATGCGGATGCCGTCACGGCAGAAATCGATATGAAGGCCTGGGATGAGCGCCTGAAGGACGGGATTGCCCTGGTGGCGGAGGTCGCGGACGTGGAGCAGAGCGAAGCCTATCAGTCCGGCAAATACGGCGATCTTCTGCATGACGAGAGCAGCGTGACGGTGGCGCAGTACTGCGACATATCCGGCCCGATCGGAACCGCTTCCGCCGTGGCCGATGCGCTTGTCATGCAGTACTATGAGGAGCCGGACGCGATGAAGGCCGCTTTCGGCCATGAGCTGACGGAGGAAGACTGGGTCTCCATTGCGGAGGTCGACGACGCCTTTCTGTCAATCTTCGAAGGCGTCCCGCTGATTTCCATCAATCTGGCGTATCCGCTTCTGCAGGAGCTGGAAAACGAGATGGAAGAAGAGGGGCGGGTATTCAGCTTTCTCTGCGGACATGACAGCAACATCGCAAGCGTCCTGGTGGCGCTCGGCTCAGAAGAATATGAACTGCCCGGGAGCATCAGTTCTGTCGCGCCCATCGGCGTGAAGCTGTGCTTTGAACGCTATCTTGACGACGACGGCGAGGCCTGGTACGCTGTAAACCTCGTATATCAGAGCACGGAACAGCTGCGGGGGGATATTCCTCTGTCTCTGGATAATCCGCCCATGAAGGCGGCAATTCGGTTCCTGGGGATAGAAACCAACGCCGACGGACTGATCGCCGAGAAGGATCTGCTGAACCGGTTCCGGGAAGCGATCGACGCCTTCGAAATGCTGCCGGAAGAGTTCGATATGGAAAAAGCCGCATAACACACAGAAAAACATCCGGTTTGCGGCGTGAATGGATTATGGAGGTGGAACATTGCAGCTGTGCCAGAGGTACCATTTGGTCCCGCACCCATAAGGCGCGGCGCAGGAGTTGAGAGCGAGGGAAAACTTTCCCTGCCGCGCAAATGCAGGATGGCATGAACGGGCGCTCCCCTGCAGCTCCTCCCGTTTCGCGGCCAAAGAACGGTAAGTCCCTGACCATCCGGTTGCTGCAGCGAATGTGCTATAGGTATTGAAATTTGCGGCTACGTTGAAGGTACCTGCCAGACTTTGAACCTACAGCCATAAAAGCGCGACGCAGGAGTTGAGAGCGAAGGAAAACGTTCACTACCGCGCAAATGCAGGAGCCGGAGTCGGGCGCTCCCCAGGAGCTTGTACCGTTTCGCGGCCAGAGAACGGTAAGCCCCTTAACAAGCACTGCTGCCGCGAATGATTATGGGGTACATGTTTATTCTTGCCATCCATAGGGAGGCATTACCAAGTGCCTCCGCTGCCGGCTTTCTACTCGCACTTGGTCCCGACCAAACGCACATAACCGTCCCAACAAACAAAGCGCGGCGCAGAAGTTGAGAGCGAGGGAAAGCGTTCTCTGCCGCGCAAATGCAGGAGCCGGAGTCGGGCGCTCTACGGAAACGTTATCTGATGCCCGACTCCGGCTTTCTGCAATTACGCGGATTTTCAGTTTGGTGCTTGCACGTACCTTATCCCGCCGCGTTTTCTTGTTTTGTGTTTTCCGCGGTGAGCGTGCCGGGAGTAATCCTGCAGATGGGAACACCTCATCCGTCAACCAGTTTGCGAACTGGTTGACACCTTCTCCGCTTTGCGGTGCCCAGAGAATCGTTCGGGCTTACGCTAATCCTCCGATTCTCCGACCGCTGCAGTAATCCCGCAATGCCTTCCTCTGCCACTGGCAGCGGCATTGCGCGATTCCATGAGGGGAAGGGCGCCTGCGGGCGCGGGGATGCGGAGCGATCTGGGGATCGCTCCCTACGGGCGTGGAGTTTTTTACGCTTCTCGCGCGTCGTTATGCTCCCTACGGGTATCATTTTTTCAAACCCCATGGCGTAAGCCGGGGGTTTTTCGTCGCAGTGCGTTCGGGATCAGGGAACGGTTTCGAAATCAGAACAACCGCTGCAGATAAGCAGAAAGCCGCTTTCCTTATGGCGTAAGCCGGGGGTTTTTCGTCGCAGAGGGTTCGGGATCAGGGAACGGTTTTGAAATCAGAACGACCACTGCAGATAAGCAGAAAGCCGCTTTCCTTTGGCGCCTGCGGGCGCGGGATTGCGGAGCGATCTGGGGATCGCTCCCTACGGGCGCGGAGTTGCAGGAAATTAAAAACCCCCATGGCCAGGGGGTTTTTGTCGCAAGGGGTTCGGGATCAGAGATTGGTTTCGAAATCAGAACGACCACTGCAGATGAGCAGAAAGCCGCTTTCCTTGTGACTCATTTGACGCCTTTCAGGATCTCCGCTTCCGTTCTGCGTTTGGGATCCAGTTTTCGCTCCAGAAAGCTGATCAGGATGCTGAACAGATCTTCCAGCACAAAGTAGATCAGCGCCACCGCAATCAGCGGGAAGAAGGGTTCATAGGTGCGGCTGCGCACGATGTCGCTCATCTTCGTCAGATCCTGGACCGCGATATAGCCGACGATGGCCGTCGCCTTCAGGAGGCTGACAATCTCGCCTTTGCATGCGGGCAGGATGTGCGGCAGCGCCTGCGGCAGGATGAAGCGGAAGAAGGTTCCCCGTTCCGTATGCCCCAGCGAATACGCCGCCTCGTACTGCCCTCTGTCAACGGCGTCCACCCCGATTTTCAGAAGGCCGTATATCCCCGAACCGAAGGTCAGCGTAAAGCCGACGATGGAGATCACAATGCCGCTGACGGAAACGTGGCCGAAAATAACGTAATACAGGATCATCAGCAGAACCACCATGGGCATTCCCTGCACCAGCCGCAGGGCCACATTCGTGACCGTGTTGGCGACGGGGTTTCCCTTTCGGCACAGCATGAAGATGCCGAAGCCCAGCATCGTTCCGAACAGGACGGAAAAGCCCGTGATGATCAGAGTATTCTCAATGCCCTTCACGAAGAGCTTCCAGCGATCCTCTCTGATAAAATTCTTTTCGATGCTCTCGAGAATTCTCTCGAAGAAGGACGCCTCTCCGCCGGACTCCGTACTTCTCACAACGATCCTGGTGCCGCCGGTATAATAGGGCTGAGAGAAATTGATGCTCTCCATGCGTTCCGGCGTAATGGCAAAGCCGGAAGCCGAAAAATCGACCTTTCCGGACTGAATGGCCGGAAGAATCCCGTCAAAATTCATCGGGATGATCTCAATCCCGTAGCCGAATTCCCTGCAGAAGAGAATGGCCATCTCCACCTCAAAGCCGACGACCTCTCCGGAGCGCATATAGTCAAAGGGCGGGAAGCCCGCCTCTGTGGCAAATACCAGCACCCCGTTCTCCGCACTCAGGTCCTGAGGATCCGGCATGGTCTTGTCTTCTTCGGCAGCATGCAGCCACTTGTCCAGCATTTCGTCCATGAGGCCCTTTTCCCGGGCGGCGTCCATCCAGGCATCCATCTGATCCCTGAGCTTTCCGCCTTCCGGCGTTTTCGCAAAGACAACACCGCAGGAATACTCGTCCATGGCCGGTTCCAGAATCGTCAGCTCCATTCCCTCCTGCCGCATCATCTCCAGCGCGATGCCATCCGAGGGAAAGGCATCGATTTTCCCGGTTTCCAGCGCGACGGCAAGGTCCGGCAGACTGTTGTAGTACACAATCTCCGCATGGGGAAACCAGGTCAGAACGTCCCTGTCAAATGTAGATCCGGTCTGCACGCCGAAGCGCTTCCCGTCCAGCTCCTGCATCTCGGGCGGCAATTCCTCCGCACAGCATGCGGGTGAAAAAACCAGCGGCAAAGCAGCCAGAATCCCTATCAAAATCAGCAAGCGTAAAGTCTTCATGTTGTTCCTGCCCGTTTCGAGAGAATCGTCCTCTGCCCCGCCGCCGAAGCTTCAGACTGATCGGATGTTTCCTTGCTCATTCCTTTTCCTCCTCAGCATGCTCTGCTGTTCTTCCGGAATGCCTCAACCCTCTTTGCCCAGCACTTCTTTCAGATGTGCCTGATCCGTCTCGTCCGGTTTATACCCGGCGTCCAGGGCCTTCTGAAACCATTCCGCCGCCTTTTCCGTATCCTGCTCCACGCCGTTGCCAAGGTAGAAGCAGTCCCCGAGGGCAAACATTGCAACCGGGAATCCCTGATCCGCAGCCTCCCGGAAGAGCGCAGCCGCCTTCTCATAATCCTGTTCCACGCCCTGCGCGGTATAATAGCAGAATCCGAGATTGAACTTCGCATCGGCGATCCCCTTCTCAGCGGCAGCCTCGAAATACTTCAGCATTTCTTCGTAATTCTGCTCAACTCCGGTTCCGTCGCGATAGCAGACTCCGAGATTGAACATTGCCATGGGCTCCCCGTTCTCGACAGCCAGCCTGTAGTATTTCAGCATCTCATCCGTATTCTGCTCTGTTCCGAGGCCGGCTCCGTAATAATAACCCACTGCCGTCTGTGCTTCCGGATAGCCCTGCTCCGCCGCAAGTTTGAAACAGGCAAACGCTTTATCATAATCCTGTTCCACCCCGAGTCCGTTCTGATACAGGACGCCGAGATTGTACTGTGCGCGGCCCTCGCCCTGATCGGCAGCCTGCCTGTAATATTCCGCCGCCTTCTCATAATCCTGCTCTACGCCCCATCCGTTCTCATAACAGATGCCCGTATAATAGCATGCTTCCGGATGTTCCTGGTCGGCTGCCAGCCGCAGATACCTGGCGCCTTCTTCCAGGTTCTGTTCAATGTCTTCCCCGTTCAGGTAGAGACAGCCGATTGCGCACTGCGATTCCGCGTCCCCGCGGTCGGCGCAGAATCTGAGGAGTTCTTCCGCCTTGTCCGCATCCTTCTCTACGCCTTTTCCGTCCAGGAAGCAGAAGGCAAGATTAAATTTTGCCGTCAGATTTCCCTGGTCGGCGGCAAACCGGTAGTAGATCACCGCCTCTTCATCATTCTCTTCAACACCCAGTCCTTCGTCGTAGCAGACTCCGAGCCAGAGCTGCGCCATGGCATCGCCCGTCCAGGCTGCCTTTCGAAGGATCGGAACGGCCGTTTCATAATCTTCGGCTTTCAGCAGAGCATGCGCCTGTTTGAGCAGGTCGGCTGTGCCCGTCATTTCCTCTGCCGTCTCTTCCGCAGAATCCGCTGCGAAAGCCTGGCCCTCTGCCATCATCATGCACAGACAGCAAAGCAGAAGAATCACGAACCGTTTTTTCATGTTCACGGAACCATCCTCCCTTTCCTTCCGGCCTCCGCCGGCTTGTATTTCCATACCACCTTCCCCGAATCAGAACTGAAACAGATTCAGCCCTGTTCCGTCCTCATCCAGCTTTCTTTCCACAACCCCTTCAAGCTTCCTCACAAACATCTCGCAGGTCGCGGAAATCCGGCATTCGTTCAGGTGCCCGCCGATCACGCTCATATCCTCCCTGCACAGATTGATATGCAGATGCAGATAGGGCTCCCCGTTTTTGGTTGTGATGCTGCCGAGGAGCGACGTGATCTCCATCGGCCCGTCGAAGCTGTGCCTGTGATACTGCTTTTCCCCGACGTCATAGAGCCCGATCACCGCATGGTCCGAAGCCCCGAGCGCTTCTACCGTACCGAGCAGAATCTGCTCATTCCGGCAGAATTCCGTCAACGCGGAAACGATTTCTTCCCCGCGATCCAGCCGGATTACATAGGTGTCCTGAAATTTCCTGTAGTCCATCTGTGCCTCTCCCATCTTGCTTATTATTTAAGAAAAAAGAAGGGAAATCCTATATGGAATTTCTCCTCCGTATGTTCGTCAGATCGACGCTGATTTCCAGCAGTTCCTTCACGAGCTCGTCTTCGGCGGAACCGTCGAGAAGAATTGTTATCCAGTGTTCCTTGTTCATGTGATAACCCGGCAGAATCCCGGGCTGGCTCCTGTATGCCCCCATCAGGATCGGCCCGCACTTCACATCAACAATATCCGCTGTCCCTTCACGCTCCATCCCCAGCTTCCGGTAGGGAACGCGCATGGCAACGGCAAACCATTTTCGGTTTCCCTGATGACGGAAAACGAAACTGTCATCGTCCCAGGGATACCCTGCCTCTGTCGAATATCTCTCGCCGACATATTGTATCAGCTCGTCTTTTGTCATGGAAATCCTCTCTCTGCGCCGCCCCGCGGCGCCTGTCTTTCAGCTTGCCGCTTTATTGTTCCGTTCCTTTAAATACATATCGGCAATCTCAGAGGGGCCGTCCCACCAGAGTTTTGATTCGCGATCATAGAGAAGTTTGCAGGTTCCGGACTGAAGAAAAGCTGGCAGGATTTCTTCCGGCGTTGTGTTTAATTCGTCTGCAAGTTCTTCCGCAACCATGGCAGCGATCATGTCAATGGCTGCATTCTCTTTCTCTAATGAAATCTCGTTTGTCATAGCCATATCGTATCACTTCCTTGCCAGGTAAGTGTTTCCAGCGCACGTTCCGTGCGAAAGCAGAACTGATCCTGCAGTCGTTCAGGAAGCAAAAGCTGAATACATATTCCGTCCGCGTTTTCAGTCCCGAGTTCGCCAAACACTCCTTGCATATACGCGGCAATCGTTGCGTTCGTGTCATCGTTTGCTATCTTTCCGGATATGATATCATAAGGTTTTAGCTGTTTTACCAGATCGGGAAACGTATTTTTCTTTCGATGTCCGACAATGCAATGGAGCCACTCGGTATCGGCAGAAGGATAATCAAGGATCTTCAAATCGTTCTTCCTGTCATACCGAAAGCTGCTGACAATCCCGAATTTTTGTGCAGGAGCTGTGACTCCGTTTTCCCGTGCTTTTCGTGTACTGATTTTGGCGAAGCTCTGCGCCTGTTTTAAAGAAGAAGTAAGATAAAAGCCCTGCCCAAAATCTTTATATTTCGCGCATTTTGCCAGATCCGGCCAGCGTACTTCGCAGTAGCTTCCGTGATACAGAAGCATCTGGTTTTTCAGTTCAGGCATAACGGCACCCCTTATTCTTCAGGTACGGGATAATGTCTTCCCATATTGCTTCATCGCCTTCTACGTGGAAGATTCCAAAACAATCGCGGATGTATTCAAATACCCGATATTCGCCGAAAATGCGTCCGACCTCTCCGATGGAAAGATTCCATTTCCGGGTGGCAAGTCTGACAATTCTCAGCTGCATATAGGTAATCTGGCTTCGTTCTGACATGCTGTTTCTCCTCTTTTGGAATCCCTCGCAGATGACGGATTTCCTTCTTCTGCTGTCTGAATTCTCTCTTCTGTTATAATAATCCAAACTGCAGGATAACACAACCAAAATTTCAAAGACGAGTTCCCCGCTGCAGCGGCATTTCCGCTTTCAGCTTTGCAGCGGCTCTGCCGCCGCATACATCTCCGCGATCTCCCTCGCCGCTCTGCCTGCCTCTTCCCTCACGTCCTCGGGCGTCAAAATCTCCGCCTCCGTCCCGAAGCCGAAAAGCCAGGCATGAAACTGCGGGCTCACCGCCAGCTTTACCGTAAAGGTAAAGTGCTCCTCCCCGTCGGGGATCAGCATCGTCTCCGGTCCGAAGCGGTCGAACACAGCCCCGGCGAGATGATTCCGGAACCGCATCTTCACCTGCCGCTCTTCCCCGGTAAACATTCCGAACACCTTCTGGTTGTACGAAGACATGTCGATCCTGGAGAACGCCGTCTTCCCTTCCCGTTTCTCCTCCATCGCGGTGATCTCCAGCATCTTGTCCACGCGATAATGCTTGATGATGCCGGCTTCCCCGTCCCAGGCCAGCATGTAATAGTTCTCGTCGTCCCACATCAGCGCAAACGGACTGACCTGATACCAGCCTCCGTCTTTCCGGAGATGCCGCTGCCCGTTCACCATCAGCTCGAAATAGCGGAACCGGGTCTTCCGGTCCCGGTTGATCGCGTCGGAAATCTTGTCCACGTTGTAATAGACGCTCTCGTTCATGCTCTTGACCCGATTGCGCACATATACCTGCCGTTCCAGCAGCTGCTCGTCATAGACGCTGGCCAGCTCCTCGATCTTCTTGATCAGGGACCTGGTTTTCCTCTTCGTGATGAATTTGGAAGACTGCACGCTGTCCACAAGCAGCTTCAGCTCCGGCAGCTGAAAGCTCCGCTGCCCGACAAAGTATTTTCCCTTGCTCTGGATGATGTCGAGCCCGTAAAGCCTCAGCGCATCCATGTCGTCATAGATGCTCTTCCGCTCCGCCCTGATGTCATAGCGTGCCAGCTCCTCTATGATCTGCGGCACGGTCACCGGATGATTCTCGTCGCTGTTCTTCAGAAGATAATCCTTCAGAATCAGCAGCTTCAGCTTCTGTTTCTCCGACCTCGCCATAAAATTCTCCTCATCATCTTTATTACCGTGGTTGAGTTTGGATGTTTGGATGTATATTATCTTCTAATTGGGTAGTCTGTATAGCTGTTTGTGTAGTCGATTGGGTAGTCTGTACAGCCGTTTGGGTAGTCGATTGGGTAGTCCGAGTGGTACAATAAACAATAACTTTCATCTTTTATATTATCAAATCTCAAGTCCGATTTAAAGTACTTTTTTTGCATTCCCCTCATGCCAAAAAGTACGGTTTATCGGACTTCATTTTTAGTAGACTGTACCCGTCAAGAGAAAGCGAAGCCGAGTGCAAAAGCAATATTTCCGGAAAGGAGTGCTTCCAATGAGAGGGTATTATGCCGCAAACGGATTTTATGGCCTGGTGGGCGATGTTTATGTCCTGTTCTCCGACGAGACGGACTACTACGAATACATGGAGGAGGAAGCTGCGTAATGATACGAAAACTGACAGGCATCCAGAGAGTCCGGAAGACGGAGCCCATGACGCCCGAAGAGGTCGATCGTCTGCCGGACACTCCGCCGGGTCTCGGCAGCCTGGACGATATTGATTTCATGACCATGCTTGAAGAACTCCGCCTGGTCCGAACTCCGTTGCGATGACGTGATCATATCTGTCATCTCATTTACTCAAACGGATTCCTCTTATCCCCTCTTGACGAACTAACGGTATACCGTTATAATGGTTTTGAGGGTGAGGTGACCAACATGCGTCTTTCTGCTATTCTGAATGAGAAAAAGCTTTCGACTTATCAATGCTCCCGCCAAAGCAGCATACCCTATACTACTCTGCTGGAATTGGTAAAGGAGAAAACCAGCATTGAAAAGTGTTCTGCAGATACCGTCTTTCGCCTGGCCAGAGCACTTGACATGACGATGGATGAGCTTTACACACAGCTCCATAGTTCGGAAGTGCGCGCAGCGTTTGAAACCTTTAAAAGCAATGTGTGTCATGCTGTGAAGGAAAAGGGCGATCTTGACTTTATTATCGATACGCTTCGCGAGGATGAAGTCAGAAAGTACTGGGAGCGGAAATGGTATCCGGAGGCATACTACACACTTGCCATGCTGGATTATCTCAGCCGGGAAAACAATCTTCCGTTATGCTCCAACTACGATACTATCCGACAAACCTCTTTGAAACAGCCTGTCTTTCCCAGAGACATTGAGCTGGCGGCACGGATTGATCCAAGCCTTGATGTAAAAGAACAGGCGATCCATGGGTCTATTCCTGAGTTCATACGTTTTAACATCGTGGAAAAGGATATAAGAAATGTCTGCTGAAAACACTATTACGAAAGATAATCTGGAGTTTTACCTCCGGGAATTGGCAAAGGAATACCGGAAGCTGAACGGAACAAAGATCAAAGCCGAGATCATCCTTGTCGGCGGTGCAGCCGTCCTGGCCAGCTACGGGTTTCGTGAAATGACGGTAGATATCGATGCGATCATAGAAGCCTCCGATGCCATGAAAGACGCCATCAATCATGTAGGAGATCGGTATGGACTACCTGTCGGTTGGCTGAACGCGGATTTCCGCAAAACCACTTCATACAGTGATAAGCTGTACGAGCATTCCGAGTATCTCTTCACCCGTTCCAATGTATTGGAGATCCGAACAATACAAGCGGAATACCTGATAGCCATGAAGCTTGTTTCCGGGCGGAGATATAAAAAAGATCTGTCTGATATCGTCGGGATACTGTACGAACAGCAAAAGCAGGAAAAGCCGATTACTTTGGAAATGATCGACCGGGCTGTGATTGAACTCTACGATTCCTGGGACAGTGTGGATGCATATGCGAAAGCTGTACTGGAAAAGGCCCTTGCCAGTGATGACCTGGTATTCTTGTTTAAAACCCAGATGGCCGAGGAAGCGCAGGCGAAAGATGCCGTGCTTGAAATCGGCAAAAAGTATCCTGACCTGATAACTGCGGATAACATCAACGAGATCATTGAGCAAGCACGTAAGAAAAAGCAAGATAGGAGCATATGAAAAAAAGGCGAGCATCGTACCGCAATCGGTACTGCTCGCCTCTGAATTTTATGCCGCTGTCTTCAGGCATATTCCGCCGGGCCCGAATGAATCAGCGTGCAACATCGCAGCTTTCTGCGACGTGGTCGTAATTGGCATTCCAATAATAGTCGACTCTGCACTCTTCGCTGCTGTAAACCATCGTCCAGCGCGTCGTCCACTTGCCTTCTGTCTTGGATACGCTGTCCATCGCTTCAACGACTTCTTCGCGCGTCATTGTCCCATCGGTCTTATCGAGAGCTTCCATCAGGGTTTGATATCGCACCATCGGGCTTTCTCCGCCGACGGAGATATCGCTGCTTGTGAGGTTGAAGTTGGTTACAACAGGCGTCTCAACCACCCTGTTCTCTCCGTCCATGAATTCTACTGCAACCGATCTTCCGCTGCTGTCGCACATGGAGAGGTGGGAAGAAATCCCGCCGGTGGGGCAGATGTCATACTGGTCCAGCAAGGCCAATGCTTCCTCAACATTGGCAGCTCTCTCCAGAAGGAGACGGACCGCAACGGTGACTGTGAGGTTCGGCTTGCCTGTCTCGACAATTTTCTGACCGCCTTCGTTGACTTCCAGTATGGACACGCACAGGCCTTTTTCATTGATGCCGTCCATGGGAACGTAATAGGCACCAATTGCCTTCATGGCGTTTTCCGTTCCCTCGGGAACTACCGTGACGTCATTTGTGACATTGGTGAAGTTGCAGGATGAAATGGATGCGTATCCATCCTTCGGAGTTGACTTAATGATCAGGGGAACGGTATCATACCAGTCAAAATTCCTTCCCCACAATACGTTGCCGTCCTTGTCATGCGCCGCCATGGTGGAGCAGCCTGCTCCTTCCACTTTGACATCTGTTTTTTTATAAAGACCGTGTGAAATAATCGGAGCAACAACTGTCCCGATATCAGCGTCCGTAGTGATTTCGTGTGAAATGACTTCATCCAGATGATATCCGTTCTTAAACTCCATATAATAGGCCGGAATGTCGCTGTCTATCTTTTTGATCGAGCGGACGATCGCGATCTCCTCCCTGAATTTCATCCCCGCCAGGATGAGGAACAGGACAGGAACAGCAATGACAACGGCCAGGAGCGTCAGCAGGATCTTCTTTTTCTTCATTTCCGATCATCTCTTTCTTTTTGCAGTCTGTTGAAACGGCAGGACCGCCTGCCGTCATATATTGTTTTGCCGAATTTTTATGTGCTTATTTTGAATGATTATATCATGGAAGTCAGCGAAGGGCAACAACAAACGGTTCAACATATTCCTGAATAAAATCAACCCTGTCGAGAATCGTCGGTTTAAAACAGGATGCCACGGAAATCACGATGTTCTTCTCCGGGTCAATGTAAATGACGTTGCCGCTGTTTCCGATGGCAGCGTATATGTTCTTCCGCGCGTCAATGATCCACCAGAGATAACCGTACTGCATCCCCCGAAAACAGTTGCCTTCAACGGCGCGCGGCCGCGTCATTTCTTCTATCCATTCCGACGGTACAATCTGTCTCCCGTCATGGCTTCCTTTGTTCAGGCAAAGCAAACCGACTTTTGCCATTTCCGCCGCACACATGCAAAGCCCGTAGCCCGGCGTTCCCAATCCGTCGCGATCGCAGAACCAGACAGGGCCTTTGGGAAGCTTGCTGATGACAAACTGTTTGTGCTCCTCCGCCGATTTTGCCTCATAGTTTGTGCGTTTTTCAATCCCCAGAGGCTCAAACAGGAAGGCGTTGGCATAATCCGCCGTTTTCATTCCGGTCGCCTGATATAAAATCCCGGAGAGGATATGCAGACAGACCGTCTGATAACGGAATTCATCGGTCAGGCCTTTTCTGCCTCCCAGAAAATCCAGCGAGGAATACGTCCAGTTTTCGCTTGCGCACACCTTTGACCACGGATCGCCCTTGCATTTATACGGTGCCCGCATGGTCAGAAGATGCCTTATCGCAACGTCATAAATCGTCCGTTCTCCCCGCTTCACCTTGTATTCCGGGAAATAATCCAGAACTTTATCGTCCACGGATTTTATCTGCCCTTTGCCGATGGCAATGCCGACGAGCAGGGACATGATGCTTTTTGTCACGGATGCGATATGAACGCAATCCGTTTCCTCATAATTATTCCAGGTATCGCTGTACAGAAGAGCATTGTCTTTGCAGGCGGCAATCTGGCAGATATTGGGCTGTTTCTCTGCTATGAAATTCCGAAAAGCCTGCTCATTCATTTCCTTTTTCTCCCCTCAGCACAGAAAAATCCGCCGGCAGCTTCCGTTGTCTGCAATTTGCAAACAACTGAAATTGCGCTACGCTTGCTGTTCAGCGCAGAAAATCAACGATCATCTTCTTCTCATCGTCTGACAGAGAATTCATATGCCCCCTGCCTTTTAACAGGTATGTCCTGCAGTCAGGAATGATCTTCTCTGCTCTTGCAATTACTCCTGCGCCGGGGAACAGGCAATCCATTTCTGCCGCCATCACCAGGACAGGTGCTTTGCATTTCCGCATTTTGCTTTTGCTGACATCACTCGGCATGGCTGTTTTGATTTTCGCGTAATCAATACTGAGCTTTGCCGTCTGATAGATATCCTCCGTAATCGCATCCTCTGTGACTGCCATCGGCATCATGCAGTTTTTGAGCCATTTCTCTTTCCTGGTAATCCGATACAGGATCATCGGGAATAGCATATTTGCGCTTTTGATGCCGGGTGCATTCCGAATTCCGGCAGGAACGTACAGCACAGCCTTTTTGATTCTTTCCGGTACCTCACACATCGTTTTGGCTACGATCCCGGCGCCGAATGATCCTCCGAACAGGCTTATCCTGTCATACCCAAGCGCATCTATTACCTCACCGGCCCATTTTCCGTAGTCATAACCGAATGCCGAAAGACAGGTCTCTGCGCTTTTCCCCGGATGACCGATCGTATCCGCTGCATAGATGTGGAAGTCCTTAAAAAGGAAATCGCATGCCAAAAGATTATAGGCCGTTGTTGCATTTCCTCCGTGAAACACCAACAACGGTTCTCCTGATAAAGGACCGGTCTCAATGAGGTGCGTATCTCCAAACGAAGTCTGAACAGTAATATCTTTATACGGTACGGCAAGCCTTTCCAGCTGCCGGTCATACAATTCCAGTATTCTCTTTTTCCCGTCTTTGCTTTTATAAATGGTTTTCATTCTGATGCTCCGCAAATCCGAACCGGCAGACACGGAGGACGGTTCTTCCGTTTTTTCCGTCATCACTTATTGTGTTTAAACAGAACACCCCATACTGCCGCCGCCAGAAACACTATCAGAAATATCATATTTGTTTCCCCTCCAGGAATTATCGCTCTTGTAGTCAACGTATATCTTTTCACCAGCCGTTGCCTCTTTGAAAGCAGAAGCATGTTTGAAAAACGTTTTCTCTCAGGGTCATTGAGGTCACGTGAAAGTTACCGGCAAGTTAAACAATGCCCACGTTATAGCCTTCTTTGTGGGCGATCTGATTCAACTCTTATTATTATATCATAGCAGCTGTCTCAAAACAACAAAAACAGCGGCAGGCGCGGCTCCTATGGAAAAACGGTTCCGGAAGGTAGACAACAGGAAACGGTTCTGATATAATCGGATCATCCTGGGCAGAACGCACATAAAAGCATGATTCAGAGGCGTGATGCGCCTCCGTTTCATGCTTTTTCTGCTGTGCAGTATTGTCTGCCTTTCGAAACATGGATCAATGCATTGGTCCCGATCATAAGGGCACTCAGAACAGCGCACATTGAATATTTATAAGAAAGGAAACAAAGACATGAAAAAACTGATCAGTATTCTCCTGGTGCTCAGCCTGGCGCTTGCTCTCTGCGTCCCTGCCTGGGCGGATAAGTCGCACACCATCACCGGCGAGGAGTTCCCTATCTATACCGGCGGTCAAGACTCCGGCGTCAAGATGCCGCTCTACTTCCTGGACGGCGTGACGGACCTGCCCTACATGGAGGCAGGCAAGCTGTGCGAGTGGCTCAATCATTTGTTCGGCAGTGAGAAACTGGGTGTCAGCTTTACGATGGAGACCGAGGGTCCCGTCGTGACCTATACCCGCCATCACGAGGGCAGCCCAAGCGACGGCGTCTATGCGACCTTCGATTTCGACAGGAGCGAGATCGTGTTCCTGGACTACAACCTCTTCCTCATGAAGGCCGATGCCTCCACGATCCTGGATGTGACCGGCATGACGTATTTCAATGATCAGGGCGAGCCCGCGGTTTTGCAGAAGATCAACAAAGGTACATTCGACCGCTACGGCGACGAACTGGTACTTCCCCTTGCGGAATATGGTATCGAGCTTGTCTATCAGCCCATTGAAAACGGCCTCTACCTGATCCCGCTTCAGACAATTTCCGACTTCATTTTTGCCAACGGCAAGGGGTTCGATCTCTACTTCAACGGCCAGAGTGTATTCATTGCCGCGCAAATCACGCATGGTGATGAGGTTTACTACGCTGCTCCCACCGGTGAACGCAGCGAAGCCCTGACAGAATACGGTTACAGCGAGCTTTGCATGATGCTGGACTATCTGTACGGCCAGAAGGAGATCCATGAGGTTGACAGCTTCGACCAGCTCTTTCAGCAGGTCGTCTTCGACCAGATACTCAAGGGTCCGGAGGTTGTGCAGGCGGACGGCGCAATTTATCGCCTGATTACCGACTTCCTGGACGATGGCCACTCTACCGGGCACGCCTTCTCTTATCTGTCCGGCGACATCGACTATACGGCTCCCTATGGCGCCTCAGTGACCCGGCTGGCAGATCAGATGTCTACGTACTACAAAGCCAGGATGAAAGCCTTCCCTGACGGCGTCCCCGGCTATCAGGAGATCGGCAACACCGCCTATATCACCTTTGACAATTTCATGTTGGGGAACGAAAGCTCCGCTGAAGACTTCTATCTGGTCGATGACCCGGCGGACTTTGCAGACACGGATACCATCGGCCTTATTATGAAGGCCCATGCGATGATCACCCGTGAGAACAGCCCCATTGAAAACGTCGTCCTTGACATGAGCTGTAACGGCGGCGGAGCTGCGGACACCGCCGTTTTCGTCATTGCCTGGTTCCTGGGCGAGGCGAACATCGGCATGAAGGACACCATGACGGGCGCGGTATGTTCGTCTACCTACCGCTGCGACGCCAACCGTGACCGCGAGTTTGACGAGCGTGACACCGTGACGGACAAGAACCTGTTCGTCCTGACCTCTCCCTACAGTTTTTCCTGCGGCAACCTGGTACCCTGCGCCTTCAAGGAATCCGGTAAGGTCACGGTGCTGGGCCGGCCCTCCGGCGGCGGCTCCTGCGTAGTGCTGAACGTTTCCTCCGCATGGGGCACCTCCTTCCAGATCTCCGGCTCCCAGCGACTTTCCTTCATCAAGAACGGCGCCTACTACGACATCGATCGCGGAGCGGATCCTGATTTTGTCATCACCAGCCCCGAAAAGTTCTATGACCGCGAGGCCCTGACCGACTACATCAACGGCCTGTACTGATCCTGATTCGAAACGGCAGAAGAAAGGAAAGGTCAACGACATGCGGACGGTGCGCAGAAATGTTTCACTGCCGCAGTGGTTAAATGTCAGAGCAGAACAGTCGGGGGTCAATGTCTCAGCGGTCCTGCAGAAGGCTCTGAAGGCAGAACTCGGAATTGCATAAGGCTTTGAGTCACCGCCCTGGTCGGAAGGCCGGGGCTTTTTGCTGCCCAGAGCGGAGAGCGGATTGATTTCGTAGTTGCCCCAGCATCCACGATTTTCCTGATCTCAGGAAAATCGTACTCCGGGTCAAAGAAGACAAGCTACAGTCAGGCAACTGGAATAGATTTTTGCATGCAACTGCATTTTTCTATTCTTATTCAGGAAGACAGGAGACGGTTCTCTGTCTTTTTCCCGCCATGTGTCAGAGAGATTGTACTGCAGCCAGGATTCTTGTCGTTTTATCCCGATCCAGAGGGACCTCGACCGCGGACTTCTCTTCAAGCGCCAGAGGCATATCAAGTTCAAACGGCCCGCCCTGCATGAAATCAAAGCCCAGTCCGTTTACCGTCTCGGAGACTTCACCCGCAAGCAGTCTGCAAAGGACGGCCGCAATCAGAAAATCTCCGTACGGGCCGGCATGCTCGCCGTCTCTGTAATACAGTTCAATATCGGGGTCATTCTCTCTGATCGTTCTCCATATCCTGCCGACGGGGGCCAGAAGAGCATTCTGCTCCTTTGCCAGTGCTTCGCAGGTGTCGATCATGATCTGCTGATGCTCCGGGAAACGTTTCTCCGCCCACGTCATGAAAACGACGGGAACCACTCCGCACCGATGGCAAAGGTCAATGATTTCCTTCCCGAACCGCATGGTAGACTCGACCGGAGGATACGGATGCGCGGCCTGCTGAATCACACAATAATCATATCCGCCGTACATCAGATTGAACCGCAGAGCAAAATACTCTTTCCTGTGCCATTCCAGATCGCGGCAGCTGTAAGCGAGCATCGTGACGTCCGGGCGTACTCCGCTCGTACACTCCACAAACCGGGCGAACAATGCGGGCATGTCATTGAAATATGTGTGGCTGTTGCCGATAAACAAGACTTTCATTTTTCCGTTTTCCCTTTTTATGTATCAGCAGGACGATTCTGCATATCTCAGCAGTGCGTAGGCACCATCTTCTCCGATCCCGTCTCCTGTCTTCTGCCAACCGGTTGCACGATAAAACGCCATCCCCTCTTCATTCCTGATCAGGCATTTCAAGGTCAAGGGCTCGCCATAGATTTCCGCAAGGTTGTTTACAAGCAGGCTTCCGATCTTTTTATGTCGCGCAGCCGGAAGAACAAGCAGAAAATGGACAAAGCGATCCGGCTCCCAAAACGAAGCAAAACCAACGATGCGGTCATCCAGCAGCGCAACATATATCTGTTCACCGTCCGTTGCCTCTTCAAAAACAGGAGCATGTTTGAAAAACGTTTCCTCGAATACCGTTTCGAACAGTTCCTTTACTTGTTCCGTTTCGCCGGGATCCATTTTACGTACTGCAATATGATTCGCCACAAATCTCAATCTCCGTCTTGAATCTGTTGACGCGCCCCCTGGCGCTCTCCCCCATCATCACCAGGCTCTTGATCTGATACGTCAGCAGCCAGGCAGCATTGCCGTATTCCGGCTGCTCCCTGATCATCTCCATCAGCCGCGGATACCATGTCTCCGTCTCCTCGATATACTCTTCTATCTTCTCCGGCGAGAAGGCCATCGCCATCGTGCTCAGGTTCTTGCACCGGTCGATGCATTTGACCATGCAGGCCTTTGGATTCTCCGCAATCGCGTCGAAATACTTCTTCGCCTCGTATCCTTCCTTCGGCTTGGATACCAGCGCCACGATTTCCTGCACTTCCCCGCACACCGGCATTTCCGCCGGCGGAATCCCGCAGTCCTCCGTGACATCATGCAGCAGCAGCGCGGCAAGCAGAATGTCGTCCTCCAGCCCCATGGCCAGCGCATGGCAGGTCATCGTAAGCGGATGCGAGATATACGGCACATTCCCCGGACCTTTCCGGGGCTTCGTGTTCTTATGCTTCTCTTCGGCATACAGCAGCGCTTTCTGCGCCTCCGGGAAACGCCCGGAGGCAAATCTATCTCTCAGATATGCCGCCATCTGCACTTCATCGAAGATACGTCCGTCCGTCTCTGAAATCCAATTCATTGTCAGATAATCTCCCGTTTCCGCCAACGCATTATATACCGCATCCTCGGATAATACCCCGCGCGGAAGATCCGTCGGGAGTTCTCCTGCTTCATCCGCTTCAAAGTCTTCGCGCCACAAAGGGCTGCGGTAATATTCATCCAGCAATCGGATATCTTCCCGTACATCTCCGGAGCCTGTCTCCAGCCACTCCGTAATCCGGTTCAGCCGAGCTTCCATCTCCCTTATGCGTTGAATCCTGTCATTCATTGTTCAAATTGGTGGATCATCTCCGGCCTTCCTCATTCCATGCCAAGCTTTTATAAAACGGGGAACGATTTTCCCTGCCCGGTTCCGTTCTCTTTTCTATTATCATCTCTCTCGATCCTTCTTCCAGGGAATTAAGATCATCGTAATGGATATGGCTTCCGGGTACGGTGTCCGCCAGAGCAGTCATCTGCCCCGCCAGAGAAAGAAGTCCTTCTTTATTCGCCGTTATAACCACCGTGCCATTGTCAACACTCACATGTATTTCAAATCCGTCGATCCATTGAATTTCCATATCGTCTCTCTATTCTCGTCTCTCCGTCGCTTCTCGGGGCCTATCCGCTTCTCCCATCTTCTCGATCAGATCATGGAGGCTCTTATCATGCTGCGCCTGCGTGATCGCGCCATGTTCCAGAAACAGATCCAGCAGCTCCTTCTGTCGGAGAAAGAGCTCGTGATTCTTCCTCCGCTTTTCATCGTCTTTCACCTGGTTATTTCCCATTACTCCTCCGATCCCCCGTATCGATTTACCATCTCCAGGGATTGTTTTTGTATTTCTCCAGGTTATAGCCTTCTTTATGGGCGATTTGAAGCAGTTCGGATTCCGAGGCTCTTTCCACCTTGCCGAGATCCATAACCGCCATCGGAAAGCCGCTGCACATGGCCGTCCCGTAATTGTCCATCAGATCGCTTCTGAGTCTGTCGTAATCCAAATCGTCAAAGTCCATTTTCCCATCTCCCTGTTATTTTTATTCCAAATATCTTGTATGTTTATTTTCCCATGCTTCTGTTTACGCCATCACAAACTGAAAGTTTTCCAATTTCAGCTTGCTTCCTTCGTCGGTCTCCATCGGCAGCAAAGCTCGAGCAATAAAAAACGGTTCTTCCTCTGCGCTTGTACATGTAAGCCAGGCATAGTCTCCGTCAATCCGGCTGACGACAAAATACTTCGTTTCCATTGATATGACCTTTCCTTTCCCTGTTCTCTATGTTTCTCTTGTTTTGTATTTTATCATAGCCCCTGTCTCAAACCAATAAAAGCAGATGCAAATTGCTGAATATATGATTCAAAATTGATTCGTCGAGTTCTATATTAAATATTTTATTCCCCGATTGAAAGCGCATTATGTGTTATATTGGAAATTAGGCTTGCCTGGAAAAGCATGTTCTCCCATTTCTATGCCATTCCACTGAGCCATTGACCCATCGTAGAAAACTTCTGTTAGAGAATCACATCCGAAAAAGGCATAATCGCCAATACTCGTCACACTATTAGGGATACTCACAGTTCTTAAAGAGCTGCATCTTGAGAAAGTACTGCCTTCGATACTTGTCACTCCTCGGGGAATACTGATACCTTTCAGAGAACTACATTCAGCAAAGGCGGCTCCTCCGATTCTTTTCACATTTTTTGGAATGCTGATTACTGTCAAAGAACTACATCTTGGAAAAGAGTTTCCCTCAATACTGTTCAAACTTTCAGGAAGCGATATACGTGACAACGATCTGCAATCGGAAAAAGCCTGCATCTCAATGCTCGTTACTCCCTCAGGTATAGATACATCTGTTAGAGAACTGCATCCATCAAAAGTGCCTCGTTTAATTATTGTAATTCCGCTTGGTATATTTATGCTCTTCAAAGAACTACAGCCGCAAAAGGCAGCTAAACCCAGTTCCGTCAACTTATCCGATAACAATAGCGTCACTAAAGATTGGCATTTCATGAATGCAAGATCTTCAATACTTGTTACGCCTTTAGCACTTACACTCATTAAAGTGTTACAATTCAAGAAAGTGCCGCCTTCAATACTCGTCACACCTTCTGGAATGATTATGCTTGTCAAGAAACTGCATCCGTCAAACGCACCTCCGCCAATACTCGTCACACTGTCTGGGATGGTCACATTATTTAAAGTGCTGCATCCTTTAAATGCAGAAGGTCCAATAGTAGTTACTGTTTTTCCTTCAATCATTGATGGAATCTCAACAGTAACAACGTTCTTATCGCAATCAATAACAGAGGCATAATTCTCATATACCGTATAAGTCAGACCATCCTTCATTTTCTCATAAGGGTAAGATGGAGATGTTACTTCTTCCTGAAAGATAAATATCGCAGGATTAATCAAATCATTAATGCTCTTTAGCAAAAACTCCTTGTTGGTATATACAATAATAGCCAATACAATTAATGCGATAATGCCGAAGATAGTATTTTGATTCTTTTTTGCATTGTTGGGTTTCGATATGGGTTTTGAAACCTCTTTCTCTTTTTGCTTTATAGTATCATTTTTTGCTGATTGCAATTGGTCCATTTTGACCGCAGAAGGCTCTGGAACCCTATCAATATGTTCAATTGTCTCCTTTATCCGGTCATCAGCAGTTTCTATTCTATTGTCTGGAATATGTTTCTCTACTTCATCCAAAAACTTTGAATACAGAGAAATAGCTGGCACCAACTCTGTTACTAATGATTTGTGAGTAAGCTGAAAGGATCTCATAGTCATCAGTTTTGCAGATGTTATCGAGAAATCTATTTCATTATCTACATTCCAGAATGAATCAGCTATTATCCCTCGATTGAGTGCGACGGCCGATGCTTCTTCAATTGCTGAAACAATCCTTGCAATATCTGATGATGCTATTCCTTGTCCATCAAGCCACTTTACAAAATCCTGTTTTCTATTGTTCTTCATAGCTGGCACCTTATTCTTTCATGGCACTTCACATAGATACGGGAATGGTCTTCCGTCTTATTCCCTCACTTTGCTGCGGCTCCGCTCTGTAGGGGATATTCTGAAATCATTTCGTTTGTCAATCTTTGGATTCATCAACCAGAGTAAATCCAATATTTGTTCCGCCATCTGACAGCTTAATGAACTGTCCATCTTTTATCTTGTATTTTTGGATTCCTTCTCCCGGTGCCAGAACTAATGGTGTTTCACAACCTTCTGTGATATATTCATCCCACTTTTCACCGGCTTTGATGCCACCGTACTCTGTTACTTGTGTAGTGATACTGTCCGATAGATTTATGACGCTATATGTCCCTTCAGGTAAATAGAACGCATAAAACGAGTTTTCTAATTCGGTTCCCTCATCCAAAGTCAGTTTTTCACCGTATTCACCAGCCTCATTCCATGACAAAAGAAAGTCCGGCTTTTCATTTGTGCTGCTCTTTCCGGAAGCGGTGGAAGCAGCAGAAGTTTGTGGAGGAGACTGTTTTGTCGAAGATGTTGAGAGGGATGTGCTCGAAGATTCATTGGAATAAGCAAAACCGAAGAATACAATCCAGGCTAGAGCAATCAGTAATGCTCTCAGGAACATATTCATATCCTTTTTGCGCAGGATCAAAATCGTTAATGGAACAGGGAAAATGAAAATCCAGCCTAAAACCCATAGCCATGTTTTCCGTTTCTTCGGCTGAGCAGGAGCTCCGTCAGCAAACCAGGTACAGCCGCAGTCTCTGCAGACGCCAACCGTTCTATAAACCACTCGATTTACGTTCTTCTCTCTTACTTCACCTTGTTTTTCTCGCCTGAAAGTGATATTCCTACTTCCGCATTTTGAGCATCTTTGGTTTGACTCCGGCGTCGTGTCGCCAACATTGTTGACGACGTTTGATGTCTGCACAATCTCAGAACCGCAGTATTCGCAAATGGGTGGTCTTGTTTCAGCCCCGCAATATGGACACTTCACGTGATTTCCGCCTTTCAATTGGATTTCTTTTTTGTTTTCAACTATATAATCTACACATTAGCCCAAGGCTTCCGCTATTCATGTGCTACTGCGGCCGACAATTTTCACATGCTGTCTTTCCTTGACGAATAGCCTCTTCCCTGGTAACTTGACGTGCTTTACTTGGATCCATACGTCCACAGTTTGGTATGCGGTGATAACAATCCCCCGAAGCGGAAAGCCAAACCAAATTCGATTGATCTTGTTGTGTATAGGATGAGGAAGCTGTACTGCTCGCACCGTTTGCTGTATTATCTGCCAAATGCCAATTGGAAACTTCTTGTTCGGAAGAATTGTTGCTCTGTACGGCTGTTTCCACTGGATGATCGTCTAGTATATAAGAGGATGAAACACTATTGCCCACACTATTTGCTGAGTTCTCTGCCAAATTCAAATTTGCGTCTGTTGTCTGTGATTTAGATCCAGGGTAACGGTGATAATAGATTTCATCACCGTTCATATTCATATAATGAATTCCTATGACATCATTCTTGTTACCGGAATTTGCATTCTTCTGTGCAAAATCATATAATTGTGCTTCAGCGATCTCTTCTGCTCTCCCCCAGTTCGCCGCATCATTAATCACTACCGTGAAGGAAGAGCAGTCTTCATTCGCTTTAACAGAGACATAGCGACGATAGATTTGCGCAATCTCTTCAAGTTCATCATAATTGTTTTGGTGATCACCTGAACTGCCAGCAAGGTTCCCATATGAGGAGCTACTTTCTGGTGGGCTATTATCTGCAGCAGTTGACAAGACTACAGAGCCATTATAGCTATGAGAGTAAACTTCATCGCCGTTCATATTCATATAATGGATGCTGATGATACCATTTTTGTTGCCGGAATTAGCATGCTTCTGTGCGAAGTCATACAATTGTGCTTCGGCGATCTCTTCTGCCCTGCCCCAGTTTGCTGCATCATTAATCACTACCGTGAAGGCGGAACAGTCTTCATTCGCTTTAACAGAGACATAGCGACGATAGGTTTGCGCAATCTCTTCAAGTTCATCATAAGCATTTTGGTGATCACCCGCGCTGTTATCTCCAAAAGCAGTAGACGGGAAGCTGAAGAACACAAACAGCAAGGTAAAGATGAGAACTACTACGGTATTGAGCCTACGCGCATACTTGATTATTGAGTTTTGAGGTAGGGCCGAATTGGCAGCCATCCACTGTTCAATATGGGTAATCATCTCTGGTCGTCCTCTTTCAATGCTACTCTCAAATCTCTTCTCTCTTTGTGCCCGTAAAAAGTCTTATGGATGGCAGTTTCCGCATGGACTGTAGCCCATTGCAATGATTTCACTTCTCGTGCCATCATAATATGATTTGTTCTTTTCCTTCATCTGTTTTACGCTCTTGCAATCCGGATAATGGAACTTCTTTGTGTTTGTATTCAGAATATAACTGTATGTCGCTTCAGATTTTGTCGGAGTTGGCGTTGGGGTCGGTGTCGGGACAACTTTTGTCTGAGGAACAGATGACGAGGTTGACCCGGATTTATACGGATTAGCCTGAGTCTCCTCCAGCAGAAGCAGCGAAGTCATGCCAACGTCTGAACTTGAAATCAGATCGCCTTTTTTGTTCTTATACTCAACCCGAATTCCTTTGTTCTCTTCCGCCAGATAGGCTGCCATCTGATCTCGCATCTCATACATCCGGTTTTCGGCTGCTTTTTCTTCATTTGTGAGAGTCGAGCTGTTCACTGTAACGGTAAACACAGTACACCCATCATCAGGTTCTATTGACTCTATATGCTGAAAGCCCAAAGACATGTCATCGAGCTCGGTTTGAATCGCTTCGTGCACTTTGGCCAGCAAGTCAAGATATTCAGAGATTGTCAGATCATAAGAAGTCTTTCCATCTATGCTGAGCTCTGAAGGCACAGTTAATTGTACTGCACCGGCAGCAAAAGCAGGTACTATCTGTATGATCAGCAAAAGCATGAGCAAGAATGAAATAACTCTCTTTTCCATTTTCAATCTCCTATGGTTTGCAGTTTCCGCACGGTTGATAGCCTTCCGCTATGACTCTCTCGCGTGTCCAGTCCACATCCATGCGGTTTTTGGCTTTCATATCTCCTACCGATTTGCAGTCAGGGTAATGGAATTTCCCGGTGTTTTTATTCAATACATAAGTCACCGTAATACTCTCCGGTTCTGGCTCTGGCTCCGTCTCTTCTGCTGGAATGGATCGGATTGCTTCCTCCTCTCCATCTACAAAATCGTCTAATGCAAAAAATGTCCCTGTTCTTCTGCTTTCTCCGGTTGCGTAATCAATCTCTATTCCCGGCTGGATATTATAGAGGAAAAGATTACAGCAGATCCCGTCAACATCGGTTTCCATACTCAGAGCTTCGATCTGGACACCAAACGGGACAAGATCATCTCCATGGTAAAACGGTGTAACACGATACAGGACATGGTGACCGGTTTCCTCGATATACATCTCTATCGCCGTCTCTACCATCACCATAGAACCTGCATTCATGAGTCTCGTACCGGTGATCAGATTCTCCGGTGATCCGTTATCTCCGCAAAGCAGAAATCCGATCAGGTGAGAACGATTGAACAAATTGCCTCCGTCAACCAGATCCTCATAGCGGGTACTCTGCCATCCGGAAGGCGTGACATTGCCAATTGGCTTTCGGACATCCTTCGGAAGAGTTTCCGGGCCGAGGCAGGCATAAGCCGGTCCGGTTCGTCCGAGCTCATCCAGTTCGCTGAAAAGCACAAATGGGAATGTGGTATGCTGCCAAACGGCAAAATCCGGGATGCCGTCGTTAATATCCAAATAATAGTCCGATCCTTCTGTATATGCTGGGATATCCTGTTCTTTAAGTTTAGATAATGGAAAACTTTCCTCAGCTGATGCGCAGTTTAAACTGAGGCATAATACTATGATGAGACAAGATACAAGCGTTATTATCTTTTTTATTCTGTTGTGGTGGATATAAACTGTTTTATTCATGCATAATGATATATCTACGATAATTCCTCCAAATACCTTACCGGCATTCCCTTGGCCGTTGCATATTCTATTTCCGAACGCGTGCTGGAACCAATATAGCCGCCAACATTGATAACATAAATCTCATCCGCCATATCGATCTTCCGCTTATGCATGTCGTCCAGCATTTCCTTCGTGCCTTCTGTCCAAACTTCTTCATCTCCGGAATGTCCGAACAGGCCTACGCTGATGACGATATTCCCTTCCAGCGTCAACCGCTTGTTTCTCTGATTTCCTCGATTGCAATATCGTTATTAAGAATATTTTGGCGGTCAATACGAGATGTTGTAAGTTCTTTCGTCACTGATTTCTTCTCCCTTTATCGTCATGGTATAGTATCATCCGGTTATCAGAAGATGAGCTTCCGGACATCCCCGGCAAACTCCGCATTCAGCTTATCCGTGATCTGTTTGAAATTCATTTCCGCCATACAGTGCACCTCTCGGGTAGTTCGGGTAGATTTCTGTGCTGGTTTATGTGTCAGTTTGGCTGGTTTCTGTGTTAGTTTCTGTGTTAGTTTTCCGGTTTCTGTGTTAGTTTTCCGGTTTCTGTGCTAGTTTTCCCGGTTTCTGTGCTAGTTGGGGGTTTGGTTGGTTTGGTTGGTTTGGATAGGAGTTTGGTTAGTCTATTATGATTGGGGTCACGAACGGGGTCATTGGGGTCATGAATGGGGTCATTGGGGTCTCATGCAAGTTACCGGCAAGTTAAACTATGCCCCAGTTTACGGGCTTTTACGTCTCTCAAAACCCGCTCAGGCAAGTTATAGACAAGTTAAACCATGCCCAATTTACGGGCCTTCTCGTCCCTCAGACCCCGTTCGTGCAAGTTACCGGCAAGTTAAATCACGCCCAAATTGGAATATGTTTCATGTATCGAGATTTATTCATCGCGCTCGAAGACGGTTACTCCGTTCTTTACGCCGCCTGCGTATAGTCCATAACAAGAATTCTGGCTGCAATCTTCTGCACACTATCCAGAATCTCATCAATCTTTTCCATTACTGAGGCAGCATACACTACTTCCCCGCATTGCGTGCATTTTTTGCAGGGTACGTTCTCAATAATCACATAGCAATTATCAAGCTGAGCAAAATAGGTGCTCGTATCGTCTTTCATCGTATCTGCTTTACAAAGAAGGCATTTCATTGTTCTTTCTCCTTTCTCGCGCTGTAATCATCATTCCATTTTGTACTGTCGGGATAATACGCTGTAATGATTCTGCCGGCGCTTCCCTCATCACTCATACATACGTGAATGCTTTGACCTCGCATATCTTTTCCAAGTATCAGGCAGCTTGGATATGGGTAATCTTCCGGATATTGCTCTATTATGAAGCCGTTTTCAACTGCGCCTCGAATATCTCTTGCACGTATGCCTCTCTGCCGGGCACGTTCCGCAGCGTGTTCTGTAACAAACACAGCATCTTCCTGATAGTATTTCCGTAACTGCTCAATATCTATCACTTATTTTCCTCCCTTCTGTTGGTATAAACAGAACCAGACAGTGGTCGTATCGGCTAAGCTCATGATCAGTGATTGCTTTCACAGTTGCACCAGCTTCCACGATTTTCCTAGCCTCAGGAAAATCGTATTCTGGGTCATGGCCGCTGTTTTTGCAGGCAATTATACCTGCTCTTTTAGTGTCAACCGGTTTTAATGTCGGTCGCAAAAGAAGCAATACCGAGATCTAGACATTGCGTTCATAGACGGTTACTCCGTTCTTTACCGCCTCTTCCACAATTGTGTTTCCGAGTTCCGAATAGTTCACAACATCTGCCATTCCTTTTGTCGCTCCGCTGATTGCTTTTCGCATGTTAGCAGTAAACGGCAACAGAACCCCATCCTCATCATAGCACGGAGACGCCCAGTCTATACAGATATCCAGATCGCTTGTCATGTCACAATCGTACCTGGTAGCGCTCCCGAAGATGATTATTTTTCGAACTTCCGGATCGAGCCGAGCGGAGTCAACGATTTCTTTTACGATTTTCTGTTTAATCGGGTGAATCTTATTTGCCTGTAAAAAGGCGTCTTTCTGAACCACCGTATTGAATTTCCATTGCTTGCCTTTACGGGCTTGTAAATATTCTTCTGTCGTCATATTTACACCTGCTTTCTTATTTCTTTACTAACAGCAATGTGTCAAGAACAGTTCTGTTGGCACACTACGCAACAATCACCGCGTTGTCTTTCACCTGGTTGATGGCGGACATCAGGGCCGTTCTTGTTTTTGCATCAAACAGTTTCACAAAATTCACCGGCTTGTCAAAGGGCGGCTTCATAAGTTCGGTAATGTTCTCCATATAGCCGTTCTGTTCCATATGATTGATAATCTTGTGGACAAACTCAATCTGCCGCTGGTTCAAGCCCTCATCATTGATAAACTGGGAAAAAGCTTCCATCGCCGCCTGATGATCCAACTTGGCAATCCTGCGGATCAGCAGGCCGAAAGGCGTATCTCCGTACTCCCGCTCATAATCTTCCCTGCTGCCAAGCTCGGCGGTCAAAATTCGCTCCAGTTCGGAGTAGTCTCCGGGAGAGAGCCGGATATTGTGTGTCAGCTTGTAAATTGCCATGGTATCCCCGTGCTCATTGATATAGCGGTTTACCTTTTCCCTGTACGCTTCATAATCATAGGGAGACTCCAGAACAACTCCCTCGCTCCTGGCAATGACCGGATCGGTCAGGCGCGTCACGATCGGATTTCTCAACGGATTGTCCAGAAACCTGATCAGGCCGCGCAGTTCCTCACGGACACGCTCAAAGGCCAGAATATCATTCGCCTCCCAGAAGGCATCGGTGTTGACTTCCCGAATCACCGGAAGCTTTGCCTGCACCTGTGGGATACTGGCCTTTTTCTCCAGTGCGGCAGCAATCCCGCACAGCTGATTCTTTGACTTGCCAAGCAGGTACTCTTCCATGCCGGCAATCATCATGCCGTACATGAAATTGTCAAAGCGCAGCGCCATCTCATCGTCGTCCTGAATATGAATCACCGGAGCGATGTATCTGATGAGCTCTCCCTTGCTGCTGTCGCTGATATCGTCAAAGGCAGAGCGCTCCTTGTATTTCTCGACATACTGCTTCCGGAGCCGCACTTCTACCAGATCATAGTTAAGAGCTGCTACCTCGGCATGGCATTCATCAACCAGCGCAGCCCGCCACTTCTGCACCTTTTTCGCCTGATAGCTGCTATCCTGGAGCATGGCCGCCAAGGTAATGCGTTTGCCGAAGATGCTCTCCGAAAGGGTCTTTGTCTCCCGGGTCTCATATCCTTCCTTATGCTCCCGGAAGTATTCGAAGTTTCCGCAGTAGTCGAAAATCAGGAATCGCCGCTTACCGATATACTCTCCTTCGATCTGATCAAAGCAGGTAAGTGCCGGACATGTTCGCGTACCGCGCCCGATCATCTGCCAGAACTTGGTTTTCGAGCGCACTTTCTTGAAGAACACCAGGTTGACGCATTCCGGTACATCAATGCCGGTGTCCATCATATCGACGGATACTGCAATATGCGGCTCCTTCTCCGCGATCTTGAAGGCGTCAATGGCAGTCTGGGCGTAATCATCGTCGCATATGATTCTCTGAGCAAAGGTTCCCTTATAGTTCGGGTACAGTTTGTTGAAGCGCTGGAGAATAAATTCCGCATGGCGCTTATTCTGCGCAAAGACAATCGTTTTGCCGATCCGCTCGCCGCCGGCAACCTTGATGCCGCTCTCCATCAGATCCTGCAGGACGGTGTCAACCGTCAGCTCGTTAAAAACGAATTTGTTCAGGTCGGATGAAGGAATGAAGTCCGGCAGAACCTCATCCTCGACGAAGTCATCCTCATAGCGTTCCTTGTCCTCTTCGGACAAATCGTCATAGTGAATGCCTTCCTCCAGGAATCTGGTCTTCACTTCATAGTTGTAATACGGCACCAGGACATGATCCTTATAAACAGCCGTATCGTAATCATAGGCATAGGTCGGAACACCGTTTTCCATCTCGAAGAAATCATAGGTGTTCCGATCGACATCCGTTTTGGGCGTCGCCGTCAGGCCGACCAGGATCGCGTCAAAATAATCGAAGATGGCCCGGTATTTCTTAAAGATGCTCCGGTGGCTTTCATCGATCACGATGATGTCAAAATGCGCGGGCGTAAACAGAACTCCCCCGTCCTTTGACTTCTCCGCATCGATCGCGTTCAGCATCGTCGGATAGGTCGAAAAGACGATCCTGGCGTTGCGGTCGTCCTTATTGGAGCAGAGGTTGCAGAGCGACATATCCGGCAGATAGTCCTTGAAGGCATCCTTCGCCTGTTTGACGAGCGCGGTTCTGTCGGCGAGGAAGAGGATATTCGTGGCGTAGCCGCCGCGGCTCATAACATCGACCAGGCTCGCCGCGGTTCTGGTTTTCCCGGTACCGGTCGCCATGACAAGAAGGTGCTTCGTGAATCCCTGCGCGGTATGTTCGCAGACGGCACGAATAGCCTCTTTCTGATAGACACGATTCGTGATTCTGTCATCGATCAGAATCTGAAGCAAGTCCTTCCGCTCGGTGCGGCGGTTCATCAGTTTCTGGAGATCATCCTTGCTGAAGATGCCGCTGACCTGACGCTGCGGTGCGGTCTGATCATCCCAGAACCAGGTCTCAAAGCCGTTGGTATTGAAAATCATCGGCCTGCGCCCGAACCTCCGCTCGAGGCAGTCGGCATAAAGCCCGGCCTGAATCCGACCCTTGTTCGGATCCTTGCTGCTGCGCTTCGCCTCAACCACGGCCAGAGGAAGGCCGTCCCTGCCGAAGAGGACATAGTCGACATAGCCCGACTGCCCCGGGATGCCATTCATGTCATCGACCGGATATTCTTCCTGCACATCCGCGTCCACGCCAGCAAACTTCCAGCCCATGAGCTTCATATCGACATCGATATAAATCTTGCGGGTCTGATATTCGGTGATGTCTTCCGGCCGGAAGGTACGGGTCTGCTGATGCTCTTCCTTGTTTGCCGTGTACTGAGCAGACATGGCGGCAATCTGCTTCTGCAGGGATTCAATCACCGCATCTTTTTCGAACAGGAGGCTCTCCTGTTCTTTTATTTTTCTGGTATCGACAATGACCTTTTCGGCCGGGATCCGGGACTCGTCGAAATGGCGCTCCTGATAATCCGTTCCGTAGCAGTAGTCGATCCACTCGATGAACTCGAAGAGGCCTTTCAGCGAAATCAGAGAATCCGCGGGTTGAACATTGCGCTCGGTATGGACGGCCACGTTGCCCAGCTTCACGATATAGGGAAGCTTGCCCCAGGTGTTGCGGTCCATGGCAAAGCGGAAAGTGGGCTCGTGGATCAGGGACTGGAGATTGTCCTTATAAGGCATCTGAATAGAATCGTCCGCGGAATATACCCACTTCACGGCCAGCTCCAGGGCCTTGCGGCATCCTACCGCGCACATAGCCGGCGCAGAGGCATAGACCTTTTCGGCCTCGACCGCCGCCGCGGCAAACAGAGCATATTCACTTTTTCCGAGTAAGAACGCGAAATTGCTCATACGAACCGCTCCTGCATGTTTTATCCGAAATACTCCTGCATCAGGGAGTCAAACAAAAGCTGCGTTTCTTCCAAAGACTTCTGAATGACAGATTTGGATTTGTCGATCTGAGCGACAAAGGCGGCGAACCGCTCCTGAAGCTCCACACTCGGCACCATGATGTTTAGCTTTTTTAGCATTGCTATTGATAAATAAGCCACTGTTGACCCAGCCTGCAAGCTGTCAATCTGTTTCCTGAAGCCCGGCATATCGAACAAATATTTAATATACAACGGACTTATTTCCCCTGAATAGTGACTAAGCCAGCTAATCATCCCATCCTGAAAATAGAAGCGATCGTTCTCGGAAATAATGTAGCAACGGCCTAGCGTTCCCCTTGACGTTACAAGAATGTCTCCGGAATCTGGTACGAGGCCTTGTGCTTTTAACTCCTCATATCTGCTTTCCGGAATAAACAAACTACTATCTACATTTCCTGTGTCCATTTTCGCAACAAGGTCAGATATTCGCCAAAACGGAACACCTTCCAAAGATTGCTCTTCTTGATAAATCCGCTTACTTGAACCCACATCACATAAAGAACTCAACTTTTTGGTTGACCACCCTTTATCGTTGAACTCTGGATCCCCAAACATCTCGACAAATCGGACTTTGATGAGCTCGTCGAGTTGTTCGATCTGTTGCTTGCGTAAGCTTTTTATCCTTTCAATTCTAACAAGTTTATCAACTACCATTGCTTGCTTATCAAGAGGGGGCAGTTCCAATTCTATTTTTAAAAGATCGGCTTTTGTTAGGCTCGGAATTGTAACAGCTTTATTAAGTCGCTCAAAATCATATCTACAGCAAAAATAATACAGATAACGCGGCAGCAGTACATCTCTTTTAGCCTCGAGCCCGAAAGCGGTGTCAACGTTCCAGAATGGCTCTTCAACAAAAATGGGCTTATTGATATTTCCCTTGCGCCCTATTATAACCGTGTTCGCTTGGCAAATATAATCATTTGCATATCCCATAATGCCGCCGCTCCCATATATTGGAAACGTCCCCTTTGGATCTTCAACACTTTTTTGGTTGCGGCCGTTTTTTATTACAAGGACATCATCGAATGTCATCCCATCATCCCCATAAATATCAATCTGACTTAGCAATAGCAAGATTTGAATGCTGAATCAATACCTGGTACCGGGAAATCTCTTCTTCAGTAAAGCCATGGATATCTTCCCAGCGATAGTCGGGCAGCCAGCAAATGGCACTGTGAAAGCCGCCGATTACTGGCTTCTCTATGCAGACTTTTACGCATTCTTTTCCATCGTCTGTAAGGACCTCAGAATGTACGATTTCAGTTTCATCCGGTAAGGTCATAAATGGATACAGCATTTTTTCAGTCCTCGTAATCGAACCTTTTGGAATGATCGTCAATTGTCTGTCTCAGCCAAGGCAGAGAGCCGTCCCCCGTCTTGCAACTCACACGCCATAATGTATTCTTCAGCATTCTCATCAACTGTCATGAAACCGACAGCCTCATACATTCTAACTGCATAGTTGGCTTTCTGTACTGCAAGCGATGCCCTCTTGTACCCCTGACTCTTCAGCAGTTCCAGCATCTTTTGCATCATAGCAGTTCCGATGCCATGACCTCGGTATTCTTTGTATAGTGAAATTGCAAAGGAAGGCGTGTCGTCATCCACATGGCCGTAGTCATACATGATCCGAGTCCAGACAGCGCCGACCACCTTACCGTCCACTTCTGCCACATAGCAGTTGTCAGCAGGGCCGTCCCCAAACTTCTCATAATACAAAGAAAGCTCCGGTTGCGTTATGATCGATCTGTCAGGGGGCTCTGTACCATCTGGAATAAAGATCGCCTCGTACAAGAATTCTTTCAACAGTTCTGTTTCATCATCTCTGAGTTTTCGGATTGTCATCTATTATGGTCATCCTATTTCACTTCTTTATCCCGGCGCTTCCTTACCGTCGGATGCGCATCGTTGATCTTTTGATAGCACAGGCAATCCTTGTCGTGGTCATTGATGATCCCGCAGGCCTGCAGGTGGGAGTAGATCGTCACCGCACCCACGTACTTGAAACCGCGCTTCTTCAGATCTTTGCTGATCCTGTCGGAAAGACCGTTGCTGACCGGGATCGGGCCATTATCGTGTCCGTTGTATAAAATCGTCTTCCCGCCGGAGAATCCCCAGATATAATCGCAGAAGCTCCCATACTCCTCGCGCACCGTCTGGTAGCACCGGGCATTATTGATCACAGCCTGTACCTTGCGTGGGGAGCGGATCATACCCTCTGTATTCAAGATACGCTCCACATCAGCATCATCATAGTCGGCGATCTTATCATAGTCGAAGTTATCGAAGCACTCACGAAAGATTTCACGCTTCTTCAGCATCAGATCCCAACTCAGGCCGCATTGCAGGCATTCCAGCGTCAGGTGCTCAAACATGTGCCGGTCATCATGCACAGGAATGCCCCATTCGGTATCGTGGTATATTCTATTGGTCTCGTTCATACCAGCCCAAGTACAGTAGCCCATCCTTGACTTTCCTTTATTTGATCAGTTTGTCTCTATACGTCGATACCTAAAGATGCCACATCTCATCATTCTCATAAAACAGAAGGTTTGAAAAAAATCTAAAACTGAAAACATTTCAGGAAATGTCAGGAAATGTCGCTATATCTGTTTGCTATAATGTACATGACACCGTCACAGGGTGCAATCCCCAGGTCGCTCCCTACAGGAGAAGGAGACTCCCTCAGTCAGCTTTGCTGACAGCTCCCTCAGAGATGGAGCCAAAAACCCATTTCATCAGCAGAGGTTTTTCTGCCGCAGGGGGTCTGGGATTCGTGATCAGGTTTCGAAATCAAAACGACCACTGCGGGAAAGCAGAAACCTGCTTTCCTTTGGGCGCCTGCGGGCGCGGGAATTACGGAGCGATCAGGGGATCGCTCCCTACGGGCGAAAAGGAGGAGATGCGGATTGCCACGACAATGTGGGCACCGTCTCGAAATGACAAATTGGGGGTAAACAGCTTATTTTATATACCGATAATGTCAATCGCCCTTGCCGAGCAGAGCTTTCAGTTCGGCGAGTTCCTGCCGGATTTCGAATTCCAGATTCTCGATGTTTCGGAGAATCTCGGAAGTGGGCGGATATTCTACGGGTTTGTACTCCGTCTTCTTGTATTTGTTGATGGACAGGTCATAATCGTTGTCGACGATCTCCTGCTTGGGGACGAAGAAGCTCTGTTCGGTCCGGGCACGAGCGGATTCGTCATAGGGAGACGGATTGCCACGGGCTTCGCCCTCGCAATGACAGGAGAACGAGCGGAAACGGGCAATGATATCGGGGATGTCGCTGTCCGGGAGCTCGCTGCGCTTATCGTCCAGAGAAAAGCCGTCCGACTTCATATCATAGAACCAGACCTGATCCGTACCGCCGGCGCCTGTCTTGGTAAAGACGAGGACCGCCGTCGAGACGCCGGCATAGGGTTTGAATACACCGGAGGGCATGGAAATGACCGCCCGGAGATGATGGTTTTCCACAAGTTCCTTGCGGATGGCCTTATGGGCTGTCGAAGAGCCGAAGAGCACGCCGTCCGGCACGATGCAGGCACAGCGCCCGCCCTTCTTCAGCATGCGGAGAAACAGCGCCACAAACAGCAGCTCCGTTTTCTTCGTGTTGGTGATCGCCTTCAGATTGTCGTGGATACTCTCCGCGTCCACAGTGCCTTTAAACGGCGGATTCGCCAGGCAGACCGTAAACTTGTCGCTGATCTGGTTCTGCTTGGAAACACTGTCCTTATAGTCGATATCCGGGGAACTGATGGAATGCAGCATCAGGTTCATAGCCGAAATACGCAGCATGGTCCGGTCGGTATCATAACCGGTAAAAGCGGGGCTGGAGAAATGCTCCCACTGTTCGGCGGTCATGGTGGTTTCATAGTTACGGCGAATGTATTCCGACGCAGACACCAGGAAGCCCGCCGTGCCGCAGGCCGGATCGCAGATCACATCGTCCGGGGTCGGCTGCACCAGCTCTACCATCATCTCGCGGATATGCTTCGGGGTGCGGAACTGACCGTTCTGGCCGGCTGTAGATAGCTTACCCAGCATGTATTCATACAGGTCGCCCTGCATGTCCAGATCGGCAATATCGTGCTCATACAGGTCATCCAGCCCGGTGATGATCTTCTGAAGCACCTGCGGCGTCGGGATCAGAAACATGGCGTCGCTCATGTAGCGGGCAAAGGCCGTGTTGCTGTCCACGGGTCTGTCCGGTTCGTCCGGAATTTCGATCATCTCCCCCTGGGGAGTGAAATCCGGCAGGCGGCCGTAACGGAGGTTTTTAATTGCAGGGAATACGTGCCGGGAAATGACTTCATAGATCTGACGGGGATCGTTGTTCTTGAATCGGCTCCAGCGCATATTCTGGCCGATCTCGGACTGGGGAAAGATTTTGGGCAGTTTTTCTCCCGTCATGTTTTCAAACTCTTCCGTCTCCAGTTCTTTCTCGTCCAGAGAACGGATAAACATCAGGTAGGTCAACTGTTCGATGACCGTCAGCGGATTGGTGATGCCGCCCGCCCAGATATCCGTCCAGATTTTGTCGACCTTATTCTTGATGACGCCCGTGATCATATCTATTTCCTCCAACAGCAGGTGTCTTTACCGGATTCAAAAACAGGTTTTCCCATAATACTAATAATCCAAATTATAGTATAACATAAAACCAACCCGGATGATAGATATTCCGGGTTGGTTTTTGAAGTTTTTTGCTGCGGCGGAGGTGGAACGGATTTGGGGCAGGTGCTCTCTTCGGGCCTGAGCGGGCGAAGAAAAACCCCGGAGTTTTCCGGGGTGATGGGCGGTGTATGTCAATTCTGTCAGTTCTGAAAACGCGGGAGCTCCAGAAAGGCTCTCTCATCCATCGTTCTCTGTCCTGACAATAGCAGCCCAGATTTCTTTCTGAACCGGTTTCGCTTCCGGGATCGGGCAGATCGGATAGCAATGGATCATTCGCTCGCCAACGATCAGATGGCAGTCAACACCCGCCTGTTCCAGTTTTTCCGCAAAAAGCATGATGTCCGGGTACAGAATTTCCCAGGTGCCTGCCGTCAGGGTTACGCGGCCAAGACCGCTGAGGTCTCCATAGATGGGGCTGACCCGCGGGTCTTTCGTACTCAGTCCGTTTGCCCAGACTTCCCCCAGTCTCCGTATTCCGTCGATGCCCAGCATGGGGTCCAGAGCGACATAGTTCGGTATATCGGGGTTCGTCACGGTCATGTCAACACCAGGCGAAATCAGGATCAGTTCCTCAGGGCAGACTTCTCCCTGATCCCGCAGCACTTCCGCAAGGCCGAGGGCAAGTCCGCCGCCTGCGGAATCACCCATGAAGACGATTTTTCCGCAGTCATTCTCTTTCAGATAATTCAGGTAATACTCCACGCAAAGCTTATAGCAGGTCAGGCAGTCATAAACCGGCAGCTTCGGATATACCATGAGCACGACTTCGCACCCGGTCTCCTTCGCCGTTCGGGCGGCCATGGTCGTCTGCAGCGGATTCGGCTGATTGACATACCCACCTCCGTGGAAATAGAAGACCGTCTGCGCCGGATGCTCCTGATCATTGTAAATAAAAGCCTGCAGGGCATCAAGACGCTCCTCCCGGAGGCTGATGCCGAATTTCGCTTTATCGATAACAACCGGTTCTTTATTTGTCACCGCCGCCTGCTCGATATACGCATTGCAGGCGTCCAAATAGGTGAATTTGTCTTTTCGGTGCTGGAGAATCAAAGCCAGATCCACAACGCCGGCCATAAAGGAACGATGGTTGATGACTCTGCAGTAAAACCAGAAGCCGGCAACTGCCAGCAGAAGGACCACCAGGATAATAGCCAGAATTCTTTTTACTGTTTTCATACTGAAATCCCTCTTTCCTTTTTCAGCTCTTCAAGGGCGTCGGCGGCTTCCTGCAGGCCCGCGTCGGCTGCCTGCTGATAATACTCCGCCGCTTTCTCATACGACTGTTCCACGCCATGGCCGAGTTCATACATGTACCCCATACTGATGAGCCCATAGGCGCTGCCCATGCTGATTGCCTGCTGATAGTATTCCTCCGCCTTTTCATAGGACTGTTCCACGCCCTGTCCGTTCTCGTACATATTGCCGATGTCGTTGACCGCCTGGGCTTCTCCCTGTTCCGCCGCCATCTGCAGATATTCCATCGCTTTCTCATAGGACTGTTCAACGCCCGTTCCGTCACAATACATGTGCGCGAGCAGGTACTGCCCCGTACTGCTGCCCAGATCAGCCGCTTTTTGGAAGTATTCACATGCTTTCTCATAGGATTGCTCAACGCCGCGGCCAAAATAATACAGCGTGCCGATATTGATAAAAGCTTCCGGGTTTTCCAGCTCAGCCGCTTTCTGATAGTACTCCAGAGCCTTTTCAGGAGACTCTTCAACCCCGAAGCCGTTGTCATACAACACGCCCAAATTGTTGAACGCGGCCTCGCTGCCCTGCTCTGCCGCGCGTTCAAAATACTCCCGCGCTTTCTCATAGGACTGTTCGACGACGCGGCCTTCCATATAAAAACAACCAAGCATCAGCAGGGCATCCTTATCGCCCTGGTCCGCCGCAAGCCGATAATATTCATAGGCTTTTTCGTCGGACTGCTCCACATACTCGCCATTAAAATACGTATCGCCAAGGCGGCACTGTGCGTCCGCCAGGCCCTGATCGGCTGCTTTTTCACAGTACTCCAGGCCCTTTTCAACGTCCTGCTCTGTTCCTTTGCCTGTCAGATAGGCATAGCCGAGATACATCTGTCCTCTTGCCGAACCCTGATCCGCCGCCATCCGGTAGTACTCATTCGCCTTCTCAAAGGACAGCTCGACCCCTGCGCCATAATAATACAGATCTCCGATACCAACCAGCGCATCCACACTTCCCGCGTCCGCCGCCGCCTGATAGCATTCCATTGCTTTCTCATAGTCGCCCTGTGAAAACGCCTCCTGTGCCGCTTCAACCTGTTCTTCGGCAGTCACCGACTCTGCTTTGGAAACCTCTGCCTGATCGGCGGCCTGGGCAAAGGCCGCCCAGGGGGAAAGGATCATGCAGGCTGTTAAGATACAAACGATCGTTTTTTTCATGGTTTCTCCTCCTTTACTTGTCCCCGGTGTTCCCCAGGTACTGCTCGAACCACCGGAGGGACAGATCCAGATAGGCATTGGTCGACATGTTGCCGTCCACGGCATCAAAGCCGTGATTTGCATACGGTATGGTGACGGTCTGGTGCGGGATCCCTGCCTTTTCCAGCGCAGCATCCAAGTCATAAGTATCTTTCGGGGGAACGATTACGTCACCCGCGCCGAGAACAATGTTCGTCGGGGGTGTGTTTGCAGAGATGGCGTTGGCAGGCGCCAGACTTTCATACAGCGCAGGGTTTTCTTCCGGCGAGCAACCGGTATAGCTGGCGGCCATATTATGTACTATGTTGCCGAGCACCAGGTCGTCGTTGTTGTACACCGCAACGACGCTGGCAGCCGGGAATGTGACGCTGGCGGCCCTGACGGTCGGAAGCTCGGTCCCATCTGCGGCGGTCTGATAGATTCCCGCGTTGATCTTATACGCCAGCTCAAGAGCCAGGTTTCCGCCTGCCGAGCCGCCGGCGACGCACAGCTGCGTGATATCCCCGCCGAAGTCTGCGGCGTGATTTTTCACCCAGGCAAAGGCTTCGGCAATCTGCAGCTCCGTGCTCTCGGCCAGGTGGCGTTCCGGTGTGGACAGGTCATACTCCAGGGTGAAAGCAACATAGCCGTGGTTGGCAAAGACCTTGGGATAATAGGCATGCGTCTCCCGAGAGCCCTGAATCCATCCGCCGCCGTGGATGTAGATCAAGACCGGCTTGTCAGTCTTCCCATCCTCCGTGTAATAGGCGTCCAGGTACACCGGGCCGTACTCGGACTGGGTGTATGGAAAAGTTTCGACCCGGACGGCGGAAAGATCCTCTTTTGACAGAAACACATTCGGCTTCACGCCGTATTGCTTCAATGCAGAGGCGTTTTGGCAGAGGAAGAAAACCGTAGCGGCCAGAGAAACGACGGACAGCGCAAGGATGACCCAGTGAACCGGCTTTTTCCGGTTGGCCAGGCACAGCCCGAGACCGATTAATGAGAGCACGACGCAAAGCGGCAGCCAGAGATGCAGCCAGCCGACCGTTATGATATTCGCAATGCTGCCGATATACGGAATGGCAGTGAAAACGGTTCCGATCGAAAAGAGAAATACAGCCGCCGCAAGCAAAAGAAGGATAATACAGCCTATCAGAGCAAGAGTTTTTTTCATCAGACCATCCCCTTTATTATTTTTTACAAGGAAATATATGACAAATTTATTATAAAGCCTATTTTACAGGGTGTCAACGATCGTATTAAGCGATCGTTTTTTCGGTTTTGGCGGGGGGAGGACGGGAGCGGCAGAGAAAAAATTTTCCAAAACTGAAAGATGTATAAAAAAGTGGAAAAATGGCACTATCACTGTTTGGTATAATTGAGTTGAGAGTGGAGAGAGGAGAGACAGGAGGGCGCCGCGTGGCGGCGCAGAGTTGAGAGAAGAGAGTGGAGAGTGGAGAGTGGAGAGACGGGAGAACGGATTGCCACACCAGTGACATCGGTCACTGGTTCGCAATGACAGGGAACGGGAGAGCGGATTGCCACACCAGTGACATCGGTCACTGGCTCGCAATGACAGGATAGAGGAAACCACCGCCGGGAGGGCAGAGCAAGGACGATATGAAAAGAAAAATGGCACAGGCAAGTCTGGACAATCTGAAGAGTTGCGGAAGGCGCTTCACAAAAGAAAACGCCAGCGAATACGGAAAGAGAGGGCAGATCGCGTCCGCCGCGGCAAAAAGGCGCAAAAGAGAACTCGCAAGGACGGCCGCAATCCTCGGCAAGCTCCCTGTCTCAGAAGAAGACCGCAAGATGCTGGACGATGTCGGTTTTACGGATGAAAATGCCTGCAAGAACGACCTGATTGTCGCCGCCACCTTCCAAAAGGCCGTCCAGGGAGACATCCCCTCGGTCAACAAATGGGAATCCTGGGTGGATCGGGAAGAAGACGGGCTCGACGATGCGGAGGCCTTCGAGAGTATCAGGGCGCAAGTGCTGGCAGTGGTTTCGGCCAACTATCTGGAGAGCATCAACAGCAGCTTCGGGACGATGTCGGCCTGCGCGCTGAAGCACATTTACACCCATTATGAGGTCAGCGGCGGCAGAGGCAGTACAAAGTCAAGCTGGGTAAGCCTGACGGTGGTAAGGCTGATCATGGAGCATCCGGAAGTGCACGCGCTGGTGCTGCGCAAGGTGGCGAAAACGATGCGGTATTCCGTGTTTACGCAGTATCAGTGGGCAATCAAACAGCTGGGCGTGAGCGAACTCTGGGAATCGCGGAAGTCGCCGCTGGTGCTTTATTACAAGCCCACAAAGCAGAAGATCATGTTTATCGGCGCAGACGACCCGATGAAAATCAAGGGCCTGAGGCCCCGTTTCGGCTATGTCGGAATCACGCACTTCGAAGAAAAGGACCAGTTCTCTGGCAGAGAGGAGATCGACAGCATCCTGCAGTCCACGATGCGCGGCGGGGAGATGTTCTGGAACTTCGAGACATACAATCCGCCCCGATCCAAAGACAACTGGGTAAACAAAGACAGGCTGGAAGAACGGCCCAACCGTATCCAGCATCACAGCACCTATCTGGAACTGGATCACAAGGAATGGCTGGGCGAAGCCTTTATCGAGGAAGCAGAGAATCTGAAGAAGCGGGATGAGAAGCGGTATCAGCATGAGTATCTCGGGATGCCGGTGGGCAACGGCGGAAGCGTGTTCGAAAACCTCGAACTGCGGGAGATCAGAGATGAAGAAATCCGGCACTTTGACCGGATTTATCAGGGCGTCGACTGGGGATGGTTCCCGGATCCCTATGCCTTTATTCGGCTGCACTATGACAAGGCGCGGGAGACCATCTATCTGATCGACGAGCACTACGGAAACAAGATTTCGAACGAGCAGAGCGCAAAGTGGATCCTGGAGCATGACTATGACGACGTGCCGACCATCTGCGACAGCGCCGAAGCGAAAAGCGTGTCGGACTACCGCAGTCTGGGCGTGAACGCGAAGGAGGCCATCAAGGGGCCGAACAGCGTGGAGTACGGGATGAAGTGGCTGCAGAGCAGGACCATCGTGATCGACAGGAAGAGAACGCCGCACGCTTACGAGGAATTCGTGAACTACGAGTTTGAGAAGAACAGGGCGGACGAGTGGATCAGCGGGTATCCGGACAGAAACAACCACACGATCGACGCGGTGAGATACGCATTAGAGCGGGTATCGAATAAATATCGGAGTCAGGCCTAACCTGACTCCGATATTTATATGGGCACTATGCCCGTCTTTAACTTTCTTTCTTATTGAATATAGTCTTCTATTTCGATGCGGCGGCGGGGGCTTCTCAGCTTCCGCAGGGCTTTGGCTTCGATCTGGCGGATGCGCTCGCGGGTGACGTTGAATTCCTTCCCCACCTCTTCGAGCGTCTTGGGGCGGCCGTCGTCCAGGCCGTAACGCAGCTCCAGAACCCGCTTTTCCCGCGGGGTCAGCGTCTCCAGAACTTCTCTCAGCTTTTCATTCATCAGCATTTTGCTGGTGACATCGGCAGGGTCGGCGGCCTCCTCGGCCGGGATGAAGTCGCTCAGATGGCTGTCTTCCTCTTCCCCGATCGGGGTTTCCAGCGAAACCGGCTCCTGTGCGATTTTCAGAATATCGCGGACCTTATCCACCGGCATGCCCATCTCCCGGGCGATCTCTTCTGCACTCGGGTCATGGCCCAGCTTCTGCAGCAGTTCCCGCGAGGTGCGGATGACCTTGTTGATGGTCTCGACCATATGCACAGGGATACGGATGGTTCTGGCCTGGTCGGCAACGGCCCGCGTAATGGACTGGCGGATCCACCAGGTGGCATAGGTGGAGAACTTATAGCCTTTGGTGCCGTCGAACTTATCGACCGCCTTCATCAGGCCGAGGTTGCCCTCCTGAATCAGATCAAGAAGCTGCATGCCCCGCCCCATATACCGCTTGGCGATGGACACAACCAGACGCAGGTTGGCCTCGGTCATCTGGCGCTTGGCCTCTTCATCGCCGTTTCGCATTCTCTCGGCAAGCGCCATCTCTTCCTCCGGGGTCAGAAGGGCGTAACCGCCGATCTCCTTCAGATACATCCGTACGGGGTCGTCCGTGGAGACGCTTTCGATCAGTCCGGAAAGGTCTTTGACCTCTTCAACCGGGACTTCTTCAATTTTGCTCAAATCCTCCGGCTCGTCGGACAGGTCGAGATCCTCGTCGGGCAGAAGCAGGTCGTCGCCGATCTCAATCTCTTCCTGATCGGCCAGGCTTTCTTCATCGACAGCCTTCACGATGCTGTCCGCCATGTTTTCCAGGTCTTCTTCCGTCATCAGCTGATCAACGCTCATACAGGTACCTCCTTCGGAAAAATGAGAGTGCGCCCATTATACACCCCTTGTCAAGAGCGTGTTAGCAATCGGTGGTGAGATAGTATTCTTCGAGTTTGGGGCGGGCGCGGAGATAGGCGTCGAGGAGGCCCGGGTCGAACTGGGTTCCCATCCCTTCGCGGATGATGCGGTCGGCGTCCTCGAAGGACATTTTGTCCTTATAGACGCGCTTGCTGACCAGGGCATCATAGACATCGGCGATGGCCATGATGCGGGCTTCCAGCGGAATCTCCTCCCCTTTCAGCCCGTCGGGATAGCCCTTCCCGTCCCAGCGTTCGTGGTGGTAATGGGCAACGTTGACGGCGATGCGCTTGAAGTCCTCGTCATCCATATCCTTCAGGATTTCACGAAGAATACGCGCACCCTCATGCGAGTGTTTCTTCATCTGTTCAAACTCTTCGGGCGTAAAGCGGCCGGGCTTGCGGAGAATCGCGTCGTCAACGGCGATCTTGCCGATGTCGTGCATAGGCGCCGCCTTGGTGAGATTCTCCCGGAAGTCGGGATCAAGGTCCATCTCGTTCACCAGAATCCGGATGCCCTGGCTGGTGCGGCGGATGTGGCCGCCGGTCGAGTTGTCGCGGCTTTCCACCATGGTCGCCATGTCGAGGATGAGGTTGTCCTGCATCTCGAGGATGTGCTTTGTCTTGTTTTTGACGTCTTGCTCGAGCTCGTCGTTATAGTGCTGAACCAGAGCGAGATACTTCTGGTTCTTTGTATCATCGCGGATGAAGAACTGATAGCCGTGCGCCTGGCCGCCGCTGACAAGGTCGGCCGTCTCGACGACATAGAAGTGCTCGTCGTCGCCCTCGCCGACCCGGTAAACATCCGCATCGGGGGTATCCAGCCAGGTCTGGAACAGGGTTTGCAGCTCCGGCGTAATCGGATGGTCAACTTCGAGTTCCCCGAGCGCCGGGATCATGCGGCGGGCTGTTCTGTTGCTGCCCAGATAGCAGAAGTCAAGATCGACCGAGACAAAGCCGGTATCGCCGTTCTGGACGAGCGAATCGATCACGGTGTCGCTGACATTGTAGAGACTGATGCGCCGGGCGATCAGCAGATACATGACTTCGGCAAGGATGTAGGTCGAGGTGATGATCTCGACCCGCCGGCCGACGACCAGGTTTCCGAAAAAGCCCAGGGCGGTTATGGCGATCGGCAGGAAGAGCAGGCCCAGGGTGGTTTTGGAGACCTGCTTCTGCGAGCGGATCGTGTAGATGATGGCCCCGACGCCCATCAGGATATAGACCACGACCATCGGGTAGAACAGCGTATGCATCGGGCCGTAGGTGCGGATCAGGCCTGTCGCGCCGCCCAAGGACGTGAGCTCGAGATTGCTGTAGAACAGCGGAAAATAGCCGATCGAGAGCACGGAGGCAAACAGCAGAACCGGCAACGCAAAGAGCAGAATGCGAACAAGCTTGCTGATCTTGATGCGGCAGATGTTGAAGAGCCCCATGGTTACGAAAAACGGCATGAAGCAGGCGCCGATATAGATGATCTTGACAGCCGTGGCGGCCTCCTGCTGGGTTTGGGCGGCAGCCATGAACACATGGCCCAGGTTGGCAATCGGCACCAGCATAAAGATAGCCGTAATGTTGACGTCAAAGCGCCGGTCCCAGATCCAGACATAGATCAAAGTGAGCAGGAACGACACAGCAAATGCAATTTTGTAGTAAATGAGGAGCATGGTCTTTCTCCTGAGAGTTGAGAGTGGAGAGTGGAGAGTTGAGAGACGGGAGGAGGGGCGCCGTGGTGCGGCGCAGAGTTGAGAGTGGAGAGACGGGGGGAGGGCGCCTGCGGGCGCTGGATTTGCGGAGCGATCTGGGGATCGCTCCCTACGGAAGAGAGGGACGGGAAGGCATGGGCGGGGGTTAGTCGGCTTGTTTGATGGAGAGGGCGATGCGCTTTTTCTTTTCGTCTACGTCGAGGACGACGACCTCGACGACATCGCCCACGGAGAGCACCTCGGAGGGATGGCGGATGAAGCGGTCAGCGATCTCCGAGATGTGGACCAGACCGTCCTGATGCACACCGATATCGACGAAGGCACCGAAGTCGATCACGTTGCGCACGGTGCCGGAGAGCTTCATGCCGGGTTTGAGATCCTTCATTTCCAGCACATCGGTGCGGAGGATGGGCTTGGGAAGGCTGTCGCGGATGTCACGGCCGGGCTTTAAAAGCTCCTGCACGATATCGTTCAGGGTCGGGAGCCCGATGCCCAGCTCGGCGGCCGCCTTTTCGCTGCCGTAGGCTTTCAGGCGGGCAGGCAGCTCGGAAAGGCGCGAGGCCTTCACGTCCGCCTCGGTGTAGCCCGTCAGATTGAGCAGGCCTTCCGCCGCCGCATAGGACTCGGGGTGGACGGCAGTATTGTCAAGCACACGGCGGCTTTCGGGCACGCGCAGGAAGCCCGCGCACTGCTGGTAGGCCTTGGGGCCGAGCTTGGGCACCTTCTGCACCTGGCTGCGCGTCGGGAAGGGGCCGTTTTCTTCGCGGTAAGCAACGATGTTGCGGGCGGTCGCGGTCGTCAGGCCGGAGACGCGCTGCAGCAGAGAGGGCGAAGCGGTGTTGACGTCCACACCCACGGCATTGACGCAGTCCTCGACCACCGCGTCGAGAGCCGAGCTAAGCTGTTTTTCAGGCATGTCGTGCTGATACTGGCCGACGCCGATGGCCTTCGGCTCGATCTTGACGAGCTCGGCCAGCGGATCCTGCAGGCGGCGGGCAATCGAGACGGCCGAGCGGAGGTTGACATCGAACTGCGGGAACTCCTCGGCGCCGAGCGGGCTCGCGGAATAGACCGAGGCCCCGGCCTCGGAGACGATCATGTAACTCAGCGACCTGCCCTTTGCGGCTTCCTCGGCGATCAGCTCGACCGTCATCTGTTCCGTTTCGCGGCTGGCGGTACCGTTGCCGATGGCGATATGCTCGACACCCCAGCGGCGGACCATGGACGAGAGCTTCGCGATGGCCTCGCGCTTCTGCTTCTCGCCGTAGGTGGGATAGACGACGGCGGTGTCCAGCACCTTGCCGGTGCCGTCGACGACGGCCACCTTGCAGCCCATGCGGTAGCCCGGGTCCAAGCCCATGGTCACCTTGCCCTTGACGGGCGGCTGCATCAGCAGGGGGCGGAGGTTCAGGGCGAACTGGCCGATCGCGCCTTCGCAGGCCGTATCGGTCAGGTCCGAGCGCAGTTCGCGCTCCAAGGAGGGGAAGATCAGGCGGTCATAGGCATCCTCGGCCGCCGCCTTGATGAAGGCCATCGCGCGCGTACCGGGCATGACCACGGCGCGGAAAACCGTCTGCAGGGCGCGGTCGCGATCCAAAACGACCGAGACCTTCAGCATCTTCTCCTTCTCCCCGCGGTTGATGGCAAGGATCTGATGCCCCTGCAGGCGCGAGACGGACTGGGTAAAATCGTAATAGAGGCGATAGACCGAGTCCTCCTCCGTGGCCGCTTTCGAGACCAGACGGCCTTCGCGCTGCAGCAGCGCCCGCAGCGATTTGCGCAGGGAGGCGTCGTCGCTGATCTGCTCGGCAATGATGTCGGAGGCGCCGGCGAGGGCGTCTTCGGCGGTCTCGACGCCTTTTTCGGGATCGACGTAATTCGCCGCCTCGGTGATGGGATCGGGGCAGTCGCGCTTCTGGGCGAACAGGATTTCGGCCAGGGGCTCCAGGCCTTTTTCCTTCGCCATGGTCGCGCGGGTGCGGCGCTTGGGCTTATAGGGGCGATAGAGATCCTCGAGTTCGGCGAGGGTGCGGACCGCGGCGATGGAGGCCGCGAGTTCGTCCGTCAGCTTGCCCTGCTCGGAAATGGCCGCAAGGACCGTCTCGCGGCGCTCCTGCAGCGAGCGAAGATACTGCAGCCGCGTCTCGAGCGTGCGCAGGACCGTGTCGTCCATGGCGCCGTGGAGCTCTTTGCGGTAGCGCGCGATAAAGGGGATCGTGTTCCCCTCGTCCAGCAGGCGGACGACGTTTTCAACATATTCTGCTTTCTGTCCCAGCTCTTCCGCCAGAACCTCAATCATAGAATCCATCCATTTTCCTCCAAAGTTTTTCTCCTGTTATAAGCGCCTGCAGGCGCGGGGACCTCATCCGACCTCGCTTCGCTCGGCCACCTTCCCCAAAGGGGAAGGCAAGGGCGCCTGCGGGCGCGGGGATTTTCCGCTGCGGCGGGGAACACCTCATCCGCCCCAGTGTGCGCACTGGGGCACCTTCCCCATGAGGGGAAGGGCGCCTGCGGGCGCGGGGATTGCGGAGCGATCTGGGGCAGCAAGCTTGGATCGTCGCACGCTTCCCGCGCGTCAGGATGCTCCCTACGGGCTCGCGCGTCAGGATGCTCCCTACGGGTTTTTTATTCTATCCATTTGCGGTCGTCATACGCAACAAAAGAACGGTCCTGCGGGGCAGAACCGTTCTGTGTTCTGTATTCCGGGATCAGGAATAGAAGCGGCAGCCGCGCCCTCCGGCCTGCTTGACCTGATACATGCACTGATCGGCATGATTGAACATCGTTTTCCAGTCTTTTTCGTTCACGCCGTAGGCGATGCCGCAGCTGAGCGAAATAATCGGGAGCTTGTCATCATTATGGGAGAGCTCGCGGTTGATGCGGCTGACCTTGCGAACAATCTGCTCCTGCTCCAGCATTTCATTCCCCAGCATGAGGACAACAAACTCGTCGCCGCCGATGCGGCAAACGCAGTCGCGCAGACGGAAGTTCTGCTTCAGCACCCGGGCAATCTTCTTCAGAACGAGGTCGCCGACCTCATGGCCGTATGTATCGTTCACGACTTTGAATTTGTCCGCGTCAAAAACAAGCAGCGTAGTGGTCTTGATGTTGATGTGCGTGAGAAGCTGATCATATCCGGCGCGGTTGATCAGGCCGGTCAGCTTGTCGGTATTGGCCTGGTCGGTCAGGATGCGTTCGGAATAGGTCACCAGATGAACCATGAGATAGACCCCGCCGCCGGCGAACAGGAACATCGGGATGTCCCAGACCAAGTGCAGGGCCATCGTCATCTTTTCCGGAAGCGGCGCGACACCCTCTTCATAGAAGCCGAGCTTCAGGAAGAGAATATAGACGGCGGCGCAGATCCCCGCTGCCCAGATCGAGGGCAGATAGTCATATTCCAGCGTACGGCCGACATATTCGCAGAAAAAGATGAACAGCGTCAGCGCGAGAAGCGGAACCTGAAGGCCGCCGGTGAAGCCGGTGAAGATCGCCGTAAAGATAAGCTCAACCAGCTGCGCAGCGTAAATCGTCACGGACCAGTGAAGCAGCTTTTCCTGTTTGGCAAAACGAAAGCTGACAACGACGGCAATGACGGTGACCAGGCTGACAACGATCATCACATAGGAGCCGCACACGAAGAACAGGAACAGCAATATCAGATGAAGCGCCAGGAAGGCACGGGAAATCACATCCATGCCCATCTGCACCTGATCCCGATCCAGATTGTCCAACGCCTCACTTCCTTTCCGTCGGATGATCTGCCAATACACCAACGTATATTCTATCATACCAAAACGCTGAAGTAAAGTCCGGAAAGAAAGTTTATTCCTATCGTCGGCGAACAACAAATGCGATCCGTCAAAGGTCCGGAAAGGGCTATTGCCTCCTTCTCTCAGGCGTGCTAATATGGATGAAAGCAGAAATCGTGAAAAACATGAAAATGCGTCAGAGCAAGGAGGGCAAGGAAATGCGATTCATGAAAAAAACGATGTGCTGTCTTCTCGTGACGGTTTTGGCCTTTGGGTTTTTGAGGGCTTCCAGCTACGCGCTTGAAGCCGGGAATGATCCGGCGGTTGATCGTCTGAACGAGTTCGCAGACATGGTAATGGAGGAGAAAGGGCAGAGCTTCGGATATCCGGGCAATCAGAATGTGCAGCTGACCGGGTTTTACGAATGGCTCATCGAGAGCGGACTTGATACGGCAATCGTAAACAACGCGGGAGATCCGTTCAACAACACGGATCCGTCTCTGAACGCGCTGGACTTTGAACGGGAAGTCATTGAATTCTTCGGGCCTCTGTATGGCTTTGATCCGGATAATTTATGGGGAATCGTCACGTTCAGCGGCACGGACGGAAATAATCACGGCATCTATTTCGGATCAAAGTATCTTGAGAAAAAGACACAGCAGCAGCCCGTTGTATACGTGTCCGATGCGGCTCATTATTCCAACATGCGTCTTGCCGACCTGCAAAACCTCGACCTCGTGCTTATTCCGTCGGATGAGCACGGGTGCATGATCCCGGAGGAATTTGAGAAGCTGCTTGTGAAGGACCGCCCGGCTCTGATCATCTATGCGATGGGCACCACGTTCAAAGGCGGGATCGACGATCAGGAGGCAATCAATGCCGTGCTTGCAAAGTATCCCTCCATCGAGGTTTACCGCCATGTGGATGCTGCGCTTTTCGGCGGATTTCTTCCCTATACGGAATATCGGGATGCTGTGAACCGCAACGTGCAGCCCTACGATTCCATCGCAATCAGCGGACACAAATTTTTCGGCATGGATGAACCTGCGGGTCTTTTCCTGACTACGATGGAGATAAAGGAGAATCAAAATCCGTACAATGTCACGTATCTGAACGGAAGCATGCCGATGATCAACTGCTCGCGCTCGGCGATTGCGCCGCTCAAGTTCTGGTGGATGATCCAGCATATCGGCATAGAGGGATTCACGGAGCAGGCGAACGGAATGCTGGAGCGAGCCGCCTGGCTGAAAGGCGAACTCGACAAGCTTGGCTGGAGAGCTTGGCTGGAACCGATGTCGAACACGGTATATTTTGAGCGCCCGCCGGAAGAGATCGCAGAAAAATACATGCTGGCGCCTGATTATGACGAAAGACTTGGCGGCGAACTGTCTCATATCGTTGTCATGCAGCATGTAACGGAAGAGGGACTGCAGGGATTTCTTGACGATCTTGCCGACTATATGGAAGAAAGCACTGCCGCTGCAGCCTGAGACGACAGAAACATGGAGTTGTCAAGTTGTCAGGAGAATCTCTTGACAACTGACACGCAAAAAGTTGTCAGGAGAACCGTCCCCTTGACAACTTTTATGCTTTCAGAATCACACCTCGATTGATCCCGGTGAGCCTCGCAATCTGCCGGACAGAAAGATGGTGTTCTTTGAGAAGCCGGATCGCAGCATCTCTTTCGGCTCTTCCCATTCTCTGAAGCTGTGTCCCGCTTTCCAGATGCAACTCTTTTCTTATGATGTTCTGCGCTTCGTTGTCCGACACGCCGGCCTTCTCCGCGATGTCCAGCGCTTCCAGATCTTCGTTGCTTCTGCTCAGTTCGAGAAACCCATCTATTCCATCAGTAATGGATAATACGATATCCGTTGAAACGAGATCCGGTTGTTCTACATATTCATGCCAGCTGCTCCACGGGTATCCCTCCCGGCTGCAAATGCCTGCTTTCATTGGGTTATTGTGAATATACCGCACTGCAGCAAGAAGATAAGAATCATCCGTAATCGGTTCGCTGCGGAAACGATCCTGAAACAGATGACCTTCCCTTTCATACTTCTCGTTGAAATAATGGGCATAGCTGCAGGAGAGCCGCTTCATGATCCTTTCAAGGTTATCTTCGGCATGAAGCAGCAGATGAAAATGGTTCTCCATCAGGCAGTAAGCGATCAGTTCAAAAGGCTCTTCTTTCAGATACCGTCTCAAAGTATCCAGAAAGCGCACATAATCTTCTTTGTCCTCAAAGAGGATCTGTCTGCCGACACCACGATTTACAACATGATAATAGCCACTCTCAGAAAGGATTCTTGCGCATCTTGGCATGATTCATCACCTCAGAACCATCATACACGACATTTTAAAAGTTGTCAAGAGAACCGTCCCCTTGACAACTTAACTATCCGCTTGGGACGGTTTTTCGACCGTTTACGCCAAAGCGCTTGCAATTGTGCCGCTTCTCCGATAAGATCAGATGCAGAAGAAACAGAAGCTCAAGCATCGGCAGAGACAGGAGGACGGCATGGACGAAAGCATGAGCATCATCCATAGCGGCTGCCCGCTCTACAGCTGCCGTGTCTGCCGGACGAAGACCGGCTGGCGGCATCAGCCCTGGTGCGAACTGAAGGAACTCACGGTTCCCGGCTGTACGGAATGCCGCTATCATGATATTGCCGGCGGCAGCTGTGTCCATCCTGCGATGAAGAAAGGCGGTGCGGTGTAGAGGAATGAAGAATATCCGTATTCGCTTTGAACAGGTTCCCTCGCTTTCCGATATCGAGATCACGGTGCGCGCCTCCGAGCAGGACGCCGCGGTCACCGCGCTGATGGAGCGGATCGCCGGCGAAGAGCCGCATACCCTGACCGTTCTCGACGGCTCCGGCAACCTCCGCCTGCTCTCGGAATCCGAGATCATCCTGGCCTCCGTGGACGGCAAGACCGTCCGCATCATCACCTCCGACGGCATCTGGTATTCCCGCCAGACCCTGCAGAGTCTGGAAGACGCGCTCGACAGCCGATTCTTCATTCGGATTTCGCGCTATGAGATCGTCAACCTACGCAAGGTCTCGCGCTATGACTTCACGATCAGCGGCACCCTGCGGCTCGAACTGGAGGGCGGCATGGAGACCTGGGCCTCCCGCCGCTGTATCCCGGAGATTCGCCGCCGGCTGAAAGGAAAGGGGGCTTCGGCATGCTGATGAAAGCTCTGCGCAGATGCGCGATCGGCTTCCCGATCGGCATTCTTGTGTCGCTCGCCATCTCCTTGCTCAGCTATGACGGGAAGCTGGTCTCCGACGTCCTGGTCGCCCGCGTCGGCAGCGAGACGGGCGCTCTGGTGCTGGATCTCGTTTTGTCCGGGATTTTTGGCGCTATCTGCATGGCCGGAACCGTGTTCTATGAGATTGAGCACTGGTCGCTGGCAAAGGCAACCTTCCTGCACTACGTGCTTATCATTCTCAGTTTCCCGCCCCTGGCGCTTTTCCTGGGATGGGTGTCGAAGCCGTCGGAAATCCTGATCATGACCGCTTCCCAGACCATCTGCTTTTTCCTGATCTGGCTCTTCATGTATCTGCGCTACCGGGCCGAGGTCAGGGAACTGAACGAGCTGAACGCGCGGCAGGAGCAGAAACAGAAGGACGGAACAGAATAAACTCTGTCAACATAAAGCAAAACAAGAAAGAGATCAAAATTTGAAAGGAGAACCAATATGAGCACAAATTACGTCGACCTTGCAAAGCTTTACCGGGAAAAAATGGCCGGTCAGAGCATCACCCCGCTCTCCGATGAGGCAGTTGAGGAGGTCTCCGGCGGCCTCGGCGGCGCCGATGAGGCCACCTGCCCCTACTGCCACGGCAATATCACCATGACCAAGGTCAGCAGCCCCTACAGCGACGACTACTGGACCTGCCCGAATTGCGGCGGGATGCAGATCCTCTCGGACGCGGAAACCATCGAGATGATCCACTGCCTCGAGGCCATGGGCTACACCGAATTCGATTACCCGGTCTGGTGGTCTCAGATTCAGAAGAACTTAAGGTGATACGGATGAAGAGGAAAACTCTACTTCCCGCCGTTCTGGCGCTCTGCTTCTGCCTGCTGCTCGCGGGCTGCGGTAAGGCCACACAGGATCTCCCTGCCGTCGAGACGACGCCCGCGGCGGAAGCGGCTCCCTCGGCCGAGCCTGCGGCTTCCGCGCCCAAAGAAGAGGTCGCGGCCCCCTCGGCCGAGCCGGAGGTCAAAGCGGCGGAAGAAAGCGCAGCGCCCGCTCCTGCCCCCGAACCGGAGCCGGAACCGGAAGAGGAAGTCTCCCCCTTCCTGGGCACCTGGAAGCCCTACTCCCAAGAGGGCAGCATCAGCATCAGCCACGACCAGCTCGTAGAGATGGGCTATGCCGACCAGATGTCGATCACTTTTGACGCGGACGGGACCAGCACGCTTTACATGTTCGGCATGACCAGCCGGGAATCCTGGACCGACAGCGGCGACGGCAGCGGTACCGCCACCGTCTCGGGCGAAACCTATCCCATTACCATCGAAAACGGCATGCTCGCGATGGATATGGGCACCTATGTCGCCTACTATGAAAATGCCGAGCGCCCCTCCGGCGGCGTTCCGGTTCCTGAGCCGAAGGCCGTCGAAAACGATACTGTCAAGCTGCCTTTGAAGTCTGAGGCGCCGGCCCTCCCCTTCACGCTCTCCAACGGTCTCAAGATTGACGAGCTGAGCGTCGTCCTTGCCGGCGGCAGGATGTGGAGCTTCGGGTACGCGCTTGAGAATTCCACCGGATCGGTGCAATCCTTCGATCCCTCGAAGTTTGTGCTGAGAAATGCCGACGGGACCGCCGTCAGCACCTATGCCTCCTACTTGTCGGCCGACGAGGTGAAGCCCGGCGTCCCGCTGCGGACTTCAGTCAACATCGGAACAAAAGACGCCCTGAACCTGGGCGATGAGATTTACTTCTTCTATGACGGCATCTTCCTCGGAACCGCCGTCGCAAGAGAGTTTTAAGATTCAGAAGAACCTGAGATAAAACAACGGCAATTTTCCCAGTGTTTCAAAAGTTGTCAGGAGAACCGTCCCCCTGACAACCTATTGCAAGAGCGGCTGAAGTATGTTAGAATACAAGGAGCATCACCATGGATAAAAAAACGCTGACCGCAATCATCCCGACCGTATCGCTGATCATCTTCTTCGTATGGGGCTGGCTGGACAGTTTCTCACACAGCTGGATCATCTTCCTTGTCTCCGGCGCGGCCATGGCCTACGTCTCGAACATGGACAAAGACGGGAAAGCCGATGAGAAGAAGCCCGAGAAAAAGGACGAGGACGAATAAGCCCCGGAAAGATCGGAATGTCTGCATCAGGCCGCAAAGGAGCTGCATACCATCATGAACATGAAAACCGTCAGAGCTTTCATCCCCGGTGTCTCCGTGATCATCATGTTTCTCTGGGCTTATCTCGAGGGAAACTGGGAGCATGCCTGGCTGGCTGTTGTAGTCGGCGGCGTTATCATGACGACTCTGTCAAGGATGGAGAAAAACAAAAAGGAAGAGGAGGCCGCGGTGGCGGCGAAGGCAAAAGAGGAAGCCGAAGAGGCAGAGCAGGCCGCCGGGCCGGATACGCCGCACGACATCTTCATCAGCTATCGCCGTGACGGCGGCGAGATGCCCGCCATGCTGATCTTCCAAGCTCTGCAGGAGCGCGGCTACCGTGTGTTCTGCGATGTGGAAGTGCTGAACGCGGGGAAGTTCAACGAAGCCCTGCTGAACAGCATACGGGCCTGCAAGGACTTCCTGCTGGTATGCTCGCCGCACGCGCTGGACCGCTGCAGCGACCCGGAGGACTGGGTGCGTCAGGAGATCGCCGAGGCGATTCGGGACGAAAAGAACATCGTGCCGATCATGATGAAGGACTTTCAGTTTCCCGAGACGCTTCCCGAGGAGATCGACTCCCTGCGCTTCTACCACGGTCTGACTCCGCAGCGGGAATTCTTCCGCGAGAGCATCGACCGCCTGTGCGAGAAATACCTGCAGTCCAAACCGATCAAAAAGTCATAAGCAACAAACAAAACCGCCGGCGTGTGCCGGCGGTTTTACTGTCCGTATTTGCTTCAGATATCGATCGGGCCGGCGGATGTCAGGACCGGTTCCGTCGTTTCCGTCACGTCCGTCGATCCGAAATCAAACGCCGCCCAGGGATCTTCCAGTTCGATCTCCCAGCCGCTGCCCCGCACGGAAAGAACAACTTCGGTATCCGGCGCGAGGTCCTCGAAGCCGAAATAGTACTCGGCTTCATAGAGCTCTCCGTCGTTCCCGCGTACCAGATAGCGGTCGGGGTAGGAATACCCTTTCAGCTTCTCCACGATGACCCCGTGAACATCTTCCGGTTCCGGCGCCCTGTAGAAAAGGCTCCCAAGAATCTGCTCGGCCACATTCGGCGCATCCTCGCCGTCCATCCAGAAGGACAGCTCGCCGAAGTCGTCCCCGGCAGCAAACAGGCAGTTTACCACCCGGTAATCGATGCCGTCATACTGTTCTTTGGAGGTGTAGAAGCAGACGGGAATGCCGTTTATCTCGGTGCTTTCAAAGCGGTCCGAGCCGTACTGCTTTGCCTCAATCGCCACATACTCCGTCAGCGTGCGCCCGTTCGACCCGTACTGATAGACGTCAAAGTCCAGCAGATGCTCGCTGCTGCGATAATAGGCAATCATGTCGTCCTGCCGCTGCTCCTTGGTGACCTCTCCCTGAACATAGTCCCCGGGAACCACAACACAGTATCCGGTCGTGCCAACGGGCACGATCTTTTCATAGCGCATCACGCGGTCGGAGCCTTTGAGAATCAGGAGCCCGTCTTCCATGGAGCAGTCCCACTTCTCGCCGTCGGCAAAAATCGTGGCGGTGCCGCTGCCGCTGTCGCTCCAGTTGTTCTGTTCGAAACCGTAGAAGTTGCAGAATTTGAACCATCCGTCGTCCATGAAGGTCAGGGTGTATTTGCCAGCGTAGTCACGCCCCTTCTCCAGCTGCTCCGGGAGCGCATCGTGCGGGATGTCCAGCTCGGACTTCTCGCTCTCCATGGAATAGAAACGCCACTCGCCCACAAGCGGAGAAACGATGGCTTGCTGTTCGGGCATCTCAAACTGCGAGGCGTACTCCTCCAGGATCGGCGGAATGCCCGCGGTCGAATCGTCGGCGCTCGTATCGGAGGGTTCGAACACGCCGACGCCGTTCCCCAGATCCATCCGCAGGAAGCCGTCCTGCACGCTCATGGGATAGGACTCGCCCTCCACGCCGAAGACGCCGGTGCCGTCGCCGTTATCCGTCCACGTGCCCTCGGCGATCGCGCCGAAGACATTCATGCTGAAGCTGCCGTCGCCGCGGAAGCTGGTAATCATCCCGTTTGCCATGTCGAATCCCATCTCCGCCATGGCCAGGATCTCTTCATGGCTCATCGGAGCTTCGCCTTCCTGGGCATAGAACTTCCAGTTCCCGACAAAGGGAGAGGCGTCGTCCGCCGCGGAAGCCGGGGCCGCCAGAAGCAGGCAGAGGCAGACCGCCAGCATCAGAGTGATGATCTTTTTCATGTTTAACCTCCTGTTTTTTCATGGTGATTGATCCTATCTGTTTTCAATTTACCAGAAAAAACACAATGCTTCAATAGGATTTTTCCAAGCGGCAGATTTTCCGTCCCAAGCGGTAATCGCACAGCAAGCCCCTGCCGAGCGGCAGGGGCTTGCCTGTCAGGAAAGTTGTCAGGAGAACCGTCCCCCTGACAACTCGTGGAAGATCTCTCTCAGATGCCGTTGACGGCGTTGTTGCCGGCGACATAGCCATAATACATGGCCAGGGAGTGCGACACACCCTTCAGGGTGATCGGATACTCATGCGAGAAGCGGTCGCCCTGGACGTTGCCCGCCACATACAGACCCGGAATCACGTTGCGGTCCTCATCGAAGGTGTGGCAGTCTTCATCCGACTCGAGGCCGCCGCAGATGACGAGCAGCAGCGCGCAGACAAACTGGTCGGCATAGAAGGGGCCGTTCTCCAGCGCCCACATGCGGCTTGCTTTCTTGCCGAAGTCCTCGTCAACACCCTTCCTGGCCAGCTCGTTGTAGCGCTCGATCGACTTGAGCGCCGTCTCCTGGGCGGTCTTGTCGTCCGGATACATCATCGCAACCAGCTCTTCCAGCGTATCGGCCTTGAGAGCGCGGCCGTCCTCGACGGCGGCTTCAAGCTGATAGGGGCTCTTATAGTTGCGGTAGGTCTGGTTGTTCTTCGGGCCTTCGTCGGCGCTGGCATAGTCTTCGAAGTAGCAGGCGCCGCCGTGTTCGGCCGGCATGAAGGGCAGCTGCTCGGGCCAGTTGCTGTCAAAGATCTGCCAGGTCTTCTGACCTTTCTGAATCTCAATCTGGTTTTCAATCTGCTGTCCCGGCAGGTCTTCGTTCATGAAGCGCTTGCCGTTCATGTCGAGGTTCAGGAAGCCGGCGATGCCCATGACACCGACACCGGCGAGGTCCGCGCCGCCGCCCATGTGGTGGATCATCGGGGCATGGTCCTTCTGGACGCGGGCGCCGGCCCACATGCCGAGCTTGATGCCGTCGCCGGTATTGGTCATGTTGCCTTCCACGTCGACGTTGGTGAACAGGCGGACGATGCCGTTGGCGATGACGTCGGGGCAGAAGTGCTGAACCATGGCTTCATTCTGCGAATAGTCGCCGGTCGCCAGAATCACGCCCTTGTTTGCCAGGCACTTGATGTAATTGCCGGTCTCCGCGTTGCGGGCATAGACGCCGACGCAGCGGCCGTCTTCCATGATCAGCTTCGCGCCGAAGCAGCCGTACTTCTCGGTTACGTTGCCGGTGGCAACGGCGGCTTCCATGTTCTTGTTGACATTGACGCCCTGATTCGGAAGGAACTCGACCGTCGTGGGATAGCAGGGGAATTCTTCCTTCGTCCAGTCGTATGCCTCGGGCAGCGGATGGAAAATGGGAATCAGGAAGTTGTTCGCGTTCTCATCGGGAATGGGAGAGCGGGTCTCTTCGGCATAATAGAGCTCGGTATTCGGCTCAACCCACCAGTCGAAAACGTCGCCGATGTTGTTGGCCCACTTGGAGATGATGGCGCGCTTGACCTTGTAGCTGGATTCCGCCATGTGCGAATCAACCATCGCGTTGATCTGCTCAGGCGTCCAGGTGTCACGGCCCCAGCGGTGCTGCACCTTGCCGTTGATGACGGCGTACTCGCCCGAACGGCACTGCGGGCCGTTGGCCTTGTCGATGGCGATGACCGTTGCGCCGGCCTCTGCCGCGGCACGCACAGCGGCAACGCCCGCGACGCCGCAGCCGACCACAACCACGTCGGCCTCCAGGGTCTCTTCCACATCGGCCTCGTTGATCTCGGGGGCTTCGCCGAGCCAGTCGTCCCCCGCGGGGGCGGCGGCTTCTTCCGCGGCGGCAGCCGCTGCGGGAGCGGCGCCCCTGGCCTGCGCAATGCAGTCATTGGCAGCCGCGCTGACGGCCTTGCTGGAAATCGATGCGCCGGCAACCGCGTCCACGTCGCCGGACTGGGCAGCCAGAATGGCTTTCTCCATCTGTTCGCCGATGACGCCGCCGATCGCGGGCGTCTCGCCGGAGACATCGACCGTGACGTCGATGATGCTGGTCTCGTCAAAGGTCATGGTGACGGTGATATCGCTTTCCAGGCCCTTCGCGGTGGCGGAATAGGTGCCGGGGGTGTAGATGGCTGCGGCATCGTCGGCAAACGCAATGCCCTGGCCGAGGACGCTTGCCGCAGCAAAGCTGAATGCGCCGGCTGCGGTCCCCTTCAGGAATTCTCTGCGGGAAATCAATTTTGCCATGGTTTTTTCCTCCGAATATTCAGTATTTGTGATATGCTGATAACATTATATCCGGATAGTTGTTGAAAAACTATACCGGATATCTTATAATAGTATTCAGTTATCCTTAATACCGAAATCACCGGGAGGGAGAGACTGCCATGCTGCGTCCCCATCTGAAAACCTTTCTGACCGTCTGTGAAAGCGGCAGCTTCAACAAGGCGGCAGCCGAACTGTATATCACACCGAGCGCCGTTCTTCAGCAGATTCACACACTGGAATCCGAACTGGGCGCGACGCTTTTTGCGCGCAGCAGCAAAGGGGTCACGCTGACGGCAGAGGGCGAGTATCTGCGGCAGACGGGCAAAGCGCTTGTGCAGATGGACGAACAGATTCACCGGGAAATACGCCATGTCGGCGCAGAGAACAGAACGATCTGCATCGGTACCTCCATCATGGAAAAAGTCCGCCTGCTTTACGAACTCTGGGTTCTGTTTTCCGCCGAAAACGGACACTGTGATATCCAGATGCTGAACATCGATGCCATGCACAACATCCCAGAGCGGACCGATCTGATCGAGAGTGTCAACGGCGATATCGGCTGGCAGCAGGCGTGGGAGTTCTTCGAAATCTGCAAGGTTCCCTTCGGCTTCGCCGTAGCCGGCAATCATCCGCTGGCAGACCGCAGTCTTCTCACGGTTCAGGACCTGAAGGATCAGACCGTACTCTCTCTGACCAGCGGCAACAATGAGACCATGCAGGAGCTTCTCCGCTTCCTGCGGAATGAAAAGATCCGCGTCAGCATTCACAGCGGAGCGGAAGTCAACCCGCTGTGGAGCTCCGGATTCAGCAGAAATATCCTTCTGGTCCCCCTCTGTTGGAAGGATATCCTGATCAACGCGGTGACCATCCCATTTGAAAAGGAATTTCTGATTCCCTATGGGGTGTTTTACCGTCCGGAACCGCAGCCGGCAGTCCGGCAGTTCCTGGAATTCATCTTTGCCACATACGGCGCGGGAAACACCAGCGGCATCGTCCCGGTTCTGGAATAAAGCTGTCACGGAGAACCGTCTCCGTGACAGCTTCCAAGCGGCAGATTTTCCGTCCCAAACGGTAATAGCACAGCAAGCCCCTGCCAGACGGCAGGGGCTTGCCTGTCAGAAAAGTTGTCAGGAGAACCGTCCCCCTGACAACTTTTTCGCGATCGCATAGATCACGAAGCCGACGCCGGCAATCACGGCGATCGAGAACAGCAGGCTGTTGAGGGTGAGATGGCCCTGCGTGCTGACCATGTTCAGCAGGTTCACGAACAGGGCCAGGTCGACGCCGATCACGATGAGCCAGCGGTTGGTATTGCCGATCAGCTTCTTCATGGGCTTTGTGCGGAGCAGGAAGGGCAGGAAGATCGCGGACAGGCCGAAGAGCACGCCGGCGGAAGAGACCCAGAACCAGTCGCCCTTATCATAGATGCAGGTCACGCCCAGCAGCAGGAGAAGCGCCGCCGTGAAGGCGCAGAAGGTCCAGAAGAACTTATCCTCGGGCACCAGCAGGGGCACCGCGATCAGCGCTGCCGGGACGCAGAGCGCTGCCAGCACCACCGACACCCAGCTCATTCTGGGACCGGTAAACATGATCGCCAGCGCGATCAGGACCGGAATCAGCACGGCGCCGGACACCGCCGAGCCCACCGCGGCCGATCGGCGGCGGAAGCGCCGGACGGCATAGGAAATCACCGATTCCTTCTCTTCCAGAAGGTCGGTCTCGATCTCGTCCTCCCGCAGCCGCTGCAACATGCTGCTGCATTCGGGGCATTCGCCCAGGTGTTCTTCTACCAGAGCACGGCTCTGCAGGCTGCAGGCTTCGTCGGCGTACAGCGGGAGCAGGTCGCGAATCACATCACATTCTGTCTTCATTTGACATCCATCCTTTCCTGGAGTTTGAGTCGGGCACGGTGGTAAGTGACCCGGGCCCAGTTTTCGGTCTTCGAGAAGATGAGGCCGATCTCTCGGAAGCTGAGTTCGCCGAAAATGCGCAGTTCGAACACTTCGCGATACGGTTCCTCCAGATCGTGCAGCGCCATATGGATGCGAAAGGAGGAATCGCGGTCCACAGCGCTCTGCTCGACACCCTTGCCCGTATCCGGCCGGTCTTCTTCCGGCATCGGCTCGGTGCGGCTTCCGCGGCGCTTTTCATCGAGGAAATAATTCTTCGCGATGGCGCACAGCCAGGTCACCTCGCTCGACTCGCCGCGGAACTCGTTCTTCTTCGAAATCGCCCGGAAGAAGGTTTCCTGTGTAATCTCTTCCGCTTCGTTTCGATCGCCCGTCAGCGTCATCGCATAGGAGAACACGCGCATGTAATAGGCTTCGTACAGTTTTTCGCTTTGCTCGGGGGTCACGGTCTCACCTCCTTTCTGTCCGACTCGTGGATTAGACGGAGAACCATGAGATTCGTTACAAAAAATTTGAAATATTTTTTCTCCATTTTATTACAGATAGATTATAGCTTTGCTTTTGCTTTCTGTAAAGCATAAAGCGTTCTTCTATGTTGAGGCAGGAACGCGGAGCGATCTGGGGATCGCTCCCTACGGAGTTAACTGCGGGGTGATGATGGCATTATGCTTTTGGGGAAAGATTTTTGTAAAATATACTTGACATATTGTTTGACATGTGATACATTATGTCCAGATCACAAGACGAAAGGAAGTACACTCTCATGGAACTCTCTGAAAAATACGAACTCGGGCGCTCGGTCGGTCTGGCCATCGGCGTGCTCGTCGGCCTGCTCCTCGCGGTGATTCTGCTGCGCTATATGAATCGGGACCACAAGGTCAGGACGGAATACGATGAAATGCAGAAAAGCATCCGGAATCAAGGCGCTGCGTACGCCTTCTACACGGTGCTCATCTTTGAAGCGCTGCTCAGCCTTCTCCCGTCTTTTCTGCAGATCCCGGCCGTGCCCATTGTCATTCATTTCCTGCCGATCTTTGTCGGGATCACGGTGCATGCCTGCTACTGCATCTGGAAAAAGGCGTATGTCGGCCTCAACACGAACATGAAGCGCTATCTGATCGTTGCGGTCGTCGCCTCGCTCATCAACTTTCTCAGTTTCTTCATGGCCTGGAAGAACCAGTCCCTGATCATCGACGGTGTCCTGCAGGCTCCGTTTGTGAATCTTCTCTGCGCCCTGCTGTTTGCCATCCTGGGCATCGTCGGGCTGCTGCGGAAGGCGGCGGACAGCCGGGAGTCGGAAGAATGAAAAACCTGAGACTGAAAGCGGCCAGAGCCGGCAGAGATCTCTCCCAGGACGATCTGGCAAAGCTGACCGGGGTCTCGCGCCAGACGATCAGCGCAATTGAAAAGGGCGACTACAACCCGACGATCAACCTGTGCATCAGCATCTGCAGAGTGCTGGGCAAGACTCTGGACGAGCTCTTCTGGCCGGAAGACTGACTCCCGACATAGAAAAAACACGCCTCACCGCGAGGCGTGTTTTTCGTGTCAGCAAATGAATCAGATGAAGATCTGCAGATCGGTGCCGACGGGCAGCTCCGCAGTCGCGTCCATGTTGCCCAGATTGTTCCACTTTGCCAGATCGGCAGGGCTGACGTTGAATTTCTGGAACTGAGCTGCAATGCTGCCCAGGGTCTCGCCCTGCGTGGTCTTATGGGGAATCATCGAACCGCCGGTGACCTGATCCAGCTTTTCTTCAGTCATAGCTTCCTTGTTTTTCATGTTTATATCCTCCATTCATTTTGGGTTTCCTGTGGGTACAGCGTATCACAGCGTCCGTCACACAACTGTCACACAGGATCGAAGCTTATTCGGTAAGTCATTATCCGGATTTATTAAAACGCCGCATGTCCAACAGATGTCCAGCAAAGCAGACGCTCATTTTTGAATGATTCTTTAATATTTCACAGACCATGCCGGATCCGGATTCCGCCCCCTGCCCGTGAAAAATGCACGCCCCGCGATGAGGCGTGCATTTCTGTATTCGAGGGTTTCCCCCGGATTTTACTTTTTCTCCTGGTCGAAGGTCTTTCTGGCCTCTTCCCAGCCGGCCTTCAGGCTCTTGAAGGCAACGGCAGCCAGTTCCTTAATGTCGTCCGTCTTGTCGGAGGCAACAACCTGGAACTTGTCGGCGGCATCCTTCAGGGCAGCCTTTGCAGCATCGACCTTGGCATTGATTTCGGCCATGATCGCTTCTTCGGCTTCCTTTCTGCCGGCAGCCTTCTCTTCCTCTTCCTTGATCACGGCCTGGGCTGCAGCAAGGCGGGCAATGGGAACGCGGAACGGGCTGCAGGAGACGTAGTCAAGACCGGCTTTGTGGAAGAACTCGACCGAGCTCGGATCGCCGCCATGCTCACCGCAGACGCCGAGATGCAGCTCCGGACGGGTGGAGCGGCCCAGCTGGGCAGCCATCTTCACCAGCTTGCCGACGCCGACCTGGTCAACGCGGGCAAAGGGATCGCTTTCGTAGATCTTCTTGTCATAGTAGGCGCCGAGGAACTTGCCGGCGTCGTCACGGCTGAAGCCGAAGGTCATCTGGGTCAGGTCGTTGGTACCGAAGGAGAAGAACTCGGCCTCGCGGGCGATCTCGTCGGCGGTCAGGGCGGCACGCGGAATCTCGATCATGGTGCCGACCAGGTATTTCAGATCGACGCCGGAATCGGCGATCAGCTGATCCGCAACGGCGCAGACGACGTCCTTGACATACTTGAACTCCTTGACCTCGCCGACCAGCGGGATCATGATTTCGGGAACCAGGTTCCAGTCGGGATGACGCTCCTTGACGTTCAGCGCGGCCTTGATGACGGCGCGGGTCTGCATCTCGGCGATCTCGGGATAGGAGACGGCCAGGCGGCAGCCGCGGTGACCCATCATCGGGTTCACTTCGTGGAGGCCGGCGATAATGTTCTTGATCTGGTCGACGGTCTTGCCGACGGTCTTGGCCAGAAGAGCAATATCCTCTTCCTCGGTGGGAACGAACTCATGCAGCGGGGGATCCAGGAAGCGGATCGTGACCGGGGCGCCTTCCATGGCCTCGTAGATGCCTTCGAAGTCGCTCTGCTGCATCGGCTCGAGCTTGGCAAGAGCGGCGACGCGCTCTTCACGCGTGTCGGCGCAGATCATCTCGCGCAGGGCGTCGATGCGGTCATCGTTGAAGAACATGTGCTCGGTACGGGTCAGGCCGATACCCTCGGCCCCCAGCGAGCGGGCCTTGGCGGCGTCGTAGGGGGTGTCGGCATTGGTGCGGACGCTCAGGCGGCGATAGCTGTCGGCCCAGGCCATGATACGGCCGAATTCGCCGGCGATGGAGGCATCCACGGTGGGGATGATGCCGTCATAGATGTTGCCGGTCGAGCCGTCGATGGAAATCCAGTCGCCTTCGTGATAGGTCTTGCCGGCGAGCTCAAACTGCTTGTTCTCTTCGTCCATCTTGATGTCGCCGCAGCCGGAGACGCAGCAGGTGCCCATGCCGCGGGCAACAACGGCCGCGTGGCTGGTCATGCCGCCGCGAACGGTCAGGATGCCCTGGGAGGCCTTCATGCCTTCGATGTCCTCGGGGCTGGTCTCAAGGCGGACCAGAACGACCTTCTCCTTGCGGGCCTTCCAGAGCTTGGCGTCTTCCGCGGAGAAGACAATCTTGCCGCAGGCAGCGCCGGGGGAAGCACCCAGGCCCTTGCCGATGGGCTTGGCAGCCTTCAGCTTTTCGGCGTCGAACTGCGGATGCAGAAGGGTGTCGAGGGTGCGCGGCTCGATCATGGCGACAGCGCGCTTTTCATCGATCATGCCCTCGTCGACGAGGTCGCAGGCGATCTTCAGAGCAGCCTGCGCGGTGCGCTTGCCGCTGCGGCACTGCAGCATGTAGAGGCGGCCGTTCTCGACGGTGAACTCCATATCCTGCATGTCGCGATAATGCTTCTCCAGCGTGTCGCAGACCTGGACAAACTGATCAAAAGCCTCGGGGAACTTGTCAGCCATCTCGGAGATGGGCATCGGGGTGCGCACGCCGGCGACGACGTCTTCACCCTGGGCGTTGGTCAGGAACTCACCGAAGAGCTTCTTCTCACCGGTGGCGGGGTTGCGGGTAAAGGCAACGCCGGTACCGGAGTTCTCGTTCAGGTTGCCGAAGACCATCGGCATGACGTTGACGGCAGTTCCCCAGGAATAGGGGATGTCGTTGTCACGGCGATAGACGTTGGCACGGGGGTTGTCCCAGGAGCGGAACACGGCACGGATGGCTTCGTAGAGCTGAACCTTCGGGTCGGAGGGGAAGTCCGCACCGATCTGCTTCTTGTACTCAGCCTTGAACTCTTCGGCCAGTTCCTTCAGGTCGTCGGCCGTCAGTTCGATATCGTAGGTCACACCCTTGCGGGCCTTCATGGCATCAATGAGCTGTTCAAAGTATTTCTTGCCGACTTCCATGACGACGTCCGAGAACATCTGGATGAAGCGGCGGTAGGAGTCGTAAACAAAGCGCTCGAACTTGGGATCGGGATTGCCGGCGATCATCGCCTTGACAACCTCGTCATTCAGGCCGAGGTTCAGGATGGTGTCCATCATGCCGGGCATCGAGGCGCGGGCGCCGGAACGCACGGAGACGAGAAGCGGATTCGTCAGGTCGCCGAACTTCTTGCCGTTCAGCTCTTCCATCTTCTCAACGTTCTTCATGATCTCCGCCATGATCTCGTCATTGATCTTGCGGCCGTCTGCATAGTACTGGGTGCAGGCTTCCGTGGTGATGGTAAAGCCCTGCGGGACCGGCAGACCGATGTTGCTCATCTCGGCGAGGTTGGCACCTTTGCCGCCGAGCAGCTCGCGCATGCTTGCATTGCCTTCTGAGAACAGGTAGACATACTTTTTGCTCATTGTGATTATCCTTTCCTCATTTCAAATTCAATATAAAATAGACTTCTCAAAACCATCGCATAATTTAACACAGACAGGGCGGAAAATGCAATGCATTTTCCCTACAAATCGCAGGCTTTCAAAACGCAAAAATCGTTGCCGAATCTTGCATTTTGACCAAGTTACCCCTGCTCATGCCCGGAAAATGTGTTCTGTTTTTGAAGATTGCGAATTCTTTCACAGAGAAGGGGCGATGCCGGCGCCAAGCGCGTCCGCCAGAGCGGCAAAGGCGGCGAGGTCCAGCACTTCCCCGCGGCAGTTCGGATCGATGCCGCAGGCCTCGGCGGCGGCGCGGCAGCCGTCTTTTCCCAGCTCGGGAAAGGAAGCGGCAAGCGCGTTGACAAGCGTCTTCCGGCGCTGACCGAAGGCGGCCCGAACGGTACGGAAGAGCAGCGCTTCGTCCTTCACCGCAAAGGGGGGCTCTTTTCTTCCCGTCATGCGCACGACGGCCGAGGTCACCTTCGGCTGCGGCATGAAGGCGTGGGGCGGAACGGAGAAGAGCAGCTCCGGCTGCGTGTACCACTGCACCAGCAGGCTGAAGGCACCGTAGTCCTTCCCCCCGGGCGAAGCGCAGAGGCGCTCGGCGACTTCGCGCTGGATCATGACCACGATCCGGTCGAAAAGGCCGGACTCCAGAACTTTGGTCAGGACCGGCGTGGTGATGTTATAAGGAAGATTGGCGCAGAAAAGGCGGGGCTGGGAAGGGAGCTTTTCTGCGGCGAGCGCAGGGAGATCCTGCTTCATGATATCGGCATACAGGACCTCGGCGTTGGGAAAACCGGCAAGGGTTTCCCGCAGAATCGGCTCCAGACTGCGGTCCTTTTCCACCGAAAGAACCTTTCCCGCGCGAAGAGCCAGATGCCCGGTCAGGCAGCCGATGCCGGGGCCGACCTCGAGCACGGAGCAGCTTTGATCCGCCTGCAGGGCGTCGGCGATGCGGGCAGGCACGCTCGGGTCGATCAGAAAGTTCTGGCCCAAGGCTTTGGAGAAGTGAAAGCCATGGCGTTCCAGCAGGCCACGGATCCAGACCGGATCCGTCAGGCTGTTCATCGGGTGCGCATCCATCGCATCCAGTTCAGGACAATGGCCGCGAGGGCCAGCGCGATCAGCAGAACGCTCTTTGCGTTCAGTCCGCCGCCCCGCAGGGCGTACAGGATGATGGCAGCGCCGATCAGCGTCCAGACGATGGCCATGATAAAGGTAAACACTTGGGTGCGTTTCATGGTGGCATGCTCCTTTCAGGCGCGGGGTTTGAGGATCTTCTCGTAGCAGCGGCGCAGGGGGTCGTGGCCCGGCTCGCCCGCAATGTCGATGTTGCCGCGGTAGCGGAACCCGTTCTCGCTCAGCAGGCGCAGCATGCTCCTGTTTTTCGGATGCGTATCGGTGCGCAGGCAGCGTCTGCCCTTCTCCAGACAGGCCTTTTCAGCAAAGCGAATCATCCTGTCGGCCATGCCGGTGCCGTACCAGCGGGCGCGGACCGCGCAGCGGTGAAGCACGCAGGCCTCGATGTCGGGCGTCCATTTGCCGTCGCGGATGGCGTCGTACTCGGGCTCGGGAAGCGAGGACACCGTAAAGACGGCGGTGATTTCGTCACCGTGCTGGATTACGCGGCATTCGCCTCGTAACATATCCCGCAGGAAATCCATTTCCGAGGGATAGAGGCCCTGCCACTGGTCCACCTTTTTGCTCTTCAGAAACGCCTGAGCCTCTTCCACGATGGACAGAATCGCGGGCAGGTCGCCCTCCTGCGCGTCGCGGCAAACGAGCTCCTTGGTGATGCGGGGGCGGCCTTCCTCTTTTCTCAGCTCCTCAAGCAGGGCGCGGTCCTCGTCGCTGTCCGCGCGAAAGACCCCGAACAGGTCCGGCCTGCGGTCGCGGGTGCGCCGCAGCTGCTGCGCACGCCGCCAGCGGGCAATCTTCTCATGATCGCCGGAGAGCAGCACCGCGGGCACTTCCCTGCCCTCCCAGATCTCGGGCCGGGTGTACTGCGGATACTCCAGCAGCCCGTCCCAGTGGCTTTCGCCGATATAGCACTCCGGATCGGAGAGAACGCCCGGAACCAGACGGGAGACCGCATCGCAGACCGCCATGGCGGCAAGCTCGCCGCCGGTGAGGACAAAATCACCCAGGGAGAGCTCTTCATCCACGCATTCTTCAAGAAAGCGCTCGTCTATGCCTTCATAGTGGCCGCAGACCAGGACAAGACGGTCATAATCGTGCTGCAGGCGGCGCGCGGTCTCCTGACGGAAGAGCGTGCCTTGCGGCGTCATGGCAATCACGCGGGTCTTTTCCCGCGGGATTTCTCCGTTGGCAAGAACCGCTTCCACGCAGCTTTTCAGCGGCTGCGCCATCATCACGCAGCCAAAGCCTCCGCCGTAGGGATAGTCGTCCACCTGATTCTGGCGGTTATCGGTATATTCGCGGATCTGGACGCAGCGCAGATCCAGCAGACCTTTCCGGCAGGCACGCCCGAGAATGCTCTCATGCAGCATGCGGTCCATGTTGTCCGGAAAGAGAGTGAGAATATCAATACGCATTACATGCCTCCGATGAGACGAACCGTGATTACGCCCGCTACCGGGTCGCTGTCAAGAATAAAGGCGGGAACGGCAGGGATCAGATGCTCCCCGCCCGCGGCATCCGTGACGACATAGATGTCGGAAGCCGGGCGTTCCAGAATATCGGTCAGGGTTCCGACCGGGGAACCGTCCTCGGTTCTGACGGCGGCGCCCAGCAGGTCCTGCAGAAAGAAGCTCCCCGGCGGGAGGACGGCGTCGGCACGGAAGATGCGGACGGTTTTGCCCTTCAGCGTCATGGCCGCGTTCAGGTCTTCGATTCCCTCGAGGGCGGCAATCAGAAACTTCTGATGCACCCGGGACGAGAGAAGCTTCCGTTCGCAGCCGCCGATGAAAAGGCGCGGGAAGGAGGCCAGCATCCGCGGGCTGTCCAGCCAGACTTCGATTTTCACTTCGCCGCGCACACCGTGCGTATTCACGATGCGTCCGGCGTCGATATAGTCCTGAATCATTTTCCACCTGTGCCTGCAGGCAAGCACCTCATCCGGCGCTGTGCGCCGCCTTCTTCGGAGGAGAAGGCAAAGATGCAGATAATAAAAATCGGAAAGCGCCGTTCATCCCGCAGTTCCGCTGCCGGGATGAACGCTGTCTTTCCGCTCTTCCGTCTCAGTCGAGAATTTCGACCGAGACCTTCTCGCCCCTTCTCTGGGCGACGGTACGCATCAGGATTCGAATCTGCTTGACAATCCTTCCCTGACGGCCGATGACCTTGCCCATGTCACCGTCGGCGACCCGGACCTCGAGGACCGTTTCGTCGTCAACGACGCGCTCGGTCACGGATACCTCGTCCGGATGATCGACAAGGTTCTGTACCAGGTAGGTCAGTAGATCTTTCATGGGAACTCCTTACTTGTTCAGGCTTCGACCTTCTTGATCAGGCCGCGTACGGTATCGGTGGGCTGGGCGCCGTTGGAAATCCAGTACTGCACGCGCTCCAGATCGACCTTCAGCTTTTCGCTATCCGCTGCCGGGTTGTAGGTCCCGAGCTCCTCGATGAAGCGTCCGTCACGCGGTGCGCGCGAGTCGGCAACAACGATGCGGTAATAAGGGGCCTTCTTGGCGCCCACTCTGCGAAGTCTGATTTTAACCATCCTGTTCACCTCCATGCTTTTCTTCCGCAACTGCGGGTTTTCCTGTTTTTGCTTAATCTATTACAGGGCGGACCAAGCCGCCGTTGTAAACGCTTTTGTACTCAGAAGCGGCCGGGGAAGCCGCCGCCGAAACCGGGGAAGCCGCCGCCCATGCGCCCCATTTTCTTCTGCATCTTGCGCATGTTCTTGCCGGAGAGCTGCTTGACCATCTGCTGCATGGCGTCGTACTGCTTCAGCAGACGGTTGACGTCCACGACCTGGGTGCCCGAACCGGCGGCAATACGCTTTTTCCGGCTGGAGTTCAGCATCGCGGGGTTGGCGCGCTCGGCCGGGGTCATGGAGAGGATGATCGCCTCCTGCCGGGAGAGCGCCTTCTCGTCCATCTTCGCGCCCTTCAGCGCCTTGGAATCCATGCCCGGGATCATCCCGGCCAGATCGCCCAGATCGCCCATGCCGCGCAGCTGATTCATCTGGTCCAGATAATCGGAGAGCGTGAAGCGGTTCTGCAGCAGCTTCTCCGCCGTCTCACGGGCCTTTTTCTCGTCAAAGCTCTGTTCGGCTTTTTCGATCAGGGTCAGCACATCGCCCATGCCCAGAATGCGGGAAGCCATGCGGTCGGGGTGGAAGGCCTCGATCATGTCAAGCTTTTCGCCGGTGCCGATGAACTTGATGGGCTTGCCCGTCGCCGCCCGGATGGACAGCGCGGCACCGCCGCGCGCATCGCCGTCGAGCTTGGTAAGCATGACACCGGTCACGCCCAGCTTTTCATCAAAGGCGGTGGCGGCATTGACGGCGTCCTGACCGGTCATCGCGTCGACAACGAGAAGAATCTCGGCCGGTTCGACGGCATCGCGGATCGCGCAGAGCTCATTCATCAGGTCTTCATCGATGTGCAGACGGCCGGCCGTATCGAGGAAGACAAGGTCGTTGCCGTGCTTCTTCGCATGATCGATCGCGGCTTTGGCAATCTCGACCGGATCGGTCTGGCCCATCTGGAAGACCGGGATATCCAGCTGTGCGCCGACGGTTTCGAGCTGCTTGATCGCGGCGGGACGGTAAATGTCACAGGCAACCAGCAGCGGGCGCTTGCCCTGCTTGCGCATCATCGCGGCGAGCTTGGCGCCGTTCGTGGTCTTGCCCGCGCCCTGCAGGCCGACCAGCATGACCACGCTCGGGCTTTTGGACGAGATGTTCAGCTTCTGATTCTCGCCGCCCATGAGAGAGCAGAGCTCTTCATTGACGATCTTGACAACCATCTGCGCCGGAGAGAGAGCTTCCAGCACCTCGGCGCCGCTGGCGCGCTCGGTCACGGTCCTGGTAAAGTCCTTCACGACCTTGTAGCTGACATCGGCCTCCAGGAGCGCCAGACGCACTTCGCGCATGACTTCCTTGATGTCACCGGCCGTCAGCCTTCCCTTGCCGCGGAGCCTTTTGAAGGCGGCGTTCAGTTTGTCGGACAGATTCTCAAATGCCATCGGTCTCTTCTCCGTCTGAAGTCTTCAGCAGACCCGTCAGTTCCTGTTCGGCTTCCTGCAGCAGCGCGTCGAGATTCTGATTGCCCGCCGCGCGGGATTTCATCTCCTTCAGCAGCAGCCGCAGATGCCGCAGATGCCGCTCGGTCTCGGAAAGGCGCCGGATCAGGCCCGTTTTCTCTTCCATCTCCTCCAGCGCCTCGGTGGCGCGGCGGATGTTGTCCCAGGCACCCTGGCGGCTGATCCCGCACTGCTCGGCAATTTCGGAAAGGGACAGGTCGTCGTTATAATGCAGTTCATAACACTCGCGCTGCCGCGGGGTCAGAAGCTCGCCGTAATAGTCCAGCAGCATGCTCCGTTTCAGCCTGTCTTCGGGCATGCCCTCGCCTCCCTTTCCTTCAGAGCATCGGCATCATAGCACAGCCGGCAACGCCTGTCAAGTGTTTTTTCTTGTCAGACGCTGCCGGCGTTTTTCTTTTCTGTTTTCCGTGTCGGAATGTCAGTCGTTCTGAGAGATCATATCCATGACTTCGCGCATCTTGCTCTCGAAAAACTCTGCCGGAAAGAGCGCGATCCCGATCTCATCGCTTGCCACGATCAGACGCTCTCCGCACTTCAGGTCAAGCTGATCCCGGGCGGCCTTGGGAATGACAATCTGCCCGCGGTCTCCGAGCGTGACCGTTCCCCAGATTTTCTTTCCCTGCGGCGCGGGAGGGATCACGCCGACACCGTCAGCGGTTTCGGTTTTCATCAGGCTGTCGAGGCTTACGCCGTATGCCTGCGCAAGCAGAGCCGCCCTGTCGATGTCGGGAACCGTCGCGCCGCTCTCCCACTTGGCATAGGCCTGACGGGAGATGCCGATCTTTTCCGCGATCTGCTCCTGCGAGAAACCGCTCATCTTTCTGAGCATTACGAGATTATCCTTCAGCATTCCGCGCACCTCTCACAGATCGATTTTCTCGAAGTTTTCACAGGCTTTCTTATAGGACAGCCAGGTCAGGGCGGCATAGAGCAGGGCTCCGCCGAGCAGGAGGAGCATCTGCAGGGCAAAATGGTCAAAGCCGAAGGCGTTCAGGGCCTGCAGCCCCGGGACGTGATGCAGGGCTTCCGCGGCGCAGATCGTCAGGAAGCATACAATTATATAGGAAACAAAAGGCTTGCCGAAATTATACGCCGTTTTGAAGAAGCCGCCGATGAAAACGGCATTGAACAAGCCGAAAATCAGGAGGGCAACGCCGAGGAAGAAGGGGTTTGCATTCATCAGGGCGTTCTGGAGATAGACGGAAGAGTCCGCCAGCACCGTCATGCGAAGGAGGGTTATCAGCGCCATCAGAAGAAAGGCGGACAGCTCGATCAGCATGGAAAACTGGTACTTCCCCTTGACCACATCGTGCTTGGCGACGGGCAGCAGGGCGGAAAAGACGATGTCGTTTGCCTCCCGGGCGCTCTGGAAGCTCTGGAAAAGGCCCAGCGTCACGAAGAACACGCCGCAGAGAATCGGATATCCCGGCAGCAGCGTCATCAGGCCAAAGCCGATAAACAGATAGGACAGGATGGATGCACTCAGGCGCATCTCTTTATTCAGCAGCGCATTCATGACTTTGCCTCCCTCTCCAGCCTCAGGAAAATCTCTTCCAGCGTTTCGCCGGGGTTTCCGTAATTCTTCAGGAAATCCGCCTTTGAGCATTCCGCACGAATCTCTCCCTGACTGATATAAATAATGTTGTCTGCGCAGCGCTCCAGATCCGAAGTGATATGCGTGGAAAAGAGAATCGTCACGCCGTGCTCTCTCAGCGTCTGAAAGAGCCCGAGCAGCTCGTCCCGCGAAAAGGGATCCAGACCGCTTGTCGGCTCGTCGAGGATCAGGACTTCCGCCCGGTGGGAGAGCGCCAGCAGCAGATTGAACTTCACTTTCATCCCTTCGGACAATTCCATCGGCTTTTTGCTTTCATCCAGCCCGAACAGGGTCATGTATTTCCGATAGGCGTCCTCGTCCCAGCTCCGGTAGAAGGTTCTGGTCACGTCCACGATCTGCCGGATCGTCTTTCGCGGGTACCAGCTGACCGTGCCGGTTGAATAGCCGATGCGCTGCTTGATCTCGGTTTCGTGTCCGGAAAGCGGCATGCCGAAATAGGAGATTTCCCCGCCGTCCGTGTGGATCAGATTCAGCATGGATTTGATCGTGGTGGTCTTGCCGGCGCCGTTTCGCCCGATGAATCCGGTAATCTTCCCGCTTTCCAGCGAGAAGGAAACGTCATGCAGACGAAATGCCGGGTAGGTCTTGCAGACGTCTTTCAGCTCTACAATGCTCATGGCAGTCTCCCTGTTGTGTGATTTGTTTGATTTGTGGGATTATTGTAACATCCGGTTGCCTGATTATCAACCAACCAAAGATAACACAGTCTGCCAAATTTTGTTGCCTGCCGCTTTACATGTTTTTACTTTCTGCTTGCAATTGCTTGCAATTTCTGCAGCGGTAGGGTATACTGTGAAACAAAGGAGCGTGATCGGAATGGCAAACACTACTGCTGTCTATGCCCGTATTGATACAAGTTTAAAAGATTCCGCAGAAGAGATTCTCGCACAGCTCGGTATTTCTCCTTCTTCTGCAATCCAGATGCTGTACAGCCAGATCATTCTGCAGCGGGGCATGCCGTTTGAATCGAAACTTCCCGTCAGAAAGCCGGTCGCAATCGGCTCTTTGAACAGAGAGCAGCTTGACGCGGAAATAAAAAGAGGATTTGATTCGGCAAATACCGGCAAAGTCTATTCCGAAGAGGAAGTCGACCGAATTTTCGCTGAGGAATTCGGTATATGAGCAGGAAATATAAGATAACATATTCTCCGGATGCTCTGGACGATCTGAAGGATGTCTACTCGTATATCGCCTACAATTTGCTGGAAAAGAATACCGCACGCGATCTTGTTATTCGTATACGTGCGGAAATAAAGACACTGAATCGTTTCCCCGAACGATACCCCCTTGTTGCGTGGGAGCCGTGGCATTCGCATAATGTCCGCACCCTGCTCGTGGGGAATTTCACTGCTTACTACTCTGTCAATAATGAAACGGATACCGTTCTGATCGGCAGGGTCATGTATGCCGGAAGAGATGTTGAAGGAATGGTTCATGAAGGGCGGCTGTATTAGCTGTCCTTATTATCGACAATCGCTTGATCATGTTGAAAAGGATTTCGTTCTTTATTCAGAGTGCAAAATGCGTCAAGGAAGCTGTTCCCTTGACGCCTGTGGGAGGTTCATATGGGACAAATACTGCGTGTCATTGCGGAAGATGAACAGATCAAAATGGCGGTTATTACCGCTCCCGATATGGTTGAGGAAGCGCGGAAGATTCATGACCTCAGTCCGACGGCATGTGCCGCGCTGGGCAGACTGATGCTGGGTGCTTCCCTGCTTGGCAACGCCCTGAAGGGGGAAAAGGATTCTCTGACGCTTCGGCTTAACGGCGGCGGACCGATCGGCAACGTCATTGCCGTCTCGGACAGCAGCGGGAACGTACGCGGGTATGCGGATGAGCCTCAGGCCGATCTTCCGACCCGTGCGGACGGCAAGCTGGATGTCGGGGGGCTTGTCGGAAGAGACGGAACCCTGACAGTCAGCCGTGATCTCGGTCTTCGCGAACCGTACATCGGAAGCGTCGAACTGGTATCCGGAGAGGTCGCGGAGGATCTGACGGCCTATCTTGTCGAGAGCGAACAGATTCCCTCCGCCTGCGGGCTCGGCGTCCTGGTGGGTACAGACCGGCATATTCTGGCAGCAGGAGGATTTCTGGTACAGCTTCTTCCCGGCGCACCGGATGAACTGATTCAGAAGATTGAAGACAATCTGTTCCTGATGGACCAGCTCACGACTATTCTTCACGAAGACGGCGCGGAGGAGGTCATCAGGCAGGTACTCAAAGGATTCAAGCCCGAAATTCTCTCGAGAGAAGAGGTTTTCTGGCGCTGTCCGTGCAGCCGTGAGCGCGTTTCCGACGCACTCAGAAGCACGGGCGAGGAAACCCTGCGCGAACTTGCAGCCGAGGGGAAAGAAACGGAAGTCTGCTGCCAGTTCTGCAAAAAAGAATACCGCTTTTCTCCGGAAGATCTGACGGAGATGGCGGAAGCACTGTAAGATTTTCCCTCCGTTTCCGTGTTACAGGGTGAGGCGGAAAGGAAGTGACGCAAATGGAGGACAGCAGAATTCTCAGCCTGTTTTTTGAGCGCTCAGAGCAGGCTGTCGAGGAACTGAACCGAAAATACGGAGCTGCCGTAAAGAAAACGGCGGCCAACATTCTGTCCGACCGGCTGGATGTGGAAGAATGTGTCGACGATACTTACCTGAGGGTCTGGAACAGCATTCCGCCTCAGAAGCCGAACCCCCTGGCAAGCTATGTCTGCAAGATCGCCCGCAATCTGGCCATCGACCGATACCGCGCCAACAGCGCAGAAAAAAGAAACGGAAACTTCGATCTGGTTCTCGAAGAGATGGAAGAGTGCATTCCTTCGACCATGAATGTGGAAACAGAATTTGAAGCGAAGGAACTGACCGCTGCAATCAACCGCTTTCTCTCAACGCTGAAGCAGGAAGACCGTTTTCTCTTCGTCCGCCGGTATTGGTACGGGGACTCTGTCGCGGATCTTGCCGCCATGACAGGCAGCAGCATCGATCGGATTTCCGTGCGTCTCTTCCGCATCAGGAAAAACCTGAAGGAATCATTGATGAAGGAGGGCTATCTCACATGAAACGGGAACTGGTTTTAAAAGCATTCGGCGACATTGATGAAAGCTATATTGCGGAAGCGTACCGTCCCATTCCGGAGGAGTTCCCTTCCTCGGAAAGGGTCGTACACATGAAAAAGAAACGGATCTTAACCTATGCACTGGCTGCCGCACTTCTGCTGTCTCTCGGAATCGTTGCCTACTCCGCAGGCAGAGTATTTTTCGGATGGGGCGGCAATATGGAAATCCAGTCTGTGGAAACGGAAGGCGGCATCAGGAACACCGTCTATGTCCATACGGAGAATCTGACAGAACCGGTGCGTTTTGAGAACGGACGCATGATTTTCATCGTCAATGACGAGCAGATTGATATCACGGACCTGGTCTCCGAAACGCAGCCGTATATCTATCAGTATACCGATGAAGAGAGAACCACTCACTACTGGATCATCGGGAAAAACGGACCGGAACCGGAACACTACGGTTTTGCGGAATATCTTCAGCCTGCGGAAGGAGGCTGGACGACCGGATACGTCGCACGCACGAACAACAATGAGGCCCCATGGCTGTTTCAGGCCTGGAAAGGCCTCGGCTTTGACTTCGAGGCGAGCTCGTAAGACAGATTCGGAACAAAAAATGAGTCAAGGAACCTGTCCCCGTGACTCATAAGAAGGGCGGCAAGCCGGGTGGCTTGCCGCCTTATTCGGTTTCCGTATTCCCGGCGGCGCTGCCGTCCATTTCCGCGACGAAGTAGGAGGGCGTATAGGCGCTGCTGCCGTTCATCTTGTAGTAGCCTCTGAAAATCCGGTCGACCGCGATTTTTGCCCCTTCGGGATCGGTGCCGATCATGATGATCAAAAACTGCTGCCGGCCGTATCTCGTAAGGACGTCCACGTTGCGGATGGTCTGCCGGATGGACTGTTCCATATAGAACATGCCTTTTTCCAGCTCTTCCGTCTGCGGAGGCACTCCCCCGGCCGTATCCAGCGAGATCATGATCAGCTCGAAAGGATGGTCGAAACGCCTCTGCAAATTGGAGATGTATTCATAGAATTTCGCAAACTGCCGGTATTCCACATCCAGGGCGCCGTCATAGCTTCCGCTGTTTCGGATGCCGTTGACAAGCTTGTTGACATTCACCGGCTCGTCAGCAGACGCATCGCTGTCTTCCTCATAAAAGCAGAAACCGTTTTTGCCTTTCTGCTTGACATGATAAAGCGCCTTGTCCGCCTTGCCGTAGGCTTTCGCATAGGGTTCGCCGGCCGCGCACATCACCAGGCCCGCGGAGAGCGAGGCAATGGCAGTGCTCAGGTCTTCGTTCTTTTTCTCTTCAAACTCGCGGATGATCTTCCGGACCCTGGCTTCCGCCTCTTCCCGGGAAGCCTCTTTCATGAAGACGAGGAACTCATCGCCTCCGAGCCTGCAGCACAGCGTTCTTTCGCTGTTTTCGGTAAGCGTCGCGCCCATCAGTCGGAGAACCCTGTCTCCTGCTTCATGGCCGTTGGTGTCGTTGATTTTTTTGAGGTTGTCCACATCGAAGAACACGAAGCAGCCGCCCGTTTCCTGCATGGTCTTCGCAATGACGGTCTCTCCGGCCGTCCGGGTCATGATGCCGGTCGTGACATCGATATCGTCCGCCGCACTCTGCGACACAAAGGCTTCGACAACTTCCTGCAGAAGAACGGAGGGCACTTCCACGTTCTCCTTCTCTTCCCCGGGCTCGTTTTCCATGATCGGATCCAGAAGGCCCTGATCCCACAGGCCGAGGAAGACATCCACAAGCTCGGGGTCAAACTGTTTGCCCTTTCCCTCTTCCAGTTCATGCCGGATATGGCTGCGGTCGCAGGCTTTCCGGTAAACACGGTTGGAGCTCATCGCATCGAAAGCATCGGCGATGGCGACAATCCTTGCCTCGATCGAGATCTCCTCTCCCTTGAGGCCGAGCGGATATCCTTTGCCGTCATACCGTTCATGATGGCTTCTGGCCACTTCTTCCGCCGTCTCGATCATAATGCGGTTCCTGAGGATGTCGGCACCCATGACGGTGTGGGACTTGATGATTCCGTACTCCACATCCGTCAGGCGGCGGGGATTGTTCAGGATGGAATCGGGCACGCCGATCTTTCCGATATCGTGCAGCAGCGCCGCATAGCGGAGATCGTTCACCCGTTCCTTTTCCCAGCCCAGCGCCTCGGCCATCATGACCGAGTACTGGGCGACCCGCGTAGAATGGCCTCTTGTATACGGGTCTTTCGCGTCGATGGCGTGGGCGAGCGCCTGCATGGTCTGAAACGACATCTGCTCGATCTTTCGGCTCCGCTCCTCGGCGACCGCCGTCTGTTTTGCCACCTCTTTGTTCAGCTCTTCCGTATGAACGCTCAGGCGCATCAGCTCCATCTGTTTCCTGTTGGAGCGGATGATGATCAGCAACAGAATAGCAACGACCACCAACGACACGACAATCGTGAACAGCAGCGTCTGTCTCAGCTGGCTGAATACGGAGGTCGTATCGTAGACGGAAAGGCAGAGCCAGTCGTTTGACACCGAAACCCTGTAGACGATATATTCCGCGCCTTCATAGCGCAGCGAAAAATAGCTTTCGTCGGAAACGCGCAGCTGATTGACCAGCGCATTGCCGAAGCTTCCTTTCTCCGTGAGGTAGCTTTTCCCGACCTCCGACTTGTCCGAATGGGCGATGACCTGATATTTGCGGTCAAGAACGATCTCGCTGATCCCGCCTCCCTGAGCGGCAACCTCCTCCGCGATGGTCTGCAGAGGATCGATGGAAAAGTCCATCGCGGCAACGCTCTGGGCGTCGCAGAGCGTTTTCGAGAAGGTGATCATCAGCGTGTTCGTCTCGGCATCCACGTAGGGATCCACGACGGCGACGCGCCCGACGTTTGCCATGGCGTCTATATACCACGGGCGCTCGGTGGGAACATAGTCCGCGTCCGGGACCCAGTCGGTTCCGTCAAGATATTCGCCGCAGATGTAGCCGTATACGCCAGTGGAGTTCTCCATGGTCGTATTCTGGACAGCCCTGGACTGGTTCTCGAGAAAGTCATGGATTTCGTCCTGCGTTTTTTCCGACCGGATCATTTTATCCAGCGTGTAGCAGGCCAGCTTCATCGTGTCGATGCCCTTGGAAAGGTATTTGTCGATCTGCTCGGCGGTGGTTACGGCGCTCAGTTCTCCGCTTTTGATAATTCTCTCCCGTGTTTCGGAAACCAGCATGGCATAGTAGGTCAGAATCACGCTCAGAAAGAACAGGATCACAAAAGCGGAGATCGCGGCCCGCTGCAGAACGGCTTTTTTTCTGTCTTTTTTCTCCTTCATCATGTGTCTCCCGATGCCTGCCGGGCAAGGCTTATCTTACCGTTGTGATGTCACTTCCAAACCACTTTTTTGAGATGACGCCGAGCGTCCCGTCCGCCTTCATCTCACTGAGGATCTCCTGCACTCTGTCCCGCAGCGCCTGATCGCCTTTTCGGAAGCCGATCGCATACTCTTCCTCGTCAAGACTGTCGGGAAGGACATAATACTTCCTGTCGCTTGAAAAGATGAAATGATACGCAACCACCGAGTCGACAAGGGCGGCGTCCACTTCTTCCTGCTCCAGCTTTTTCAGAAGCTCCATATTGTCGTCAAATGTCACGATGCTGATGTCGCTGACTTTGTCGGAGGTTTCGAGCACGTCCTGCGCCGTCGACCCGGACTGCACGCCCACCTTTCTGCCCGCCAGATCCCGCAGGACTTCTATGTCGCTGCTGCCCAGAACCACCACGATCACTTCGTTTTTCATATACGGCTCCGACAGATTCATCTCTTCGGCCCGTGCAGGCGTCACCGACATCCCGTTCCAGATGCAGTCTATGTTCCCTTTGTTCAGGTCATCCTCCTTGGTGTCCCAGTCGATGCCCTGCTTGACCAGAGTCACCCCGAGTCTGTCACAGACTTCCTGCGCCACATCGATGTCAAAGCCGACGATCTCTCCCGTCTCATCGATATAGCCCATGGGCGGGAATTCCGTGTCAAGGCCGAGGACAAGCTGTCCTGCGTCGAGGATTTTCTGCAGGGAACCGTCGCTGCGGTTATTTCCCGTCTGCGCGCTGCCGCAGCCTGCCGCCGTCAGCGCCAGCACTGCCGCAAACAGCAGCGCCAGGCCTTTTCCGAGCTTTGCATGTTTCATGTTCATCAGCCGTCCTTTTCGTCTGAAAAGCTGTCCAGCGCCTCGAACTTGTCCCGGAAGATCTCGTGGATCTGCTTCCGCGTCAGTTCACTGTCTCCGGCTTCGGTACGGGGCCTCTCCCCGCAGTCTCTGTCATAACGGATCAGCGCGTCCGCGATCATGTCGCAGTAATCGATCAGCTGTTCCTCCGTATAGCAGATGTCGGTAAACAGCGTGCTCCCGCTTCTCTGACTTCCTTCTTCGTGGACTCTCTGAATAAAGCGGCTCTTCATGGTGTTTCCGAGCGCCATGATTTCTTCCGTATAGTATTGGATCGCGTGGGAAACATTCGGTATTCTCGCGTTGTATCCCTTGATGGTGAGCTGGATGATCTCAAAGATCGCCTGGCCGAGGATTTGGATCTCCCTGCGATCCTTTGCCGTCAGCTTATCTTCCGAATTGTCGATGTCATGAATCATCCCGAGGAGTTTCCCGGCCACCTTCCCCATCCGGCCGAAAGCGGTGCTGCCCGCGGAGAGAAGAGATACCGCCGCCTTGTCCTTCTGTCCGAGCTCCTCACCCGTGATCCGGAGCAGATAGGCGTCAATCTGTTCCTGATACTGGCGCGAGCGCTCACACAGAAGATGCACCTGATCGACCAGCTCCGGATCCTCCCGGATGGCAACCGCCGCAAGGAACGCCTCTCCGACGGTTTCGGACAGAAGCTTGACCGCCCTGTCTGTCTGCTCGAGGGCAATCCCCGGCGTTGCCAGGAGGTTTTCGTCGAGCATGGTCAGTCTGTTGGCCTCTTCCTGTTTCTCCTCTTCGCTCATCGGGATCGTCCGCTGCGCCATGCGCACGATGATGTCGGACAGCGGCAGCCATACGATGATTCCGCAGATGTTGATGAAGGAGTGGAAGAACGGAACGCCGATTCCTCCGACAGTTTTCTCGAGAAATGCAAAGCCGAGAAAATGATTCAGCAGGTAGAAAACCACCATGAACGAGATCGTTTTCAGCAGGTTATAGTACAGCGCCATAAACGCCGTACGCTTGGCATTGTTGGAGGTGCCGAGGGAAGACATCAGCGCGGTGATGCAGGTTCCCACCTGTGCGCCGCAGATCAGCGGGATCGCCATGCCGAAGGTGATCCCGACGGAGAGCGCAAAGGCCTGTACGATGCCGATAAAGGCATCCGCGCTCTGGATGAGCATGGTAAAGATGCAGGCAAACAGGAATCCCACGATCGGGTTCGTGAAGCTGTTCAGGACATCCTGAATGACGGGGATCTCTTTCAGCGGCGCAACCGCCTGGCTCATGAGGTTCATCCCGATCATCATGACGGCAAAGCCGAGCAGGGCGGAGCCGATGGTTTTCTTTTTCTGCGAACGGCAGAACATCGTCATGCCCACGCCGACAATCGCCACGAAGGGCGAGAAGTTGGCGGGCTTGATGATCGTCATGAAAAAGGACTGGCCGTCGATCGCGTTTAAGGCCAGGAGCCATGCCGTGATCGTCGTTCCCAGATTTGCGCCGATGATCATACCGAGTGCTCCGGTCAGCTGGATCAGACCGGAATTCACCAGGCCTACCACGAGAACCGTGATCGCGGAGGCGGACTGCACCACGCAGGTCACGGCAAGGCCGAACAGGAACGCGAGAAAGCGGTTCTTCGTTGCCTTGTTGATCAGGGTATTCAGGCTTCCTCCCGTCATCGTGCTGAGGGACGCGCTCATGGTGTTCATGCCGGTGAGAAACAGCGCGAGGCCGCCCAGCATGGAGGCTATGAGCAGAAAAATATCCAATGCAGTCATAAGTACTTCCCTTTTCCTCCGGATTCGGCAGTGATCATGATTCCTGCTGCCAGGGGCATCCGCCCCTGCCCGGAATCTCCGGAGACTACTATAACACAAGTATTCGCGCAATGGTAGTATTAAATATCAGTATCCATCCGGAAAACCGTGCGCCTGTGTGCTTGTTTTGTGACAGAAGCTGTGCTATCATGATGTCGGAAAAACAAACGGGGAGGAGAAAAATCCATGGAAAACAAAAAGAATAAACTGAACCGTGACGAGCTTGAGAGCGTCAGCGGAGGCACATATGGTCAATACGACTATGTCGGCAGCTATACCTGCCCGTACTGCGGAAAAATCAATACCATCGGCCGTTATTGCTACTCCGGCAAGACCACATGGGTCTGCGAGAACTACGGCCTCTGCGGAAAGACTTTTACCATCATATTCTGATGAATGCCGTCCCGGCAGGAGATCAGAAACCGGAAATCCGGGAAGATTCTGTGTCTTCCCGGATTTCCGGTTTTTTTTACGGAACTCTGCAGGCTCTGCCGTCCCCTTCCGCTTTGCTTTCAGCAGCAGACAAAAATGCTGATCTTGGTCTACCATTTTCGGCGGAATTATGTTATACTGTTTTATTATTGTAAACGGCCGAAATACAGGCCAGGCAGGAGGTGCGCCGCGTATGGAATATTCCAGAGTCGAAGTACGCCCCGGCGTATGGCTTACGCATCTGCGGGAGAAGAAATTCAAGACTGCGTGTTTCAGCGTCAGTCTTCTTTCCCAGCTCAACAGGCAGACCGTATCCATGAACGCACTGATTCCCTTTGTTCTGCACCGCGGAACCAAGCTCTATCCGGACATGCAGGCGCTGAGCGAGCGACAGGAAGAGCTGTACGGCACGGTGGTTGAGCCCATCGTCCGGCGAATCGGAGAGATACACTGCAGCGGCTTCTATGCCAGTTTCCCGGAGGATGACTATCTGCCCGGGGACGAGTCGGTTCTGCAGGAGGCGATCGGTCTGACGCTCGGGCTGCTGCTCGACCCGGTCACGCGCGGCGGGCTGCTGCTTCCGGATTACGTGGACAGCGAGCGGGAGAAGCTGCTGGACCTGATTGCCGCACGGGTCAACAACAAGCGCAGCTATGCCGTGCTCCGGTGCATGGAAGAGATGTGCGCCTTTGAGGATTATTCCGCCGGGCGCCTCGGCGACGAAGCCAGCGCCCGCGCCATCAACTACAAGAAGCTCAGCAAGCATTACCGCTCGCTCCTGCAGACCTGCCCGATCGAGCTTTTCTACTGCGGGCATGCTAGCACGGAAAAAGTCCGGGCGATTCTGCGGGATCAGCTGGCAACCCTCCCCCGCGGGGAAATCAACTTTGACATCGGCACCGAAATCCGCATGAACGCGGTGGAGGAGCAGCCGCGCCTGACGGTGGAAGAGATGGACGTCGCGCAGGTGAATCTGGTCATCGGCTGGCGTCTCGGCGAATGCATGGAGGATCCGGACTTCCCGGCCCTGTACGTATTCAACGAGCTCTTCGGGGGAAGCCCGAGTTCGAAGCTTTTCCTCAACGTACGCGAGAAGCACTCGCTCTGCTACTATGTGAGCTCTCTCGTTGACATCCGCAAGGGCCTGCTGCTGGTCTCGTCGGGCGTCCGCGAAGAGGACGTCGAGGCTGCGAAGAGCGAGATCTTCGCGCAGCTGGAAGCCTTGAAAAAGGGAGAATTTTCGGAAGAGGAACTGGAAACCGCCAAAGCCGGCGCCGCCTCGGATCTGCGGTCGGTCCCGGATTCACAGGGAGCGCTGGAAGGCTTTTTCGTATCGCAGGCGCTGGCCGGCACCGATTACGGCCCGAAGGAGCTGGCCGAACTGATCGGCGAGGTCACTGCCGAGCGCGTCATCGCGATCGCGGCCAGCACGGTCTGCGACCAGATTTATCTGCTGAAGGCACCGGAAGAAGAGACCGCTGCGGCGGAGACCTCATCCGGCGCTGACGCGCCACCTTCCCCAGAGGGGAAGGCTGAGGGGAAGGCAGCAGACGCGGAAGGGGGCGAGGAGGCGTGATGACAAGGCAGGAATACTCCGCCACGGGAGATGTCCTATACAGCGCCACAGCAAAAAACGGTCTGCGCATCCGCGTGCTTCCCAAAACGGGCTTTTCCGGGTTCTATGCCGTGTTCGCGACGGATTACGGCGGGACCTACCGGCGCTTTGCTCTCAACGGCACGGATTATGACACGCCGGCCGGCGTCGCGCACTACCTCGAGCACAAGATGTTCGATCTGCCGGACGGCGACAGCGCGCTGAGCCTGCTTTCGAAAAACGGGGCCGATCCGAACGCCTTTACCTCGTCGGATGTCACCTGCTATTATTTCCGCTGCACACATCTGTTTGAAGAGAATCTGCGGCTTCTGCTGCATTTTGTCTCCACCCCGTATTTTACGGAGGAGACGGTGCAGAAGGAGCAGGGCATTATCGGCCAGGAAATCCGCATGGGCGACGACAGCCCCGGAAACGCCAACTATTACAGTCTGCTGAAGCTGCTGTACAAAACCCACCCGATCCGCGAAAAGATCATCGGCACCGCAGAAAGCATCGCCGAAATCACGGCCGAGACGCTCTATACCTGTCACAGGGCTTTCTATATTCCGGCGAACATGGTGCTGTGCGTGGCCGGAGACGTGGATCCCGAGCACATTCTGGCCGTTGCGGAAGAAGTGCTGCCGCAGGAAGCGGGCACGATCCCGACGGTGGACTTCGGCGAGAAGGAGGATCTGCTGCCCGTCGGGACACGCGCCTCGCTCGAGATGCCGGTCTCGATTCCGCAGTTTCTGATCGGGGCCAAGCTGCATCCCGAAGAGAAAGGCCCTGCCCTTTTCCGTCAGCAGCTGACCGCGTCGCTGGCTCTCCGGCTGCTGGCCGGACCCTCTTCGCCTTTTTACAACAGGCTGTATGCCGAGGGGCTGATCAACCGGAGCTTTGACGCGGATGCGGACTTCTCGACCGGGATCGGAACCGTCATCGTCGGCGGGGAAAGCCGGGATCCCGAAGCGGTGTATGACGCGCTGCTGAAGGAACTGAAACGTCTTGACAAAGAGGGAATCGACCGAAAGCTCTTCGAGCGGGCTCACCGCTCCAGCATCGGCGGCGCGCTGCGGGCCATGGAGGAGTTTGACGATGTGTGCGTCAATCTCGCACTTGACGAATTTGACGGCTTCTGCTATCTTGACTATCCGGCTATCATGGCGTCGATCAGCAAGGAGGAGTGCGAGGTCTTCCTGAGGGAGACGCTGAAGCCGGAACGGCTGGCCATGAGCGTGGTCACGGCGGGGACCTCTTCTGCCGAGGCGGGGACCTCTTCTGCCGAGGCGGGGACCTCTTCTGCCGAGGCGGAGACCTCATCCGGCGCTGACGCGCCACCTTCCCCAGAGGGAAAGGCAGAGGAGAATGCCGCCGAGGCGGAGATTTCATCCGATGCTGAGGGGGATGTATGACGGCGGCATTTGAAACCATGCAGCGGGAAAGCGCCATCAGCTTTCCCCTTTTCGGAGACGGGAGCATCAATCCGCCCGCCTATATCCAGGTTTTCGGGAGAAACATTTATCTCTACGGCATGCTGGTCGCCCTGGGCTTTATTCTGGCGATCGTGATCTGCGCGCGGATCGCGCCGAAATTCGGCATCAGCTCCGACAGCTTTTACGATCTGGCGATCTGGATGATCCCGCTGACCATTCTCGGAGCGCGGCTGTATTTCGTGGCTTTCCGCTGGGACTATTACGGGACGCACCCGACGGAAATCCTCGCCATCTGGGAAGGCGGCCTCGCCATCTACGGCGGCATCATCGCGGGTGTTCTCACCTGTTATGTCTTCTGCAGGATTAAGAAGATCTCCTTCCCCGCCATGCTGGACGTCATCTCGTTCGGCCTGCTGATCGGGCAGATTCTGGGCCGCTGGGGAAACTTCTTCAACCGCGAGGCCTTCGGCGCACAGACCGACATTTTCTGCCGCATGGGGCTGATTTCGCCGGACGGCAGCACCATTTACGTTCATCCGACCTTTCTGTATGAAAGCCTGTGGAATCTCGCAGGGCTCATCTTTCTGATCCTGTTCGTCCGGAGCGGGAAGCGCCGCTACGACGGGCAGTGCATCCTGATTTACTTTTTCTGGTACGGTCTGGGAAGGGCCTGGATCGAAGGCCTGCGTACAGACAGCCTTTATATCAGTTCCACGGGCATTCGCGTCTCGCAGCTGCTGAGCATAGTGATCGTACTGGTTTCGGGCGCTCTGCTGCTGAAGAACAGAAACAATCACAGCCTGCAGGCGCAGGAGGAGAAACAGGATGGCAAAGGATAAACGGGGCGGGCTTCTTCTGCTCGCCGTCAGCCTTCTGCTGGTTCTGGGGATCAGTCTGCACTTCTGTCTGTGGAAAAGCGGCATGTTCATTGACGAGATCTACACCTACGGTCTCTCCAACAGCCACTACCAGCCCTTCATCGGCCACGGTGAGGGAGAATGGATTCAGGAGCAGACGCTCACACGGGCGGATTTCTTCGACTATCTGGCCGTGACGGGAGAAGACCGCTTTGATTTCGGATCGGTCTACTCGAATCAGGAGCTGGACGTCCATCCCCCGCTGCATTACTGGATCATCAACATCTGTTCCTCGCTGGCGGAAAACCAGTTCAGCAAGTGGATCGGTCTGATCCCCGACCTGCTGATCTATCTCGGGACGCTGGCGCTGCTCTTTTCCCTGTGCCGGGAACTGCATTTCGGGGATGCCGTCTCGGCGCTCTGCGTTCTGTTCTACGGGCTCAGCCGGGTCGGCCTCAGCACGGTGCTGATGATCCGGATGTATGTGCTGATGGGCTTTTTCACGGTTCTGCTGGCACTGCTGGTCCTTCGGGAAATGCGAAAGCCCTCCCTGCGGAAAGAGATCGGGATCGGACTGTGCATCTTTCTCGGGCTGCTGACGCAGTACTACTTCGTGTTTTACGCCTTCTTCCTCTGCGCCTTCTATGTACTGTGGCGCCTGGGGCGGAAGGAGTGGAAGGACGCGCTTCGGTTTTCGCTCTGCGCCTTTGCCGGCGTCGGGCTGATGCTGCTGTGTTTTCCGGCAGCCATCGCCCAGCTGACGGCAGACAAGCTGGTCTCGGGCGGAAACGCGATGGAGAATCTGGAGAACGTCACGGCCTGGCCCGGGCGGCTGCGCTATTACTTCGGTCAGATTCGTCAGGGTCTGTGGGCGGCGGTTCTCTCCGCTCTGGCGGCGCTTGTCTGCGCCGGACTTGTTTCGCTCAGGCACCGCCGGGCGCTGCCGATCAGAAAAGACGAGCTCGGGCCGCTGGTTCTGCTGCTGCTTCCGGTTCTGCCGACGGTGTTCATCGCGGCGGTCATCGCCCCGGTCGTGGAAGGGCGCTATATCTACAACATCATGCCGATCTGCGCTCTGGCGGCGGGCTATGCCGTCCATCTGGCGCTGCAGAGCATCGGGAAGGACGGGAAGAACAGCCGTTTGGCCGCGTATGTGCTGCTCGGCTTCTGCGCCTGCCTGACGATCGCGCTGTCTCTGCGCACGGTGCCGGAATACATCTATGACGAGCACCGCGGATATAACGAGCTGGTCGCCGAACACGCGGAAGATCCCTGCGTCTATCTGACGGGCTATTATGCTCCGGTCACGCAGGACATGCTGCAGCTGATGCAGTTTGAGACCGTCTATGTGACCGAGGATCCCGCATCGGCCGGTCTTCAGCGCTATCTCAGAAACGCGGACCGTCCGGAGTGCGTGGTATATATTGACGTCAGCGGTTTCTGGGGCAGCGGATTTGATCCGGACGAAATGCTGCCGGCGCTGATGAGAGAGACCGGTTATACCGAAGCGGAACACCTGTATCAATACGCATTAAGCGACACCTACCTGCTGAGGAGATAAGATCATGCTGTCTGTCATTCTGCCAGCCTACAACGAAGAAAAAATGATTCCCGTCGCAGCGGAGACGCTGGCCGGCATTCTGGACGAAGCGGGCATCGCGTTCGAACTGCTGTTCGTCAACGACGGCTCGAGAGACGGGACCTGGGACGCCATCTGCCGGGCGAGAGAAAAGGACCCGCGGGTCTGCGGGATCTGCTTCAGCCGGAACTTCGGCAAGGAGGCGGCCATGTTCGCCGGGCTCGAAAAGGCCCGCGGCGACTGCTGCGTGGTTCTGGACTGCGACCTGCAGCATCCGCCCGAGAAGATCGTCGAGATGTACCGGCTCTGGGAGCAGGGCTATGAGGTCGTCGAGGGCATCAAAGAGGACCGCGGCCAGGAGAGCGGACTCCACCGTTTTGCCGCGAACAGCTTCTACGGACTGATCAGCCGGGCGACCGGCATGGATATGGCTTCGTCCTCGGACTTCAAGCTGCTGGACCGCAAGGTGGTCGACACGCTGAACGCCATGCCCGAGCGCAATGTCTTTTTCCGGGCGCTGAGCTTCTGGGTCGGTTTCAAGCGCGCGGAGGTAAAATACGATGTGCGGGAGCGCGTCGCCGGGGAAAGCAAATGGTCCACCCGCTCGCTCATCAAATATGCCATCAACAACATCGGTTCCTTTTCCTCCGCACCGCTGCACCTGATCACCGTGATGGGCATCATCGCGCTGATAATCGCGCTGGTGTTCTCGGTGGTTTCGCTGGTACAGAAGCTGATGGGCGTTGCGCTGGGCGGCTTCACGACCGTGATCATTCTGCTGCTGCTGTTCGGCAGCCTCATCATGATCAGCCTCGGCATCATCGGCTATTATATCGCGCGGATCTATGAAGAGATCAAAGGCCGGCCGCGGTATGTCATCGAGGAATATCTCGGCTGAGCCCTCTGCAAGGAGTATTGGTAATGATAGAAAAAATCAAGGCCCTCTGCATCAAATATCGGGAACTCATCGTCTATATCATCGTCGGCGGGATGACCACCGTGGTCGCCTGGGGCTGCAAGTTCCTCTGGAACTTCCTCTTCTTCGGCGGAACCGCGCTGCCGACGGTCGGGCAGAACACCGTGCTGTCGGTGGTTGAAAACGTCTCGGGCATTGCGTTTGCCTATCCGGCCAACCGTAAATGGGTGTTTCAGAGCAAGAACCCAAACATCCTGGCTGAACTGATCAGCTTCATCGGCTCGCGCGCGGCGACCTGGATCCTCGGCTGGCTGCTGAACATGCTGATGGTCAATGTGCTGGGAATCAGCGTGTTTATTTCGACGATGGTCGTCAGCGTTTTCGTCATTGTCGGCAACTATGTCTTCGCGAAGCTGCTGGTCTTCCGCAAAAAGAAGCCGGAGGCCGAACCGTGATCCGGCAGCAGATCATCGCCCTGTTTTTGGCCGGGTCCGTCGCGCTGCCCTCCTGCGGTCTGGTCAAGACGCCGGCCGAGAAGGTTTCGGAGCAGATCGCGGCGCTTTCGGATCTCTCGCCGATCACCGAATTCTCCATTCTCGAAGCGGAAGAGGCCTATGAAGCTCTGTCGGACGACGAGAAAGAAGAAGTGAAAAATGCGGAAGGAATCGCCGAGGCAAGAGAGCGGCTGGAAGAACAGCGGGCCGAATCCCGCCGGATGAACGCCAGACAGCTCTATGCCGGAAAATGGGTGGAGCTTGCCGAAGTGCTGGGGATCAACCGCCCGATCGTCTATTGGTTCGGGCCCCTGACGCTGAGCGAGCCGGGCATCGGGGAATCCGACGGTTCGGAATGGAAATGGGACGTCAGCGAAGACGGAAAAGAGCTCACTCTCAGCGGAAACCGCGGAAAGGTCACGCTGGAAGCCGTCCGGGACGGGGCCTTTACCGAACTGCGCGACCCGAAAGGCCGGTACGTCCTCCTGCGCGAGGAAGAGGCGGAGAGCTATGTGAAGGCCCGCTTTGTCAAGTTTGACGTCAGCGCCGACAACATCGGCGACATCATGGGCTTGCCCGTCTGTGCCGGCCCCATTCTGGACGAGAAGGACAAGCCGACCGGAAACAGCGCCTGGATCCAGCCGAGCCGGAAGATTGACGATGGTCTCGTCTATTACGGGCGCAGTGAAGACTTTTATTACACCCTGGTCGTCAACGGGAACACCGCCGAGGAATGGCGGCTGGACTATCCCTTTGATTCTCTGTCCGCGCCGGAATGGACGCAGTTTCGCCGCGGCAGCAGCGCCGGCGGCACGCTGGTCTTCATCCGCCAGGCCTTTGTCACCGACAACCACATGACCGACGGACGGACGAGAACCCTGACCCTGTCCGACGGCATGAAATACACCACCTCCCAGAACTGGTACGTGGACGTCGTAGACTATCAGGGAAGAGAGTATTAACACAACCCCCCGCCGCCGGCGGGGGGCGTGGTTTGTAAGAGGAGTACAGATACACGATGCCTGAAAAACTCATCAATCTGGTTCTGCTGTTCTTTGCCTATGCCTTTCTCGGCTGGTGCATCGAGGTCACGCTGAAATACTTTCAGTTTCACCGCTTCATCAACCGCGGCTTTCTGGCCGGTCCGTGGCTGCCGATCTACGGCTCGGGCGCCGTGCTGATCACGGTTGCGGTCCGGGCAGTTTCCCCTCTGGAATCGTCGATCGGAACGACCTTTCTGATCGCTTTCCTGCTGTGCGGCACGCTGGAGTACCTGACCAGCTATATTATGGAAAAGCGGTTTCATGCGCGCTGGTGGGATTACAGCCAGAAACCCATGAATCTGCACGGCCGCATCTGGATCGGAAATCTGATTCTCTTCGGGCTGGGCGGGGTTCTGATTGTCAACGTATTCAATCCCCTGCTGGCGCGTCTCGCGGAGCACATGTCGCTGCAGCTGCGGGAAAGTCTCGCGCTTGTGATCTCGATTCTTTTCGCCGCAGACTGTGCGGTGTCCCACTTCGTGCTGAAGCTGGTCAAGACCGGTGTGGAGAACAGCAAAGCGGACGACACCGAGGAAATCAACAGGGAAATCAGGCTGCTGCTGACGAATCGCTCGGTCTTCCACCGCCGCTTTGCGGAGGCCTATCCGGAGGTTATCTATAAAACTGAACGCATTACGGCCCGCATGGACGCAATCAAGGCCGAGACGGAGAAGCTGCGCGGAGAGGCGGAGCTGCGCGTTGCCGAGATGAAGCAGGAACTCGGCACCAATCTGGAGCCCACCATCCTCGTAAAGAACGACATCATTGAAAAGCAGGATGCCATCATCCGGCAGCTGTACCATGAAGACAGCGCGAGCGAGGAGACAAAGGCGCTCATGCGCGAGCTGGAAAGCAAGAAAGCCGTGCTGCAGAAACGCCGCTCTCTGCTTCCGAAACGATAAAAAAGCACAGGAACAGCGCAGGGGCTGTATCATAATATTGAGTTTAGCTCCCAATCAGGTTGTTCCGCCTTGCGGTGCCCGAAAAACACTGCGGGCTTACGCTGATCCTTGTGTTTTTCGACCGCTGCGGTAATCGCGCATCGCCTTCTTCTGCCTCCGGCAGCGGCGTTGCGCGATTCCATTTCGCGGCCAGGGAAAATGCAGCCCCTGACTGACCAACTTCTGCCGCGAATGAAAAAACCGATGGAAAGCCCAACAAAGTGGGTTTCCATCGGCAGCGACGAGCAGCGAAATGAGCGAGCTTTCCCGACACTTCGGGGAAGCGAG
>JAFYHU010000038.1 GCA_017538965.1 Oscillospiraceae bacterium
AACGATGCGATCTGCGCCAACAATGAAGAGGAAATGTTTGTAACAGCATGGGTGGGCATCCTGGATCTGGATACCGGCGTGCTGACCACTGCAAACGCGGGGCACGAATACCCCGTCATCAAAAACCCGGACGGCGCATTCGAACTGATAAAAGACAGGCACGGGTTTGTTATGGGCGGCTTCAGCGGGGGAACCTACAAAGAATACCAGCTGCAGCTGGTGCCGGGATCAAAGCTTTTCCTGTATACAGACGGCGTTCCGGAGGCCGTGGGAGGCGAGAATTCCGGGGAAATGTTCGGTCTAAGCCGTATGCTTGACGCACTGAACAAGGATCCCGAATTGCCCCCGGCGCAGATCCTGCAGCAGGTCCGCGCCGCTTTGGAAGACTTTGTCGGGGATACAGAGCAATTTGACGACCTGACAATGATGTGTATTGAGTACAAAGGGCCGGCGTCTGATCCGCCGGATGCATAGAGGTTTGGTGATGCCGGACGTCGTTCGAACCCTCACTTCTCACAGCCGGGAGGTGTAGGCGCAGGCCCTCTTCCCCCAACCGTAAAGAAGGCCATTTTCTTTTTGAAAATGGCCTTCTTTATCTTAGTTCAAAAGTCAAAACTATTATCGGAGTTTCTGATCAGTTTTTGCTTGTTTTGCCAAGAATTGCACCGGAGGCTTTGTTTTTTTGCGCCTGCAAATGAAGAGGTGTCGGTTTTTTCTATGCTATGCATAGTTCAAAGCTCGACGCCTAATCACAAGATGGGTCTGCGAGTCTATGGCTTACAGGACGTTAGAGGGTTAATGAGAGTTTCATAATGTAACCCGGGCCTATTTCTGGTAATCAAGGTTATCACAACTCTTTGAATTGTCGGCTGAACAACAGAGATATGGCAGTGACCGTGAAGCCCAAGGAGCAGAAAGCCAGCAGGACGGTGCTGCCGAAAGCATTCAGGATCACGCCGGCCAGTACCGATGCGAGGGGGATCATACCCTGTGAACCGATGCTGGTGAGGCTGTTAACCTTGCTCAGCTTGTCTTTGTCCACGATCCGCATGATCGCAGTTGTGACGGGGATGTTGATACAGGAGATCAAAAACCCGATCATTGCGCAGCCCAGGCTGAACGCGATCAGAAATGCGTTGATCCGCGCCCCGCGGTCGACGAAGACCGCATAGCAAAACGTTAGCCCGATGATGAGGGCGGCCACATAACAGAGCAGACGGGAAACCTTCCGACCGCATTTGTCCGCCTGCGGACGGCCGCTCAGGATCGCCGCGCCAAGCAGCGAGCTGAGGCCGATGCATACGCTGAATACGGAGGACCACAGTTCGGGCTTCAGGACATTGTCAAAGAGATAGTACGGAGCGCTCGCCAGATCCGTTTTGATAAAGTACGGAAGGAAATTCCCGGTCACCGGCGCAAAGAAGAAATTGATGAACAGGACGGAGGCCAACAGAGCGAGGATCGCCTTTTTGGTCTTCAGATAAGTGACTCCGTCGCCCATGTCGTGCAGCGCGAGCCGGAGCGTCAACGGCTCTTCGGAAGGTACGAAATCATAGCGGATCAGCATTTCCGAAATGCCGGAGGCCACAAAGCAGATGCCGACAAAGAAGAACAGGACGTGAATCGGCAGAGCGGCGTAGAGGATGCCGGCCAGGATGACCCCGAGGATGCTCTCCAAGGAGCTTTTCATCGTGAAATAGGAGTTGGCCTGCTGCAGCTGGCTCTCCTCGACAATGTGCGGGAAGAGCGCGCCTGCCGCAGGATTAAAGACGCCGCTGACTGCGTTGCCGAAAACCCCAAGAACAAAGAGAATAACGATGTGCGCACGGGGTTCGGGAAATACCAGCATGAGCACGGTGGCGAGGATGATCACGCCGCCCTTCAAATAATCGCAGCCATACATGATCTTCGCCTTGTTTTTCCGGTCGCCGAGCACCCCGCCGACCGGTGTGAAGACCAGCATCGCAACGCCACAAAGTCCCAGATACAATCCCTGCAGGAAGGCGTTGTTGCCGCTGATCTCAAGGATGTAGAAGCTCACCGCGAAGCTGTACAGGATCGCGCCAAGCTCGGATACCAGCGCACCCAGGAAGACCAAACGGAAGTTTCGGTTTCGAAAAACATTGCCTTTCTTTTGATTATCACTTTTCATTCCTTGTTGCCTCCTCCCATTGATCGGCGAATCTCTGATCCTTCAGAAGGCCGATCAAGTTGCTTATACTTTCCGAAGCGGTCGCACCGAGTATATCGAAAACTGTCGATTGATCCATGTGTTCAGCAAAACGCATTGCTTTCAGGCTGTAATCAGGCATGGAATCGAAACGAAGTGCCATCGTCAGAGCTTTCTTTAACGAATCTGATGATTCTTCCTGCATACCAATCTTCGCTTGGACATAAGCAAATAAAACAAGCATTTCCGCAAGCGTTTTTTCCAGGAAATCCGGTTTGTTCTTTTCCTTCAGTCCGGTCAGGAGACCTATTCCCCAGGAAAGGATGTCCATAGCCGAAGCCCAGTCGTTTCTGGAGCGATACAGGAACACATACCCGAGAATCGCGGTGAAAAGGGTGGATGCTCCCGATAACAATGCTTCAGACAAAAAAGGACCAGCTTCTTCCGGGGCGTCCCCATAGATCGACAGGAATGCCCCGATATCACTGCTGAAAATGCCACCGGCATTGTTTTTCTTCAACAGTTCGAGACTCTTTTCCTGTTCGCCGAGCAGGAACCGGACGATCGACAGGTTTCCGCAGATTGTGGCGTCGCTGATGCGGGGATCGTCATTCTGCGGAAGCAGCATCCTTGATCGCTCGAACAATTCCAAGGCTCGCTTGAGTTGCCGCAGGTCATGATTGGCGGCGCCGTAAACGAGGAAAACGCTTGCACATTCATAAACGGCACGAAAAGAATGAGGATATTTTCCCAACACCTTTTCCGCTTCGGGAATCGCCGCCGGATCCAGCGACTGGCAATATGCGCCGATCCGTTCCAAGGCGGAATCCAGACGGTTGTCCTTGATTCTGTAGCCAAGCAGCACATCAACCGACGTATCAAAGAAATCTGCCATTTCTACGAGCAGATTCAGCTCGGGCTGTGATTGTCCGGATTCCCATTTATAGACCGCGCCGACCGTAACCCCCAACGCTTCGGCCAACTTTTCCTGCGTCATCTTTCGTTGTTTCCGAAACGAACGTATATTTTCAGAGAGCGATAGCTTCATCTGTTGATCCTCCTTTGACTGTTTCTGCTGTTATTATACTTGACAGATAATACAAATGGAAGACACCGCCAATACTAAAATATCATATATTTTTATACTATCAGTATGGCTTGCGCAAATTCGAGGTGCAGATATAAAAACGGCGGGGATCGCTCCCCGCCGCCCGATACCTCATACATAGATCAGCTCATGATTCACAAGCTCTGTTGCCCTGTCCCG
>JAFYHU010000039.1 GCA_017538965.1 Oscillospiraceae bacterium
AAAAGCAAAAAAATAACCCCTTCAGGGGTGGCCTGAGAAAGATATGCGGTCGGCAAACCTTTCAGGCCCCTTTAGGGGTTGCAAGTATAATGCCCTTCTAGGGCTACATCAAGCCTCCGGCTTAGCCGGAGGTCTTGACTATTCGGGAGAATTCAGATGATTCTCCGGATTTCATAGCCCCGCTGGGCATAATAACCGACGGAAAGCGAGGTCGTGACCACGCCGGTGGCCGAATTGGCCGCGTGGACGAAGCTGTTGTCGCCGATATAGATCCCGACGTGCCCGACATAGTTGTTCCCGGAATAGAAGCAGAGCACATCGCCCGGCTGGATGTCGGCGGGCTCCACATGGGTGCCTTCATTCCGGACATCGTTGGCGATGGAGCTTGTCGTATAACCGAACTGGCTGAAGACATACTGAACAAAACCGGAACAGTCAAAACCGGTGGCGGGGGATTTTCCGCCCCAGGTATAGGGCGTGCCGATAAAGGTCAGGGCATAATTGGCAATTTCCTTGCCGAGGTCCGAACCGGAGGCACGTCTGACGCTGCCGGCGGGTTCGTAACGGCCTTCCTGCACGTAGGCAGAGTAGACGAAGCCTTCCTGCCCGTTTACGATGACCCGCGTCCAGTCTCCGCTGATGCCGAGAATTCTTGCGGTGCTGCCGGTGTTGAGATTTTCATTCAGAATGGCCGCGGTCATCGAAGGCGCCTGACGAAGGCGCACGCCGTTGCCGTTGATATACCCGTCTGTCGGCGTGAAGGCCTCTGAGAAATTCTCGCTCAGCCCCAGAGTCTGGGAAACCGATTCCGATGTGCTCCGGTCGTTCTGCTCGGGCTCAGCTGCGGTCTGCCCGAGAACGGCGCTTGCCTGTCCGACGGTCTCGGCATCGGTGACCGGCGGAGCGGAAGAGAGTTCCTTCACATAGTCTGAAAAAACATAGCCGCTGATGCCATCAATGCTTGCCTGGGTCCATCCGTTCGAAGAACCGGTGATCTGAAGTTCCGTCCCGCGGTTATAGGTGCCGATGATCGAATAGGTGGTTCCCGGGCCGGTCCGAAAGCGGACAAAGTTGCCCGTAATCTCGCCGGTATGCTTCGCGGGCGCTTCTTCGGGGGTGACGCCCAGCGTGGCCGAAACCGACCCACTGCCAGAAAGGGGAACGGTCGGGACGCTCTGCGCTGCGGCGGCATCGGACGAAGCGCTTCCCGAGACGGGAACCTCCGTGAGGCTTCCTCCTGTTTCCGGAACGCCGACGCTGACGGGAATCATGCTGCTGCCGACCGCGGTGTCTGTTCCGCTCTGGGCGGCCGAAGTCTGCTGAACAGGGATGGGAACGCCGCCGAAAACGTCGGCCGAAGCGGAATTCTCCGGTTCGATGATCGCGGCCGAGACAGAGCCGGCAGACACATAGTCATGGTAAACAAAGCCGTCTTTTCCGTCGATGGTAACGGCGGTCCATTCCCCGGAATCTCCCCGGATTGTCAGCTCCTTGCCGTTTGAGTAGGTGCCCAGAACGCTGTACGAAGTACCCGGACCGGACCGGAAGGAAACATACATGGCGTTGATATAGCCGGGGGTAGTTTCCAAAGCGACGGTATAGGAAGCCGATTCCGAGCTTTCCGTCAGCTGCAGGTACGCAGAATAGACATAGCCGACGTTTCCGTCCCAGCTGACCTGATACCAGTTGGCATTCGAACGGTTCAGAACCTCAACGGTCATGCCTTTGGTCAGACTCGTGAAATTGGAATAGGCGAGACCCGGCCCGGAGCGGACATTGACCTCTTCTCCCGTGACGACGGCCTGTTCGGCAAATGCGGTCACGGAAAACGCAAAGAGAATCAGAGCGGAAAACAGAAGCGTTTTCAGCAATCTTCTGTACATGAGGAATCCCTCTCTGCCTGGTTTATCGGGAAGCGAGTGCTCGTTCAAGCCATACGGCTGCAACGTCGATTGCAGAATACAGGCTGTCCTTTTCGGTCTTTTTTACAATCCGGTCGCGCGACTTCACGGAAGTATCGGTAAGCTGAAGCTGGACGGAAACCTTAGTCGCAACATCCAGATCCTTTACCTTCTTGGTCTCCAGAATCTGCATCATGATGACATACTTGTCAGCAAAGCTGCCGTAGTAGATCATGTTGTCTTTCCTCTGGAGCGGATGACCCTTGTATTCCAGAATTTTCTTTGCCACAAAACCACCTCCCTGTATGGTATCATGTAACATAACGGCATCGGAATGTCAAGCAGAAGCTCAGCCTCCCACAATGACCACGCTGCCGCCGGGCTGCGAAGCAGCTCCGTTATAAACGTTGTCCCAGTAATAGGAATTGTCAAAATCATCGCTGGTGATGCCGCCTTCGATCAAATCCTGATCCGTGCGGGCGACTTCTGTCGGCGCTTCAATAAAGATATGGGTATCGGGTGCCAGATAAGGATAGGTGAAATCGGTCCAGGAAAGGCCGCTGTGGACCTTGCTCATTACCTGACGCCAGACGCGCGCGGCCGGGTTTCCGTTCGAGTTGATCCGCTCGGGAATGTCGAAACCGGTCCATACGACGGCAACGTAATAAGGCGTGACGCCGGCAAACCAGCGGTCCTTGTATTCTCCCGAAGTACCGGTCTTACCGGCGACCGGCACGTTGCCGAGCCGGGCTTCGGTTCCCGTTCCTTCGTCCACCGCGTTTTTCATCATCCAGGTCAGGCAGTAGGCCGTGTTCGGCTCAAACGCGGCGATCGTCTCCGGGACGTTGTCCAGAACGATGTTGCCGCGGCTGTCCGTGACCATGGAATAGGTGCGGCTGTAGGTGAAGGTCCCGTCATTGACCAGGGAACAGTAGGCCTGCGCCATCTCCCGCACCGAAACGCCGTTTGTCAGTTGCCCGAGCGCCATGGGCGCATAAGCGGCGTCATCCGGGACAAGGCTCGTAAAGCCGAGCCGCTGGGTCAGGTATTCGTAGGAGGTCTGCGGGCCGTTCGGAAGTTTGTCGACGATCTGAGCGGCGACCGTGTTGAGAGACCATTTCAAAGCCTGGTAAATCGAGAGAACTCCGTAGTTCTCGTAATTGTCGTTGTGCGGGTACCAGCTGGTCCCGGCGAGGACAATGTTTGCCGCGTCGTTGACCAGCGTGTCCGGAGTGATCAGGCCTTCGTTGAGGGCCGGTCCGTAGCTCGCGAGAGGCTTGATGGAGGAACCGGGCGAGCGGGTTGCCCCGCCGTAATCGACGCCGCCCGAACTGATGGGAACGGCACGGTTGAGCCCAAAATTGATGGTCTTTTCTCCGACACCGCCGCAAAGAGCGAGAATCCGGCCGTCATAGGGATTCATGATCACAATGGCGCTCTGGAACTGCTGCTCGTACCGGCCGCCCTTCGGCATCAGGTCGGGATTGGAATACAGATCATCCACGATAGACTGAATTCCGGTGTCCATACAGCTGTAGATCTGATACCCGCCGTTATACAGCAGCTTTTGCGCCGCGTCGTAGTTCAGGCCTTTCTGACGCATCAGATCCCGGATAACATCCCGAATGACGACTTCCTCGTAGTAGGAATAAATCTCCTGGTGATATTCCTCGTTTGGCGTGCGCTTGAAGACGAGCTTTTCCGCCACGGCGCTCTTCCAGGTGTCATAATCGATATAACCCTGCTCGTACATTTCGCGCAGGATGACCTCCTGCCGTTGCTTGTTGTTCTCTTCGTTGTAGAAGGGGTCGTAATAGGTCGGCTTGTTGGTAATGCCGATAATCGAGGCGCACTCGGCCAGAGTCAGGTCCTTGACATCTTTTCCGAAATAGGTGTGCGCCGCAATGCCGACGCCCCAGCAGCCTTCTCCGAAATAGACGGCGTTGAGATACCATTCGAGAATCTCCTGCTTGTCGTATTTCTTTTCCAGCTCCAGCGCGCCGAAGATTTCCGTCAGCTTTCTCTGGACGGTTACCTGATCCTTTCCGGTCAGGTTTTTCAGCAGCTGCTGGGTGATGGTGGAGCCGCCGTAGCTGGTCTCCATCCGAGCGAACATCTCTACGAAGGCACCGGCCGTGCGGTACCAGTCAACCCCCTTGTGCTCATAGAAGCGCTTGTCTTCGATGGCAATCAGCGCCTGCTCCATGTATTTGGGGATGTCTTCGTATTCCACCCAGATGCGGCGCTGATCTCCGCCGATGGTGATGGCTTCCTGCCACTGACCCGCCAGGTCCTGATACCAGATGGTGCTGGCTTCACTCAGCTGGTAATCCTCCAGCGTGATGTCCAGGTCCGGAGTCAGACAGGTCTTGACATAATAGGCAAAAATGCAGGAAAACAGGATTCCGGTGATCAGCAGAATCAGAAGGACGGTTCCGATCAGGCGAAGAATGACGCTGAGCAGCGAGGAGGTGGTATCGGCAGCGATGCCGGAAACCTTCAGCACGCTTCGCAGCGGGCGGCGGACGCGCATCGGCTTGTCCGACGCAGCTTTTTTCTCAGCCATGGAACTCCTCCTCTCCTGATGGAAATGATATTGCATTATAACACAGCTTTTCCGATTCGCATAGCATTCCGGAAAAAGTTTTAGACTAATTTAGAATTTGATGCCCTTGCGGCGAAAAAAAGAGTATGCTATGATAAAAAAACAGGAAAGAATCGGCGGGTGCAGACTATGAAACAGATGCGAAACCGAATAGGGATCATGATCCTGCTGACAATGCTGGCGTTTGCCCTGACCGGCTGCGGCAGAAGCGCCAACGTGGAGGAAGCCGTCCCCGAGGCAGAAGAAGAAATCCCCGCGCCCCTCCGCTGGGTCCAGACAAAAAGCGCCGAAATCGCGCCGGGGGAGGAAGCGGTTCTGTTTCAGCAGGCGTTCGGGGACAGCGGCTTCCTTGCCCTGATCAATCGCAAGACGGGCGAGAACATTCCTGCGGAGCTGCTGGAGGATGAGGACTTTGTCAACGACGGCCGCTATGCTGTTTATGAAAGCGCGCTTTTCCGCGTGACGGAAAGCGGAAAGCGCGAAAAAGTCCGCCGTTACCGCCCCCTGGCGGCGCCGGAGGACACGGAAGACCGGAAAGAATACTATTCCGAATCGCGGCCGCGGGCCTTTCGCCTGATGAAAGACGGCAGCATCCTTGTTCTCGAGAGCAGTTATGAAAGCTGGCAGGACCCGAGCCGAAACCCGATGCAGCAGACAAGGAACCGGTATTATGTGAGGCTGGTCAAGAGCAACGGCGTGGAAATCAGCACCCGCGAAATCGAGGCGGCGCCGGCCCAGGGTGTGCCGGACTGCAGCCGGGTGCAGGTGATCGGCGATGCGCTTGCCGCGATGCCGCAGGGCAATTCCGTGCTGTTTTTCAATACGGAAGGCCTGACCATCTTTTCCGTGACGACCCCGTTTCCCGTCAAGGAGCTGTGCCGGATCGGAGAGGACTCGCTTGCGGTCATCCTGAATCAGGACGGCAGGCTGTGGTTCAGCCGGATTGATACCGCGATGAGGACGGCCTCCGTACCGATAGAACTGCCGCAGGGAGCGCATGATTTCTGCCGCGGCGAAACGGAAAACAGCGTCTGCTTCCTGAGAAACTCGGAAGTGTTCCGCATGGACCCGGAAAGCGGATTGATCAGCAGACTGACTTCGCTGCTCTCTCTCGGAATCAATCCTTCCGAAGCCGCCGCCTTCTTTGTCCGGGATGACGGGAGCCTGCATTTTCTTCAGCATGCCTGGCAGCCGGACCAGACGACCCGGGAGCTTTACACCGTTGCCTCTCCGACAACCGAGACGGACGGAAGAAGAGAAATCAGCATCGGCTTTCTTCATCTCTCCGACAGACTGGCGAGGGAGATCATCGCGTTTAACGGCAGCAGCTCCTCCTGCCTTCTGGAACCCGTCGATTATGCAAACCTCAGCCGCGAGCGCTTCCTTTCGGATGAACATCAGCTTGTCGTACTGGATGAGAGCACGTTTGAACAGTTCCGGGAAGAGGGAAAGCTGGCAGACCTTCGGCCCCTGCTGAAAGAAGACGCCTCCCTCGGCGAGCAGGATCTTTTCGCGAGCGTCCGCCGGGCGCTCAGCAGCGGGGACGGCGCCCTGTGCGCCGTCACGCCGGTTTTCCGCATCGAGACCATGGCGGCCGACGAGGATGCCGTCGGCGGAAGAAACCAGCTCAGCCTGCGCCAGCTGCAGGAGCTGGCGGCGGGGCTGCCGGCGGACGGGAGCCTCTACGAGCCGTATTATACCGCGGACCGGCTGCTGGAAGCCCTGATGACCGTCAACCGGAATGCGGAAGAGCTCCGCGGAACCCTGACCGAGTTTTCCCGCCGGCAGCCGCAGCGCTATGATTTCCGCGATTATACGGCGGACTCTTCCAGCATGGAGAGCCGCATCTATGACGGAAGGCTGCTGCTGATGCAGGCGCAGATCGGGACGCTGGAAGAGCTGAAGTGGTACGATGCCTTCTTCCCGTCCGGCGCGTGCTTCGTCGGCTGGCCGAAGCCGGACGGCTCCGCTTCGATCCTGCGCTTTGACGAGATTCTCGGAATCGGTTCCGGCACGGAAGCAGACGACCGGACGGCAGCATGGCAGTTTCTGCGGAGCGTCCTCCGGGATGAGGAACTGCGAAACCGCTACGGCTTCCCGTCCCTGCGGGAGGAGCTGGAAAAACGGATGGACGAGGATGCTGCCGATGTGGTCTATCTGAAGGATGAAAAGGGAAAATGGAAGCGCGATGCGGAAGGAGAGAGAATCGAGGCGGCCAGAGACAGCTGGTACTCTCCGGAATGGCGCCGGCATTATGAATTTTCGCTGACGGACGCGCAGCGCGCAAAACTCCTGACCCTGATCGAAAACGCGGTATAAGAAAATTCACAGAATAGCGCTTTACAAAAGAACCCGGGTATGGTAACTTACAGTCAGTGATAAGGCAAAGAATCAAAACAATGCCGAAAACCACAAATCATTATAAACGGAGGGTCTTTTGATGAAGAAATGGGTATGTCCGGTCTGCGGTTATGTTCATGAGGGCGATACGCCCCCTGAGAAGTGCCCGGTGTGCAAAGTCCCCGGCGAACGCTTCACCCTGCAGGCGGAAGAGCTGACCTGGGCGGCAGAGCATGTCGTCGGCGTCGGAAAGGTCTTTGGCGACGATGTTCCGGAGGAAGTCCGGGAAGAGATCATCGCCGGGCTGCGCGCGAACTTTGAGGGCGAGTGCTCCGAAGTCGGCATGTATCTGGCCATGGCCCGCGTTGCCTATCGGGAAGGTTATCCGGAGATCGGCGATTACTGGAACAAGGCCGGCCTCGAAGAAGCCGAGCATGCGGCGAAGTTCGCCGAGCTCCTCGGCGAGGTGCTGACCGACAGCAGCAAGAAGAATCTGCAGATGCGCGTCGATGCCGAAAACGGCGCCACTGCGGGCAAGTTCGAGCTTGCCAAGCTCGCGAAGAAGTATAACCTCGACGCCATCCATGACACCGTGCATGAAATGGCGCGCGATGAGGCGAGACACGGCAAGGCCTTCAAGGGCCTGCTGGAGCGCTACTTCAAGTAAACTGAGATCTGTCATTGCGAACCAGTGACCGATGTCACTGGTGTGGCAATCCGTTCTCTCATATTTTGACGAAAGGAGAATTTCAAGATGAAATATGTCTGCAATCTCTGCGGCTGGGTCTATGACGAAGAGGAAGCCGGAGTGAAATGGGAAGATCTTCCCGATGATTTCGTCTGCGAGCTCTGCGGCGCAGGCAAGGACGACTTCACGGCGGAGGAGTAAGCCTTTTCACCGAAAAGCATAGCAAATACGATCAAAACCCATCCGGAAGCTGTTATCCGGATGGGTTTTGTATGAGTCGCGGGGACAGGTACCCTGAATCATTCTGACAGGCATCGGGACGGCCTTCGACGCCCCGATGGAGAAGAAGCGGTTCTGTTATTCGCGGTTGGCGATGATGACGACTTCCGCGCTGTATTCGCGCTCCCCGTCATCGTTCTGGACGCTGTCAATCTCCAGATAGATCATGCGGACAGGCTTTCCGAAATAGCCGCGGACGGTTTCGACATCTCTCTGCCGGATCAGTCCGACGCAGCCTTCCTCCGTCCTGACGCGAATCTGTACCTTGTGAGCATAGAGGAAGTCATCAAACCAGACATCCGCGACGGCCTTGTCTTCTCCCGCGCAGAGCGCCCGGAGAATCTGCTGCCGTGAACTCCCGTCGTCGTTGTTCGCGGTGACGCCGTCAACCGGAAAGGTCAGGCGGCGAAAATCGGTGGTCACCGCGCGGACTTTTTTCAGCGGGGTATCGACGCGGACAAGTTCCGCGTTCTCAAGGTCCGGGCTCTCCTCATCATCGGGGACGGCTTTCTTCGGCTTTCCGACAAAGATGGCACCGATCAGAATGCTGATCAGGGCAGGGATGTATTGATACTGACAGAACAGAACCAGTCCGGCGATCAATATGAGTATTCCAAGGATTCTCAGCGGACTCCACACAGGTTTCTCCCTCCTCGCTTTCCTCTCGGCGATGATTATAGCATAGAATTGCCCGCCGGGCAACGCCGGTTTCTTCAAAGCCGTGACTGTACAAAATCAAAGAAATCTGGTATGATCATTTTCAACAGCAGGAGGTGAGCAGATTGGTCATTTTTCAGATTATTCCGATCATGACACTGGTGATGTATTTCCTCTATGTCACCTATTACTATGCGGCGCCCATGTTCTGGCTCAAGGTTCTGCTGTTTTTCGGGCACATCCGATACCGCGGTGCGGACATCCGCTTTTCCGAAGGGAAGATCACGATGAAGATTCCGAAGGACGGCGAAGAGATCGTGGTGGAACGGCCGCTGGATGTGGATTTCACTTCCCGCTTTCTCGCGATGAACGTGTGTGCGGAGTTCAGGGGCATGCTCCGGGACATCCGAAAAGGAAACTTCGCGAAAGAGGAGCAGGGCGAGGCTCTGCGGCCGGGTGCGGAGCGGCCGGATGCGTCAAAGACGGAAGGACAGTCTGCCGATTGACAAGGCGGAATCGGCTCAATATCCTGAAAAAAGCGACAGGGAAAAGAAGGTGAAAACCGGCGTGAAAAAACACGGAAAGCTTCTTGCGGCGGCGCTCGGCGTGTATGCCGCGCTGCTCCTGCTGCTGGTGGTGACGGAAACAGGGGCGCCGGGATCGACCATTCACAGCGTCTGGGACGCAATCTGGTTTTCACTGATTACCATGACGACGGTCGGCTACGGCGATCTGTCTCCCGTGACCCCGGCCGGCCGCATTCTCGGCCTGATTTTCGCCCTCTCCAGCATCGGCATTCTGACCGCGCTGATCGGCATCGGGCTGAGCCTGCTGTCCGGACAGATTCTGCCGCGTCTGCGTCTCCGGTCGGGAAAGCAGCGCAGCTGGTATGTCTTCAGCGAAGAGAACGCCGACTCGGCTGCTCTCGCCGCGGCCTTGGCGGACGCCGACCCGGACTGTCTGCTCGTTTTCCAGAACGCGGCGGAAAAACAGCTGCGGACGGGAAATACGGTCAGAATTCAGGCCGAAGCCGAAAGCCTGCTGAAGCTGCGCGGAGAAAGAAAAGAGGGCGTTTCCTTCTTCTTCACGGGACCGGACCCCTGGGACAATCTCTCGCGAGGACTCGAAACGGTCAATCTGCAGGTCCCGGTCTACTGCATGGCCGACGTGCCGGTGGACGCGCTGCCCGAGGGGCTGCATCTGTTCAGCCGGACGGAGGCGCTCAGCCGCTGCTACTGGAAGGAACATCCGCTGAAAAAAGCGGAAAGCTGCGTTGTTCTGATCGGCTGCGGCCGGACGGGAAGCGCGCTGCTGGAACGGGCGCTGCTGACCAATGTGTTTGAAGCGGGAAGACAGACGAGCTATCATGTGTTTGAAGACTGCGCGGACTTTGCCGCCCTGCATCCCGCCATCATCCGGGCGCTGAACGGAGAAGGCGAGGATCGGGACAGAATTCTGATTCATGACGGCGCCTGGACGGATGATCCCGAACTGCTTCGCAATGCGGACAGGATCATTCTGGCCGCGGATGAGGACGCGGAAAACCTGGCGGTTTACGAAAAGCTGCATCGCTGGTTCCCGACGCAGGCGCAGGTCCACGTACGGCTGGACGAGCCCGCCCCGGGGCTGACCTGCTTCGGCGAGCGTGAGAAGACCCTGACGCCGGAATTCGTGATCAAGGATGCCGTCAACCGCAGCGCGATCGCGATGAACGACATCTACAACAAAGGAAGCGCAAAGCCCGTGGCCTGGAAGGACCTGAGCCACTTCCTGCGGCAGTCGAACATCGCTGCGGCGGACCATCTGATCGTGAAGGTGCGTTATCTGCTGGACGACGAGAGCATTCTCGAACTGAGCGACGAGGTCTGCCGGAAGGCCTACGCGAGATATCGGGAGATCTATCCGGAAAAGGCAGCGGAACTGCAGGAGATGGAGCATCGCCGCTGGCTGCGGTTCTACGAGCTGTATAACTGGGAGTACAATCCCAGACGCGACGACGGGATGCGAAGGCATCCGATGATGCTGCCCTACGACGAGCTGAGCCGCGAGGAACAGGACAAGGACGCCTATGCCTGGGAAATGCTGGGAAAATTTGAAAGCTGAACCGAAAAAGAACCACCCGTGGGTGGTTCTTTTATTACAGGGGAATTTCTACCTGCTCGGCGAGTTCTTTCAGGCGGGTTTCGATCTGTTCGGAGATGTCGCGGCTCATGCGTGCGTTCAGCGCCGCGAGGTCTTCGTTGTCCTGATCTTTCAGCAGCTTTTCGCAGTTCTGGCGAATCTTGGAGCGGATCGTCTGCATGCGCCGCTCGGAGATGCCGTCCGGATCGGACCAGCGCAGACGGGGGAGAAGATGCCGCTTCTTTTCGGGGGCGGCATCGCTTTCTTCCGAGCCGGAAAGCAGTCTGCCTGCCGCGGAGTTTTTCAGCGAATCGCCGATCCCCAGATTCGGCATGTCGATGTGGGGGAGGGCGTTGCTGAGCGCGATGCGGCGGATGGCAAGCGGAAGATTGGCATTCATCAGCTTCTCGTCAATGGCCTTGCGGCCCATGGCGTGACTGACGATGAGAATCATGAAGGAGAGAATGAAACCGATCAGCATCCCGATTGGCCCCTCGCTGATCAGCACGACGCCGCTGCCGCCGCAGAGCATCGCAACCAGGAAGGAGATGATGGACTCGACGAACACGGCCGTCCAGGTCAGCGTGTCTCCCGAAAGCACATCCCGCGCTTCGAGCCTTTCCAGAATCCGGAAATCGCTTGCGCTCAGCACGGATGAGATTTCGAGCGAGCGGTCCGGCACGTGGTAACGCCGGCAGATTTCCGAAGTGTACTGCTCAAGCTCGTCCGAGATCTGCAGCAGCCAGTCCGCCACGGGCTGATAGAGGCTGGCCTTCGCCTGCTCGGAGTAGAGATAGACCTTGATTCTCTCCTGCAGGGCTTCTTCCATGTCCTTGATCCGCTCGATCTTTCCGCTGCGCCAGTCCAGAAGCACCGGCTTGACCGCCTGATCCAGCAGCGGGTCGAGCAGTTCTTTCAGCGCCGACAGGTACAGATCGTTCAGACGCGAGGAAACGATGGATTCCACCGTGTTCGAGGCAATCAGCTTTTCCACATCCGCCCGGAAGCACTGCAGCTCGTGGTCGATCCGTCCGCACCAGGCTAGACCGCGCGCCACGCTGAATTCCGGCTCCCGGTCGGTATAGATGACCGCCTCGGGGAACACTTCCTGACACCAGCTGCGAATCTCCTCCATGCGCGAGACCCCGCCGGTCAGGAAGAGAAGCTCGGGCAGCTGATCCCCGATGCTCTCGCGGACCTCCTTCAGCCCCGCGCAGAAGACCTTGCGGAAGGACTGGCCGTTCAGCTGAGGGCAGGGTTTTTCCGTCAGGAGCGCGGCGGTTTTGCGGTTCATGACCAGGTCGAGAATCATCGGCTCGTCATAGGTGATCATGAGCGATTCGCTGCAGTCCCGGCTGCCGCGCTCGTCAGCCGGCAGGGAATAATACTTCTCCTTCAGCTTTCGCGCATGCAGCTCGCAGTCCACTTTCCAGCTCTCGCTCTCCTCCATCACCCGCCGCAGCGAGGCGGCGTTCGGCGAGGCGGCGATGCAGGCGTCCAGGAGCACCTCGTCCATTACGCCGCCGCCGAGGGCAACCTCGCCGCCCGTACGGATTTCCGCCTCCTTGCCCTTGTTGATATAGGCAAAGTCGGTGGTGGAGGAACCGATGTCGATGACCAGCACGGACTTCGCGCGCAGGTCCACATGATCGCGGACCGAGTTGGACTGAATAGCGCCGACCATGACTGCGCGGGACTCCGAGACCACTTTCGGAGTCGGGAAGCCGATGGTTTCAAAAATGCGCTGATAGCGCCCGCGGGCCTCGCTGTCCCAGCCGGCCGGACAGCCGACGTACACGCTGTTGGATTTCTCGCCTCCGCTCAGTTCTCCGCTCGCGCGGAGCGATTCAAACACCCGCGCCGAAAAGTCCCGGATCAGGGCTGCGCTGTCGGACTGCGCGTCCAGAAAGCGGCGCTTGAAGCGCGCGGCGCTGCGCACGGCGGCCGAGGCCGAGCGTGCGGCGTTTTCGCCGATGCGGACCTCGCCGCTGCGCATCACGGCCCAGACGGTGATCGTGACTTTTTTCCCGTCCACCTCGACGATTTCCGGTACGTTGTTTCCTTCGCTTCCGACCCGGGCCAGCGCGCTCTCGCCGTCGCCGAGGTCAAAACCCCAATAATACATCATAAGGCTGTTCTCCCTTTGTCAGGCATGCTTTCAGCGCAGCTGCTCCGTTGCCTTTCCCGTCGTCAAAAGCTTTCCGTCCGCCACCAGAGCCGGCCGGAGTGTCGTCGGCCTGTTTTTGGTGGGCAGGAGATCAAACATCTCCGCCGTTTCGGGGCCGTAATCCCGTGTCTCGATGCCTCGGTCGGCAAGCCACGGCTGCAGCTTCTTCAACTGCCGAAGGGCAAAGTCTCCGTTTCCGGAATAGAGCCCTTCCAGCAGATCTCCGAAGATCTGCAGGGCCTCGGGATCGGTAATCCCGGCGCCGGAAATCGCCTCCGATTCTGCGCCGGAGGAGAGATCGGCTTCCTGCGCGAGGAATTCTTCCGTCTTCCGGTCCATGGTCTCGACGGTCTTCTGCAGCGTCTTCCAGACAAGCTCGGAATTCAGCCCGGCATGAACGCGGACTTCCCGCTCGCCGTGCCAGAGAAGACCGGCCGCGAAGCCGCAGACGGCGGCCAGCGCGAGAAAAGCGCAGCCGACCGGAAAATACTCCCGAATCAGCAGAACGCAGACAAGGGCGCAGATCACCGCGAGAAGCAGCATGACGATCGCCCCGGTGCGCACTTTGCGCTTGGGCATCTCCCTGACGGCCGTACCGGCGTTCAGCAGCGGAAGCATGTCCTGCACGGCGGCCGTCATGCTGTCGGCGATGGCCTGCCGGCTCTGTTCGCCGGAGTATGCGGCGTTATAGCGCAGCAGCATCCCGCCGAGCAGTTCGTTCAGCCGGTCGACGCTCTGTTTCCGGTTCCGGTCGATGATGTCGTCGGCACGCAGCTGATTGCGTGTCGTTTCTTCCTCCGCTTTCAGCAGAGCAGACAGTGTAGGCTGTTCCATCCGAATCCCCTCTCCGCTTTTCTGTTCCGCGGCTATTCTACACCATTTTAAGCGTTCTTACAATAGCAGAAGATACGGTTGCGCTGCGTACTGCACATTTCCCGGAAAAGCAAACAAGGTGATTGACAAACAGGGGGAGTCGGCGTTAAACTGCAAGCTGTTGAAAAGATTTTTAAACGGCCGGCGGAAGCGGAAAAAAGAGCATTGTTCCGACGGTCGGAAACTGAGGAGGAAAGCAAATTGGACTATGATCTGAAAGAAGTCTGCAAAGACATTCGCTGCGATATCATGACCTGCATCGGTCATCTCGGTGTCGGGCACATCGGCGGCTGCCTGTCCGCGGTCGAGGCGCTTGCCGTGCTGTATTTCAAGGAAATGAACATCGATCCGGCGCAGCCGCAGATGCCTGGGCGCGACCGTTTTGTCTGCTCAAAGGGCCATGCCGGCCCCGCCGTTTACGCGACGCTGGCCAACCGCGGCTATTTTGACAAGAAAGAGCTGCTGACCCTGAATCAGAGCGGAACGAATCTGCCCTCCCACTGCGACATGAACCGCACCGTCGGCATCGACATGACCGCCGGCTCCCTCGGCCAGGGCTTCAGCTGCGCGGTCGGCATCGCGCTGGGCTCGAAGCTGGAAAAGGACGGCGCGACGATCTATGCGCTGATCGGCGACGGCGAAAGCCAGGAAGGCCAGATCTGGGAAGCGGCCATGTTCGCCGCGGCGAAGAAGCTGGACAACCTGATCGCCTTTACCGACTACAACAAACTGCAGATTGACGGCACGGTTGCCGAAGTGAACGACGTCGCCCCGCTTGCCGAAAAGTGGGCTGCCTTCGGGTGGAACGTCATCGATGTCGAGGACGGCAACGATGTGGAGCAGGTCGAGGCGGCTGTCGAGCACGCAAAGCTCGGCCGCGACAGCGGAAAGCCCACGATGATCATTCTCAACACCCTGAAGGGCTGCGGCGTGAAGTGGATCGAGGAACTCGGTTCCGGCAACCACAACTGCAAGGTCAGCGAGGAGCAGGCCGAAGCCGCCATCCGGGAAATCAGAGGGGAGGACTGAAGCAATGGAAATGAGAGCTGTTTATGCCGCATGTCTTGCGGAACTGATGGAGAAGGACAGACACGTCGTGCTCCTGGATGCCGACCTGGGCAAGGCCAGCGGAACGATGAATCTGCGAAAGCAGTTCCCAGAACAGTGCTTTGACTGCGGCGTTGCCGAGCAGAACATGGCCTCGATCGCGGCCGGTCTTTCCAGCTACGGCTTCAAGCCCTGGATTGAGAGCTTCACGCCCTTTGCCACCCGGCGCATCTGCGATCAGATCGCGATCTCGATTTCCTATTCCAAACGCAACGTCAAGATCGTCGGTACCGACCCCGGCATCTCCGCGGAGCTCAACGGCGGTACCCACATGAGCATGGAAGACATCGGCGTTGTGCGTTCCATCCCCGGCATGGTGATTTTCGAGCCGGTCGACGAGGTTCAGCTGCGCGCGGCCATGCCCGTCCTGAACGCGTATGACGGCCCGGTGTACATCCGTCTGTTCCGTAAGGAGCAGCCCGTCGTCTTCTCCGAGAACTACAAGTTCGACCTCTTCAAGGCTGACGTCATGAAGGAAGGCAAAGACCTGAGCATCTTCGTCAGCGGCATGATGACCAAAGATGTCGTCGAGGTTGCCGAAGAGCTCAAAGCGGAGGGCATTGACGCCGAAGTCATCAACGTCCATACCATCAAGCCCATCGACCGTGAGACCGTCCTCGCCTCAGCCCGCAAGACCGGCGCCGTCCTGACCGTGGAGAACCACAACGTCATCGGCGGCCTGCAGTCAGCCGTGCTGGAAGCCCTGGCGGAGGAGAAAATCCCCGTCTGCGCCGTCGGCGTGCAGGACCGTTTCGGCGAAGTCGGCAAACTGCCCTATCTGCGCCAGATCACGGGCCTGACGAAGGAGAATATTCTCGCCAAGGCCAGAAAAGCTCTGAGCCTGAAGTAATCGAAACGGAACAGCCTGAAAGAATGGCCTCTGAGCCGATAAGGTTCAGAGGCTAATTTATAAGAGCAGAATGTAAAATTCAGTAAGACCTTCCAGGCAGGAATGAATCGCTTTCTGAAATGAAATCAATTATAAGGTGACAACGATGAAGCATGAGAAAAGTCCTGATCCGAATATGATCCATCCCATTCCGGGATACGACAAAGAAATCTATGTCAAACCGACGATTACCAATTCGAACATCATCGTTGGCGATTTTACCTATATTGCCGATTCGGATTTTGAAAGCCATGTGACCCATCATTACGAATGGAACGGCGACAAACTGATTATCGGGAAGTTCTGCCAGATCGCAGCCGGGGTCGAATTCGTCATGAACGGCGCGAATCACCAGATGAACGCGGTTTCTACTTTTCCATTCTATACCTTGGAAGGTTGGAGCATGAACCCGCCTGCGCCTGCCGACCTTCCGCTCAAAGGCGACACGGTGATCGACAACGATGTCTGGATCGGTCAGAACGCGGTGATTCTTCCCGGTGTACATATCGGTGACGGAGCCATCATCGGAGCAAACAGCGTGGTGGGCAGCGATATTGATCCCTATACCATTGTGGTTGGTAATCCTGCAAGGGTTCTCCGGAAACGATTTGATGATGAACTGATTGATCTGATGCTCAGATTCAAATGGTGGGATAAGAGTATAGAAGAAATAGACAGCCTGATTCCAATCCTGACCTGCAGTGATTTGGAAAAGGTCAGAGAAGAATTGAAAGCAAGGCTATGATTATACTGATAACAGGCGCATCCCATACCGGGAAAACGCTTCTGGCCCAAAGGCTGCTCGAAAAATACAGCTATCCGTATCTGTCCATTGACCATCTGAAAATGGGTCTGATCCGCAGCGGCAACACTGACCTGACGCCGGAAGACGACGAGGCTTTGACAAGGTACCTGTGGCCGATTGTCCGCGAGATCGTGAAGACCGCAATCGAGAACCGGCAAAACCTCATAGTGGAGGGCTGCTATATTCCATTTTGCTGGCGGCAGGATTTCGACGAGCGGTATTTACCGTCGATCCGATTCATCTGCCTCGCCATGACCGGAAACTATATTGAGAATCATTTTGATGAGATTATCGACCATGAATCAGAAATAGAAGCCAGATTGATCGGTTCTGATTGCACAATTGCCGATTTCGTAGAAGATAACGAACGCTATATCAATGGTTTTCAGAATGCGGGCGAGAGAATTGTGATGATCGATTCCGACTATGATCTGGCGATCCGGAATCTTTTAATGTGACAGATCAGAATTTGCAGAGATAAGAAATGAGAATTGAAAATGGCGACGTCTTGATCAGAGACTTTGTTGATAGCGATCTTCCGCTTATGTATAAATGGCTGACTGATGAAAGAGTACTGGAATACTATGAAGGCCGTGACGTCAGATTTACGATGGATTCATTGGCGGATCATTATCATGAAGAGATTCCCGATGGTTTCAGAGTTATTATTGAATACAGAAATGTGCCAATAGGATATGGGCAGGCATATAGGCTGAGCGGAGAATTGTTCGACGAATATGACTATCCTGATAATGGCTATGTTGTGTTTGCCATGGATCAATTTATAGGAGAACCGGAGTATTGGAGCAGAGGGATCGGGACAACTTTTTTGAAATTGATGGCTGATTATCTGAAAGGACAAAAGGCTGCGGAAATCATTCTTCTTGATCCGCACAAGACTAATCACAGAGCGATCCGGGCATACGAAAAAGCCGGGTTTAAGATAGTTAAATCTCTTCCGGAACATGAGATGTTCGAAGGGAAAAAAGAGGATTGCTGGCTGATGGAATTAGTGCTGTAATATCGTATTGTTGAGGACAGTTATGAACATTGTGTTATGCGGTGATAGAGACTGGCTTTTGTCAGAAGAGGCATACATGCTCTATGCTCCTTGTATGTATCAACCAGCATATGATGATTTCAAAATACAGATGGAAGATTTATTAAACGATCAATCGGTGAGAGTATATGTATGTGAGAACCGAGGCAAGAAAACAGGCATGATGGTTCTGAAATTCTCAGATTCTGGTGCTGAAATCATCGGAATTGCCGTGCCTGAAAAATTCCGCCGTCGAGGAATCGGAAGACACCTGATTCAATTTGCAATGGAATCTGAAGACGTGAAATGGATCGAAGCACAGACAGATGACGATTCAGTCGGATTCTACCGCAAGTGTGGCTTTACTGAGGAAAGAATCGTAGTTGATTATCCTGATGGCTCTGTTGTCCGATATAACTGCGTTCTATGCAAATAGACAAATTGAGATATCGATGAATCGGGATTTGGTGAGGTAAGATGATATGCTTGAAAAAATGGGAGAGTTTTTTGACTCCCGAATAGACGGGTACGAAGAGCATCAATTAACATATATTGAATCTGCACAGGAATTTTATCCATATACAGCAAGCTGCCTGCCACAAGATCATGGTACGCGCCTTCTTGATTTAGGCTGTGGTACAGGTCTGGAACTTGGTTATTATTTTGAGTTGGTCCCTTCGGCAGAGATCACAGGCATTGACCTTGCGCCGGGGATGCTTGACGAGCTGCGCAACAAGTTTCCTGATAAGCGTATGACGCTGATTTTGGGCTCGTATTTTGATGTGCCGTTTGAGGAAAATTACTATGATGCAGCTGTGTCTGTGGAATCTCTTCATCATTTTACCAAAGAAGAGAAAACCTCTTTGTACGAAAAACTACGAAAGGCGTTGAAGCCAGGAGGCTACTTCATTCTAACAGATTATTTTGCAATGTCCAAGGAAGAAGAGCGTTTTTGCCGTGCGGAGCTACTTCGCTTAAAAAAAGAACAGAATATAGCGGACGAAACCTTTTATCACTACGATACGCCATTAACCGTTGAACACGAAAAAGAAGCTTTGATCAATGCGGGATTCCCGTCTGTTACAGTTTTGAAAAGCTGGGGTGCAACGCATACGCTAAAAGCAATTTGATAGAACGGTATTCAGGAGAGCTTTAAGGATGAAAAAAGAACTGTCAGAAATGACATTGAAGGAACTGTGGGAACTGTTCCCAATCTTTCTGGTTGAGCACGATGATAAATGGGAAGATTCTTACAATGAGATAGAGAATTCAATAAAAGATATATTGTCCGGCATTTCTGTTGAAAGAATCAGTCACATTGGAAGTACAGCGATACAGGGTATATGGGCAAAGAACATTGTTGATGTAATGGTAGAGATTTCTGAAAAAACTGACATGGAAGAAGTCGCGCATATTTTGGAACAGAATGGATTTATCAGGATGTCCGATGAGAATGGACGAATTTCACTCAATAAGGGATATACAAAAGAGGGTTTTGCGGATAAGGTCTATCACATTCATCTTAGATACACAGGAGATAATGATGAGCTGTATTTCCGCGACTATCTGAATGAGCATCCTCAGATCGCACAGGAATATGAAGCATTAAAGCTGGAATTATGGAAGAGATATGAGCACAACAGAGATGCCTATACCGATGCAAAAACTGATTTCATTCGCAAATGGACTGGAGAAGCTCACAAGGAGTATGGCGACAGATATTAATTTATTCCGGCTTATCGACATGTTCCCGCACACAGACACTGGTGGATATGTTCCTTGCGAACAGATAAAACCTGGATATGTTCCCGGAGCCAAAAGTGCGAACAGGCAAAACCGTGGATATGTTCCTGACCGCATTTTTGCGAACAGGCGCGGGTATGAATTAGTAAACTCGTTTCCTCGTGCCACGTCGAGACCGTCTGTCTACTAACACATAAAGGGTAAAAAGGGCCGCAGAAGGCTTGAAATCAAGGGGTTTCCGTTACCGGGAGCAGATCGTGCGACCCGGGACGGGGGCCCTCTTTTTTCTCCGTGGGAACATATCGAAAACAGGGGTTCTGTTCCGATTACTTCTGTGCGCTGTCCGATCTGGATGGCCCGGCTCTCCTGAATCGAATCATAAGGGAAATGGACGAGAAATATGAAAAGAACTGACTTACACGAATATCAGAACTTCTGTGTGGAGTTCCTGAAAACGCATCCGGAGGCAATGCTGATACTTGAAATGGGCCTCGGGAAAAGCTGCATCAGCCTTACCGCCATTCTGGACCTGATGTTTGACAGCTTTGACGTGGGCAAAGTACTGGTGATCGCACCCTTACGTGTTGCCAAGACAGTCTGGCCGGAGGAGCGGGACACCTGGGAGCACGCGCACTTCCTGAAAATGTCCGTGATGGTCGGCAGCGCAAAGCAACGGGAAGCGGCCCTGCGGACACCGGCAGACATCTACGTCGTGAACCGGGAGAACGTGAAATGGCTGGTGGACTATTTGGAGAAGCGCGGCCTCCCGTGGCCCTTTGACATGGTGGTGATCGACGAGCTTTCCAGTTTCAAGAATCACCAGAGCCAGCGCTGGAAGGCGCTGCGGAAGGTACGTCCCCAGATCAAACGCATGGTGGGCCTGACAGGTACACCTGCCAGCAACGGACTTCTGGACCTGTGGGCCGAGACCTTTCTGATCGACAAGGGTGTCAGGCTGGGCAGGTTCATTGGCAGGTACCGGGAGGCATACTTCAAAGCGGCAGGCATGAATCCGTACACCGGAGTGGTTTTCAACTATGTGCCGCTGCCCGGTGCGGAAGAAGCGATTACACAGATTACATTGAAAAGCATCCCGGCTGGGAGCTGGCAGGCATTTACGCCGACGACGGCATCTCCGGGACCAACACCAAGAAGCGCGAGGAATTCAACCGCCTGATCGATGACTGCATGGCAGGCCGGGTGGATATGGTGGTAACGAAGTCAATAAGTCGCTTTGCCCGCAACACCCTCGACTGCCTGAAGTACATCCGGCAGCTCAAGGAAAAGAACATCGCCGTTTTTTTTGAAAAGGAAGCGATCAACACGCTGGACGCCAAAGGCGAGGTCTTGCTCACCATCATGGCATCCCTTGCCCAGCAGGAGAGCCAGAGCCTCTCTCAGAACGTTCGGCTGGGGCTTCAGTACCGATACCAGCAAGGCAAGGTGCAGGTCTGCGCTAACCGGTTCCTCGGCTACGACAAGGACGAGGATGGGAACCTGGTCATTAACCCGGATGAGGCCGAGGTGGTGAGGCGCATCTTCCGGGAGTACCTTGGTGGGAAAAGCTACTACGCCATCGGACAGGGCCTCACGGCAGACGGCATCCGGACGGCGGCAGGTAACGACTTCTGGCTGGCCAGTACGCTCCGGAAAATTCTGACGAACGAGAAGTACATCGGTGATGCGCTTTTGCAGAAGACCGTCACGACGGATTTCCTAAACAAGAAGCGGGTGGCCAACAAGGGAATCGTCCCGCAGTACTACGTGGAGAACAGCCACGAGGCCATCATTCCACGAGACCTTTTCCTGCAGGTGCAGGAAGAGATGGTGCGCAGGGCACGGCTGAAGACCGGCACCGGAAAGCGACGGGTCTATAGTGGGAAGTATGCGCTTTCCCATCTGATGTACTGCGCCGACTGCGGCGACTTTTACCAGAGAACGCAATGGGTCCTCAAAGGAGAGCATGTTCCAGTCTGGCGCTGCGCCAGCAGACTACACAAAAGGAAGTCCGGCATTGACTGCCCGTCCCGCACGATCTACGAGGCGGATTTACACGCAGCGGTCGTGATGGCCTTCAACCAGATGATCGAGCAGAAGGACGAGTTTCTGCCCGGCATGCGGCTTGCTGTCGACCGTGCGCTGGCTCAGAACAACAGCTCTCGGGTGGCGGAGATCGACGCACGGTCAGAGGAGCTGCAGAAGGAGCTCCTGAAGAAGGCCAACGCCAAGCAGGGGTTTGAGGAACTGGCCGACGAGATTGATGCGCTCCGGGAAGAAAAGCAGGCCCTTCTTCTGGAGGACGCCAACCGCACGGCCATGAAGCAGAAGCTGGATGAGCTCGAAGCCTTTCTGGATGAGCATCAGGAGCCAGTGACGGATTACGACGAGGGAATGGTCCGGAGGCTGATCGAGCGGATCACCGTTTTCGAGGATCACCTTGCCTTTGAATTCAAATGCGGCCTTGAAACCGAGGTCCAGAAGTAAACAGACGAGCATCACGCGGGCGCTCCTTTGGGGGCGCCTTTTTTTGACTTTTCTGGATCATTGATTGTGAGAAATAATCGAGAGAGTTAAGGGGAAAATGATGCGAACTATTGATTTAGTCTTGTAATTCACAGATTGTTGTGCTATGCTCATATTGTAATAGCCGTCAAACCTATCCAAGGCGCTGCTTTGGTGCCTTATTTGCTATAGAAAGTGAGGGTTGAAGGGAATGGCCATCAGCTACAAAAAATTGTGGAAATTACTCATAGACAAGGATATGAAGAAAAAAGACCTTCAGCGAGTGGCAGGAATCAGTTCAGCCTCAATAACAAAGTTGGGAAAGAACGAGAACGTAAACACAGAGATTATCCAAAAAATCTGCACAGCTCTGCAGTGTGATGTCAGTGACATCATGGAAATGGTGGAAGATTGAGCGGCTGTGAAAATGGGTGTAGTATGATGCCGAGCTGTTTTACATGAAAAAGCAAGCAGACGCACAGAATGTGTAGAAAATGATCCACAACAGGGGAACATTATCTTCAGTAACCTGCTTAAGGCTGAACTTGGCTGACTGAACAGACAGGATGAGCGTGCCCGTAATCTGCTCGGAAAAATGTCACGCTCAAAAGAGGAGTAGAAACTATGAGCATTCTTGATTTTTTAAAGGCGCATCAGCTGAATATCATGCTTTTTATGAGCGGCATATGCGGCATTTTGACCCTGTTGACCTTTGTGACCGGAGCGTTGTCACCCAAGCGCAGGCGAATACTGGGTCTGTTGGAGCTGTCCGCGATGCTGCTGCTCCTCAGCGATCGTTTTGCGTATATCTACCGCGGCAATGTCAGTATGACAGGTTACTGGATGGTCCGGATC
>JAFYHU010000040.1 GCA_017538965.1 Oscillospiraceae bacterium
GGCGGCGGATGCTGCAAATGCGAAAATCTGCTCGGTGCGGTCAAAGAGGCCGTAGCAGAAAAAGGGATTGAGGCAGAGATTGAGTATATCACCGACATGGCCAAGATTATGGAATACGGTATCATGAGCACCCCGGCGCTGATGATTGAGAACAAAGTGGTTTCGATGGGCCGTGTGCTGAAGGCAAAAGAAGTTGAAAAGCTGTTGGTATAAATTAGAGAAGATTACATTATTCTTTTCCCTGGTGTACTTTTTAGGCGTACTTAGCTTAAAAAGTATACTTTTGGGCGTACTTAGGCATGTGAAATGCCCTGAGAGATCTGAACCCCTTGGGTTTGGACATCTCAGGGTATTTTTCATTTTTGCCTTATTTTATGCAGGTTTCCGGGTTGTGCTTTCGAAAACAGTAATCGGACACGAAAATGAAAAAAGCTTAAAATCAGAAAGAGAAACGAAAAAGCTTTACGATTCGAACCCCCATTGTCCGATCCCACTGGCCCGTCAGTCCGCATGTTCACTGTAATAGTCGTGCTCGGCCTGTTGTGGTGTCCGGTATTTATTGTATGCATAGGGCCGATCGGCGTTATAGAAATCCATATACTCATCCAGTGCCGTTCTGGGAAGACTGCAGTGAAGTGACATGGCTGCGCTCTGAAACGAAGAAATGAGAACAATACAATCTTCCAACATCCCGAGTTGTGTGGTATAATCTGTCCTTACAACGCGGGATTGTTTTGGAGGTGAGCCGATGCAGTTTCATGAGTTTGCTGAAGAAGAAAAACCGACTCTGCTGATCATGCACGGCATGCTCTGCGACTGGCGGAAGTTCCGGGAGATCTTGAAGGCTTTGCTATACCGTCTATAAGATCATGTGATCCACGAAGATCGGTAAGATCTGTGCATCAGATCATGCTCTGAATGCTGTCGGGGAAATGACGGCGTTGAATGAGGATCTGAAAAGGTTTTACATTGCTGCCGGGGCAAGCACTCCGGTCTACCTGAAGATGGAAGCGGAAGCGAAAAAGCATTTGCTCTGATTGGGGATGGAGGACGATGATAACAACATCGGTATGGACTGAAGGTTTCGAGGGAGTCTTGTATCCCGGGAACGGCAGAAAGGACAAAGTCCTGATCGTGATGTCCGGCTCCAACGGCGGCATGAAGCTGACCCGGCAGGCTGCACGCGTCTATCACGAGAACGGCTTCCCCTCATTGGCTCTTGCCCTGTTCAAGACAAGACAGACGCCGAAGGATCTGTCCCGTGTGCCGGTGGAGTACGTTGAGAATGCTGTTGTCTGGCTGAAAAAGCAGGGTTATGTGCGAATCGGCGTCGATGGTATGTCAAAAGGCAGCGAAATGGCGCTCGTTGCCGCGTCCATGTTTCCGGAACTGTCCTGCGTGATTGCACGGGTCCCGTCCCACTTTGTCAGCGAAGGTCTGTCCGGCAGCGGGAAAAACAAAGGCCCGTCCGGAACCTCCTGCTGGAGTTATCGGGGGATGGAGCTGTCCTACGCGCCTTATCGCAGCCGGTCGTTCAACCTGTTGAGCGTGCTCCTGAAAGAGAAGGAGCTTCACATCATCTCCTTCAACCGGGATAAGGACGTGAAGCCGGAAGCCATCATTCCGATCGAAAGGATCCAAGCGCCGATCCTGCTGCTGTCCTCAAAACACGATGAGGTATGGCCGTCATTCGAAAGCGCGACCCTGATGGAGAAAAAGCTGACAGAAATCGGCTTCCTTTATCCGCACAGGCACATCGCATTCGAACATATGAGCCACGCCATGCTGACGGAGCTTCCCCGGATTTATAAGATGGCGTTTCAATCTGAACGGCAGCACCCGAAGGAATGCGAAAGGGATCGGGAGACGTTAAAGAAAGAACTTTTGAACTGGGCCAATGGAGTTTGGTAAACCCATATATGCCTCAGAAGAAGGCGTGTGTATTCAACGTATACAACAAGAAAATCATCAAAGGATTATAAACTCATTTCCGTAGTGGATTGTGACCCCCGCTATGATAATGTGCAGGAGCTCTCGGATCTTCCGAAGTTTATTCTCGACGAGATATCAAATTTCTTTCAGAACTATAAAGGTCTTCAGGGGATTCAGGTTACGACCGGCGAATACCACACAAAAGAAGAAACCCTTGTTATCATTGAAGAATGTAGGCAGAGGTTTCTTGAAAACCGTACGGAATAATACCATTCCATGAAGATGGGAAAGGAATATTATGGCAGGGCTTGAAAAGACAGTAAAGAAAGCGTTTATCAGATATACAAAGAAGCATTACCCGCAGGAAGCAGAGCGTATCATTGAAAGAGCAGAGGAACTATTTCCAACGCTTTATTCGAAAGCTCCTTTTATAGGCGGAGAAGAAAATCTAATGGCTTATAACTTGGACATGATGATCATTGCTGCATCGTTTTATGAGGCATCAGACCACAGGATCAATGGAGAATCATTTCTTGAGATGGGAAAAGAGATCCTGCACAGGTTTGCTTTTTTACGAAAGATTGTAAATCTGAACCATCAATGGCAAATGAAGATCTTTCGGAATTCAATGTATAGAAGATATGTGCCATACGCAAAACTTGTTGACGAGAAGCTGTCCCGGGGAGAATGGGGAAACACCTGGCGAGTGGCCATCAATCCCAGAAATACGGACGAGGGTGTGTGCTTTGATCTGATCGGCTGCCCCTTGGCTGACTATGCAAAAAAGAACGGATATATGGATCTGCTCCCGCATATGTGCGCGATTGATCATCTGGTTCCTGAACTCTTTCACGCAAAGCTAATTCGTACACATACCTGTGCTTTGGGAAGTGATTCCTGCGATTATTGGTATGTTGGCGATAAAAGCAGTACAGTGAAGGAGTTTGAGGGGAAAATAGTATAGTACTGGTATGAAAAACAAGAATTTAGTTACCAGACACGCGAAAAAAGCGCTCCGTGCCTTCATAGAAAAAGAATATGATGCCGGAGCGGATGCTGTATGGAGGAAAACGATAAAGCAGTATGAGGCATTTGCAAATGAAATGCCGGATTATGGAGGAAAGAAAAGTCCTCACGCAGGGCAGATCAACGATGCTTTAATCCTGATCGCTTTCTGCCAGACCGCTCCAAAGCAGTACACGATAGAGGAGCTTGAACCGCTGTCATTTGAGATCTTTATGTCAGCGTTTCATATACTTGGAAAGGTAATCTCTGCAAAAAGGAAATGGACTATGGATTTGCTTGGACAGGTATTCAAGAAGTCCATCAAGAAGTTCAATGCGCATGCAAAAACTTATCCGGCAGATTTCCATGGAACGATCCTGCCATACGATAAGAAACTCGGAGTCGTCAAATACTCGTTTGACCGATGCCCCATCGCAGATTTTGTAAAAAAGAATGGTCTCGGGAAATGGCTGCCGCTTATGTGTAACTGCGATCACACAGCCTTGAGAAAGATACATGCGGGGTTGATCCGTGAGGGCACCTGCTATACCGGAGAGCACTGCGATTTTTGCATTGTTCCTGAGGATAATCCGATCATGGATCAGGTTGAACTTGTGAGAAATGAGGATGGCCTGCTGGTCAGCAGAAGAAAAAATGAATTACGAAGTAATACATGCCCCTGACGGGCAAAAGAACGTCCTGTATAAAGCACTGAGAATGTGTTTTAAGGCATTGAATCTCAAAAAGCTGCTGATCGGAACCAAAGAGGAGATCCTCGCCCGCGCAGCCAAGATGAATGCGCGGAATCCTTTTGTTCTCCCTGCGGACAAAAAAGCGCACTATTCCGATCATCTAATCCTGGATCAATACCATTGTCTGGAGATCGACACGGAGGAGCAGCGCAGGGAGAAAGCCATTCTGTTTGTTTTCGGCGGAGGCATGATCCTGGGCTCTGACAAGGGCGATATCGGTCTTTCCAGAAAGATCGCGGGGAAGATGGAAGCGGATGTCTGGTTCCCGTATTATCCGATGTGTCATGAACGTGACATGCTTGAAAACGTCCGGATGATTTTTGCCTGTTACAGGAAGATGCTGGAGTACTACCATCCGGAAAACATCGTATTTCTCGGCTTTTCATCCGGCGGAGCGCTGATCCTTGATTGCATCACCTATATCAACGAGCGGAATGACTCGGGGGAAGACGTGCCTATGCCGGGCCTGCTGATCGCTGTTTCCCCGGCCAGTATTCCCGTGACACAGGACGAGAAGGACCGGCTGCACGAGCTTGACGGCGTGGACGTCATGATCCCGGAATCGTACATGGCGCTGGCAAAAGAGATCATGCTGTGCGGACATGATGTGGATGAAAAATACCTGGCAACGGCACACGGGGACTTCCGCAACGCCCCGGAAACGCACCTTTACTATGGAAGCGCAGAAACCGTGTACGCATTTGCGCCGGCCTACGCGGAGAGCTTCAAAAAAGCAGGAGCAGTGTGTCGGATCCATGTGGGAGAAGGAATGCATCACTGCTATGCGCTGCAGCCTTCCGTTCCCGGATGCAAGGCGGCGTTCAACGAGATCATGGAGCTGATCAAGGCACATTTTGCCGATCAGGGAAAGGCGTTTCAGAAATGATTGAGCTCAGACCGCTTGCTCCGGCTGACAGGGAGCAATTTATCCTGGATAATCAAGAGGCCTTCAACTATGGGGCCCTGGAAGAATTCGGCCTAAGGGATGACCACTTCGAAGAGGAAGGCGAGATCATCTCCCGGGAGACGATCGAGGCGTCCATCGACGGCGGTGAAGCTTACCGGATCATGCAGGACGGCCTGCCAGTGGGCGGCGTAGTCATCAAGGTAGACGGCGAACGCGGAGACCTCGATCTGCTGTTTGTTTCTCCCAAAGCGCACAGCAAAGGCATCGGCTATGCGGCGTGGTGCGCCGTCGAGCATCTGCACCCGGAAGTGACCGTCTGGGAGACCGTCACGCCGTACTTTGAGAAGCGGAACATCCATTTCTACGTCAACCGCTGCGGTTTCCATATCGTGGAGTTCTATAACAGCCACCACCCGGATCCCAATGACCCCGATATGACGGAAGAGCTTGACGGACAGTTCCCGGACGGCATGTTCCGGTTTGAAAAGCGGATCGAAAGAGAGGAGGGTTGAGTCGCCATGACGATCCTTAACCTCGGTACCCGCGTGGTCAATACCTATCTCATCTCCTCCGGGGACGGGTGGATCCTGATCGACACCGGTTACGCAGGCGGCTTTGCGCAATTTCAAAAGATGCTGGAGAAAAACGGCGTCCGGCCGGAAGAGATCAAATATGTCTTTCTGACCCACGCCCACGACGACCACGCTGGCTTCTTGAACGAAGTGCTTGCGGCCACGGACGCCGAGGTCATCCTTCATCCCAAGGCCGTCGAGGGGTTGAAGCGGGGGCAGAACTCCTTTGAGGGCGGCTGCTCGTCCTTCTTGGCCTGGCTGTTCTGTCAGATCCTCGCCCTGTTCGGGCACGGCGAGCATCGCTATCCCCCCATCCGGGAGGAATACCTGAGCCGTCTGATCCCGATCGGGTCCGAACGCTTCCGGGCGCAGGGCTTTCCCTATGAGGTGCTGGAAACGCCCGGCCATACCGCGGACCATATCGCGCTGCTTGTCGGTGATGTGCTGTTTTGCGGGGATGCGGCCATGAACGGCTTTCCCAGCCGCAGACGCACGACGATCTGGATCGAAAACCTGCCGCAGTTCAAGCGCTCGTGGGAGGCAATCATCGAACGGTCTCCGCGCTTCCTCTACCCCGCGCACGGCAAGCTGTTCCCAACGGCGGATCTGAAGAAGTATCTGAGAACGCTGGACAGGGTCAAGCTCCGCGCGCTAAAGGAAAACTGAATGAATACTGCTGCGTTCAAGAGGGGGAAGAAATAATGATCATCGTCATCGAAAGCGTTGTCCTGTGCGCAGTCTTCACACTGATGGTATATTTCATGTCTCGCGAACCGATCAAGAGTCTGTACAATTACCCGCCGAAGATCCAGGAGCGGGTCAAGTCGTTGGACGAGTATAAAGATAAGATCCCCACACAGAAGAACAAGCTGGCGGCCAAACTCGGAGCGTGCATCTTGTTCGTCGTCGTCCTCAGTCTGATCCTGCGCTATGTGAACGGCTGCACGACTTTTCTCCGGGCCTTCGGGACGGGTTTCCTTCTGTGGACCATCGTGAACCTCTGGGACGCGATCGCGCTGGACATCCTCTGGTTCTGCCATGACCCCCATTTCGTGTTCAAGGGCACGGAAGACATGATTGCCGACTATCACGACTATTGGTTTCACATCAAGGGCTTCTTCATTGGGGAGGCGCTGGCGTTAGCTGTTTGCGCCCTCGCGGGCCTGATCGTGCAGTTTGTGCTGAGGTAACAGACAGGTAGATTAGAGGTATAACCAAGAGATTAAGCTTACATAATCTATACAATGCCATGGACACCGTTTGGTATCAATACCCTTGTCTGGACACCGTTTAGCAGTAGGCAGACATAAAAGTAGCCGCTTTTGTCTACCAGTATATGATGAACCGAAAAACAGAGACTCCTTAACAGATTTGTTACATCAAATGAATGGGAGCGCGGTGATATGATCGTCCGAAAGTCATCTATATTTCCAGCCTCTCGGGAAGAAGTTATTACTCGCCTGCAACGGCTGGAAACATTACAGTTTATTGCCGCGCCATACGCGACATTTACTCCTGTAGAGAAGAACACCGGTTTTTCCTGGAAGGAGGGAGCAACCTCCTCCTATCTTTTCAGACTGTTTGGCTTTATTCCCTTTGGCGTTCATACCATCCGGATCGAGCGGTTCGATCGGAATGGAATACAGAGCCGTGAGCACAACCGGCATGTTCCCGTCTGGGATCACCTGATCACGCTGGCAGATCTGGGCGAACAAACGAAATATACAGACGAAGTGGAGATTCATGCGGGCTGGAAGACCGTTTTCATCTGGCTTTGGGCAAAGGCATTTTATGCCCATCGGCAGCGGAAATGGATTCGACTGCTGCAAAAAAAGAAGCCCTGATGCTCTGCCGGCTGACGGGAAAAATCACCTGCACGCAGCAGAACATTGCGGAGCAACTGGGGCTTTTGCCGGAACCGGGCATATAACGATCATCGTTGAAAGAGGATGCAGCAAAGAGCTGTAAACTGGATCCATATTTGAGATCCTGAAAAAGCATATCGCGGACTGCGAGGAACGGATCTTTGAGGGATACGGCCACGGGCAGAAGATGATCCGGGAAACCGACGATTATCTGCATGATATCAGAAAGGTTTTGCCGTATGAACAATGCAAGAAAACGCTATAATACGTAAAACAGGATGCAGACGGCCTGCAGCAGGCTGCCCAGGAGGACGAAAACGTGAAAGACGCTGTGGAAGTATTTCCGTTTCTTTCCGATCCCGTAGAGTACCGCACCAATAGTATAGGCGACGCCTCCCGCAAGCAGCCAGAGAAAGCCTGCTAAGCCGACGGTTTCCATCGTCGGCCGTAGCGCGAGCACGATCAGCCAGCCCATCACGATATAGCAGACCATCGAGGCTTTGCCGTACTTTTTCAGGTCGATCGCCGTCATGGCGGCCGCGGCCAGACCAAGACCCCATTCGCAGCCGAAGAGCGTCCAGGCAAGCGCCGGATAAGCCGGCCGGATCGCGACCAGCAGGATCGGCGTATAAGTCCCCGCGATCAGCGCGTAGATCGTGCAGTGGTCGATCACCTGTATGACCCGCTTGCCGATGTTGTCGCCCAGCCCGTGGTATACGCTGGACATGGTATAGAGCCAGAGCATGGTCAGGGCATAGATGCAGCAGCCGACGATTGCCCAGGGGTTTCTGTGGTATGCGGACACGATGATTCCGCCGATCAGAACCGGCAGGCTGAGAGCGGCGCCGACGATATGGGTGACCATGTTCGTGATCTCCTCGCCGCGCGTATAGTCGGGAAGCGTTCTTTCCCGAAGAGGAATTCGATCCATGCCGCTGCCTCCTTGAAAAGATTGAGAAAGGGTGCGCTGTATGATACAGGGCACCCTTTGTTTGCCGTGATGCGAGATCAGTTATTCTCCATGAGCTTTTTCAGCTCTTTGGTCTCGGCTTCGACGTCCTTCTTCATCTGACGGACGGCGTCATGGTGCTCGGCTTCGGCACGGATGCGGTCATGGCGCATTTCGCGTTCGACGTCATGAAGCTCCAGCTTTTCGTCGGCAGTCTTCTTTATTTCCTTAGCCTCGGCCTTGACCTGCTTTTTCAGCTCGCTGAGATCCTTGCGGCTCTGCTTGGCCGCCTCCTTGATCTCATCTCTGATTTCGCGCTCAACCTTCTTATAGTCTTTCATTTTCAGTTCCTCCATTTCTTTGATGCGGCGATAAAAGGTATTCGGCTTCAAATCCAGCCGCGCCATTGCCTCACGGGCGGTGATCTGACCGCCACGCCATAGCGCTACGACGGAATCGAACAGATCCTCGTCCACGGCGATCGGCTTGCGACCTTTGTAGCGACCCTCTGCCTTCGCGCGCTCAATGCCGTCGCGGCGGCGCGCAAGCAGCTCCGTATTGCTCAAAGCCCGGCACAGGGCAAAAAAGCTTTGTCCCTGGCCGCCGCGCGTATCGATTCCTTCCCGCAGGCTGACGAAGTCCGCGCCGCGCTCTCCGATCTCCGCAAGCACACTGAGCATGTCCTTTCCGCTGCCGGCGAACAGGTCGAGACTGTCGAGCACCAAGCAGTCGCCAGGGACAAGATAAGCAAGCGCAGACTGCAAATCGTTCCGATTGTCAAAGCGGACGGTTCCCATGGGAACACCTCCTTCGTCGTTGTGACTGCATCATAGCATGGCCAAGTGAGTGTGTCAATAGGAATTTTTTGATTAATGAAACATTTCATAAACTGTTCAAATAATTTGACATAGAGGCTGATGCACGCCCGCCTCTTCCGGGAGCACACCGTCGCGACGGGAAGTACAAGCTGTGATTTCTGGTATCTGGGGGATCGGGAAGCATGACCGTCATCCAGGCATACTTCCCTTGATTTCGTACCTTTTGGGCGTACCTGGGCATGAAAAATCGACAGGCATTGACCTGTCGATTTTCTTATGAGCTGCGAGGCGTCAGATAATATATTCCTGCCGCAAGAGAGATCACGCACAGGGAAACGGAAATCGGGATCTGGTATTTCTCCTGCATGGGGTTGTTGGCAAAAACGCTCAGGGCGTTGAATGCCGCATGGGCGATCATGCAGGGAATCAGGCTTCCGCTCCGGATCAGCACGGCGACAAAGAGGAAGCCGACGGCGATCGCGTAGAATACCTGACAGATGGTCTCAAGCAGGGTCATCCCGCTGCCGTTGAAGAGATTCATCAGATGCCCGGCTCCGAACAGGATGCTCACAAGAATCACCGCCGCCCGAGGATTCTGCCTGCTCATGGCCCGGAACAGGAAGCCCCGAAACAGCAGCTCTTCGGCAATACCGGTCGCGATCATGGCGAGGAAATAGATCAGGCCTTCGACGATGCCCCTGTTGAAAACGATCCCGAACCAGATGTTGACCGTAGAGACAAGGATCATGGGGAGATAGAAGAGCATCTGACGGGCCGGTGCTTTCGGCGCACAGATCCCGTAATAATCGTTCAGCCCGTTTCTTTTCATAAAGGCCAGCATCACCGCGATGAGAACAAGATCAAAGGGCAGCGTCAGAACCATTTCGATCCCAAGCCCGTCTGAGGCCTGATCAAGCAGACTGTTTCCCATGACGTAGATCACAATGAACAGCACCGCCAGCAGCGTCTCAGAACGATCCCACATTTTTTTCATGTCTGTACTTTCTCCGTCTTTTCGACTGTTGAAATGGCCTTTCTCTCCCGGTTTCTGTTACCTTGCGCTTCTGCGAAACAGGATCAGGGTGATGATCAATACCAGCGGGAAGACACTGCCGGCCAGCATTCCCGTCTGCAGCTGATCCCCGGCCTGCTGCGTGACCGCGCCAACAAGACTCGGCCCGAAGGCGCCGCCCAGATCCCCGGCCATTGCCAGCATCGCGAAGAGAGCGGTACCGCCCTGCGGCAAACGGGGAGATGTGATGCTGATGGTGCCGGGCCACATGATGCCGACGGAAAAGCCGCAGAGGACGCATCCGAGAAGGCCGAGCACGGGATTGGAAGACAGAGAGGCCAGCAGATAGCAGCACAGGCACAGAATGCCGGAACCGATCATAAAGCGGATCAGATTCATTTTTGGTCCGAACTTCGCGTAGATCACCCGGCAGATGCCCATGCTCGCCGCAAACAGGCAGGGCCCCACCAGATCGCCCAGTGATTTCGAGAAGCCCAGCGCCGCTTCGGTATAGGCGGAGGCCCATTGCGCCATGGACAGTTCCGACGCTCCCGCGCAGACCATCAGCACGATGGCCAGCCAGAACAGAGGCGTTCTGAAAAGGGCACCGATCGTCATTCCCTGGCCTTTTTCCGTCAGATGTTCGATAGGGCAGGTGGCGAAATTGTAGATATTATAAAGCGGGAGCAGCGCCCAGATACAGGCCAGCCACTTCCAGCGTTCAATACCGAACAGAGCGAAAAACAGCGTGGAGAGAAGAATGACGCCGACCGAACCCCAGCAGTAGAAAGAATGGAGCAGGCTCATTACCGCGTCCTTATGGTCAAAGGGGCAGGCTTCCACAATAGGGCTGCCCACCACCTCGATGAGTCCGCTGCCGACGGCATACACCACTACACACAGCAGGATGCCGAGAAAGGGATCAGAAAACAGATCGGGAATCACGGCCAGACCCGCCAGCCCCAAAGCGCTCGCGATCTCGGAAGTCACGACACTGCGGCGGTAGCCGATCATGTCCACAAAGCGGGCACAGAAGAGATCAACCAGCAGCTGCGTCAGGAAAAACGCCGTGGGGATCAGGGCGATCTTCCCCAGAGGAATATGGTAGTCCGCATGGAATTTTAAAAACAGGAGCGGCGCGAAGTTGGCAGTGATCGCCTGCGTAATAAAACCCAGATAGCAGGCAAGCAGGGTTTTTTGATATCGATTGCGCATTCTTTTTCCTTATCCTGCAGCTTCGAGCCGGGCGATGTCCTCCGCGGCGTCCTCGCGGCCGTTTTCCAATGCACGGCGGTACCATTCAATTGCCTGATCATCGGTACCGTAATGATTCTCAATGCACCAGCCGGTCATGTACATTCCGTCGGCATCTCCCGCTTCCGCAGCCTTTTGATACCATGTGTAGGCCTGGCGGGCATCTTCCGATGTTCCCAGGCCATGCTGATACATGTACCCGAGATTATACATGCCGGTGGCGTTTCCGGTCTGCGCCAGTTTCTCTGTCCATTTAAAGGCCTGCTCCGGATTTTCTTCTGTGCCGACCCCGAGCAGATAGCATAAGGCGGTATTGTACATCGCAAGCTCATAGCCGGCTTCGGCAGATTTCAGATACCAGGAAAACGCCTTTTCCGGATCCTGTTCGGTACCGATTCCTTTTTCATAGGACACCGCAGCATTGAACATGGCGATCGCTTCACCGGTTTCCGCATGACGCAGGCACCATTCGAAGGATTTCTGAAGATCTACTTCGGTGCCCAGACCCTGGTCATAGCATTCGGAAACAGCGGTCATGGCAGAGGGATAGCCGCTCTCGGCCGCAGCCAGATACCATCGAAACGCCTGCTCCGGGTCTTTTTCAATGCCTCTTCCCTCAGAATAGCAATTGGCAAGAAAGAATGCCGCCTCGCTGTTGCCTGCTTCGGCAGAAGTCCGCAGGTTTTCTATGTCCTCGGCGGAAAAATCGAGATCCTTCGTGGCCGAGAGCAAGGCAGCGCCGTAAACATCATAGGACAGCTCCTGATTCCGTTTCCGAATGATGGCATTGCGCCAGAGCAGCGCGGTAACAGATGCGAGAATGACCGCGGCAACGGTCGAAGAGATCAGAATCGTGCGGCGCCGGCGCTGTTTTTCACGGTCGACCAGACGGTTGAAGCGCACGTCCAGAATGACCGCCATGAGCTTCAGAAAGGCTTTGTTTTTCCCGATCTCCACCGCGTTTGCGCCCAGAGGATGCTCTCCCTCGACGCTGCGCAGGGCGGGAGGAAAGCATTCCAGCTCCGGCTTGTCACTCTCGGGTTCTCCGTCGACGATGAAGGGGATAATGAAATCGGCCCGCCCTCTTGTCTGGAAAGAGCGGATCTCATCATTTACCCAGGGAGAGGCAGCGCTGAAGGGGGAGCAGATTACAATCAGGAACCGGGAGGCCATCAGTTCCTTCTGCAGGGCATTCTGAAGCTCGACCCCCGACAGATCGGTCTGGTCACGAAAGACCTTCAAATGGCTGTGGGGAACATTCCCTTCGCACAGATCCTTCGGAATACGAAAGGTTTCCAGCCGATGCTGAAGCCATCGCGCCCATTTCAGATCGCGATGACTGTAACTGATAAAAGCATCATAAACAAATTCGTCCATCACTGCCTCCTGTACCGGAACCAATGCCCGACCGGAAAAGAACTCTGACGGGGTCAGTATATCACCTGTCCGGCGGCATCACAAGGAAAATCCTAAGGAATTCTTCAGAGAATCGATCTTTACTTTCCGCCTCGTCCTGTGATATCATATGATCAGGCGAACAAACAGGCAAATTGAACGGAGTCCAATATTATGTTAACTGAATGGTGAAAGGAGTCTGTAATGAAAAAACTGCTGACTGCGCTGAGCATGGTACTGGTATTTGCCATGCTTCTGTCCGCCACCGCCTTTGCTGCCGGATCCAATTCCGATACCCTGGTCAACTGGGACATCAAAATCTCTTCACCGGACAACACGACGGCCGTCCTGAAGGGCAACAACTATTACATCTATGCCCAGAAGGAAGGATCCATCCCTTATGTGATGGTGACGGTTTACAATTTTGTCAGAGAGTCCGACGATGCCTTCTTCGACGAATTTACCGATTATATGGCCGGGGAATATGGTGATCTTGAGGTGACTTCCGGACTCGAACAAATACAGATCGGCAGAAAACAATGCTGCGAGTGGGAATACCGCTATACCATCAGCGGCGGCAATGTTGTTGTCGACCGCCGCATCATCACGGTCAACGGCGGCAGGACTTACATGTTTGCGTCCAAGGAAGTGCCGGCCCGGAATATGACCGTCGGCAGCCTGCTCGAAGACACGGTCAGAGATGCCGTTTTCCTGTCCGATAAAGGCGAAGATGTACTGCCGGACGATATCGGGACTGTTGAAGAAAACGAAGCGACAGGCGCTCTGATGTATCTGTACTGCCTGGACAACGGCATGCCGAAATTCTGGCTGGATCTGACAGGAGTTATAAGCCCCAATCCCGTGCTGCACTGCTATTTCCGCTCCAGCGATCCGACCTTCTACGAGAGCTGTTATATTCTGGACAGCGAGACGTCCGAATCCGACGGGGAATCCTGGACCTTCCACAATGTCTATGACAGCCACGGCTTCGACAAGTCGAACTGGTTCAGGATGCTGAACTTCCGGATGGAAGGGAAAAACCTTGTGATGAATGTTATCCGCGATGAGAGAACTCTGGCAGGCGGGGGCGAAGACAATGTCCTGACCGGCGAGTATATCATGCAGCCGATGGGATACCGTATCGCCTACGAATACCGGGATGACAACAGAAATCTGCTCTATTGGCTGGACCTGGATGACGACAACATCCTCCTGTACAAGGTCACCTCTCTCGGAGAAGAAAAATATGTTCTCGACATGGAGACCGCGGAGTATGAGGATGACTATCTTCTGACTGTCCATAAGGTATATGACGAAGACGGAAACGATGTTTCCGGGCAATTCAATTCTCTCATGCTCAGTGAGGTGGAAGGAGCTATCCTTCTGGTAGCCAACAGCAACGCCAGCGGCAGCGGTGCGATCATCCCCAGCAGTGTTTACATGTTCGAGCCGAAAACGTCCTTCGTTCCCCTGAAAAGCGGACCCTACACCGCTGAAGAGCTCGGCGTGATGGCCCAGCAGTATTACATGAAGAATCACGGCTTCTTCCCGCCGAAGGCGGATGTGGAACAGAACAAGGACGGCAGCTTCACGATCCATCTCTATGAGGTCGTGGATCTGGACGGCGTCAAACATACCGCTACCTCGGCTTGGTATACGGTTGACCAATACGGTGTCGGCGCAGACGACATCTATGAAACACCGGTGAACCTGACAAAATAAAGGAGCAGATGAAGACAATCCGTGTAGTCGCCGCGGTGATCCGCGACGGCGGCAGAATCTTTGCCGTACAGCGCGGCAGCGGAGATTACAAAGACGGATGGGAGTTTCCCGGAGGGAAAATCGAACCGGGCGAAACTCCGCAGCAGGCCCTGATTCGTGAAATCAGAGAGGAACTGGAGCTGGAGATCACAGTCGGGGATCTTATCACGACGGTGGAATATGACTATCCGGCCTTTCATCTCTCCATGCAGTGCTTCTGGTGCCGGATGGCGGAGAGAATGCCGGTTTTGAAAGAACACGAAGCCGCCCGCTGGCTGAGTGCGGAGGAGCTCGATCTTCCTGCCTGGCTTCCCGCCGACCGGACCGTCATCGGACAGATCAAAAGCCTGCTGTCCACAGAAGAATAGAGACAGAAGAGCAGCCCGCCAGGCAGGCGGGTTGTTCTTTTTTATGGCGTTTTTCGGAAAAAAGCTCTCCCGGAGCACAAACTTTAAGTTTTGTTTAAGGTTGGCATGGTATATCCATCCCTGCAAACGAAAGGAAGGGGCGAGAAATATGGATTTTCAGTACCGTCACGAATGGAAACATGCCCTCAACACGGCTGATCTCCTGGTTTTGCGCTCACGCCTGCGAGCGGTCATGGAAAGCGACCCGCATGCCGTCGGCGGAAAATACGAGATCCGAAGCCTGTACTTCGATAATCCTGCGGACAAGGCCCTGCGCGAGAAGGTCGACGGCGTCAACATGCGGGAGAAGTTCCGCATCCGGCTGTATAACCGGGACCCGTCCGTTATCCATCTGGAAAAGAAAAGCAAGCGCAACGGGCTGGGAACCAAGTTTTCCGCGAATCTGACCGCCGAGGAAGCGCAGCGGATTCTGGACGGAGATCTGGACTGGATGCTGGGCTCCGAACGCCCGCTGGTGCAGGAACTGTACTGCAAGATGCGCTATCAGGGCATGCGGCCGAAAACCATCGTGGATTACACGCGGGAACCGTTCATCTTCCGGCCCGGAAATGTGCGCGTCACGCTGGACTATGATATCCGCACGGGACTTGACAGCACGGATTTTCTGAACCCCGATGCGATTACCATTCCCGCCGGAGACGCACCGATCCTCCTGGAAGTGAAATGGGACGAGTTCCTGCCCTCCATCATCCGCGATGCGGTATCCGTTCCGGACCGTCGGGTCGGATCCTTTTCCAAGTACGCACAGTGCCGGATTTACGGCTGAGCCAATTTCAATTTTTATGTATAAGGAGAAAACCTCATGAGCTTTTCGGACATCTTCAAATCGAGCTTTCTTGAAAACGTAAACAGCGTCAGCCTGGTGGATATGGTGCTCGCGCTGGTGCTGGCCTTCGGCGTCGGTATGTTTATCTTCCTGATTTACAAAAAGACCTATGCCGGCGTCATGTATTCCTCCAGCTTCGGCGTAACGCTGGTTGCGCTGACCATGATCACGACGCTGGTTATCCTCGCCGTCACGAGCAACGTGGTGCTGTCTCTCGGCATGGTGGGCGCGCTGTCCATCGTCCGTTTCCGTACGGCCATCAAAGAACCGCTGGATATTGCCTTCCTGTTCTGGTCCATCGCAGTCGGCATCGTCCTTGCGGCGGGCTTCATCCCGCTGGCGGTCATCGGCAGCGTAATCATCGGCATGATCCTGCTGGTGTTTGCCAATCGCAAGTCTTCCGCCAACCCTTATATCGTGGTCCTTTCCTGCAGCGACAAAGCCGGCGAAGACAGAGCGATGGCTCTTCTGGCGGAGAACACAAAGCGATGCGTCTGCAAGAGCAAAACCGCCCGCGCCGGGCATATCGAGCTGAATCTGGAAGTTCGTCTGAATGATGACGACACCGATTTTGTCAACAGGCTTTCCGAGCTGGAAGGCGTGGAGAGCGCCGTGCTCGTCAGCTATAACGGAGACTATATGGGATAAGGAGGGGTCATCGTGTCAACGCATAAAAACATAGACAGGATCTGCGTTGCCATCACGGTGCTCTCCCTGCTGCTGGCAGTCCTCTTCATGAACGGCAAAGCGCTGGGACTCACGGCGTCCGCCCGGGCCATGGGCTATGAAAACACCCTGTTTGATACCTACCGAGTCCATACCATTGACATTATCATTGACGACTGGGACGCGTTCCTGGAAACCGCGACCGGTGAGGAATATGCGACCTGCAGTCTGATCATCGACAATGATGCGGTAAAGAACGTGGCCATCCGCGGGAAAGGCAACACCTCGCTGTCTACCGTGTCTACCATGGACTCCGACCGCTACAGCTTCAAGATTGAATTCGACCACTACGAGACCGGGAAAACCTATAAGGGCCTGGACAAGCTTTGCCTGAACAACCTCATCCAGGACAACACCTATATGAAGGACTACCTGGCCTATACCCTGATGGCTGAGTTCGGCGCGGATGCGCCGTTGTGCTCCTATGTGTGGGTCACGGTCAACGGAGAAGACTGGGGACTGTATCTGGCAGTGGAAGCCGTCGAAGACAGCTTTATGGAGCGCGTATACAACGGAGAGGGCGACCTCTACAAGCCGGACTCCATGAGCATGGGCGGAGGCGGCCCCGGCAACGGCAGAGATTTCAATATTGAGGACTTTATCAACGAGAATGCGGACGCCATGGGCTTCCCGTGGAACCGCAGCTCGGACAGCGAGGACACCGCATCCGAGGCGGCGGATTCGGAACAGGCAAAGAACGGGGACAGCTTTCCTCAGCCCCCCGGTGACGGTTCCGGAGCATGGCCGCAGATGCCGGAACAGGGTACGGACAGCGGAGAGGAAAGACCTTCCCGGCCTTCCATGCCCTTCGGGGACGGCACAAAGCCTCCCGATATGCCCGGCGGAGGCGGCGGCGGAATGCCCGGCGGCATGGGGATGGGCAGCAGCGATGTGAAGCTGCAGTACAGCGATGACGATCCGGAGAGTTATTCCAATATCTTCGGCAACGCCAAGAGCACCGTCACCGATTCGGACAAGGCCCGTCTCATCCGCAGCCTGAAGGCTCTCAGCGAAGGAGAGAATCTCGAGGAGATCCTCGACATTGATGAAGTGCTGCGCTACTTTGTTGTCCACAATTATCTGGTCAACAGCGACAGCTATACCGGATCAATGGTGCACAACTATTATCTCCACGAGGCTGACGGCAAGCTCAGCATGATCCCCTGGGACTACAACCTGGCTTTCGGAACCTTCCAGAGCGGCGACGCGCAGGCCGCCGTGAACGACCCGATCGACACGCCTCTGTCTGTCAGCGGCGACGGCAGCCGCCCCATGGCGGACTGGATCTTCCAAAACGAGGAGTACACGCAGCTGTACCATCAGTACTTCGCCGCATTCCTGGATGAAGTCGATGTTGAGGCCATCATCGACGAGACCTATGCCCTGATCGCGCCTTATGTGGAGAAGGATCCGACCGCATTCTGCAGCTATGAGGAATTCCAGACCGGCGTCGCTACGCTTCGAAGCTTCTGCGAACTGCGGACGGAGAGCGTCCGCGGGCAACTGGACGGGACGATCCCCTCTACGGATGAGGGTCAGGAGGAAGATTCCTCCGCTCTGATTGATGCTTCCGGGCTTACGCTCTCCGATATGGGCTCAATGGGCGGTGGAAAGGGCGGCTTCGGCGGCCCCTCCGGCTCGGGAAAACGGTCCGATGAGGATGCGCAGTCAGATCAGAACTTCCCGTCTCCCGGAGGCGACTTCGGCAATCCGCCGGACTTCGGGCAGGGAAGAAGCCAGAGCACGGAAGGCGGAGACTTCCGGCCGCCTGAGATGGGCGATGGCTCTGCGCCGGCGTTCGGACAGGACGCGGAAGGAGGCGCATTCGGAGGCTTTACGCCTCCCGGCGGCATGCCCGGCGCGCTATTCTCCCCGCAGACGGAAAACAGGGAAATTCCGTGGACAATCATCATCCTTTCTGCAGCCGTATTCGCAGCCGGATTGCTGGCGGCGATCCTTTACAGAAAAAGATCATAAACACAAAATCCGCCCCAAAGGCGGATTTTGTTATGACGGAGAGAAAGAAAAACCTGATTATCCGAAGATCAACATGCTTCTTCAGCTCTGAATGTTGGCCAGCTCCATCAGCCGAATCAACACCCTTATGCCCTGCGCATAGGAACGCAGAGGGATGCGTTCGTTGGTACCGTGCACACCGGTCTGTGCTTCTGCGGCCTCGGTCATAAAAGGGCTGCAGCGCAAGCAGCAGTCACAGATTCGCTCATAGCGGCGGGCGTCCGTGGCGCCGACCATCATGGCCGGTACAAAGAGAACCTCCGGGAAAAACTCATGCAGCACTTTCGTCAGCGTATGGTACCCATAGCTGTCACTGCAGGCGGCATGGGATGGGTCGTTGGCCTGAAGATAACGCAGGCAGACCCGCGGATCCTTCACCGCGCTGCGGCAGTGGGCCATCACGCTCTCCGTGCTGTCCCCCTGGTTGAGGCGGAAGTTGATCACTGCCCGCATATTCTGCGGCAGTACGTTGCAGGCCGAGCTGCCGCCTTCAATCATGGTGGGGGCGATGGTCGTCGTCACAAAGGGGAACGTTTCCGGCTGCCCGGCGCAGACTTCTGCGATGGCCCCGGCATTGCCGCGCACATCCCGGGCCAGACTGCGAAGCGGCTCCTCGGTGATATGAGGCGCCAGGGTCTCAAAGGCGACCGCCATCGGCTCCGGCAGACGGGCAGGGAAGGGCGAATCGGCAATGGCGGTAATTGCCCGAGCCAGATGTTCCAGCGAGCTGCCGCCGAAGGGGCGGCTGGAGTGTCCGCCGGCGCTTTCCACCGAGAGCTCCAGATCGGCATAGCCTTTTTCCATCAGGCTGATCATTGACACAGCCTGCCCGGGTGCGCCGAAACAGGCGCCGTCCTCAATCTTTCCGCTGCCCTCGTCCAGCAGAAATTCCAGTCTCACGCCCCGGCTCTCCAGCGTCTCGGCGATCGCCAGAGCGCCCAGGTTCAGGGTTTCCTCGTCGTCGCCGAAGGCCAGATACGCCGTTCGCCGGAAGCTTTGGCCCCGACTGAGCAGATACTCCGCCGCCTCCAGGATCCCGAAGACCATGTTTTTGATATCGAGCGTACCGCGGCCCCAGAGATAGGTCCCGTCCACGGCGCCGGAAAACGCGTCATGCTGCCAGTCCTGCTCTGTTCCGGCCACCACCGGCACGACGTCCTGGTGGGACATGTACAGGCACGGACGCAGACCCGGTTCCGTACCGGGAATGGTGATCAGCACCGCGTGGCCGATGAGCTCAAAGCTGCCGGAGCGCATGACATGGGGGTAGCCTTGCCGCATCAGTTCCTGAAGCCGGTCAAACTCCGCAAAATCCGTCAGGCTGTGATCGGCATCATTGATGGTGCGGCAGCGGATGGCCTCGGAGAGCCGGCTCACGGCGGCCTCGGTATCCAGATCCGGATACAGTTCCTCACCGGCGAAAAAGCTGCTTACCGATCTCATGCCTGTCTGTCCTCCAGATATCGGGCGAGAAACTCCCGCGTGCGCTCATTCTTCGGATTGACAAAGATTTCTTTCGGGTTACCCTGCTCCAGAATTACGCCCTGATCCATGAAAACCACCCGGTCGCTGACTTCTTTGGCGAAGGCCATCTCGTGGGTGACGACCACCATGGTCATGCCCTGTGCCGCCAGATCCTTCATGACATCCAGCACCTCGCCCACGATTTCCGGATCCAGCGCGGAGGTGGGCTCGTCAAAGAGCATGATCTCCGGCTCCATGCACAGAGCCCGCGCAATCGCGACGCGCTGTTTCTGCCCGCCGGAGAGACGTGTCGAATCGGCGTAGATAAAATCCTTGAGACCCACCGTGGTCAGATTCCGCACGGCGGTTTCTTCTGCCTGACTTCTTGAGATCCTCCGCACCGTCATGGGGGCCAGCGTGCAGTTGTCAAGCACATTCTTGTTGTTGAACAGATTAAAGCTTTGGAATACCATGCCGATCTTCTGCCGCAGAGCATTCAGATCCACCGACAGATCCATCAGGTCCTTTCCGTCAAACCAGATATGACCCGCATCGGTTTCTTCCAGCAGATTGATGCAGCGCAGCAGTGTGGACTTGCCGGAGCCGGAGGCGCCGATGATGCAGACCACCTCACCCTTGTGGATTTCCAGATCGATGCCCTTGAGAACCTCCAGGCTGCCGAAACGCTTTTCCAGCTGCTCAATTTTCAAAACACACTCATCCATACCGCAACCCTCAGTTGGAACTCGGAATTCCCTTGACCGGCGTATCCAGCTTTTTGCCCAGATACTGGAGCAGAAGCGAGGACAGCCAGGTAAGGATCAAATACAGCAGCGCCGCCACGCAGTAAATCTCCAGCGAGCGAAAGTAGATGCCGCTGACAGACTTGGTGGCGTACATCAGGTCCATGACGCCAATAACCGACAGCACGGAGGAATCCTTGATGTTAATGATGAACTCGTTGCCGATGGCAGGGATGGAATTCTTCACCGCCTGGGGAAAAACTACCTTGATCATGCTCTGCCAGTTGCTCATGCCGAGAGAGCGCGCAGCTTCCGTCTGACCTCGGTCTACGGCCTGGATGCCGCCGCGTAGCACCTCGGTCAGATAGGCGGTTGAGTTGAGAGAGACCGTACACAGACCGGAGACAAAAAAGCTCCACACATGGTTGATTTCCGTGACCGTCATGCCGGTCCGCTTGAAGAGATTGAAGCCAAAGTAGTAGAAAACCAGCGCCTGCACCATCATGGGCGTGCCGCGGATGATGAAGATGTAGAAACGGGCAAAACGGCTGGCGATCCATTTCAGGAATCTGACCAGGTCGTTGTCCCGCTTGTCCGGCTCCTGAATGCGCAGGAAGACCATGAAGATGGCGAGCACGAAGGCAATCGCCGTGCCCAGCAGCGCAAGCCGCACCGTGGTCCAGATGCCGGTCAGCAGCATGTCCTTTCCCTTCAGGCTCATATAGACCATGGAAGGGAAGAAACCCTGCGGGTTGCTCGTTGCCTCCATGGCGGTCTGAACGGTGTAAATCAGCTGCAGCAGACCTCGGTCGATCAGCGCCAGCACGCAGGCCAGAACCACCAGATAGGAAGCCCAGCGGCTGATCTTCAGCATCGGCTGGCGGCACATCACACAGCTCCGGTAGTACTTTTTATAAACGAGCTTGAAGATCAGCGCTACGACGCTGATCGCCAGGAACGCCCAGAAAACCAGCCTGCACAGGAGACCCGGCACATTGTCAGTCAGGAAGCTGTAGGGGGTGGACGGGCCGTTCAGCAGGCTCAGCCCCAACAGGGCGATCAGGCTGCCGCCCAGAAAGACATAGGGATGGTCACGGGTGATAAAATTGCCCTTGGCAGTTGCGTTCATGGTCAACCTTCCTTTTGCTCCCCGGGGCTGTCAGCCCCGAGGAGCATACTCATCAGACGGAATTCGGGATCAGACGGGCTGATTGTTGAGCGCGGTTTCCCACAGCTCGTCACGCTGCTCCTGATCCACGGAAGCCAGGACGTAGTTTACGCAGTCGAGCAGCGCGTTGTCACTCTTGCGCAGACCGACGCAGGCACCGCGGAAGCCGGGGTCAAGGCCCTCGCCCTCAGGGAAGCTGATGGCGACGAAGTTGGGGTTGGCGGCCTGATAGCCGGGGAAATTCTCAAGGTTGATGACGATGGCGTCACAGGTGCCCTGCTGCAGACGGGCGATCATATCGGGCACGCTGCCCACGGCAGGGAGGTGGTTGACGCCCTCAATCTGATCAATGACCCAGTCCAGCGCGGTGTCCTTCTGGCCCAGAACGCTGGCGCCGTTGAAGTCGGCGAGGCTGGTGGCGTTTTCATAGGGGGTTCCGGCATTGACCATCAGCGCGTAAACAGACTCATGATAGGGTGTGGAGAAGTTGATGGCTTCCTTGCGGGTCTCGGTGTCGGCCATGCCGGCGATGATGGCGTCGATGCGGCCCTGGTTGAGAGCCTCAATCAGGCCTTCCCACTCCATCTTGACCACTACCAGCTCCAGACCGAGCTGATCGGCGATGATTCGGGCGATCTGTACGTCATAGCCTTCGGCATAGGCGCCGGGCATATCTTCAATGGGGACGTTGGTTTCGCTGGCTTCGGACTCCTGCCAGTTGTTGGGGGCATAGGCACATTCCATACCGACGCGGAACTGGCCGTTCAGATAGGACAGGTCGGCCTCGGGCATCGCGCTGGCTTCGGGTGCCGGGGTGGCGGTGGAAGAAGCGGCGGAGGCGGTCCCTCCGAAGGCGGACAGGAGCAGGATCAGGGTCAGCGCAATGGCGGTCAGTCTTCTTGTGGTGTTCATTTTGTTCTCTCCTTTGACAGATGATTCAGACGGGGCGCAAAACGAAAAGCCGTAAACGCTTGCGAGCGTTTACGGCACAAATCCGTTTTTCAACCGGGGCCCCGGCCTGGATCCTGTACTCGATAGCGCTCCACTTGCGTGACAGTCCGGCGGGTCTTTCCCGACGGCCCAGCAAAGAGAGCGCAGCTGCATCTCCATGCTTCGGCGATGTTCCCTTTCGGCTTCCGCGAAAAGCTGCTTCTGAGCGGGAGCGTACTGATGAACTTCGCGCCTCTATCTTGCCTGCGATCATAGGCGATGACAGGGTTTTTGTCAAGAGTCAGAATCCACTTTCTCTTCTTTGTGTATAAAAATGCAATAATTCTTTCAAAAATTTGTATTATTTCCCCAAAAAGAAAACCCGCTATGAAGGCGGATTTCCTTTTGTGGCGCAGAAGGAGGGATTTGACCTGCCCTGCGGGGCAGGCCGGGTCGCGGCTCTGGAGTGCCCCCGGCACTCCATTCACTACCGCTCCCGTTCAAATCCCCAATTGCAAAGAAGGAACCCGCCGTCTGGCGGGTTCCTTTTATGGCGCAGAAGGAGGGATTTGAACCCTCGCGTGCTTTTTAGACACCTACTCCCTTAGCAGGGGAGCCCCTTCGGCCTCTTGGGTACTTCTGCAGGTCCGAATGCCATACTACTATAGCAAACAAATCCCCGCTTGTCAAGAAAAAGGTCGTTGAAAATGAGCTTACAGCAGACGCCGCCCTGACCGGACGGCGTCTATCATGCTCTTTTACTTGAAAGACGGTGTGGTGTCTTTCTGTATGACGTCATGGGCACCGCCTTCAACGATGCTGGTGGACGAGACCAGGGTGAGAACGGCTTTCTGCTGCAGTTCCGGAATCGTCAGCGCGCCGCAGTTGCACATCGTGTGCTTCACCTTGCTCAGCGTCAGGGCCACGTTGTCCTTCAGCGAGCCTGCATAGGGCACATACGAGTCAACGCCTTCCTCGAAGGACAGCTTCTTGTCGCCGCCCATGTCATAGCGCTGCCAGTTGCGGGCACGGGCTGAGCCCTCTCCCCAGTATTCCTTGTAATACGTACCGCCGATGTTGACGCGGTTGGTCGGGCTCTCATCAAAGCGGGCAAAATAGCGCCCCAGCATGACAAAGTCCGCCCCCATGGCAAGCGCCAGGGTGATATGATGGTCATAGACAATGCCGCCGTCCGAGCAGACGGGAACGTAGATGCCGGTCTCTTCGAAATACCGGTCTCGCTCGGCGCAGACTTCGATCACGGCTGTCGCCTGCCCGCGGCCGATGCCCTTGGTCTCGCGCGTAATGCAGATCGAGCCGCCGCCGATTCCGACCTTGACAAAGTCCGCTCCGCAGTCAGCGAGATAGCGGAAGCCCGCCGCATCCACGACGTTGCCGGCGCCGACCTTGACCGTGTCGCCGTAATGCTCGCGAATCCAGGCGAGGGTGAACTTCTGCCAGTCGGTATGCCCTTCGGACGAGTCGATGCAAAGCACGTCGGCACCCGCCTCGATCAGCGCGGGGACACGCTGGGCATAGTCGCGGGTGTTGATGCCCGCGCCGACGACATAGCGCTTATGGGCGTCAAGCAGCTCGTTCGGGTTCTGCTTGTGGGTTTCATAGTCCTTGCGGAAGACAAAATAGCAGAGCCTTCCGTTGTCGTCGATGATGGGAAGCGAGTTGAGCTTGTGATCCCAGATGATGTCGTTGGCTTCCTTCAGGGTCGTGCCTTCCTTGGCCCAGACGAGCTTGTCGTAAGGCGTCATGAACTCGCTCACGGGGGTGGAGAGCTCCATCCTGCTGACGCGGTAATCCCGGCTGGTGACAATGCCGATCAGCTTTCCGTCCGCCGTCCCGTCTTCCGTCACCGCCACAGTGGAGTGACCGGTTTTCTCTTTCAGCGCAAGGATATCGCGAAGCGTCGCATCCGGGCTGACATTCGAGTCGCTGCGGACAAAGCCGGCCTTGTAGCTCTTGGCGCGGCGGACCATGGCCGCCTCATCCTCAACGGTCTGGGAGCCGTAGATAAACGAAATGCCGCCCTCGGTCGCCAGCGCAACGGCAAGGCGGTCACCGGAAACGGACTGCATAATGGCGGAGACCATCGGGATATTCATCGTGATGGCCGGTTCTTCTCCCTTGCGGAAGCGGACCAGCGGGGTCTTCAGGGATACATTCTCCGGAATGCACTTGGAGGAGGAATAGCCGGGGATAAGCAGGTACTCATTGAAAGTATGCGCGGGTTCGTTGATAATTCTCGCCATGGTTCTCTCCTTTCCTGCAGATGCCCTCATCTGACTTTTGGGATATTATAAAAATCCGGGATGCGTTTGTCAAGAAGAGAAACGGAAGCAGAGGCGGAATTGTTCAAAAAATAGACTTTATCATTGATCGGAAACATGCTAAGATGTGCCGGTGAAAGAAGGGAAGCAACTTGCCGAAGCAGCTTGGCATCAAAAAGATCGCCGACAATCGAAAGGCGTTTCATGAATACTTTGTGCTCGAGCGCTTTGAGGCGGGGATTGAGCTTGCCGGAACCGAGGTCAAGTCGATACGGGCCGGCCAGGTCAACCTGAAAGACTGCTTCTGTACGGTCAAGGACGGCGAGCTGTTTGTCCGCGGCATGCACATCAGCCCCTATGAACACGGAAATATCTTCAACCGTGATCCGGTTCGGCCGCGGCGGCTGCTGATGCACAAGCGCGAAATTCTCAAGCTTCAGGCCCGCATTATGCAGGACGGCGTTACGCTGATCCCGCTTTCGCTTTATTTCAAGGACAGTCGGGTCAAGGTCGAACTGGGTCTTTGCAAGGGCAAAAAGCTTCACGACAAGCGTGAAAGCAGCGCCGAGCGCGATACCAAACGCGAAATTGACCGAGTGATGAAAGAAAGGAATCAATAACATGGCAAATCCGATCGTTACAATCGAAATGGAAAACGGCGATATCATCAAGGCCGAACTGTATCCCGACATTGCACCGAACACCGTGAACAACTTCATCTCGCTGGTGAAAAAGGGCTTTTATGACGGCGTGATTTTTCACCGTGTCATTCCCGGCTTCATGATTCAGGGCGGTGACCCGAGGGGCACCGGCGTCGGCGGGCCCGGCTACAGCATCCGGGGTGAGTTTACCGCCAACGGCTTCAAAAACGACCTGAAGCACAGCCGCGGTGTTCTTTCCATGGCTCGGACGATGGCGCCGAATTCCGCAGGCAGCCAGTTCTTTATCATGCATGAAGATGCTCCGCACCTGGACAATCAGTATGCGGCCTTCGGTAGTGTGATCGAAGGGATCGAGGCGGTGGACGCCATTGCCGCGGTGCGCACGGACTATAACGATAGGCCGCGCACGCCTCAGGTCATGAAGAAGGTCACGGTCGAGACCTTCGGCGTCGACTATCCCGAACCCGAGAAAGTATGAATAACAGTCTCCCCGCCTGTGGCGGGGAGACTGCCAAAGAATCTACGGGGATGCAACGGTTTCGACGGGGGTGTAGAGGCAGAGACAGCGGGCGGATGCGCCTGGCATCCATAAAACGGGCAACTTTTATAAATTAAAGAACGACGATAACGCTGTTCTCCTCGCTGCCTAAGCAGTGAGCGTCCCACCTGGGAGGACCACGGCTCGGGATGGGGCGTCGACAAGTGGTGAACGTGAATATGCAAAGCTTTGCGCATATCATGAATCATGAAGCTACCAAGTCTGTGAGAGTGACGGTGTTCGCTCAGACGAGGGAATGCAAATCACCGTCTGCGCCCGGAGAAGTGTCTGTCAAAGCGCTTTCGGACAGGGGTTCAACTCCCCTCATCTCCACCAAACAGGAACCCGCCGTCTGGCGGGTTCCTTTTGCGCGTTTCAGTCTCCGATGCCGCCGCGCATCACCTTTCCGAGATTCCACAGCTGCGCCGCCGTCTCGGCGGCAGCCTCCCGGTCTTCGGGTTTCCGGTACTCAAAGGCCGCCGTCTGGGCACCGCAGTCCAGACACACGGCGTACCAGCACCAGCCGTGCTCTTCTTCCAGCAGGCCCGGGCCGCCGCAGAAAGGGCAGTCCTGCAGCCGGTATTTTTCGTGAATCGTATCCATCTCTGCCTCCTTCGACAGCCTGCAGGTGTACGGGCTGTCGTTCTTTCTGCACGTATTGTACCACAGAGAAGCAGGAAAAGGGAAGAGCAAAGTGATTTCTTCGGGAATTCAGTTGCCAAAGCACAGGTCATCGTGTAAAATAAGGGCAGATATTTCGAAAAGAAAACGGAAGGAAGGCGTTGGGGATGAAACTTGGTTTTTACGGAGCCGCGCACGAGGTCACCGGGAGCTGCACCCTGATCGAGGTCGGAGAGAAAAAGGGCATTGTGGATTTCGGCATGGAGCAGGGAAAAGACGTGTTCGTCAACCGTCCGGTGCCGGTTCCCGCGGCGGATCTCGACTTTGTCCTTCTGACGCACGCGCACATTGACCACTCGGGGCTCCTGCCGCTTCTGTATAAACAGGGATACCGCGGGCCGATCTATGCCAGCGCGGCGACATACGCCCTGTGCGAGATCATGCTGCGTGACGCGGCCAACATCCAGGAAACCGAAGCCGAATGGAAAAATCGCAAGGCCAAACGCAGCGGCGCCGGGGAGGTGGAACCGCTCTATGATACCGAAGACGCCGAGAATGTGCTGAAACAGTTCCGTCCCTGTTCCTACGGCAGCATGGTCCAGGTCAACGAAGCCGTCAGCATCCGCCTGACGGATGTCGGGCATCTGCTCGGCTCTTCCGCCATCGAGGTCTGGCTGCATGAGGACGGACAGACGAAGAAGCTCTGCTTCAGCGGCGACATCGGCAACTACAGCCAGCCGATCCTGAAGGATCCGCAGCATGTGGCCGAGACCGACTATCTGGTGATCGAGTCCACCTACGGCGACCGGCTGCACAGCACCGAGCGCGTCGATTTTGTCCGCGAGCTTGCGCAGCGGATTCAGAAGGTGCTGGACCGCGGCGGCAACATGGTAATCCCCTCCTTTGCCGTCGGAAGAACGCAGGAGATTCTGTATTTCATCCGACAGATCAAGGACATGGGCCTGGTCACCGGGCACGGCGATTTCCCGGTGGTGATGGACAGCCCTCTCGCCATCGAGGCCACGGGCATCTTTCTCCAGTGCGACACCTCGTACCTGTGCGAAAAGATGCGCGATGAAATCCGTTCGGGCATCAACCCGCTGGTCTTCCCCGGTCTGACGCTTGCCGTCAGTCAGGAGGAATCCGTGGCCATCAACGAAGATAAAACCCCCAAGGTCATCATCTCGGCCAGCGGCATGTGCGATGCCGGCCGTGTCCGCCATCACCTGAAGCACAACCTCTGGCGCCCGGAGAGCATGATTCTGTTCGTCGGATATCAGTCGGTCGGGACCCTAGGCCGGATTCTGGTCGACGGGGCACAAAGCGTCAAGCTGTTCAACGAGACCATTCAGGTCGAAGCCGAGATCGACACCCTGCCCGGCATCAGCGGCCATGCGGACAAAAACGGCCTGATCGACTGGCTGAAGGGGTTCGAGAAGAAGCCCGAGATGATCTTTGTCAATCACGGGGATGCCGACAGCGTCGACGCCTTTACCGAGTACCTGAACCGCGACCTCGGTTACCGGGCCTTCGCTCCCTACAGCGGTGCGGAGTTCGATCTGCTGAAAGGCCGCTGGATTTCCTTCCCCGAAGGCGAACTGATCGAACACGATGCTCCGGCTGTAAAACAGAGAAAGACAAGCCCGGCCTTCACCGAGCTTGTCGAGGCGGCGGAAAAGCTGCTGCAGACGGCGCGCTCGCTCGAAGGCCGCGCAAACAAGGAACTGCGCAGCTACGCCGAGTCAATCCGCAAACTCACCGGCAAGATGGAAAGATAGAAAAAACCGCCCGAGGGCGGTTTTTTCATCGGAAGATATTCAGAAATCCCTGAATGTAATTGGGATCAAAAACCTGTATACGCTGCATCGGCCAGGCCCGGAGAAAGATCTTGCCGTTGATATCGTTCTCGTTGACCATCCCGAGCACGCTGTAGCGCGAGTCTACGGAATTGGCACGATTGTCGCCCATCACGAAATAAGAGTGATCCGGTACGGTCAGCGGATACTCCACGTCGCCGGGCTCCCCTTCGGTAAACAGCGCATAGGACTCCGCCAGTTCGACACCGTTCAGGGTTACGCGGCCGTCCTCGCTGATGCTGATTTCATCACCCGGGCAGCCGATCGCGCGCTTGATGAGCACACGGTCGCCATTGTTGAACGAAACAAGATCGCCCGTTACGGGTTTGCTCTTGGGAATCGCGATAACCAGATCGCCTTCAACCAGGGAAGGCGCCATGGACGTTCCGTAGACGACATAGCCGTACTGCATGACCATGTACACGCAGGCACCGATCGCCAGAACCAGAACCGTCAGCAGCAGAATGAGAAAGATCTTGAGCACCACACGGCCGGGGCGCTTCTTCTTCCGTCCGCTCTCTTCGTAATCTTCCTCCTCTTCGTCATCGTCATCGTCATCATCAGGCTCTTCTTCGACTTCTTCTTCGTCTTCCTCTTCATCCCGCTGACGACGTTTGCGGGTATCTTTTTTCTCCTGACGTTTCTGACGCCGCGACGATTTGCTGAGGCGGTCGGGTTCTTCCTGCTCTTCTTCTTCGGGCTCGTCCGAAGAAGAAGTCAGCTTCTGCGCCGCATCGACCCGTTCGAGTTCACGCCGGAGCTGCGCAACGGTGGGGCGGTCGACGGTACGGATGAAATCAAATTCCTTATTGTCCATCGCGTCCTCCTTCCGTCTGAAGCCGCTTTTTCAGCAGCTCGTTCATATCCTGCCAGAAGGCGTTGCTGTCCTGCTGCGCTCGCTGAAGAATCTTTTCGGCATTGGTATTCGCCTGTTCTTCGGTGCCGGAGGCCGCTTTTTCGGCACGGCGGATCAGCTCGGCGGCCGCCCTGCCGGCATCCGCAAGCGTCTGATCGGCTTCCCGCTTGGCGTTGTCGATGGTCTCCTGGGCATAGCGGTTGGCTTCCTGCATCCGGGCGACAGCCTCGTTGTCCGCATCCTCAAGAATGCGGGCGGACTGTTCCTCCTGCTGCTTCAGCCAGGCTTCCCGCTCCTGCAGATGGAGTTCCCATTCCTTCAGACGCTGTTCCTGCGCGGCCAGTGCTTCGCGCTGACTGGCTGCGGCGGTATCGGCGGCCGTACGGGCCTCCTGCAGCAGAGCGGCGGCCTGCATGCCCGCGTCGGACATACCGGAATTCTGCTTCTGCAGCTCGTCCTCGAGATCCATGATCTGCTGGCGAAGGCCGGACTGATCTTTTATCAGCGCTTCGTTTTCCATCTCGACGTCGAGGAGAATCTCCAGAAGGTCCCGACGGGTCAGTTTTGATACTTGTACATCAGTCATGTCGTCCTCACAAGCACATTCGTTGTTGGGTGCCGGTTCGGCTTTCAGCCGAGATGCGAGAGGTTCAGCTTCAGATTCTCAATCAGGGCTTCCAGCTTTGCCTGCTTCTCGCGCTCGGCGTTGACAACGGCCTCGGGCGCGCGGGTGACGAAGTTCTGGTTTGCGAGCTTCGCGATCTGGCCCTGCAGCTGCTTCTCGGCGTTTGCGAGTTCTTTTTCAAGACGGGCACGTTCCTTTTCCAGATCCACAAGGTCGGCCATGGGCATGAACATGCGGGCGTTGTCGGTTACGGCGGAGACCATCTTGTCCGCATCGGCGGGGACGGCATCCAGCACGCTGACTTCGTTGGCATAGGCCAGCTTCATGATATAGCTGCGTCCGGCTTCAAAGGCGTCCTGTTCGTGCGTGACAATCATCAGATGCGCCTTGCGGGAAGGCGGCACGTTCATCTCGGCACGGCGGGCACGCACGGCCTTGATGGCGTCCATGACGGTTTCAAAGCGCTGGGCGTCTTCGGAGAAGGAAAGGGCTTCCGAGAAGACCGGATAATCCTGCACCATCAGGGCGTCGCCTTCGTGGGGGAGAGCCTGCCAGATCTCTTCGGTGATGAAGGGCATGAAGGGATGCAGGAGCTTCAGAATTTCGGTCAGAACATAGAGCAGAACCTGCTGGGCTCCGCGGGAGGCGGCTTCGTCGCCGCTGTTCAGGCGGGGCTTGGTCAGCTCAATGTACCAGTCACAGTAATCGTCCCAGATGAAGTCATAGATCTTGCCGGCGGCCACGCCGAGCTCAAAATGATCCATGTTCTCATTGACTTCCCGGATCACATCGTTCAGGCGGGAGAGAATCCAGCGGTCCTCCAGTTCAAGCCGGTCGGGCAGCGCGTTCTCGGTGACGGAAAGATTCATCATCACAAAGCGAGAGGCGTTCCAGAGCTTGTTGCAGAAGTTGCGCATGGCTTCACACTTCTCCACGTAGAAGCGCATGTCGTTGCCGGGGGAGTTGCCGGTGATCAGGTTGAAGCGAAGGGCGTCGGCGCCGAACTGCTCGATCATGTCGAGCGGGTCGATGCCGTTGCCGAGCGACTTGGACATCTTGCGGCCGAGACTGTCGCGGACCAGGCCGTGGATGAAGACCGTGTAGAAGGGCTCTTCGTGCATCTGCTCCATGGCGGAGAAGATCATGCGCGCAACCCAGAAGAAGATGATGTCGTAGCCGGTGACCATGACCGAGGTCGGGTACCAGTAATCCAGTTCCTCGGTTTTTTCCGGCCAGCCCATCGTCGAGAAGGGCCAGAGCGCGGAAGAGAACCAGGTGTCCAGCACGTCTTCCTCGCGGCGGATGTTCGTGCTGCCGCAGTGGGCGCAGCAGGTCGCATCCTCGCGGGAGACGGTGATTTCGCCGCAGTCGTCGCAGTACCAGGCGGGAATCTGGTGGCCCCACCAGAGCTGACGGGAGATGCACCAGTCGTGGACGTTCTCCATCCAGTTCAGATAGGTCTTGGTAAAGCGTTCGGGAACGAACTTGACCCGGCCGTCCTTCGCCACGTCGATGGCGGCTTTGGCCAGGGGCTTCATTTTGACAAACCACTGGGGACTCGTGAGCGGTTCCACGACCGAGCCGCAGCGATAGCAGCAGCCGACGTTGTGGCTGTAGGGCTCGACCTTGACCAGATAGCCCTGCTCTTCCAGGTCCTTCACGATGGCATCGCGGCATTCGTAGCGGTCCATGCCGTTGTATTTGCCGCCGTTGATGATCTTCGCATCCTCGTCGATGCACTGGACCTGCTCGAGATTGTGGCGCAGGCCGACTTCATAGTCGTTCGGGTCGTGGCAGGGGGTCATCTTGACCGCGCCGGTACCGAAGCCCAGCTCCACGTACTCGTCCGCCACGATGGGGAGCTTCCGGCCGACCAGCGGCAGGATGGCGTTCTTGCCGACAAGATGGCGGTAGCGCTCGTCGTCCGGATGGACGGCGACGCCGGTATCGCCCAGCATGGTCTCGGGGCGGGTCGTGGCGATGATGAATTCCTCGTCCGAATCCTCGATCGGATAGCGGATATGCCAGAAGTGCCCCGGCATGTCCTTGTACTCGACCTCGGCGTCGGAAAGGGCCGTGCGGCAGTGGGGGCACCAGTTAATGATGCGGCTGCCCTTGTAGATGAGACCCTTGTCATACAGTTCGCAGAAGGTCTCGCGCACGGCCCGGGCGCAGACATCGTCCATCGTGAAGCGGTTGCGCTCCCAGTCACAGGAGACGCCAAGACGCTTCTGCTGCTCGATGATGCGGCTGCCGTACTGGTTCTTCCAGTCCCAGACGCGCTCGAGGAACTTCTCGCGGCCCAGATCGTAGCGGGTCAGCCCTTCGGACTTGCGGAGCTCTTCCTCCACACGGATCTGAGTGGCGATGCCGGCATGGTCCTGACCGGGCAGCCACAGCGCGGAATAGCCCTGCATGCGCTTGTAGCGGGTGAGGATGTCCTGAAGAGTCGCATCCAGCGCGTGACCCATATGAAGCTGCCCCGTAACGTTGGGAGGGGGCATGACGATGGAGAAGGGCTTCTTTTTCTCGTCCCGTACCGCGTGGAACCAGCCGCCCTTTTCCCAGAAATCGTAGATCCGTGTTTCCACGGAATGCGGATCATACACTTTCGGCAGTTCTTTCATTGACAACACTCCCATTCCAAAAAATCTGCCCCGAAGAAGGCTTCAGGGCAGCGAAACCGCATAAAAACCTGAATTCGGATTAAAAAATTATACAATCAGAAAGCGGCTTTGTCAATTTATTTATAAGAAGATTTGTCAGTTCTTTCCGTCAAGCCAGTCACAGGCGGAGAGGGCGGCCACATTGCCCTCGCCGACGGCTTTCGCCAGCTGCAGCGGCTTGCCCGTGCAGTCGCCCGCGGCAAAGACGCCGGGAACGTCCGTAGCCATGCGACGGTCGACGAGGATGCCGCCGTTTTCGTAGCGCAGGCCGGGGACCAGCCGGGTGACCGACACGGTGTCCTTGATGATGAAGACGCAGTCCACCGCGTGGTCGATGCCGCCGACGCGGAGGGTTTCGGCTTTCCCGCTGCCCAGGATCTCGAAGCGTGCGCTCTGCGGAAAACGCAGGACCGTGCAGCCGATGCTCTCGAGAAAGTCGGCATCGTGAACGGCTTCCTCGCCGCCGCCCACGACGGCGACGGTTTTGCCGCGGTACAGCATGCCGTCGCAGGTCGCGCAGTAGCTGACCCCGCGGCCGAGAAACTCCGCTTCGCCGGGGTAGAGCTTTTCCCGCGTGATGCCTGCGCAGAGAAGGATGCTGCGGGCCGTATAATAGTCGCTGCCGACGGCGACCCCGAAGGAATCTTCCATGGGGAGGACTGAGAGAGCCCGCCCTTCGACGAGCACGGCGCCGCTTTCTTCGAGCTGGCGGCGGAACAGCGCGGTCAGCTCTGCGCCGCTCATGGGCGGGAGACCGGGGTAGTTGGTGATTTTTTCGGCCTTGTACAGGTTGGAGGACTCGGATCGGTTGCTGACCGCCAGCACCGATTTTCCGCGGTTTTTCAGCGTCATGGCGGCGCTCGTTGCCGCCGCGCCTCCGCCAATGATGATGACATCGTACAGTTCGTCCATCAGAATGCACCTCTTCCGTATTCGGATTCCGACGGACAGCATACCATATTCTTTCGCAAAGAGCAAGGAACAGGACTTGTCAGCAGGGAGAAAATTGAGTATAATACCTTATTCACTTGATCCGGGAGGAACTTGCAATATGGAAGAGACCGGCAGAAACTTTATCGAAAACTTCATCGTGGAAGACCTGGCGCCCGGCGGCCAGTTTGAAGGCATGCAGGTGCATACCCGCTTCCCGCCCGAGCCGAACGGCTATCTCCACATCGGCCACTGCAAGGCGCTGACCATCGATTTCAGCACGGCGGAGCGCTTCGGCGGCATCTGCAACCTGCGCATGGACGATACCAACCCGGCGAAGGAGGACACCGAATACGTCGAGGCCATCATGCAGGATATCCACTGGCTGGGCTTTGACTGGGGCGACCGCTTCTTCTACGGGTCGGACTATTTCGAGAAGACCTACGAGTACGCCCTGGAGCTGATCCGGAAGGGCCTCGCCTATGTGTGCGAGCTGACCCCGGAACAGTTCCGCGAGTACCGGGGCGATACCACCCATCCGGCCGTCAGCCCCTGGCGCGACCGGCCCGTGGAGGAGAATCTGGATCTGTTCGAGCGCATGAAGAACGGCGAATTTCCCGAGGGAAAGTACACCCTGCGCGCGAAGATTGATCTGGCGAGCGGCAACTTCAACATGCGCGATCCCGTGCTCTACCGCATCCGCTATATCGAGCATCACCGCCAGGGCACCAAATGGTGCATCTTCCCGATGTATGACTTCGCGCACCCGATTCAGGACGCCCTCGAGGGCATCACGCACTCGCTGTGCTCACTGGAGTATGAAGACCACCGGCCTCTGTATGACTGGGTGGTGTCCAACGTCAGCATCCCGCAGCACAAGCCCCGCCAGATTGAGTTTGCGCGTCTCGGCATCAACTATACGGTCATGTCCAAGCGCAAGCTGCGCAGGCTGGTCGAGGAAGGCCGCGTTTCCGGCTGGGACGATCCGCGCATGCCGACCCTCTGCGGGCTGCGCCGCCGCGGCTATACCGCCCGCGCCATCCGCAGTTTCTGCGAACGCATCGGAGTCTCCAAGGTGGATTCGACCGTTGACTGGGCACTGCTGGAGAGCTGTCTGCGCGACGATCTGAACGCCCACGCGAAGCGCGTCATGGCCGTGCTGCGGCCGCTGAAGCTCATCCTCACGAATTACCCCGAGGGGCAGAGCGAGCTGCTGGAGATCGAAAACAATCCGCTCGATCCCGAGGCCGGCACGCGGCAGGTCAGCTTCTCACGGGAGCTGTATATCGAACAGGACGACTTCATGGAAGTGCCCGCGCCGAAGTACAAGCGCCTGCACCCCGGTTTCGAAGTGCGCCTGAAAGGGGCTTACCTCGTCACCTGCACCGGCGTCGAAAAGGACGAAAACGGCAATGTCACCGCCGTTTATGCCGAGTATGACCCCGAGAGCCGGGGCGGCGATCCGGCCGACGGACGCAAGGTGAAGGGCGCGACGATTCACTGGGTCGATGCCGCAACCGCGGCGGAGGCCGAAGTGCGCGTGTATGATTATCTCTTCTCGGATCCCGATCCCGACGGGCCGGACAAGGATTTCCTCGACTTCCTGAATCCCGAGAGCCTGGTGACCCTGCAGGGCTGCCGGGTCGAGGCGAGCCTGAAGGACGCGCCGATGCCCGAGGCCGGGAAAGACGCCGAGAGCTGGCAGTTCCTGCGGCAGGGCTACTTCTGCCTTGACAACCGCGACGCGAAACCCGGGAAGCTCGTCTTCAACCGCGCCGTCGCGCTGAAGGACAGCTTTCGGAAGTAAAGTTCAAAGTATATAGTTCAAAGTTCAGATGACCGCCTGCGGGCGCGGGGATTTGCTCCCATTCAGCTTGTACCGTTTCGCGGCCAGGGAAACGGTTGCCCCTGACGGACCGTCTGCTGCCGCGAATGATTCCTTCCGTAGGGAGGCATCCCCAGATGCCTCCGCTGCCAGACTTCTGCTCGCACCTGGCCCCGACTAAAACGCACAAAGCCACCTCAACAAACAAAGCGCGGCGCAGGAGTTGAGAGCGAGGGGAAACGTTCTCTGCCGCGCAATTGCTGGAAGCTGCGATCGGGCGCTCTGCGGAAGCTTTTAATCGCCCGACTTCAACTTTGTGCAATTACGCGGGAGGGAAGCCGGGCACTCGCACCTGCGTTTCACCGTCCCGCGTTTTCAGTGAGAGAAACATTGAAACAATATATTCGCGGCAGCAGTGATTGGTCAGGGACAGCCGCTTCTCTGGCCGCGAAACGGGAAAAGGGGAGAAGGAGCGAATGAGTCAAGGAACCTGTCCCCGTGACTCACAGGAGAATACATGGACAAGTTTAAACTACACTCGGATTATCAGCCCATGGGAGATCAGCCGGCGGCGATCGACACGCTCGTCGCCGGCATCGAAAACGGCATCGACGAACAGGTCCTGCTCGGCGTGACCGGCTCGGGCAAGACCTTTACGATGGCCAACGTCATCGCGCGCCTGAACCGGCCGACCCTGGTGCTGGCGCACAACAAAACGCTGGCCGCACAGCTCTGCAGCGAGTTCCGGGAATTTTTCCCGGAAAACGCTGTGGAGTATTTTGTCAGTTACTATGACTATTATCAGCCCGAAGCCTACATCCCCCATACCGATACCTTCATCGAAAAGGACGCCTCCATCAACGATGAGATCGAGCGCCTGCGCCACAGCGCCACCTCCTCGCTGTTCGAGCGGCGGGATGTGATCGTGATTTCCTCGGTCAGCTGCATCTACGGCCTGGGCGATCCCATCGACTATGCCAACATGGTGATTTCCCTGCGGCCGGGCCAGGCCTTCGGGCTGGACACGCTGCTGCGGCGGCTGGTCGAGATCCGATACGAACGCAACGACCTGGCCTTCGAGCGAAACCGCTTCCGCGTCCGCGGCGACTGCGTCGAGATCTTCCCGGTGTATTCGCAGAACAGCGTCATCCGGGTGGAGTTCTTCGGCGACGAGGTCGACCGCATCAGTGAAGTCAACCCCGTTTCCGGCTCCGTGACGCGGATTCTGAACCATGTGGCCATCTATCCCGCAAGCCACTATGTCACGACGAAGGAGAAAATGGCGGCGGCCATCGAGCGCATCCGCGAGGAGTGCGACGAGCGCGTGCTGTACTTTGAGGAGCGGAACAAGCTCATCGAAGCCCAGCGCATCCGCCAGCGGACCGACTACGACATCGAGATGATGCAGGAGCTGGGCTACTGCTCGGGCATCGAGAACTATTCGCGCGTGATTTCGAACCGCGCCCCCGGTTCGCCGCCCATGACCCTGCTGGACTACTTCCCGAAGGACTTCCTGCTCTTCGTGGACGAGAGCCATGTCACGCTGCCTCAGGTGCGCGCCATGTACCGGGGCGACCGGGCCCGCAAGGACGCGCTGGTCGAATACGGCTTCCGTCTGCCCTCGGCCTATGACAACCGGCCGCTCATGTTCGACGAGTTCCTGACGCGCATCCATCAGCGGGTGTACGTGTCGGCGACGCCCGGCCCCTGGGAACGCGAGCGGGCGGGGCAGCTGGCCGAGCAGATCATCCGCCCGACCGGCCTGCTGGACCCCGAGATCTTCGTACGCCCCGTCGAGGGACAGATTGACGACCTGATCGGCGAAATCAACGACCGCATCGCGCGAAACCAGCGCACGCTCGTGACCACGCTGACCAAGAAGATGGCCGAGGACCTGTCCGAATACCTGTCGGCGGCGGGCATCCGTACGCGCTACATGCATCACGACATCGGCACGATCGAGCGCATGGAGATCATCCGCGATCTGCGCGCCGGCGCTTTTGACGTGCTGGTCGGCATCAACCTCCTGCGGGAAGGCCTGGATATTCCCGAGGTGGGTCTCGTGGCCATTCTGGATGCCGACAAGGAGGGCTTCCTGCGCAGCGAGACCAGCCTGATCCAGACTGTCGGCCGGGCCGCGCGCAATGCCGAAAGCCAGGTGATCATGTATGCCGACACCGTCACGCCGTCGATGGCGGCCTGCATCCGGGAGACCAGCCGGCGCCGGGAGAAGCAGCAGGCCTATAACCGCGAGCACGGCATTGTTCCGAAGACCATCGTCAAGGATATCCGCGCGATTATCGAAATTTCGAGCCCGGCAGAGATTCGGCGGAGCGACGGCGTGAAGATGACGGCTTCCGAGCGGAAGCGCGTGATCGAAGACCTGGAGAAGAAGATGCGCAAGGCGGCGCAGATGCTCGAATTCGAGATCGCCGCCCAGCTCCGCGATGAGATCATCAGACTCCGCGGAGAATCCGACAGTTAACAATTGGCAGGGGGAAAAATCATGAGAAAAAGAATTCTGGCTTTATGCCTGGTTTGCGTGCTGCTGATGAGCGTCGGCGGGGCGGCGTGGGCGGTCAGTGCAAGACCCGTCGTGCCCTCTCCCGTGAACGGCAATCTGCTTGCAACAGCGGAGGACCTGGAAGACGGTCTCCGCTGGTGGCAGAAGACGATCGTTTACGAGATCTACGTAAAGAGCTTCAAAGACTCCGACGGGGACGGCATCGGCGACCTCAACGGCATCACCTCGGAACTGGATCATCTGGAGCAGCTCGGCGTCGGCGCCGTCTGGCTCACGCCCTGCTATGTCTCGCCGCAGGCGGACAACGGCTATGACATCGCGGATTATTACAACATCGACCCTGCCTACGGCAGCATGGAAGACATGGACAAGCTGATCGAGGAGGCCGGCCGCCGCGGCATTCGGATCGTCATGGACCTTGTCTTCAACCATACCTCGAATGAAAACGAATGGTTCCGGGAGTCCCGCTCCGGCAAAGACAATGACAAAAGCGACTGGTATATCTGGGCGGACCCGAAGGAAGACGGCAGCGCCCCGACCAACTGGCGCAGCATCTTCGGCGGTTCGGCCTGGGAGTATGACGAAGCCCGCGGCCAGTACTATCTCCACACCTTCCTGCCGGAGCAGCCCGATCTCAACTGGGCCAATCCCGAGGTCCGCCAGGCCCTGATCGATGTGGCCGACTTCTGGCTGGACAAGGGCGTCGGCGGCTTCCGCATGGATGCGATCACCTATATCAAAAAACCGGCGGAGTTCCGGGACGGCACGCCGGACGACAGCGCGGGGATGGTCAGCATCCATACCATGACCGCCAATACGGAGGGCATCCTCGACTACCTCAATGAATTCAAATCGGCCGTCTGCGACGGCAGGGACATCTTCACGGTTGGCGAGGCGAACGGCGTGTCGGACGAGGACCTTCCGAAATGGGTCGGAGCTGACGGCGTTCTGGACATGGTGTTCGAGTTCGGCTTTGTCAACATCGATCTTCCGGACGAGATGAACTGGTGCGAAACCCGGGAGTGGACGCTGCCGGAACTGAAGGCAATCTTTACGTCCTCCCAGCAGACGACTCAGGAAGTGAAGGGCTGGTACCCGATGTTCCTTGAAAACCATGACCAGCCGCGCTCCATCAGCCATTTTCTGCCCGCCGACGCAGACCGGGTTGCCGGCGGCAAAGCGCTTGCGGCCCTCGTGCTCACCATGCGCGGCACGCCCTTCCTGATGGAGGGAGAGGAACTGGGCTATGTGAATGTATCGTGGCCTTCCATCGACGACTACAACGATGTCTCCACGAAAAATCACTACCGGTACGCCCTTGACGAGGGATATTCCGAAGAGGAGGCCATGGAAGGCGTCCACCGCTTTGCACGCGACAGCGCGCGCACCCCGATGCAGTGGGACAGCTCGAATCAGGCCGGATTCACGACGGGAACGCCGTGGCTGCCGGTCTATGACGACTACGCGGTGTACAACGCGTCTGCCGAGGCGGAAGATCCGGATTCCGTTTTGAACTGGTACCTTGCCCTGAGCCGGCTCCGCGGGGAGCACGGCGCGCTGACGGAGGGGGATTATCAGGAACTCTTCCACGAGGATGAGAAGATTTTTGCCTATACCAGGAAAAACGGAGAGGAAACCGTCACAGTTCTGATCAACTTCTCAACGGAAGAGGCGTCCTATGACCCCGCGTGCGTGGAAAACGCAGAGCTTCTGCTGGGAAGCGCGGGCCAAAGCGAAAAGGGCCTGCTCTCGCCGCTCGAAGCCGTGATTTACGGGGAATAGGTAATAAAGTTCAAAGTTCAATGGCGCCTGCGGGCGATTTAACGACATGACAGTTCGCAGCATACGAAACATGTACAGATCGGAATTCTTCGCAAACGGCGTGATGAAAGACCGGCGCCCGGAGCCGAACTTCTTCGGAAGAGACTACTGAAAAAGTCAGGGGAACCCTGACAACGGGAAAACATCGGGGTGCCCGATCCGAAAGGAAAAGGCCCCCGATTCTGTACAGCCGTCCGAACAGATCTGTGTCCCGGGAAGAAAAAAACAGAAGGAGGCGCGGAATTGAAACTGATCCATCTGTCAGACCTGCATCTGGGGAAAAGACTGAAGGAATTCAACCTGCTGGATGATCAGGAGTTTATCCTGAGGCAGTGTCTTACGGTCATTGACGAAGAAAAACCGGACGCGGTCATCCTGGCGGGCGATATTTATGACAAGGCGATCCCGTCCGCAGAGGCGGTGGCATTGTTCGATGAATTTCTCTATGACCTTGTGCTGCGAAACCTGCATGTACTGATCATCAGCGGGAACCACGATTCTCCGGAGCGGATTGCCTTCGGGCACAGACTGCTGAAAAACAGCAATGTCCACGTGTCTCCGGTCTATGACGGAACGGTACGGCCGATTACCCTGGAAGACCGTTTCGGCAGCGTGAATCTCTACCTGCTTCCTTTTATCAAGCCGATCCATGTACGCCGCTTCTTTGAGAACGAGACGATCGAAACCTACACCGACGCCATCCGCACGGCGATACGGAACATGCAGGTGAATCCGGCAGAGCGAAACGTCCTGGTGACGCATCAGTTTGTCACCGGGGCGGAACGCTCGGAATCGGAAGAGATTCCGATCGGCGGTCTGGATAACGTGGACGCATCCGTCTTTGACGGTTTTGACTATGTTGCACTCGGCCATATTCACGGGCCGCAGAGTATCGGTTCGGACAGAATCCGTTACTGCGGAACCCCGCTGAAGTATTCTTTCTCCGAAGCGAAGCAGAACAAGTCGGTGACCGTTGCGGAACTGGGCGAAAAAGGCAGACTGACGGTGAAAGGCGTTCCGCTGATTCCGAAGCGGGAAATGCGGGAACTGCGGGGCAGTTATATGGAGCTTGTCTCAAAGTCAAACTATGAAGGGACAAATACCGACGACTATATCCACATTACGCTGACGGACGAGGAAGATATTCCGGAGGTGATCAGCCGCTTTCGCATCCTCTATCCCAACCTGATGCAGCTTGATTATGACAATCAGCGTACCCGGAACCAGGCTGCCGTCGGCGGCGCGCAGGACGCAGAACGGAAAAGCCCGACGGAGCTGTTCAGCGAACTGTATGAGAAGCAGAACGGAATGCCGCTCTCAGAGGAACAACGGCAGTATACCGAGGAGCTGATGGCACGGATCTGGGAGGGCGGCAGATGAGACCTGTCAAATTGACCATGTCTGCGTTCGGACCGTACGCGGGGGAAACCGCCGTCGAGTTTGATAAACTGGGCGAGAGCGGCCTTTACCTGATTACAGGAGATACCGGAGCGGGAAAGACAAGCATCTTTGACGCCATCACCTATGCCCTCTACGGGGAGGCGAGCGGCGACAGCAGAGAGGTTTCCATGCTGCGCTCCAAATACGCCGAAGCGGAAACGCCGACATTCGTCGAACTGGAGTTTGTCTATGCCGGAAAGAAATATACCGTTCGGCGCAATCCGGATTATGAGCGGCCCGCAAAGCGGGGCGGCGGCTTTACCAAACAGCCTGCAGGGGCCAGACTGGTTTATCCGGACGGAAGAAGCGTCGAATCGGTAAGGGAGGTTACAGCCGCGGTAAGGGATATTCTCGGGATTGACCGCAATCAGTTCTCCCAGATCGCCATGATTGCGCAGGGAGATTTTCGCAAGCTCCTTCTCGCAGATACCAGGGAGCGGCAGACGATCTTTCGGGAAATCTTTCACACCTCCTGTTTTCAGGAGTTCCAGGACAAACTGAAGGAAGATCTCAGCGCGCTGAACAGACAGCTGGACATGGAGCGCCAGAGCATCCGCCAGTACATCGGCGGGATGCGCTGCGCGGACGGCGATCTGCGCGAAGAGCGTGTCCGAAAAGCCAGAGCCAGTCAGCTTCCCGCAGAAGAAGTATTCCGACTCCTGCAGGAACTGACCGACTCCGATCAGAAAGCGATTTCGAAACTCAACGACAGCCTTGAGGAAACCGGGAAGAGGCTTGCGGAGCTCAATGGCCTGATCAGCAAGGCAGCTGACCGCGAGAAAACAGAGAAGGATCTCCTGGAGGGCGAGGCCTCGATGAAAGACAAAGAGGAGCGCCTGCAAAAAGCGGAAGCGGAAATGGAAAAAGCCGCGGAGCGGCAGAAGAAAGTCGACCGTCTCAAAGAAGAGAGCACCGCTCTGGGAGCAAAGCTTCCGGATTATCGGAAGCGGGAACAGCTTCGCACGGCTTTGGATCGGTTGATTGCGGACAGCGCCGGCCTGGAGAAAGAGCTGGGGGCGCTGAACGAAGCAAGGACCGGTCAGGCAGCATCCCTGCTGAAGCTCGCCGAAGAGAAAAAGACTCTGGCCGGAGCGGATACGGAAAAGGAACATCTGCTCCGCGAAAAAGAGAATACGGAGGGAAAAGCCAAAGAACAGCGCGGGCATCTCGAAGCGCTGCAGAATTATCAGGAGCTGCAGAACAGGCACAATCATGCGCAGGCCGGACTCGCGGAACTGGAAACGGCCGTTCAAACGGCGAAGCTTCGGATGGATGAAGCCAATATCCTCTCGGATCAGGCGGCAAGAATCCATGCGGAGCTGCCCCAATATGAAGACAAGGAGCGCTGGGTCCGGGAACTCCAATCCTGTATGGAAGAGAGGGACTCCGCCGCCGGGGCAGCCGGGCAGATGAAAGAGAAACTGGCTTTTGAGGAACAGACGCTCGGCAGCGTCGCGGAAGAGTACAGAAATCTTGCGGATGCGGGCGAAAAGCGCCAGATGCTCCTTGCCCGCCGGGAACAGCTCAGACAGAGAAAAATCGCGCTGGAAGAGCTGAAGGAACAGCTCGTACGCTATGAAGACCTGAAGCAGAAAAGCGAAAAGGCACAACAGGTGTTTTTCGCGGCCGAATCCGCTTCCCGAAACGCCGGAGAACACTATCTCGCACTGTATCAGGCCTTTCTGGATGAGCAGGCGGGCATCCTGGCGGGAAAACTGACGGAGGGACAGCCCTGCCCGGTATGCGGCTCGGTTCATCACCCCGTCCCGGCGAAGACTTCGGAGCATGCGCCTTCCGAGAACGAACTGGAAGAAGCACGGCTGCAGGCCGAGGAAACACGGAAGACGGCCGATTCGGCCGCCCATAATGTTGAGCGGCAGAAAAGCGAACTGCGCACGAGACAGGAGAATGCCGCGCAAAAAGCGGCTTCGCTGCTGAATGCCGATTCTCCGGAAGACGCATTGATCAGACTTCCGCAGGAATACGAGCGGATCAGCGCAGAGCTGAAAATGCTGGATGCGGATCTGAAAACAGAGGAGAAGAATCTGAAGCAGCGAGACCGCCTGGCAAAGGAAATCCCCGAGCGGGAAGCGCGCATCGCCGGACAGAAAAGCGACCTGCAGAAGACGGAACAGCAGCTTGCCTATCAGAAGGCCAGAGGAGAAAGCCTCACGGCGCAGCTTGCCTCTCTGCACCTGCAGTTTGAGACAAAGCGCGAGGCGCAGTCAAAAATGGACGAGCTGAGGCGGCAATACTCCGAGATTCAAAAGCAGCTGGAATCAGCAGAGCATCGGTATGCAGAGGCAAAAGAGGAGCATCGCGAACGGGACGGAAGGCTCCGCGAGATGCGCCTGCAGCTGGAGAAGAGCACGGAGCTTTCAGATCCGGAGCGCCGGATCAAGGAGATAACCCGGGAACTGATACAGGCAGAGAAGAGACTTTCCGAACTGGAGTCGGCCATTCAGACGGCGGACGCAAAAATCAGCAGAGCGATTCTGCTGGAATCGGCCATCCCTGCGGCAGAAACAGAACTGAAAAAGACCGAGGAAGAGATTCGCCTGAAAGAACAGACTCTGACTGCGCAAAAGACGAAAAGGGAAGAGCTGACCAGGCAGATCGGGGAACTCTCGGAAGCTCTGCTTTATGCAAGCGAGGAGGAGGCTTCCCGAAAACAGGACGAATCAGAAAAACAGCAGAAAAACCTCCGGGAGGAGATTCTCGGTATCCAGGAAAACCACCGGCGCTGCAAAGAAGAGGCGGATCTGCTGAAGGGAAAGCTCAGCCAGCTTCGAGAGCATCTGCTGCAGTATTCGACGCTTCCCTCCGATGAGCAGCTTCAGGAAGAGAAGGACAGGGTCGATCAGGAAAAAGCGGCAGCGGAGGAAGCAAGACAAAGCTGCAGATCAAGATGGGAGACCAATCAGACGATTCTGGAACAGATTACCTCCGAAACAGAAAGCTTAAAGAAACTGGAAAAAAAGTACTCCTGGCTGAAGGCGCTTTCCGATACGGCAAACGGAACGGTTTCGGGCAAGGAGCGGATTACGCTGGAAACCTATGTGCAGACCAGCTATTTCGATCGGATTATCCAAAGGGCCAACACAAGATTCTTTATCATGTCCGGCGGACAGTATGACCTGAAGCGCAGGGATGAGGCGGACAGCCTTCGCTCCCTGAGCGGACTCGAGCTGAGCGTTATCGATCACAACAACGCAAGCGAACGAAGCGTGAAAACACTTTCCGGAGGCGAGACATTCAAGGCTTCGCTTTCTCTCGCACTCGGACTTGCGGACGAGATCCAGTCCTCTGCGGGCGGAATTCAGATGGATACCATGTTCGTCGACGAAGGCTTTGGTTCTCTGGATGAGGAATCCCTTCAGCAGGCAATCAGAGCGCTGAACAATCTGACCGAGAGCAGACGTCTTGTCGGCATTATCTCTCACGTATCCGAACTGAAGCAGAAGATCGATAAACAGATTGTGGTGACGAAAGATCAAAACGGGAAAAGTCATATTCGGATTAACAGCTGAAAGCCTGCGGCAGTGAGTTGACTGCAAACTGCAGTCAGCTGAAATGAACAGCATCAGGATGACGAGCGGAACAAAGTTGAAATTTGTGCACACCGCCACCGGCCATTGTATGCTTGCTTTGTGACAAGAGCTGTGTTACACTGTGATCATAAAAACAGAAAAACGAAAGGAGGCCGAGCATGATTTACACAATGGAAGAGATACGCCAGCGGGTAATACCGATTGCAGAGAAATATGATCTGAATGCGGTCTATCTGTTCGGCTCTTACGCCAGAAATGAAGCGACAGAACATAGCGATGTGGATATCCTGATAGACCGTGCCGGTTCGAAAGTGAAAAGCATGTTTGAGATGGGCGGATTATATGAAGATCTGTGCAAATCTATCCCAAAGGAAATAGATCTTGTTACCGAGCAGACTTTAGAGCAGCCAAGTACCAGACAGCGCACACCGTTATTTGTTGAAAACGTGCACGCAGAAAGGATCCGACTGGTATGAACAGAGGAGATTGGCAAAGACTGCGGCACATTCGCACATACTGCGAGGATGTAGCCAAATTCATTGACCGTTTTGGAATGGATTATCAGACTTTCACATCAGACCGTGCTTATTTTAATGCGGTGGCCATGTGCATTCTTCAGATTGGAGAACTGGCCAATGGACTGTCTGACGAATTTCGGGAAGAGACAAAAGAAAAAATGCCCTGGGGAATGATTCGCGGAATGCGGAACTGGCTGGCGCATTCCTATGCGGAGACAGACGAAAAGATCCTTTGGGAAACTGCCTGCAATGATATCCCCAAAGTATATGCATTTTGCAAGGAAGAGAGCGAAAAATTTTCAGGCTGATAAAATAAAGCTGCGGGACAGTTTACTGTCCCGTTTTCTGTTTATACATCCAAATGAAAATGCCGCTGCGGCAGGGAACACCTCATCCGTCAACCAGTTTGCGAACTGGTTGCCACCTCCCCTGTGAGGGGAAGCCAATACTCCCATAAAACGCGGCGGAGATACGCAAGAGCGAGGTACAAGGTATGATTCCGTGTAATTGCAGCGGCTATCAAACGGGCGCTTCCCGGAAGCTTGTTCCGCCTTGCGGTGCCCGAAAAACACTGCGGGCTTACGCTGATCCTTGTGTTTTCCGACTGCTGCGGTAATCGCGCATCGCCTTCATCTGCCTCCGGCAGCGGCGTTGCGCGATTCCGTTTCGCGGCCAGGGAAACGGTTGCCCCTACTGGACAATTTTTCGGAATTTATAAAAATTGTCCAGTAGCAGTGGACAAAATGGACTTTTCGCGTTAAAATGTCCAGTAGGATCAAAACCAGTTGTCAGGAGGCGTATGAGATGATTAAACGAGAAAAATATTTGGAGCCAATCCGGGAATTTTATGACGGAGATCTGATCAAGGTCATTACCGGCATCCGCCGATGTGGAAAATCCATTATCTTAAAACAGATCTTGGAGGAAATCAAAGAGAGGTCAGACAATATCATTTTCCTTGATTTCGAAGATACTGCTGTTCTGAATGCCATTCCGGATGAAATGACATTGCTGAACTATATTGACAGTCATCGTAAGGAATCGCTGTGCTACGTATTTCTTGATGAGGTTCAGAGAGTTGAGGGATGGGCTGGAGCATGTCGAACACTCCGGAGCCGAAACTGCTCAGTCTTTATCAGTGGTTCAAACTCCAAACTTCTATCCAGGGAGTTTACAAAAGAACTATCGGGAAGATATGTTCCTTTCCGGGTCAGGCCATTTGTGTATAGAGAACTTGCCGAGTACGGGAAAGAGCTTGGGAAAGAAATCACCCTTACCGATTATATTATCTGGGGCGGCTTTCCAAAGCGAATCGAATACAGCGGCGAGAGCGGCCAGCGAATTTATCTGAATGAGCTGAATGAAACCATTATTCTGAACGATATCATTAACCGTTATAAGATCAGGAAAACCGAGGTCTTCAAACGGTTGGCCAACTTTGTTTTTCTGTCAAACGGTAGAATTCTGTCTGCCAGATCCGTGGAGAAATATATGAAAGGAGCTGGCCTGCCCTGCTCCGTCACAACGATCACCAAGTATATCGGCTATCTGGAAGAAGCCTATGCAATAGAGACTGTAAAGAAGTATTCGGTCAAATCCAAACGCGAACTGGAATATTATCTCAAGGTTTACGATGAGGATGTCGCTTTGAATTCCATCCGCGTTATGAACAGCCGATATGATCTCACCCACAATTTTGAGAACGTCGTTTATAACGAACTCCTTTATATGGGTTACAGCCTCCAGGTGTATCATGACAGGTCTCAGGAAATAGATTTTGTGGCCAATAAGGGTAATAAGCAATACTATATCCAGGTCGCTTACTCTGTGGCTGAAGAGAAGGCTTATGAGAGAGAGTTCGGAGTTTTTGCAAAGCTGGATAATTCCTGTCAGAAGATCGTTATCACAAATGACGATATCGATTTCAGTACCAGCACTGTGCGTCATGTCCAGTTTAAGGATTTCGTTCAGATGGACGAATTATGATCTGATATTTCCCACATGAAATTCGGGATTTGAGCCCGTGGTACCGTATGAGTTGACTGAAAAACAGATTTATGCGCTGCAAACGACAGCAAAATCAGGGCATAAAGCTCTCTGAAGAATAAAAAGAAAAAGCATCAAATTCCAATGCATTATTGCAAAAATCAACATCTATTTCCAAAACAGGCTCGGCAGACAGGTTTCTGTGAAAACAGAAGCGGTCTGCCGGCCCTGTTTTTTGCGGGAAAAGGGCGCCTGCGGGCGCAGGGTTTGCGGAGCGATCTGGGGATCGCTCCCTACGGGGCAGGGGTAAAAAAATTTTTTAACCCGGAAACGGACCTTCCGGGTTAAGCGGTAATCTCAGCACAGCGAAACAGGAAAGGAGGGAGAAAGCGTGACAGCTGAACCTGTTTTCGGCAGGTACGGCGGCGGATTCCGACCGGCCGAGCGGTTCCGCCCCGGCAGAAAGGTCCTTGCCCGGGAGCAGGCGGATGCGATCCGGAAAGCTGTGCAGTTTCCGGACGGCAAAAATCAGCAGGCGCTTCTGATCATTCTGACACAATTCTCGAATTAAGAAAGGAAGTGAAATCGACATGGAAGAATCTTCGGCCCTGACGCGGATCACCTTTTTCCGCTCGTATTGGGATGCGGAGCAGCAGATGGAAACCCGGCGAGACAGACTTTCCCTTCTCGAAGGCCTGCTGTTCTATGCCTTCGAAGGGGAAATTCCTCAGATGACGCCGGCGGCGTATCTGCTCTTCACGGTCATAAAACCGCACATCGATATCAGCAAAAAGCGCTCTGCCGCCGGGAAAACCGCGAGAAATTCCTCACCGGCAATGCCCGGAACCAGCGGCTTTTCCCGGGATTTTGCTCAGACAGGCTGTGTAAACAATAAGAATAAGAATAAAGAATAAGAATAATGAATAAGAATAAAGAATGGAGAATCCGCGAAAAAACGAGGTGAAAACATGAGGAAGGAACACAGAGTGTCGGAGAAATCCCTGAAAAACCTGGAGAAAGGAATCCCGATGCGCTTCAACAGCGAGACCGGAGCGCTGTATGCGAGAAAAGGGCAGGAGGCATCCGTCCGCGCGAGAAGACGCAACAAATCCCTGTCAAGACTGGCGGTGGCGGTCGGCAACACCAGAATCACGGACAGCGAGCTTCTGAAGACCCTGAACGAACTCGGAATCAAGGACGAAGAGGAACAGTACAACGCTCTGATCGTGGCGGGCGTCCTGAAGGAAGCGAGCCAGGGAAAGATCACCGCCGTGGAAAAGTGGGAAGACTGGCTGGACCGCGAAGAAGAAGATCTCGCCTGCGAGCTGGAACAGATCGAAGATATCGGGGAGCGGGCGCTGGCACTGGCCAGAGCCAACTATATCGAGAACATCAACTCCGGCTTCGGGACCATCAGCGCCTATGCCCTCAAGCACCGCTATACCCACTACGAGGCCAGCGGCGGCAGAGGAAGCGGAAAGTCGAGCTGGGCAAGCCTCACCGTCGTGCGCCTCGTCATGGAGCATCCGGACGTGCATGCCCTGGTGATGAGGAAAGTGGCCAACACCCTGCGCGATTCGGTCTATACGCAGTATCAGTGGGCGATCGAGCAGCTCGGGGTCAGCGAATTCTGGGAAGCCCGGAAGTCGCCGCTGGAGCTGATCTACAGACCCACGGGGCAGAAGATCCTGTTTCGCGGCGCGGACGACCCGATGAAGATCAAGAGCATCAAGCCGCCTTTCGGATATATCGGCATCACGCACTTCGAGGAAAAAGATCAGTTCGCCGGCCGCACGGAGATCGACAGCATTCTGCAGTCCACCATGCGCGGGGGCAGAGAATTCTGGAACTTCGAGACCTACAATCCGCCGCGGTCCAAAGACAACTGGGCGAATAAGGACAGCCGAGAGGAACGGCCGAACCGCGTCCGGCATCAGAGCACCTACCTGGACCTGGACGATCCGGACTGGCTCGGGGAGGCCTTCATCGCCGAAGCCGAGGATCTCCGGCAGCGGGACGAGGGGCGCTATCAGAATGAGTATCTCGGTATTCCCGTGGGCATCGGGGGCAGCGTGTTCGAGAATCTCGAACTGCGCGTGATCACGGACGAGGAGCTGAGGCGCTTCGACCGAATCTTCCAGGGCGTCGACTGGGGCTGGTTCCCGGACCCCTATGCCTTCGTCCGGCTGCATTATGACAAGACGCGGGAGACCATCTATCTCATCGACGAGCACTTCGGCAATAAGCTGACCAACGAGCAGAGTGCCAAATGGATCCTGGAGCACGGGTACAATGATGTCCCTACAACCTGCGACAGCGCGGAGCCGAAGAGCGTGTCGGACTACCGCAGTCTGGGCGTGAACGCCAAGGAAGCGATCAAGGGGCCGAGCAGCGTGGACTACGGGATGAAGTGGCTGCAGAGCCGCACGATCGTGATCGACAAACGGAGAACCCCGCACGCGTACGAGGAATTCGTGAACTACGAATTCGAAAAGAACAGGGCGGACGAGTGGATCAGCGGCTACCCGGACAAGAACAACCACACGATCGACGCCGTTCGCTACGCCCTCGAGCGAGTCTCGAACAAATACCGCTCTCAGGCATAGAAGAGTTGGCGGTTGGCAGTTGGCAGGGAGAGAGTCCTCCCAATATCAAGCGCGGCGCAGGGGCTGAAGGCGAGAGACAGGTTTCCCTGCCGCGCAAATGCAGAAGCTTCGAAACGGGCGCCTGAACACCGTGAACAATCACAAAAAAATCAAAAAATCGGAGGAAAACAAAAATGGCAGTAGCACAGGCAAGTCTGGAAAATCTCAAAAAGGGAAGGAAATTCACTTCCGAAACCGCGCGGGAAGCCGGAAGAAAGGGACAGCAGAAATCGCTGGAGGCAAAGAAATGGAAGAAGGCGAAAAAGCAGCTTCTGGCTATCCTTCTCCGTCAAAACGACCAGAACGTCGACGACGAAATGTTCGCTTACCTGAAGAAGCAGGGAATCGGGGAAGCAGAGATGGGGCTCTGTATGGATCTGATGGCCACAATCGGACTCGCAGCACGCGCCTACGTCAACAGCAAAAAACAGGCATAAACCCCGACGGGATGCAGTTTCAAAAACCGCATCCCGCCAGCTTTTAATAACCTCCGTAAAGAATCTTGCCCGCAGAAAAACCGTATGGTAAAATAGCTTCGCAGCGCCGTCTTACGGCGCCGAACACACAGATATCAGAATGAAGGAGCAAGACAATGCCTTACTGACCTCCGGTTTGTAAAACTCTAAACAGACCCAAAAAACTCCGGCTGAAGCACTTCATCCGCGCTTCAGCCGGCTACTTTTTTCCTGCGGCAAATCTCCTGAGACAACAAATGAGCCAGGGAAGGATCTTATGGAGCAAGAACAGCTTCTTACAACCTGTGTTTTACCAGGCAGGATTCCCGGTCGCAATCAGACTGTCGATATCCATGAAAGCATTTGTGATAGCCTCGGTATGATACAACTCATACATTTGCATGATGTAATCGGTCAGATTTTTTTCGTTCAGGATCTGCAGCACTTTGTCGGCCGTAATGCCTTTATACTGTGCGTAGGACTCTAAAAGATAGGTAAAAAACCTGAATTCTTTGCTCATATTTCATCACCGCAAATATAGAAAGAGTTTCGGGGATTTCCTGTTGCAACCTCATTTTCCCACATATCAAATATTGCAACAGGACTGAAGTACCACATTTTCAGGGAAGCATCTGTCAACATTTTATGCGTCTCGGAGCCAAGAAACAGTTTTAGGCCTTCCATTACGGAAATGCCTCTGTCTGCTGCAATCATGGCAGACAGTTCAGAGTCATAGAATTCCAATATAGAAGGTCTTGTATATTCAAGCATTTGCCTTTCTCCTTTATGCTTTCCGGCAGTATTATGACACTTTTGCTGATTCCCGTCAAGGGACTTTTGAAATCCGGCAGCGGCCTCACGCGTGCCCGCTTTGCGGTGCCCGAAGAATCGTTCGGGCTTACGCTGATCCTCCGATTCTTCGACCGCTGCAGAAATCGCGCGATGCCTTCCTCTGCCGCAGGCAGCGGCCTCACGCGTGCCCGCTTTGCGGTGCCCGAAGAATCGTTCGGGCTTACGCTGACCCTCCGATTCTTCGACCGCTGCAGAAATCGCGCAATGCCTTCCTCTGCCACAGGCAGCGGCATCACGCGATTCCCCGCCGGCCTTGAGGCGCAGCACCCTTCTCCTGTTCGAAGAGTTTGAAACCCCTCGGGTTTTGAACGCTTTGAACAGCCCAGAAATAAAGCGGCGGATCAGGGAAAAATTCCAAGATCCACCGAAGTTTAAGAAACACAGCCTATATACATCATATTACAGATCTAATCCTGAGTTTAAACGTATCGAATTCGATACGTTTAAACTCAGGATGCCGGTTCGAATGCTTTTGTTTTTTCTATCAAGACCTGGACAGAGGAACTCGGTGCAGTCGGGCTCTTTGCAAAACCCGGACGGTATGGCGGCGGAATCTATGCGCATATTGATATCGCTTTTGAATTTGCATCCTGGATCTCTCCTGAATTCAAACTGTATATCATCAAGGATTGCGAGACAAATATCCGGACGAATGAAGAAAAACTGAAAGCGAAGACGACGGAAGAACTGGCGGACTGGCTTGACAGGCACTGCCGCAAATCCGGCTGGCTTGCATGGTTGAAGGAAAAAGCAAAAGAGTAGCGGGTTGGAGATAAAGAAGAAGCCATATATACATGAATCGCAGTTAAGACTGTTTTGCTGAAATAGGAATCTCCAACAATAATAACAGAGGCTCCCGTTCAAGGAGCCTCTGAGTTTTTTATAAAATGTTCAGCTTCCCAGGCCGCCAGCTTCGATCACTTCCCGGACGGAGACGGCCAGATCCGTGTTCTTCAGGGAGAGCGCCTGCAGCCAGGCGTTGCCGATAATGTCTTCGGCCTCGGATCCGGTCAGCATTCTGGCATAATCGAAGGCGCCTCGGACGAGCAGATCCTCCGACAGGGCGGCCATACTGCGGACCATGTTCAAATAGGCCCGGAGGCATTCGTTCCGCTCGGCCTTTTTGCGGCGGAGGGCGGATTCCAGTTGCGGGGCGAGGGCAACGATCGTAGATTCGTTCATGGCGTGGCCTCCTCAGTCGTCGTCAAAGATGTCATACATGATCATGTCGTCGTAGCTGATATCGTACCAGGGGCGGGACTTCTTTTTCTTCTTTGCTTTGCGGCCTTTGGACGGCAGCAGCATGAGAAGAATGAGAACAATGATGAGAGTTTCAAGCATGGGAACGCCCTCCTTTTTTCAGGTTGGCAACAGTCTACAAAAAAAGAAGTCCGAAAAACCGTACTTTTCGGCATGGGGAGAATGCAAAAAAGCACTTTAAATCAGACTTGAGATTTGGTAATATGAAAGACGGGCGCCGCGAAGCGGAGCAGAGTTGAGAGTTGAGAGAGGAGAGTGGAGAGACAGGGGGAGAGTGCGGAGGCGGAAGGGGAAAGACAAAAAAACCGACCCCTTGCCTGCTAAGAATAAAATCCCGGAGAGTTTCCGGGATTTCACGGATTTAGGTTTGATGTTAAAAAAGCTTATCCTTGAGAGGCTTGAAATAGTTCTTCTTTAGCGTACGCTCGTCCTGAAAGAAAGACTGTTCTGATTTGGACAAAGCGTGGTTATCCATCTTCATCTCCGTCAGCTTCATGGTGCATATCAAATCGGCAACCTGGAAAAGCCTGTAATCAGAAGGGATAACACGCCGGAAAACCACATTGTCCAGAAGACTGTTGAATACAGAAGAGAGAATCCTGCTTAATTCGATCTGTCCATTGTCGTAATATACTTTCACACAGTCAAACGACAAGAAAAAGTCATAATTTTCATGGATGAATGAGGATAGTTTTTTTCCGAGCTTTCCTGCGATTTCTACGGAATCAGAAACATGCTTCTTCTCAATACATATATATGTATAACGGATGTCTGTCTGACGTACGAAAGCCATGAGGGTCTTCAACAATTTTTGCCGAGTGTTCAGGTCGTAAAACGCATATTCTTCTTCTCGGCGAATGATCGGGCCAGCATGTAGGCAGTGCTGTGGAAAACCCAGATTCGAAAGCCTGTTTTCCAGAAAGATGAAATTATCAGAAATATCTTTCTCTTGATTATGGATGACCATCGAAATAATATAATAAGGCGAGATGGGAGAGTATTCTCCGAAATCTCCGCTTTCATCTATAAAGATGCTCAATTCTTTCATGTGGTCCTCCAAATAAAAACGGCGGGTGTCTTACCCGCCAATAGAGGTGGACCCGGGTCAAAGACCAGCCCGTTCACCATCTTTATTATAACTGCTGAGGAAGAAAAGTCAACAATAAATTGTGAATTTACAGGGGGGAGGGCGACGGGCAGCGGCGGAGCCGCTGCAGAGTTGAGAGTTGAGAGTGGAGAGTGGAGAGACGGGGGAGGGCCGCTGCGGCGGGGAATGCGGAGCGATCTGGGGATCGCTCCCTACGGAGTGGAGAGAAGAGAGACGGGAGCCAAGGGCGCCTGAGGCGGGAGAAAGGAAACTATGAAACGAGAGCTTGGAATCGCCAGATGCGGGCTGGCATGCTGTCTATGTTCTGAAAACGTCACCTGCAAGGGATGTAAGCGAGATGGCTTTATGGAACTGTCGTGGTGCAAAGACGCTGAGTGGTGCGAAAACCGTAAATGTGTGATCGAAAAGAATCTGTCCGGCTGTTATGAATGCAATCCTGCAGAATGCCGTAAAGGCCTGTATGCGGAAAAGATCAAGGCACGGGCCTTTGCAGAATTCGCACATCGATACGGCGTAGATGAA
>JAFYHU010000041.1 GCA_017538965.1 Oscillospiraceae bacterium
CACCGATGAGGACTTCCTGAACGCTCTTGAGATCGGCATGCCTCCCACGGGCGGCATCGGCTACGGAATTGACCGGCTGTGCATGCTGCTGACCGATTCCGCCGCCATCCGCGACGTTCTGCTTTTCCCGACAATGAAACCGCTGGATTGACCGAGCCTCCGGCGCAGCAATCATAGACCTTGAGAGTCGTGAAACTCTTGAGGTCTATTTCAGATACCGGGAACCGCAGGCAGACTGTACGCCTGAAGAGAGTAACGATGAATATCAGCTGCAATCAGAGAGGGAAACCGTGATGACAAGAAACAGTTTTGAATTGAATGAACAGACCCTCCCCGTCATTGAAGAAATCGGCGGTCATATGCCCGGAGGTTTCTTTATCTATCAGGCAGAGGAGCCGGAAAACCTGATCTATGCAAACAAAGCCGTATTCAGCATCTACGGCTGCGCTGATCTGGAAGAGTTCAGGGCGCTTACAGGGTTTACCTTCAAGGGTATGGTCCATCCCGATGACTATCAGCAGATCTCCGATTCCATTGTCCAGCAGATTGACGCCAGCAAGGATCGGATGGATTATGCGGTGTACCGCATTATCCGCAGGGACGGCGCTGTACGCTGGGTGGATGATTACGGCCATCTCGCGGATACGAAAACGTACGGCGGCGTATATGTGGTCTTTATTTCGGATATTACGGAGAAGGTTCTTTCACAGGAAAAACATCAGAAAGACCTCGACAGTATGATTACGGCCATGGCTTCCGATTATCGCAGCGTATATCGTGTGGATATCGACGAGGATGATGCGGTCTGCTATCGGGCGGATCCGAACGATCCGAATCAGATCCCGGAGGGCGTTCATTTCCCGTATTGCGCATGGATCACGGAGTATTGTGCGCTCTATGTTGATGAAGAATACAAAGAAAGCTTTCTGAAGTTTGCCGATCCGGACAATGTGCGGACTGCGCTGGCGACAAGAAACATTATCGCCTATCGTTATCTGGCAAGAAGAAACGGCACAGCGTATTATGAAATGCTGCGCATGGCCGGCGTCCGCCATCCGAAAGACCGGGATGACCATATCGTCCATGCCATCGGTCTGGGATTTACGGACATTGATGCGGAAATGAGGGACACGCTGGCAACGAACCGCGCCTTAAGCGAAGCCCTCGCGGCGGCAGAAGAAGCCAACAAGGCCAAGACAGCCTTTCTCTCCAGCATGAGCCATGAGATCCGGACGCCGATGAACGCGATTATCGGACTGGACAGTCTGGCGCTGCGCATCGAGTCGCTTCCTGCCGAAGCCGGTGAATATCTGGAGAAGATCGGTGAGAGCGCGCGTCATCTGCTGGGCCTGATCAATGATATTCTGGATATGAGCCGAATCGAATCCGGGCGGCTGATCATCCGCAAGGAGGATTTTTCCTTCCGGAATATGCTGGAACAGATCAACACCATGGTCATGTCCCAATGTGAGGAAAAGGGACTGCGCTATGAATGCAAAATGATCGGCGGTGTCAGCGATTATTACATCGGCGACGATATGAAGCTGAAGCAGGTGCTGATCAACATTCTGTCGAATGCAATCAAATTTACGGACCCGCCGGGAAGCGTTACCATGACGGTTGAGCGCACGGCCGTCTTCGGGGATCATTCTACCGTGAAATTCTGTATCAGGGACACGGGAATCGGCATGGACCAGGCGTTTCTCCCGAAAATCTTTGATACCTTTTCCCAGGAAGACAGCAGCAGGAACAACAAGTACGGCAGCACCGGCCTCGGCATGGCCATTACGAAAAACATTGTTGAACTGATGAACGGTACGATTTCGGTTGAATCGGAAAAAGGCGTCGGGACAGAATTCACCGTGATCATTACCCTGAACAACAGCGATCACCAGGGGCCGGGTACGGAATACATCAATCCGAAGGATATGCGTGTCCTGGTGGTGGATGACGAAGAGATCGCAGCGGAACATGCACGGATTGTGCTGGATGAAGCAGGGATTAAGGCGGATACCTGCTGCGACGGACCGACCGCGCTTCACATGCTGGAGGTGCAGCATGCCAAACACGAGCCTTACAATCTGGTGCTGCTCGACTGGAAAATGCCGGGAATGGACGGCCTCGAAGTGGCGAAGGAAATCCGCAAGCTCTATAACAAGGAAACAACGGTGATCATCCTGACCTCCTTCAACTGGGACGAGATCCTGGATGAAGCCATGCATATCGGCGTTGACAGTTTTCTCGCCAAGCCTCTGTTTGCGTCCAACGTGCTGGATGAATTCGAGCGGATCGCGCGGAAAAACAACATGAGTCTCTACAGGGAAAAGAAACGGGCTTCGCTCAAAGGCAGGCGAATCCTGTTGGCAGAAGATGTCTTTATCAATGCAGAGATCATGAAGGAAATCCTTCTGGCGCGCGAGGCGGAAATCGATCACGCCGAAAACGGGAAAATCGCGCTGGAAATGCTGGAAAGCAGCCGTGTCGGTTACTATGACGCAATCCTGATGGATGTGCGTATGCCGGAAATGGACGGTCTGGAGGCAACGGCGGCAATCCGTGCGCTGGACAGACCGGATGCAAAAACCATCCCCATCATTGCCATGACCGCCAATGCCTTTGATGAGGATGTTCAGCGATCCCTGCAGGTGGGGATGAATGCGCATCTGTCGAAACCGGTGGAGCCTGAGCGTCTGTATCAGACGCTGGAAGAGCTGATATGGGAATATGATATGGGCGCTCGGGATGGGGATCAATGAAATGAGAATTCTGTGTCTCGGCGACTCCAATACCTACGGATATGATCCCCGGTCTTATTTTGGATCCCGATATCCGTCTGAAGTGAGATGGACAGAGCGCCTCGGGGAGCACGAAGTGATAAACTGCGGGATGAACGGGCTGCCGATTCCGTATGACAGCGGAGCCTTCACGGATCTGATCCGGGCAAAGGCGCCGGATCTGCTGATTGTGATGCTCGGCAGCAATGATCTGCTGGAAGGCGCAGACGCGGAAAACACGGCAGAACGGATGGACAGCTTCCTCTGTGCCCTCCGGGCGACCGGAGTACAGATTCTCCTGATTTCGCCGCCTCCGATGCAGCATGGAGAGTGGGTGCAGAGTGCCGAACTCATCAAAGAGTCGGAAAAACTGGGGAAGCTGTACAGGAATCTTGCAGAGAGACAGGGCATCTTCTTCGCAGACGCCGCCGGCTGGGGAGTGGAGTTGCTGTTCGACGGTGTCCATTTCTCTCCTGCGGGACATGCTGCCTTTGCAGAATCGCTGAAAGAAACGTTACAGGCCATCGGAGACGGTGACAAATGACGGTTTTGTGAGGTGACGTGATATCATGAACAGAGAGTCTCCGGCGTATCGGATTGCTTTCTGCGCTCTGCTGGCGGCGCTGGGTACGGCATTCATGCTGTCGAGCAACCTGATTCCTGTACTGACCTATGTCTCTCCGATGCTTGCAAGTCTGACGCTGATCCCTGTCCTGCGGGAATTCGGAAAGAAGTACGCCTGGATGACATGGGCGGTGACGACTGTGTTGGCGCTGATGCTCTGCGCTGACAGGGAAGCGGCGTTTTTTTACCTGTTCATCGGATATTACCCGATTATCAAACCGTCTTTGGACCGAATACGATCCGGGCCGGCAAGAATCCTGGCCAAGCTGGCAGTGTTTGCGGCAGGCATTACGCTGATGGTTCTCAGTCTCCTGTTCCTGGTCGATATGAATGACATCAGGGAAGAGATGTGGTGGAATATTGCGTTTTACATGATGATGATCGCGGTGATGTTCCTCTTTGACCGAACATATGCGTTGATGGCGATGCTCTATGAAAAGCGCCTGCGCCGCGTTCTGATGCGGAACAGGCAGGATCCGGGATAAAGTCGGAAAAACGTCAGGGATTTTTCTAAGCTGACAGATTGAGAAACGAGGTGCCGATATTATGGCGCCCGATGAGGAGGAGAACAGACCGATTCCGATGGTTGAATTATGACAAAGACTGTGGGATAATATTTAAATAATTAGTTTTAGGAGGAAGAATATATGTCAGATTATTACGGTTCTGAGGAATACAGGCCACTTGGAGCCTGGAGTTATTTTGGGCTTACCATACTCTATACGCTCCCAATAATTGGGCTAATCTTTCTTCTAATACACACATTCAGTGGTAAAAATATCAATCGACGCAGTTTTGCCAGATCCCGTTGGTGCAGATTACTTGTCATCATACTCTCTTTCCTTATCATCTATGGAATCGCTGTCCCTGCTGGATGGACAACCGGATTGTCCAACGTATTTGAGCAGTATACACATCAAATCGGAACAGGCACCTCACAAAATTATAACCCATCCTCCGCATATGGCAGTTATGATGAGATTTATGCTGAGTACTCGTTGAGAATCAAGATTGCAACACCTGGCCTGATCAGCGAATATAATGAGGAATCAGCAAAAAACACCCACGGTATCCCCGGTCTGGAAAAAATCAGCAACGCAAAGATTGATAAATTAGCATTAATCAAGGACGAAGGAATAGACAAGATGGCGGGGTTCATGATGACAAAAGGAAATGAGGACATCGAGACATATTCTGACTGGGCTGCAAAGCTCACGGAAGTATACACGGAAGAAGCTTCAAAGATTCACAAAGCATATGTTAATGACTACTTAATATGACAGCAAGTTGCTTTCTTGAAGAATTCCCTGATGGAAGAAGAACTGTCATAGAAGGGCTTGCAAATGCATAGAACAAGATCGAAAAAGAGGCAATATAGTAGACAGTTTTATTGCAAAAACGAAACGCAACAAGCTGATCATCGGTTATGGCGGAATTGAAAAGTACTATTACTGACAGGATTGCCGGAGCATAGAACATCATTCTGATGCGGAACGGGCAGGATTCGGGATAAAGTCGGAAAAACGTCAGGAATCTTTGGAGAAACGAAACGGTGAAAACGGAAAGCAGCATGAGAAAATGGAAAATGAAATTCCTGCTCCTGATGTGTGCCTTCGGCTGCCTCGGCCCGGTGGTGCGCGGGATCTCTCTTCCGACCGCGGTGATTGTGTGGGCACGGGCGGTGATCTCCGCAGGCTCGCTGCTTCTGTTTCTCCTGATCTCCCGGAAGAAAGACCGAGAGCAATTCCGCAGCTTTCTGCTGCCGATGCTGGCCAGCGGCGTGTTTCTCGCAGTTGACTGGATCGGCCTGTTTGCCTCTTATCGCTACACCACGATTGCGACCTCAACCCTTTGCTACTATATCACTCCGGTGATTGTGCTTCTCGGCGCTGCGCTTTTCCTGAAGGAGCGCCTGACGGCGAGGAAAACCCTCTGTATTGCGATTGCGTTTTTTGGCATGGTGCTTGTCTCCGGGGTTGCCGAGAACGGACTTCCCGAACTTGCAGAGATCAAAGGGGTGCTGCTTGCTCTCCTCGGTGCATTGGGCTATGCGACCGTGATCCTGATCAATAAAAAATATCCCGACGGGGATCCTCTGATGCGAACCTTTGTTCAGCTGTGCACGGCGGCGCTCATCATGACTGCCTATACCGTGAAAACCGCGGACCTGAGCAGCTTTACGCTGAGCGTGAAAGATGTGGTTCTGCTGCTCGTGCTGGGTGTGCTGATGACCGCCGTAGCCTATATTGCCTATTTCTTTCTGGTCGTCCGCATTCCCTCTTCCAGCGTTGCCTTCTTCTCGTATGCTGATCCTGTCGTCGCCGTTCTGATTTCTGTCTTTGTCCTCGGCGAGCCTTTCAGCCTGCCTGCGCTGATCGGGGGCGTGATGATCCTTGGCGCCGCGATGGCATCGGAACTGCCGGGCGATGCTCCCGATCAGGAAGCCGCAGCATGAATCTCTGTTTCAGGTTTATCAGGAGGATAAGCGCATTGCTTCCGTCTCCGGCCTGTGGTAAAATATCTTTCAGGATATTGTAGCAACAAAGAACTCAAACTCATAAAAAAGATAGAAAGGATCAAAGCATATGAGCAAGTTCAAGTTTTCTGTCGGTCCCTGGAATGTCCACACCGGCGCTGATTCCTACGGCCCCGAGACCCGCAGACCCATCGATCTGGAGAGCAAGTTTGCCATGTTCAGGAAGCTGGGCTTTGATGCCGTCCAGTTTCACGATGATGACGCCGTGCCCAACATCAACGACTACACCGAGGAGGAGATCAGGGCCAAAGCCCGCGAGGTCAAAGCCCTGCTGGACAAGTATGACCTGAAGGCCGAGTTCGTGGCTCCCCGCCTCTGGATGGATCCTCACACAAAGGACGGCGGGTTTACCAGCACCAGCGCCGAGGACCGCGAATATGCGATGTGGCGCGCTTACCGCTCCATCGACATCGCCAACGAGCTGGGCTGCGATCTGACCGTACTGTGGCTGGCCCGCGAGGGCACCTGCTGCGCCGAATCGAAGAGCGCCGTGACCGCCACCAGGCAGCTTGTGGAGTCGATCAACGCGATGCTCCGTTATGACGACAAAATCCGCGTCTGCATCGAGCCCAAACCCAATGAGCCCGTGGACCGCTCCTTCTGCGGCACGATCGGCCATGTCATGGGCGTTTCCGCCGCGACCATCGATCCCGCGCGGGTCGGCGCGAATATGGAGTCCGCCCATGCCACGCTGGCCGGCCTCGATCCCGCCAATGAGATGGGCTTCGCTCTGGCCTTCAACAAGCTCTTCACCGTCCACCTGAACGACCAGAACGGCATCCGCTTCGACCAGGACAAGAGCTTCGGCGTGGAGAATCTGCGCCAGGCCTTCGACCAGGTCAAGATGCTGGTGGATAACAGGTATTATGAGACCGGCAACTATGTGGGCCTTGACGTCAAGGCCATGCGCACCACCTCCGACGAGGACAGCTACGAGCATCTTGTCAATTCTCTGGAACTGTTCAAGGCGCTGGAGAAGAAGGTCGAGCAGTTCGACACGGCCTATGCCGATCAGCTGACTGCGCAGCGCAAGTACGAGCAGCTGGAGCTCTACGTCAACAAGCTCATTCTGGGCATCGTCTGAAAACCGTCAGTCAAACAGGGCCATTCCGAGAGAATGACCCTGTTTTGAAAAGGAGACCGCTATGGCTGAAACGATCATTTCTGCCGGACATATCTGTCTGGATATTACCCCGGTATTCCCCGCAAATGCGCAGAGGCAGGCGCTGGGCGACATTCTGTGCCCCGGCAGGCTTATCCACATGGAGGGCGCCGATATTCATACCGGGGGCAGCGTGGCCAACACAGGCCTGGCGCTGAAGCTGTTGGGGAATGAGGTGCGCCTGCTGGGCAAGATCGGCTGTGACGCTTTCGGCTCCGTGGTTAAGACCGTCATGGCTTCCTACGGCGCGGGCGGCATGATTGAGGACCCGCACAGCGCCACTTCCTATTCCGTTGTGCTGGCTGTTCCCAGATACGACCGCATCTTTCTGCACGACCCGGGCGCCAACGACAGCTTTTGCCTGACCGACATCCCCGATGAGGCGCTGGAAGGCGCGAAGCTCTTTCATTTCGGCTATCCGCCTCTGATGAAAAAGATGTACGAGGAGGACGGGAAAGAACTGGTCGCCTTGTTCCGTCGTGTCAAGGAACGCGGGATCGTTACCAGCCTGGATTTTGCCGCCATTGATCCGAACTCTCCTGCGGGGCAGGCAGATTGGAAAAACATCCTGTGTGCGGTCCTTCCCTTTGTGGATTTCTTTGTCCCAAGCTTTGAGGAGCTCTGCTGGATGCTGGATCGGGAACGCTATGACAGGCTGAACTGCGGCGGCGATATCACAGAGGGGCTGGACCTTCAGGCGGAAGCCATGCCCCTGGCGGAAAAGCTGATCGCCATGGGCTGCCGAGCCGTGCTCATCAAGTGCGGCACAAGCGGCATGGTGTATCGCACGGCGGACAGAGAGTCGATTTCCCAGGTCTGTGCAAGGCTCGGCGCAGATCCGGACGCATGGAGCGGCAAAAGCGGTATTCAGCCCTGCTTCCGGGCGGACTGCGTGCGTTCCGGCACCGGCGCCGGAGACGTCAGCATTGCGGCATTCCTGACGGCGGTGCTGCGCGGTTACGGACCTGCGGACTGCACTGCGCTGGCCGCCGCGGAAGGAGCCTGCTGCGTCACGGCTTATGACGCGCTGGGCGGCATCAGGCCTATCGAGGAACTGATGGAACGGATTCGGGCCGGCTGGCCTCTGTTGAATCAGGAGGGATAAGCCATGCTTGTCAATATGAACGATCTGCTTCTCCCCGCCGGAGAAGGGAAGTACGCTGTCGGCTTTTTCAACGCCGTCAACGTGGAAATGGCGCGCGCCGTCATTGAGACGGCAGAAGAACTGAACGCGCCTGTCATGGTCGGCACCGCCGAGGTGCTGCTTCCCGCCATGCCGATGGAGCGCGTGGCGGAGTATCTGATCCCGATGGCGCAGAAGGCAGGCGTTCCGGTCTGCGTCCATTACGACCACGGGCTCAGCTTCGATAAATGTATGGAAGCCCTGAAACTCGGGTTCACCTCGGTGATGTACGACTGCTCCACCGCTCCGTACGAGGAAAACGTGGCGCAGGTCGCGGAGATGGTCAGGATCTGCCATGCCATGGGTGTCACCGTGGAGGGCGAGCTCGGCCATGTGGGCGACAACGAAGGCGCCGGGAAGCTCCTGAATCCCAGCGACTTCTATACCGATCCCGATAGGGCTGCCGATTATACGGAACGTACCGGAATCGACGCGCTGGCCGTCGCGGTGGGCAACGCCCACGGCGATTACAGGTTTCCGCCCAGGCTGGATTTCGAGCGGATCCGCGTGATTGCGGAGAGAACCGGATTGCCGCTCGTGCTGCACGGCGGCAGCGGGATCAGCGATGAAGGCTTCCGCCGGGCTGTGCAGGAGGGAATCTGCAAAATCAATATCTTCACCGATCTGGACAAGGCCGGAAAAGAGGGAATCCGGGAGGGGCTCCGCGCCGGCGCCGGGTCCATGATGGGCCTTATGCCTTATGAGATCAATGCCATGAAAGCCGTTGTGAAAGAAAAGATCATGCTGTTTGGCTCAGCCGGAAAAGCGAATCGACCGGAAAGCTGACTTGCTTCCGCGCCCTTGTCGGGTGCACAGAAAGAAGACGCCGCGGTATCGTAACAACGGCGTCTTTATATTGTGCGATGGCTTGCCTGGGATTATCTCTTCAGCGCGGAGAGCAGACTGAGAAGCTGGGTGCCGTTTACGGAACTGTCATTATCCGCCGGCAACCGAGATTTGTAAAGGAAAAGAATTGATAGATTGCGGGGCGGTTGACTTTTTGGAGATGAAGGTGTTATCCTTTAGTACAGACGAAAAGAGGCTTTGTCGCGGAATTTATCAACCGTGGTTAAGGGAGAAATGATATGGACATAACTCAAACTTTTTACAATAGTTTGGCATCCCAATATGACAAACTGTTTCTTGACTGGCAGGGTGCAACTCATGAGCAAGCCACAATATTGAACAGGATATTGATCGACAGCGGTTACGATAAGACAGCGGAAATACTCGACTGTGCCTGCGGCATCGGAACGCAGGCAATCGGACTGGCTGCACTTGGCTACACTGTAACGGCATCGGATATCAGTGACAGAGAACTTGCTGAAGCAACTGAACGTGCGGAGAAGAATGGAGTAAGGATACGTTTTGAGCATGCGGATTTCTGTGCTCTATCTGATACCTTTGCAAAACAGTTTGATATCATAATCGCAATGGACAACGCTCTGCCGCACATGCTCACAAGCGATGCGCTGGAAACGGCTGTCAGGAGTATTGTCGGACGGATAAAACCGGGCGGCATCTTTGTGGCCAGTATTCGGGATTATGACAGTCTTCTGGCTGAAAAACCGCCTTATTCGCCACCCTATATTTACAAGACGGACAAGGGACAGCGCGTTTCCTTTCAAACCTGGGTTTGGAAAGACGATAATTACAGGCTGACTCAGTATATCATTGAAGACGAAGGAACTCTCCAGACCAGTAAATTCGAATGTGAATACAGGGCTACCCGCAGAGAAGAACTGACAAAGCTTCTTTTATCAAGCGGCTGCAGTGATGTTGTTTGGAAATTTCCGGAGGAGACAGAGTTTTATCAACCGATTGTTATGGCAAGGAAATGACAACAGAAGCTCCCCAAGGGATGAATAAACCTTGGGGAGCCGTTATAAAAACCGGATGTGACAGACACACCGGATCAGGAGACCGGGCAATTGCGGCCCGATCCCGCATAGATTATATCAGATCGGCAGGGAAGCGGTCAATCACAATTCTGACGGGATTATCCCTTCGCCGTGCTCAGATAAAGGGTATAGTCTGCCCCGTCACCCGGATACTGATACGGGCTGGTGTATCCGTAATCCAGATAGATCGTATACTCGCCCCAGCGCCCTTCATACGGAAGAACCTCCCAGTCAGCCGGGACACGGACAAAGTCTGTCCATCGGACTGCTGTGCCGGTGCGAAAGTCTTCCCAGTCCAGGGTCACGGTCCTGAGAGGACCGTCCCAGGCTTCCAGCAGGGAAAAGCGCGGCGGCTGCTGGTCGTACCGGAATGTATACCTGTAAAGCAGGGAGCCGTCCTCCGCGATTCCGTCAAGCTGCTGAATCCACAGAGTAAGTCGGTTGACCGTCATGATCACCCGTGTTCCGCTTCGCGTTTTACAGTTCAGAATATAGTTCTCTTCTCCCTTGCGGACAAGCTCCAGTCGGACCAGATCTGAGAAAACGTATGACAGCGCTTGATTGAAGGTCTCTTCTGCAACATCGGGCGGATCGATCTTCCCGACCAGAACACGGCTCCCCGCTCCGTCACGCCGGAAATCGATCCCGTTCACCTGACCGTAGGACAGAGTACCGTTCTGGGAGATATCGACCATTCTCTCTTCCGTACGGAACAGCCAGCGGTCCGTATATCCCCCCACATCGCTTTCAATGTGAACGGCGGGACAGAACATCAGGACCGTATCCAGGCGATTGGCATACTGGAGGTCCTTCCAGTCAAAATCAACATTTCCTTCGATCTGAGGTACAAAGGGGCAGGCCTTCAGTTCGGCAAGACGATAGGGAAAAGCGCTTGACGGATCCTCATTTTTCACATAGCTCAGCTCGTAGGACCATTCTGCCGTGCTGCCGTCCTCATAATGATAAACGATCGTCGCAAGCGCCGAGCCGCCGGCTGTCGTTTCAAGACGGACCTCCATCGTGACGCCAAGCAGTTCGTCAAGCTGATTCCTGTGGCTGCCGAAGCTGTAGTATCTTCGTCCGTCCTTGCTGCTGAGGACGTTCAGAATGCCGTAATCCTCCCAGCTTTCCGGAAAGCGCGGGTCGCCCGAATAGCCCACGGAGTGGAGGAAATCCGTAATATCCTCTTCGGATATGAGATCATAGCCGTATCGCGCCTGAAGAGCGGCGTACCAGCCGGCCGCGTCCAGACGGAGAAGATCCTCGTCCACATAGTCCGGGTATCCGCCGAGCCAGGCAGCCATTGCAAGAGAAAAACTCTGATCCCGGACCAGATCTTCCGGAACCGTCTCTTTTTCTTCCGTAGTTTCCGCTTCGGCGGATGCGGTTTTCCCGCTCTCTGCGCGGGAAGAAACAGCAGGCGCTGCCAGCAGAATAAGTGCCAGCCAGAAGGCGAGTACTCTTTTCATGATTCTCTGTCCTCCGTATTCTTCCTCTTTCCTGCGACTGATTATATCACAGGATGCGGATATCTTCAAAGAAAAACGGGAAAACAACGATGTCTTGGGGCGTTTTGCTTTCTGTTGTGTAAAACAAAGCCGTGTGTTAAAATACTATACGACCGGCGACTTCACCAGAGCCGCCGTGAAAATGGCAAACGAACTCGGCGTCCTGCTGGTACGTACGCAAGTCTGACAGGATCATTGTCAGGTCATGAAGAAGAATTGACGAAGCGATCCCTTTTGTGCAATTGTAATCAAAAACGTCAAGAGCTTCTGCATTTCCATAATGCCATAGGGTGATCTGCAATCCGCTGTATTATGTCCGAATCAGAAAACAGCAGCTCCGGTCGGTATTCTTTGCCCATGAATCGGGAGAGATACTCTTGCTCCGATTCATCCAATACCAGCATTGAGTGAAGATAGTTTTTTGCAATCGTCTTTTTGCTCTCCAGATCAAAAGCCTGGTGACGCTCCTGGTGATTCAGTACCGGAAACAAGTCACGTCGGACGGTGTTAAGAGTCAGCTTGTCGATTGCCGAAGTACTGAATGAAGGATCGAGGGTTTCTTGGGTTATGGATGCGTAAAAAACGATACATTTTCGAAAGAGGTCACGCCGATCATGAAACAGATCTCTTTCTGCCATCAAAGTGAAATCATAAAGGTCTCTGGCTGCTGCCCGAGACAGCAGGGCGTTTGCTTTTGCAGAGAATATCTCCAGAGGATCAACAGTCCGAATGAGAGGATTTCCACCGAACACATCGGTAACAAGATTTCTTTCAACTGGTGGCAAAACGTGAGCTCTGAGCGAATAGTTTAGTTCGAGCTTGATCATGTCCGGGTTTCCGGCTGCATTTCTGTATGAATAATGAAACGCATCCAGGCTGTGATGAAAACGGGAGGCGGAAGACAGCATATAACCCTCTGCTTCCATATAGGATTTGATTTCATCAGAAATCGTTCCTCTGACAGCCAACATTTCTCTTTTGGCCATACTCGGCGTGAAGTCCATATCGATATCTACAGAAAGACGGGGAAGATTGAAAATGGTCAGGTTGATTGCGGTACCACCCTTAAGCAGAAGGTGGTCCCGCAGAAACGACTGCGACTCAATCCATGCCAGGACTTCTTTCAGCCGCAGTACTTTCTCAAACGTATCTCTGGTAAATCCGAGAGAGTGTGCAGTAATATCCAGTTCGTTCCTGCTATATTGCGGCATCTGTTAACCCCTCCCCGTTTTTCATACGCATGATATTTGAAGGGACAATCAGTTTCCATTCATTGTTATATACACCGAATTGCGGTTCTTTTATAAGATAACGTTTGCTTTGCCCGGCCCGGTCGTGACAGACCTCAAAGAAGTGATTGGACAGACCAAGAGAGCTGCGGAAATCCCACAGTAAAAACCCTGCTTTCTGATACAAGAACTGATTGTCATAGACAGCAAGGTAATAGAGCAGTTTTTCTTCACGGATACGGGACATGTTCTGAAGGTTCGCAATCAGTTCTTCGGGGCCGGCAATCTTTTCCATATCTTTCAGACTGTCCGCCAAAGTCCGCTCTTTATCAGTTATCCGAATACCGCCGCTGAAAGGGTAAGACTCGACACCTTCCGTAAGACGGGCTTTTACATAATGATAGCTGTAACCGTCAAATTCGAAATCCTGGAAGCGCGTTTCCGACGAAACATAAACCTCATAAAAAACCTGATCTGTAATCCCATAGTACTCCATTGCGGTGTGGTGAGAGACGCAGGAACTGGCAGTTATTGAGCTTGCAATTTGAAATCGATCGGCAACAGGAGTACCGCGCTCGGCACTTACGCATGTATATCGGTCATTTCGAATTTTAAGAGCTTTCCCGTGGGAGAGCAGCCGCTTTACCGCAGAGCGCGCACTGCCGATGTTATTATAAAAATGGTTGACATCAGCAATTGTAAAGACAGGATGCTTTGACATTTCAACATATAAGTCCAAAGGCTTTCACTCCCTGTAAGTTTAAAATTAGAAATATATAGCTTAAATATAAGCTATATTTAACACGATATAAACATAATACAGGTGAAGATCGCGATTGTCAAGTTTCGTTTTTTGCATAACAGAGAAAAAATACTGAGATTCCGCATGGAATGGAATCACAGTAAAGAAAAGAATAAACTGCTTGTCTATCAGATCTTCCACACACGCGGCGAAGAGGAGAGGTGTTTTGCCTGCGCGGAAGTGTTCCTCGGCGAAAACGACTGATAATACTGCGTGCGCTGCTGCGCAGTCCTTTATAAAGCGACAAATAATATCCAGGAGGTTTCCTATGAAAAAAAGAGGTATTCGATCATTTCTGAGCATGGTTATGGCTGTTCTGCTGACAGGGATGCTCCTCGCTGCGCCTGCGGGTGCGGTTTCGGGCGATGCTTCCGACAGCACTGCGGAGGATATTATCGATTATGTCGTCGAGAACATGTCGCTGATCTCGCAGGTTCCCAGACCCTCGCATCATGAGGAAAAGATCAGTGCATTCCTGACGGACTGGGCGAAGCAGTGCGGCTTTTCGCCGATACAGGATGAAGCCCTGAACGTCTGCTTCGACATTCCTGCGACAGAGGGCATGGAGAACTATCCTCTGATGGTCCTGCAGGGACATATGGACATGGTGGTTGCCGTGGCGGACGGCAAAGATTTTGACCCGCTGGAAGATCCCATCACCCTGATCAGGGATGACGAGGCCGGTACGCTGACAGCGGACGGAACCTCTCTCGGCTCAGACGATGGCAGTGCGCTCGCCATTATGATGGCAATCGCGCAGGGCAAAATGAACCACGGTCCGCTGCGGATCATCGTTACGACGGACGAGGAGGACGGCATGGAAGGTGCCTTCAGCATGTCTGCCGATTGGCTGGAGGGCGTGGCGTATCTCATCAATATTGACAACGAATGCTCCGATGAAGTGCTGGTCAGCACGACGGCCGGCAATTCCGTGAGGGGGACGGGTGCGGCCGACATGCGGGAGGCATCCGGAAATCTTGCCCTCGAGATCAGTCTCGGCGGCCTGAAGGGCGGCCATTCCGGCATGGAGATCGATAAAGGCCGCTTAAACGGCGTGATCGGGCTGGCCGGGTTCCTGAAGGAACTGGAAGAGAAGGGAATTGTCAGTGAGCTTGCCGCCTTTTCGGGCGGGACGGCTTCCAACGCGATTCCCACCAAGGCGGTCTGCAGTATCGTGATTGATGCCGCCGACCGGGAGACGGTGCAGACGCTGGCGGAGGACTATCAGGCGAGACTGCAGCAGGACTATGAAGGCATAGAAGACGGGATTCTCTTTGAAGTGAAAGAACTGGAGGGGATTCCCCCGGTGGTGAGCTCCGAGACTTATGACAGCGCGATCCGCTTCATGACAGAGATTGCTGACGGCGTACAGACCATGTCAAAGGACATGGAAGGGCTGGTAGAGAGTTCCTCCAACCTGGGAATCTTTACGCTGGATGAAGAGGGCAGCGCCTTTGCAACCTACGTTCGCAGCTGCGTTGCGGAGCTTCAGACCGACATGATAGACGCTCAGCTGTCCTTGGCGGAAGAATGCGGCTATGAGGCGGAAGTTGTCAAGATGGCGGATGCGTGGCCATTTGATCCCGAAAGCAGGCTTCTTGCCCTGACGAAGAATATTTACAGGGAACAGAATGGGGAAGAAGTCAATGTGGTGGCGACCCATGTGGGCCTCGAGTGCGGTACCTTCAAGCAGCTGAATCCCGAAGTGGATATGATCAGCATCGGGCCGGATATCGATAACGCGCACACGATCAACGAGACGCTGCACCTGGCTTCCATCCCCAAACTTTGGAATCTGATCGACGGCATCCTGTCGCACCTGAATGAATGTTGTCAAGGGGACAGTTAACTTAACGCCATTGGAGCCAACCTGATAAAGTACGATTGTTTGTATTGACGCCAGAGGATAGAGATGATAGAATGATTACACAGTATTTTTACACTTTAGGGTTGACAAAATGAGTTTTTCTGCCAGAATCAGACAGACAGACAGACAGAC
>JAFYHU010000042.1 GCA_017538965.1 Oscillospiraceae bacterium
ACAACACCGAAGTTGTCATTGACAACCTTGGTGATGGGCGCCAGGCAGTTGGTGGTGCAGGAAGCGTTGGAAACGAACTGCATGTCAGCGGTATACTTGTCGAGGTTGACGCCGCAGACGAACATCGGGGTGTCATCCTTCGCGGGGCCGGACATGACGACGACCTTGGCGCCGGCATCGATGTGGGCCTGGGCCTTCGCCTTGTCGAGGTAAACGCCGGTGCACTCGAGAACATACTCAACACCGAGCTCGCCCCAGGGGATCTGGGTGGCGTCACGGTAGGCCTTGTCAGAGAGAACCTTGACAACCTTGCCGTTCACGGTAACCGTGCTGTCCTCGTCGTTGCCGACGACTTCACCGTCGAAGCGGCCATGAACCGAGTCATACTTTACACAGTATGCGATGTGGGTTGCGGGATGGCCGGGAGCGTTGATCGCGACGACTTCGATATCGTCAGACTTGATCGCAGCACGGAACGCGAGAGAACCGATGCGGCCGAAACCATTGATGCCAACTTTAATCATGTTTATTCCTCCATTTTTAATGAATGACAGAATCCTATCGCTCTCTGAACCTCTGTTCCTTCGAGCGTTTAAATATTATCATAAACCGGGACTAAAAATCAATACAAAACTCTGAGGATTCGGGCAAAATAATGCCGAAATTTGCCCGAAAAACGGCGAATATTTCAAAGAAAACTGTGAATAATGTCAGATGCCGCCTTCCGGCTTCAGTATTCGTAAATGCCGCCGCCGATAAATTCGCGGATCAGGGCATCGTCGGCCACCAGGTCCGTGCTGATATTTCCGAACAGCATCAGCGCCGGAAAGACGTTCTTCAGCTCATCAAAACGCTCGACACCCTGAGGGATGGTATGAAACAGCTGCGTTGCCGTCTCGTTCATCACCGGCAGTTCATAGGAGAAGGCCGTGTCAAACTGGTAGTCGGCCTTGTATATGAAAGGTGTGATGTTGTTATGTTCTCCCCGGCGGACATTCGCCCACATTGAGATCGTCTGGTGCGGGTCCCAGCCGCGGAACAGGTAATCCCTCACCGTGCGGCGCACAAGGCGGAACCAGCTTCCCTGAAAAACGACCTTGCGGTGGAAGGTCACATCGCTGCTGGCGGAGACATAGAGCTTGAAGGCTTCGGGGTGCACATTGGTGATCATGTCATTCAGGGCGTGAATGCCCTCAAACACGACGATTTCATCGTCCTTCAGCTTGATGGATTTGGAAGGCTCCTGAATTCTCATCTGGCGTGAGAACTCGTATTTGGGAACATAGATTCGCTTCCCCTGGGTCAGCTCGGTAAAGTGCCGGTTCAGCAGTTTCCAGTCCAGACACAGCGGCGACTCAAGGTCCATCTCGCCCTCCGGGGTTCTCGGCACCGTCTCGGGTCGGATGGTGTTGAAATAGTTGTCCATCGCCACATAGTGGGTGCGGACGCCGCGCTCCTCCAGCGCCTGGGAAATCTTCATGGCCGTGGTGGTTTTCCCCGACCCCGACGGTCCCGAAAGCAGAACAATCGGGCTGTTCTTTCGGTTTTCGAGGATCTTCTCTGCCGCGGTTTGGATTTTCTTCTCATAGGCGGCGTCGGCTTCTTCGATCATCCCTTTCGGGTCGGCAACGGTTCTGTAGTTGATCTCTTCCAGACTGAAAGCCATGTGCTCAGCTCCCTTCATTATCTTTCCGCAATGCCGCAGAAACGGCTGATTTTTTCCTTGTCCCGGCAGATTCTTTCGATATCCGCCATGTATTCGGCCGGATACTTCGGCGCCACGAAGCGCTCGTTCTTTCCGCCGTCGCGGCGCACGAGCTTGGTCGATCCTCCCGCCCCCAGGGAAAGGATGCTGCAGAGTTCTTCCATGATGCAGATGTTGTACAGGTTCTCTCTCCCCGGTTTCGTCCAGCCGGTGTTTTCAAACCCGCCTGCCATGTTTTTCTGCCGATAGAGATAATAGGGCGCGTATCCTTCCCTGCGAAGGCCCTGATCGGCATAGTCCAGCATGGCCTTGACCGCCGCGTCCGTCGGAAGCGTTTCCTCGCCGAAATGCAGTCTGGCACCCCGCTTGATGCTCAGCGTGTGGATGGTGATGTTCTCCGGTGAAAGTCCGAGCACGATATCCACGGTCCGGCAGAAGCTCTCATACATATCCGTCGGCAGCCCCGCAATCAGATCCATGTTCACCGCAAATCCCCCGGCTTCGCGCACCAGCTGCAGCGCATTCAGAATATCCGCCGCGCTGTGCCGCCGCCCGATCTCCTCGAGCACCGCGTCCGACATGGTCTGCGGGTTGACGCTGATGCGGTCTGTGCCGTGGCTTCGCAGCACGCTCAGCTTTTCCGCCGTGATGGTATCCGGCCGTCCGGCCTCAACCGTATATTCGGAAAGACCGGAGAGGTCAAACGCCGTTTCCAGCTTTTTCTGCAGCATATCCAGCTGTTCGGCCGTCAGCGTCGTGGGCGTTCCTCCTCCCATATACAGCGAGACGATCCGAAGTCCCGCCAGGCGTACCTGTCCGGCCACAGCGTCAATTTCGCGGTTCAGGGCTTCCAGAAACGGCGGAATCATGTTCAGGCTCTTCTCGGCCGACTGGCTGACAAAGCTGCAGTAAGCGCATCTTGTCGGGCAGAACGGAATGCCGACATACAGGCAGACGTCCTTCGGCTGAAGCAGTCGGTCGGCTTCCAGCGTCGACCGGGCCGCATCCAGACAGAGCAGCGCCCGTTCGTGAGAGACATCATAATCTGTCTCAAAGCGCCGAAGTGCCTCTCTTTCATCAAGTCCGGCCCGGAGAAGCGGGTACATCAGCTTTCCCGGCCGCACCCCGGTCAGCGCGCCCCAGACCGGTTTCGGATGTCCGGCGCGCAGGGCGGCCCGGTAGACGGCCAGCTTGATGATCTGCTGATGCAGACTGTCCGTCCGGACGGCATCCGTCAGGCATTCGTTCCGGACGGCAGCCCGCCCCTGAAAGCTCCGTTCGCCGTCATGATACAGGCAGACGGCCGTCGTGAACTTCCCGGACCGGGAGAGGCGGATTTCCATACGCCGTCCCTCCGGCCTGCCCGCCGGATACTCCGGTTTGTCGCCCGGAAACAGCGTCATGAGCATCTGCTCGGCCGCGTATTTGTAATCATGTCCTCGAAAATACAGTTTCATATTTCGATTATACCAGAGCTTTTCCCGAAACACAATCGGAAAGAGCCGTGCAGAACAGCTGTTTTTGCCTGATTTTTTTGCTTTTTTCCCAAAAAAACAGTAGAAATCTCCGAGCTTTTCCTGTATAATGATTTTGTCGGTGAGTTGCGAGTTTTTGGCTTTATGATGTGGAAAAGAGGTTATATGTTTCAGATTGGAGAAAAAATCATTTACGGGGAGAATGGTGTCTGCACAGTAGAAAAAATTGCTCCGCTTGATATGAGCGGTGCGCCGAAGGAAAAGCTCTATTATTATCTGACTCCGCTGGTCGGTTCCGGGACGTATTTTGCCCCGGTGGATACCAGCGCCTTTATGCGTTCCATCATCAGCCGCGAAGAAGCGGAAGCCCTGATTGACGCCATGCCGGGGATTCCCCCGGCCATCTGCAACGACACGCGTTTCAATCACGTTGACGCTTTCTATCGCGATCTCTTCAAACTGCATACCAACGAAGCTCTGGTCTCCGTGATCAAGGGTCTCCGCTGCCGGATGGCGGAGCGGAAGACCCGCAGCACCCGCGCGGAAGCCACCATGAAGCGCGCCAAGGATATTCTCCACGGCGAGCTCTCCGTGGCGCTCGGGATGGAAATGAGCCAGGTGGAAGGGTATATTCAGGACCGCGTCGGAGATGTCTGACGCGGTCCCGGTTTTATATGCTGAGCCGTTTGATCGGCCTTACAACGCTGCAGAATTTGTACTCCCGAGACAGTTCTGCGGCGCATTTTTCTGCCGTTCCGGCGTCCTGATACACGCCGAACACGGCGGATCCTGTTCCTGTCATGATTGCGCCGAGCGCGCCGAAATCCAGCATGGCGCTTTTGATTTCCGCCACGGTGCGCATCCGCCGGTCGGGCACCTCCTCAAAGACGTTGTACATCCGCATGGTGCACCCGCGCAGATCTCCCTCCGTAATGGCGGCCTGCATTCCCGCGGTGTCCGGATGGCGGCGCAGATGGATCTGATCCAGTTTCTGGAAAAGTTCCGGCGTCGAAATCGAAAAGCCCGGCTTGCAGACGACGATGCAGCAGTCCGGCATCGGGTCCAGATCCAGCAGCGCTTCGCCCCGGCCGCGGGCCAGCGCCGTGCCGCCCGCAACACAGAATGCGACATCCGACCCGACCTGCCCGGCAAGCGCCTCGAGTTCCTTCCGGTTCATGCCGGCTTCGAAGAGTCGGTTCATTCCGCGCAGAACCGCCGCCGCGTCTGCCGAACCGCCCGCCATCCCGGCTCCGACCGGGATGTTCTTTTTGATGACGATCTGAACGCCCGACTCCGGAATGCCCCGCTCGCTGCAGAACAGTTCCGCCGCGCGTACGGCAAGATTGCGGCGGTCTGTCGGAATATACCGGAAATTGCATACCGCGCTGATTCCGCGCCCTTCGGTTCTTTTCAGCGTGATGGTATCGGCCAGGGAAACGGTCTGCATCACCATCAGCATCTCATGATACCCGTCGCTCCGCTTCCCCGTGACATCCAGCGTCAGATTCAGTTTTGCATATGCCTCTTCCCGTACTTCGTCTTTCAACTTTCTCTCAACTCTCCGCTCTCTTCTCTCCGCTCTGTCTTCTCAGTCCCTCATAGGGATCCTTCGGCTGTTCCGGATCAAAAAGGTATACGCGCAGTTCGTAGGGTCTGGCCGTAAAGCCGTTGGCGACAATCTGATTCGTCCGGTAATTGGAGAACACCAGCTTCCCTTTTCCCAGCTGAATCCCCTCCGGCGCTTCGAAGCGCTTGTTTGCTTTCGAGAAGAAGCAGATGACCAGCAGCTTTCTGTCCAGATAATTGCGCTCGTAAACATAGAAATACCGGTCGTTTTTCATCAGCTCGCGGTAATCCCCGCTGAGGACGATTTTGTTCTCCTTCCGGTATCGGATCAGGTTCCGGTAGAAATTCAGCAGAGAATCCGGATCCTTCTCCTGGGCTTCCACATTGATCTCGATATAGTTTTCGTTGACCGGGAACCACGGCGTTCCCTCTGTAAAGCCGGCGTTCTTTTCGCGGTTCCACTGCATGGGCGTCCGCGAGTTTTCGCGGCTTGCCTTGTTGGCCAGCTTCAGGATGGTCGACTGCGGCAGCAGGCCCTGCACAAGCCGGATGCCGTTGTGCGTCATGACATCCTGAAACTCGTCCAGGCTCTTCAGCCGGATGTTGGTCATTCCGATTTCCTGCCCCTGATAGATGAAGGGCGTGCCGTGCTGCAGCATATACATGGCCGCCAGCATCTTCCCGCTTTCCACGCGGTACTGCTCGCTGCCGTAGCGGCTGATAATGCGCGGATGGTCGTGGTTTTCGATATACAGGGCGTTCCAGGCCTTCCCCTGAAGCTTCTCCTGCCAGTCCGAAAAAGCCCGTTTCATCTTGCGCAGGTTGAAGGGAATCTGGATCATATCCGTCTTGAAGCAGTCCGCCTCCATGTGCGAGAAAGCGATCATCTCGTCGAGCACTTTGTTCGGACCCTCCGAGATATAGGTCAGCGCGATATCCGCCGTGGTCAGCGGGCTTTCTCCGACGGTAAAGCAGTCATAGTGATCCAGAACGTCATAGCGGAATTCCTTCAGATACTGGTGGGCTTCCGGCTGATTGGAATAGTACTTGATGCCGTTGGCAATCGGCACCTTCGGATACGAATCCGGCAGGCCCGGCGCCTTACCGATATAAGTGATGACGTCTTCCCGGAACCCGTCGACGCCCATATCCAGCCAGAAGCGCAGAATCCGCTTGACCTCTTCGCGCACCTTCGGATTTGCCATGTTCAGATCCGGCTGTTTTCTGGCGAACAGATGCAGATAATACTCGTCCAGATTCT
>JAFYHU010000002.1 GCA_017538965.1 Oscillospiraceae bacterium
ACGACTGCGGGACTGGAATTCACGAAGAAGGGCGGCATTCAGGCCGATGAAGGCGGCGTGACCTCCCGTCCCGGCGTCTTCGCCGGCGGCGACGCCGTCACCGGCTCCGCCACGGTCATCCTCGCTATGGGCGCCGGCAAAGCTGCCGCCAAGAGCATCGACGAGTACATCCGCAGTAAATGAAAAATATCTCCCTAAAGCCCTGCCTCCCGGCAGGGCTTTTTCTGAAGCCGTCAATAATTTTGATGCCGTTGCCCTTAATCAATTCAAAAAATGATTCTTTTGTCTCTGCTTTGTTCTTGAATCAGAAATATCTTTCTGCTAAACTGAAATCAACAGAAAAGGAATACAAATACTGAAATGCAGGTGATCCTGATGAAAACAAAGAAAACAATCCTTTCTCTTCTCCTTGTGCTTGCCCTCGCCGCCTCCCTCGGCAGCATGCACGTCTTCGCGGACAACTCGACAGAGCCGTATTCGGTTGATGTCAGATCCGATGATGATAATCATACGAGAGCTTATATGGGAGATGGAGTGACGACTATCAATATTGGTGATAACAAGATAGTTTATGATGGAGTTTCTGTTTCAGCTTCTGAACAGAACGGAACTGAAACGATCACTGTTGACGGTAATATTAAACCCGATCTAGGAGAAGGGCTTACAGTCAATAACCAAAGCTCTGAAACACCTGTTGCGGTTAATGTTAAGGGCGATATTATCGGCGGTGATCCATGCGCTGTTGCTGTTTATACTCCAGACTCTAATAGTCCAGGCACAAAGATCAATATCAACGGAAATGTTTCTGCCCAGAAGATTGGTGTTGAAATTGGTATTGCTATCAACGACAATGATGCTTGGTGGGTTTCTGATGACGAAGAAACTGATGCACCAGATAATAATCCGCAGAATCATGATTCTGCGGAAGGGCAGGATACCTCGGGAGAGCAAGTCGCTCAAGGGAATGTGAGTATCACAGTAAACGAAACTCTCAAAGTCGGAGCAGGCGGAACACCGGTTCTGATTGGGTCTGGAGTGACGAAAGGCAATCTTGAGATTACTGTCTGGAAGGTTGAAGTTGAAGGAGAAACGTCACTGAAAGAGGGAAGCATTGTTAAAGGATCGACAGATGATGGCAACCCCGTACAAACTCGTCAGGCAGAAGAAATCGAGCAGAACATAAAATATATCATCAGGATCGATCCGGACCAGAACCAATACCTAAATTCAACTAAAACAGCTCATGCAAATGAATCCGTAATGATTACGGTGACCGTTCCTGCGGGGAAGATACTGAAGTCGGTCTATACCGCTGAGGGAAAGAAAATGCCTGCGCATGACAACGGTGATGGTACCTTTAAATTTTCAGTGCCTGTTGGCGGCGGAGTGTACTTGTTTGCGGATTTTTTAGATGAGCCCACGCCGAATTTCAGCGGGATCCAGGTCGGTGTCGCCGAGAAAGACAAGGTCGATGTGACCTTCGATCCTGCCGGCGGTGCCTGGTCCAACGGCAAAACCGACCCCGTCGTCAAGACCGGTTGCTGGGATTCCTGGTTCCTGATTCCCGAGCTTCCCACCAAGGAAGACCAGCGCTGCACGGGGTGGCAGTGTGACGACGACGAGATCACAGCCAGTGAGCCTGGAAAGAGCTTCTGTCCCTATAAAGGCGGCAACTACAGCTTCACCGCCGTGTGGGAAGACGAATAAGTCCTTCGGAGCCTGAGCCCTGCCGCCCGGCAGGGCTTTTTCCTTGACCTGTCCTTCGCGGTATGATATGTTATGACAGATATGGATCCCGATCCGCGATATCCATTCTCCCTGATGGAGGAAACGGAACATGAAAAAATACTTGTCTTTGCTGCTTGTGCTGGGCATGTTCCTTTCGCTCGCCGCCTGCGGTGAGAGCCCGAACACGCCGGAAGCGGAAGTGACTCCGGAAGCGGAATTGACTCCGGAAGCAGAAGTGACACCGGAACCGGAAGCGACCGAAGAAATTGAAGCGCCGCCGGTAGAAATGCCGGAAGCAACACCGAATCCTCTGGTGCAGCTGACCTATGAAGAAGGCATGGAACTGCTGCAGCAGGGCTGCTATTCCGAAGCGTATGATGACCTGGTTTCTGCGGCCGATGCCGGAAGCGCTGCCGCGATGGAAGCGCTTGCCCGCGGCGTGATTCTGGACATGACGCTTGCGGATGCTGCGGCCGGAGACGATAAGCTTCTCCTGGAGCTGAGCAGACGCTTTGCCGACGCGGGAGATCCCTGGGGCCGGTGGGCTGCAGGATTTTTCTGCATGAACGCGAGAGGGACCGGTTATCGCTACGAGGAAGCCTATCGGATGTTTGAGCTTGCCGCAGAATCGGGCAACGACGAGGTCCGTGGGCTTTCCCTGTATGAGATCGGGTACATGCTGGCAAACGGCTTCTATGAATGGGACAGCGAAAAAGCGCTGGAGTCATATTTGGCTGCTGCGGATCTCGGAAATGCCTATGCAATGGGCAATCTGGGGCTGAGCTGGTATGGCGGGACTCTGACGGAGCAGAACGACGAAACAGCAATCGAATGGTTCCGGAAAGGAATGGAAGCCGGAAATGAAAACGCAAAGGCCTGGATTCTCTCCCTGGTGAAGCAGATCGCCTATGATTCTCTCTTCCCGAACGACGGCAGGGAAGCGGACTACGAGAAGGCAAGATTGTATTACGAACTCGCTGCCGAACAGAAAGATATGGACGGGTTCTTCTATCTGGGCGTGATTTACAGCCAAGGTTGGGGCGTGGACCGCGACATGGATAAGGCGGTAAGCTGTTTTAATCAGGCGATGGAACAGGGGAGTGATCGCGCCGCCTATAATCTCGCCGTTCTGTATACCTATGGGGATGCAGACTTTCCGCAGGATCTTGACAAGGGTCTGGAATATTTCTGCAAAACGGCGGAGCTGGGCTATGAAGGAGGCTCGGACCTCATAAACGACATTGCCGTGAAGATTCTGAACGGGGACGGTTTTCAGAAGGATACCGACCTTGCCATTACCTGGTATGAAAAAGCTGCGGAAGCCGGCAGCATCTATGCCTGCAACAACCTGGCTTATCTGTATACCTATCATCGCGCCAAAGGCCTGAAACAGGATCTGGGAAAAGCGCTTTCCTTCTTCGCGGCGGCTGCATCGCTCGGCGATCAAAGTGCGGCGGGAAACATCTATGGGATTGCCTCAGACATTCTGAAGGGAAAGAACGGCATGAACAAGGACCAGAAAACTGCGCTGCTCTGGTATGAACAGGCCGCGGATCTCGGATATGTCCCGGCTATGTATATGACGGGGCTCCTCTATTCGGACAGGCAGTATAAGAAATTCATCGACCCTGATTTCAGGAAGGCGGTTGAATGGTTCGAACTGGCAGCGGATTCCGGAGATGCTGCATCGATGGAAAAGCTGGGTGACATCTATTCCTCCAAAGACAGCGGATACCTGGACTATGAAAAAGCGCTCAGCTGGTATTCGGAGGCGACCGATGCCTGCGATCCGGAAAATACGAAAGAATTGCAGCGGATTGCGGCTTACATCAACAACATCGGTGTGGCAGTTTCGGATGAGAAAAGCGAATACTACAATCCCGACCTGGCCTTCCGGGCTTACAGCAAGGCGGTGGATTCCGGCCTGACGGTCGCTCTCCGCAACCTCGGCAAAGCCTACGGAATCGGTTTCGGGACGGAAGTGGACATGGATAAGACGGATGAGCTTCTCCTGAAAGGCAATTATCTGGGATATAAGGATGGTTTCCTTAAGAGTTCGAAATGGCAGCTTGCCAAAACCTGATCGCAATATAGAAATATCTGCAAAAAAGCCCTGCCGTTCGGCAGGGCTTTCGTGATAAAAAGATTGACCAGCCCGAAAGACTGTGTTATTTTAATAACAGATACTTTTCCTGCTTCCGAAGGAGCGGGAGAGGGATACACAAAATCTTATACAGGAGGAATGCACGATGAAAAAAGTCCTTTCATGGGCGCTGATTCTGAGTCTGTGCCTGTGCCTGCTGTCCGCCTCGGCTCTCGCCGACGGCACTTACACGCCGGGCACCTACACGGGCGAAAGCAGCGGCCATGACGCCGGCCTGACCGTGACGGTCACGGTCGACGAGAACAGCATCACCGATGTCAAGGTGGACGTCTCGAATGAGACGCCTGAAATCGGCGGCAAAGCCGGTCCGAAGCTCGAAGCGCAGATTCTCGAAGCCCAGAGCACTGAGATCGACGGTGTCACCGGGGCGACCGAGACAAGCGACGGCGCCTGCCGCGCCCTGTCTGCCGCGCTTGCGCAGGCCCAGGGCAACACGCCCGGTTCTGAAAAGGAGCCGGTTCAGGACGGCACCTTCACGGGAACCGCCCCCGGCTTCGGCCTGACCGGTCAGATGACCTGCGAAGTCACCTTCAAGGACGGCGCCATCACGGACATTCAGGTTGTTGAGGAGACCGACTCTGCAACCGGCGAATGGTTTGCCAACGCGGAAGAGCTGCTGATCCCGCGTCTGCTTGAGGCACAGTCTCTCGGCGTCGATGCCATCACCGGCGCGACCGCGTCCTCCAACGGCATCAAGAACTGCGTCGCCAGGGCGATCGATGCGGCCGGCGGCAAGTCGAACCAGTGGTATCTGCCGGTTGAGAAGAGCAAGGAAACCGTGACGATTGAGGACTATGACGTCATTGTTGTCGGCCTCGGCGGCTCCGGCGTGCTCTCTTACTGCGCAGCGGCCGATCAGGGCGCAAGCGTATTCGGTATTGAGGCGGCCGGCAAGATCGGCGGCAACTCCGTCTGCACCTACGGCCCCATGGCCCTGAACAGCGAATATCTGAAGAACCTGTTCAATGACGGCAAGGATTATATCAATCCCGACGAGGTCTATGACGTCTGGATCGATTATGTCGGCAGCGAAGACAAGGCAGACATCATTCATGAGGCTGTCTATTCCTCAGGCACATCCCTGGACTATTATGTCGAGAACTTTGGCTTTGAGTTCGAAGGCCGCGGTCTGCTTGGCTCCTTTGTGGTTCCTTCCTGGGATAAGGAGTGGTGTGTTTACAGCGCCGATCCCGTGACCGGCTGGAACATCCTCGGGCCCAACAAGACCTTCCAGTTCACCCGTGCCATGGAACTCGCAAAATCCAAAAATGAGAAGAACGACTTCATGACCGAGCTGAGAGCCGAGAAGCTGATTTTCGACGACGCCGGCAAGGTCATCGGTGTCGAGGCCCGCTATTATGACGGCACGACCTATGAGATCTACGGCGATACCGTCATTCTCGCGACCGGCGGCTTCATGGGCGATCCCGAGATGATGCTGGAGGTTTACGGCAGCACGATCAACTACATGGGCGACACCGTTAACGACGGCACCGGTATTCGGATGGGTCAGTCCGCCGGCGGCGCTACCTATGCGCTGAAGACCATGCCCATGGTTCATATCTCCCAGGTTGCCAATCTCATCCGCACGGATGACCTGACCCCGGACCAGAAGGCCGTTCTTACGGCTCTGGCGCTGACCACCGATGTCCCCGAGGTCACCACCGAGGGCGAAGCCTGGGGCAACACCAACCTGAGCGGCACCGTGGACGAAAAGGTCTCGGTCGAGATCGTCTTTGCCCCGAACTTCATGTATTACAACATCTATACGCAGGATGATATTGACAACATCCGTGAAAATGGCCTCTCCGAGGCACAGGCGGGTGCGACTTCCATGTTCCTCAGCCAGGGCGGCACGCTGCCCGAAGCCGGAACGCCGGTTGCGGACATTGACGAAATTCTCGCTGTCGGCGCCGAGTTCGGCGATGTCCTGATCGCTGAGAACCTCAAGGCCCTTGCCGCTGCGATCGGCTGCGATGAGCAGACGCTCTCCGATACTCTCGGCGGCGTGGATACCGTCTATTATGCCGTTCCCTGCACCAGCTGGTGCTACGGTACGGTCGGCGGCCTGGATGTCGACATCAACATGAATGTCCTTCGGGAAGACGGTACACCCATTGAGAACCTCTTTGCGGTCGGTCAGGATTCCGAAGGCGTCTGCAACGTCGACGGCAAAGCCTACACCCCGTGGGGCGGCCAGGCCCAGTCTTGGACCTTCGTCTCCGGCAAGATTGCCGGCACCGCCGCTGCTGCCTACGCCGCAAAATAACAGATAGTCTTCCCATCATCTCTCTCCCGCGCCCGCAGGCGCCCTTCCCCTCATGGGGAAGGTGCCCCAGTTCGCAAACTGGGGCGGATGAGGTGTCAGTCCTACGCTTATAGTATCCACCGGCTTCTTCTGAAGCCGGTGGTTTTTTCATGCCTGCAAGCGATACTTGCTTATTGTTATTGTTTATATTTCACAAAATAACGGTTGAACATTTATACATATTATATATTGTAAACAAAATGAAATTAATTATAATTAAATTGCAATAATTGCTGATTTTAAACAGGGAGGAGGTGAGACATTGATTGAAAATCGACGACGAAAACGAAGCGGCCATCAACGAATAATCTTTCTTTTTATGGCCGTTTTTATTTTACAGACTCTGTTTCTTCCTCTGACCCGTGTTTATGCGGAGCCTTTTGAAGAAATCGTGGAACAACCGGCGGAGATATCCGACGAGACTCTTGTCGAAGAAGAGGAAGCAATACCGGAACCGGAAGAGGAAAAACCGCTGCCGGAGGAAGAAGTTCCTGAGATTTCGGAAACGGAACCGGAGCCGGAAGGCGACGAGATAGCGGAAGAAAAGAAGGAAGAGGATAAGGATCCGGAGCCTGTTGCGAAAGAAGGAATCTTCGAGCTGACTTTCGAGACCGATGACGCGTTTTTTTCTCTCTGTTCCGATTCCGGACTGGCCTTTCCCTTCGGCAGTTATCTGACGGTGCTTCCCGTCACGGAAGAAGAGGAGGATCCGGAAATCTCCAGCTTGCTGCAGGAAGTCCTTAATCAAGAGGAAGCGCAGGTCTTCTTATTTGATCTTTCCTGGATGATTCCAAATGAGGAATTCCCGGAAGACGATCTCTGCCTATCCGTATTTCTCTCCGACACGGATGTCGAAGGTTGCGAAGGCAGCGTTTGGATTCTCGAAGAGGAAGAATTTCTTCTCCGGGAGGATGCCGAATGGGACGAAGGCAGTTTCTTTATTACTCCTGCTCGATCGGGGTTGATTGCCCTGTCGCTGACGGACCCGCCCTCAGAAGAGCAGACCGTTCCGGAAGAACCTGTGACGGAAGAGCTTCCGTCAGAAGAAGTCCCGTTGGCAGAGAGTTGGAAACCGGAGTCTGCAGTGCCCGAAGAACCGGAAGCAGCAAAAGCGGTGTCTCCGCCGGAGGAACTGACGAAAAATGTCAGGGGAATAGAAACAGACGCAAAAGAGGAGAACGAACAGCCTCTTCGCTCCATGGCAGAGACCGAAGAACCCGTGCCCAGAACCGTATACCGCTTCTCCGTCACCGCCGAAGACCTGGACGGAACAGAAGCCGATCTTGTCTTGGCGGAAATTCTGGATAAGGATTCTGTCGTCGTTCAGGAACTGACCCTGTCAGCATTGTCCTCATGGCAGGCATCCTGGGAGACTGCTGATCCCAATCCGCCTTACTCGATACGGGAGAAAGCGGTCTATGACAGCAGCGGGCACGATATTTCGTCCGCATGGGATCCTGATCCTCAGACCGACACGACCGGCCCGTCTGAAGAAACTGTTTCAGAGGCCGAAGTACGAACCGCGTTTGACAACGGTACCTATGTCATTGCGTTTATAGACGGCGAGAATCAATATCTTCTGGTCCCACAGAATTCGGACGGAGATGCAGTCAGAATTGGGCAGGCTTATGGCTGGTATCTTGGTGTCGTAGCTGCACAGGCAATCAATGCGCCGGATGAAGCAAAATGGGCAGCAAGCACAAGAAATTACGGTACAGCTCTTCGAAATATCGTTACCGGTAATAATACATACCTGGCAGCGGTGGAGAAAGGAAAAGGTGCTGTATTTGTTGATGTAAGGTCAGAATCTTACGAATACAAGTGTAATTTAGAAAACGGATTTCTGAAATGCTCTCTCTTGAATGATACATTTGGTTATCTTCAGTTTCATTCCGGTAGTATTGCCTGTACCACTTCCGCCGCTCAGGCAACTTCTGTAACTCTCTATCGTCTTGTGAACTACGCGGATACAGTCTATCAAACTGACTGTACCATCCGTCACACGTTGAAGCCGAAGCTCGTGTCTGTCAAAGTCAATCTGCAGGTCAGCGATACTCTGGGAGAACGGAATAAGGAATTCCCTTTAAGTTACCGGATCGATGGCGGAGAAGAACAGAGCTTTACGCTTACCGGCGGCGGAGAGAAGCTCCTGAAGGATGTTCCCATCGGTTCTGAGCTTCGGATCAGCCTGACGGCAGGAGACTTTCAGGCGGAATCAATGTTTCCCGGTCTTGAAACCGGAGATGACACGTTGATCATTCCTTCTCTCCCGGAAGAAGGCGGCACGGTCACCTTCACCGCAACGCGAAACGTCACGCTTGGCACAGGTATCTATCTTGACGACAGCAGTTTCTTTTTTCCGCTTCTTTTCGCGGTGTTCATAGCCTGTTATACGTTCCCGTATCTCATAAAAAAACTGACCCGAAAGGGCCTGATCAATAAAAGGAGGATTCAAACCATGTTAAAGAAAGCATTATCCGTATTTCTCGTTATTCTTGTCTTCCTCAGCATACCAGCTTTTGCGTGCGCAGATGCGGAAGGAGCATCCATCAAAGTAAAATACACTGGTCCGGAAGGCTTCAGTATTCCGAATGAAACGCCTTCGTTGGCGGTAACTGCCAAGACAGATCCGTCGAACCCCGGGAATGAGATGATCAGTCTCGGAACGCCCACGGCCGATGATGGTAATAATAGCTACTCGGTTCTCATCACCCTGCCGACCTATACCAAGGTCGGGAAATATGTTTATATAATAACGCAGAATAACGGTACCGCGCAAGGCGTGACATATGACGACAAATCGATCGTATTTGCTGTCTTAGCCAAATATGATGGATCAGAAGTTGCCACCGAATATGGAATACTGAATAACGAGGATTATGAAAAGAAACCAGATTTCACAAATATCTGCAGCTACGGCAGCCTGAGCGTCACGAATGTCGTCAGTGGCAGCACCGGTGATGTTACAAAAGAATTTGAAGTCAGTGTAAGCTTTGCAATTCCGGACGGGAATACTACCACATTCCAAAACGAAATCACTTATGTATATGGGAATAACAATACCACAGGTACGATCACTCCCACAGCGGGCAGTAGAACTGTCTCCGTCACGATCCCTCTGAAGCACAATGAGACGGTCACTTTCAGCAATGTCCCGTCCGGTGTAAATTATTCCGTAACACAGAATACCCAAAGCGGCTATGAAGCACCGAGTTTTACTGGAGAAACAGGTATGATAGGCGCAGACCCGATGACTGCTACTGTGACGAACAAATCGAATCTCAGCCTGGGTCAAGGCATTTTCCTGGACAACGGGTTGTATATCATCACCTTTGTTCTGGCAGCTGCCGGGCTTGTGCTGCTCGTAACCAGGCGCAGCCGGCAGCGTAGAAAAGACACTGATTCCCGCTGATTCTGCATTTTAATCTAAAATCGGCATATCAGGGCCGAAGCCCGATGAATAATCCCGTAAAAGAAAGACACCGACTTCCTGGGAGGTCGGTGTCTTTCCTGAAACAGCTCCTGATCAGCCGTAAACTTCGAGATAGAAGACAGCGCTCTGGCGGACGCCGTCGGAATCCTTCTTGCTCACGTTAATCTGCAGGTTGCCGGCGTGCCACACGCCGATGCAGGCCTGTGCATAGCAGTTGCCGCCGACTGCCGTCTCCTGCGGCGTATAGGCGACATCTGCGGGATAGCTGTATGCCATATAGCCGTCATGATCGATCACGCAGTCGTCCAGCGGGAGATACAGCCCGTCGAGGACGGGATCCTCATAACCGAGGTTCGTGTACGAGTAATCAACAATGTAAACCGCTTCCGGCTCGTATTTGGACTCCGGATTCCGAATGTAGGTTACGTTGATGCCGTTGACGGTGAGCGCCCATTGTCCGTCAACCGTCCAGGTCTGTCCGACTCTGTAAGCATCCTCGGGGGGCTCGATCGGGACGGGCTCATCGGGAAGCGCCGGTGCGGCGGATGGGTCGACATGGAAAATGGCCTCATGCTTCTGCGCATTCGGATCGGCCTGGGAAACCTGAACGCTGAATGTGCCCGGATTGTCCACGCCGATGCAGGCCTGTGCGCGGCATGTTGCTCCGACCGGAGTCTCCTTGGGAGAATAGGTGACCTCACCGGCATATCGGTATCCCGCGGTTCCCGCGGCGTCGACGATCTGATTGTCGATGCTGAGAAGCAGACCCTTGCCTGCGCTGTCCTCATAGCCGAGATTGGTATAGAGATAGTCGACAAGGTAAACGGCTGCCGGCTCCTTGTCGCTGGATTCATTCCGGTCCTCTGTTTCGGTCACCGAAAGAATCTGAAGAGAGAACAGATTATCCGCGACCCAGGTTTCGCCGATGCTGTATTCCGGCAGAGGTTCCGGAGTCGGCTCCGGGGTAGGCTCCGGCGTGGGCTCGGGGGTGGGTTCCGGTGTCGGCCGGGGAGCGACCTCTGAGCTCAGAAATGTAAACGTAACGGGCGAGAAGATCACTTCAAACACGAGCCCGTTCTCCAGACCGAGTTCCGCAGAGGACGCGTCAGCGGTCAGGGTGATCATCTCGGGCACGATGTCCGGCTGGGAGTTTCTCAGCTTGAGATAAGCGGTCTTGTTCGTTTCGAGATTGGCCTTGACGGAATAGGTTCCGGGAGCAAGATCCTTTCCGACTGTGTACAGTCCGGGACTGAGTTCCCGGGTTCCCGTATCGGCCGCTTTCTTGCCGCAGCCGCAGAAGGAGAGGATCAGAGAGAAAGCAAGCAGTATGCAGATCCGTTTTTTCATGTTGTTGCCTCCGTGAAGGTGCTGAGACGATAATACCATAATCCCGGGTCGAAAATCAAGAAAAGGCTGAGGATTTCTCATGCAGACTTTTTGTTTTGTGGTTGTAAAAACCGGAAAACTACGATAAAATAAGAAAAACGATCGAGGAGGAACGATCATGGATCTGGAAAAAACAGTCAGCAATCTGAAATCACGTGGCTTTGGAGTCTCCTGTTTCTTAACGGCCGAGGAAGCCGTGGACTATCTCAGCGGGCAGATCTCCGGCGTCAGCGTCGGCATCGGCGGTTCAAAAACCGTCGATCAGATCGGCCTGTATGACAGACTCTGTGAAAACAACGAGGTCTTCTGGCACTGGAAAAACTCCGCGCCGGATACCAGGCAGAAAGCAAATGCCGCCGATATCTATATCAGCAGCGCAAACGCCATTTCCGAAGACGGAGAAATCCTGAATATCGACGGGATGGGGAACCGCCTTGCCGGGCAGATCTGGGGGCATAAGAAAGTGTATATCGTAAGCGGAACCAACAAAATCTGCCCCGATTTTGAATCCGCGCTTTTCCGGGCGAGAAATATCGCCGCCGTGGAGAACTGCAAGCGCTTTGCGAATAATCAGCCCTGCCAGATTGACGGCAAATGCCATGACTGCCGTGTCCCGAGCCGGGTATGCCGGGCGCTGCTGGTGCTCTGGGAACCGATGATGGGCATGGAGACGGAGATCGTCCTGATTGATCAGGAACTCGGCATGTGAGAAAAAACAGAAGCGCGGCTCACAGAACGCAGAATGAAAAAAGGGGGAAAGAAATGGATAAGAACTCGAAACTGGCGATCGGTATGCTGATCGTCACGGTGATTCTGATCCTGATTGCGGTTCTGCTGCTCCTGTGGATGGTGCGCACCGACAGGCTGCCGGAGGTTACCCTTCCGGAAATCAATCTTCCGGAGATTTCTCTCCCGTTCCTGGACCGCCCGCAGGAAACGGAAGCACCGGCAGATTTTCATCCCTCTGCGACACCGGAGATCCAGATACCGGAGATTGTCATTCCGTCGTTTGCCGTGCCTTCGGTTCCCATGCCAGGCGCAACAGCTGTGCCGAGTGCGGCGCCGCATGTCACGCCGCCGCCCGAGAACCGCTATGACAGCGTTTTCTTCGGGCATTACGAACAGGGCAGCGGGATTGAGGACATCGAGTGGCTGGTTCTTGAAGAACAGGATGACCGCTCTCTTCTCATCAGCCGTTATGCCCTGGATGTGCTGAAGTATCACGGAAAGGCGGAGGACGTCACCTGGGAGACCTGTGATCTTCGCGCATGGCTGAACAGCGAGTTCCTCGATTTCGCCTTTACGCCGGAGGAACAGGAGGCCATCCTGATGACGGAAGTGGACAATTCTGTCGGAAATCCCATTTTCAGGGTCGACGGCGGAAACAACACCCTGGACCGGGTCTGGCTTCTCAGCCGCGAAGAGATGGAAAGCTTTTTTCCGACGGAAGGGGAGCGCCTCTGTGAGCCCACCAGAGCGACCAGAAACGCTTCGCTTCGCGGATACAGCGCCTGGTGGCTGCGTTCACCGGGATACCTGCCTTCTCTTGCGGAATACGTCGGCAGCACGGGCGGCCTCCTGGACGGTGATGTAGACCGCGGCTTTACCGCGATCCGCCCCGTCATCTGGGTGGAGAAGAGAACTTAGGGTTGACATAACCGGGTTCCTGTGATATCTTGTTGCAGGATAAGAAAGCGGGCGCTTGTGGACTCCCACAGGCGCTCCTGTTGTTCTCAGGAACAGACGAGGAAGTGTTTTGGCATGAATTATGACGTAATCATCGTCGGTGCCGGCCCGGGCGGTATCTTTACCGCTTATGAGCTGATGAAAAGCGATCTCAGAGTTGCCGTGTTTGAACTCGGCCGCCCGCTGGATCAGCGCAAATGCCCGATCGACGGTAAAAAAATAAAAACCTGCATCCGCTGCCCGGTCTGCAGCATCATGAGCGGCTTTGGAGGCGCCGGTGCATTTTCGGACGGCAAGTACAATATCACCAACCAGTTCGGCGGCACCCTGTACGAGCACATCGGCAAGGAAGAAGCGCTGGATCTGATGCGCTATGTTGACGAGATCAACGTCCGTCACGGCGGAGAGGGGACCCGGCTGTATTCGACCGGAAATACCGAAATCAAGCGGAAATGCCTGGAGAACGGTCTGCATCTGCTGGATGCCCAGGTACGTCATCTGGGGACCGACATCAACTATGTCGTGCTCGAAAACCTCTACAATGAGTTGAAAGAGAAGGTGGACTTCTTCTTCAATTCCACCATCACCGCGGTGACGAAGACAGAGGACGGCTATGCCATCCATCTCGGCGATACGGTTTACACCTGCCGGCGCTGTGTCTTATCGGTAGGGCGCAGCGGAAGCAAGTGGTTGGAAGGCGTCTGCGAAAACCTCGACATTCCGACCATGTCCAACCGGGTCGACATCGGCGTCCGTGTTGAACTCCCGGCCGAAATTTTCGCGCCGATCACCGACGAACTGTATGAGAGTAAGATTGTATACCGCACTCAGAAGTTTGAAGACCTGGTTCGGACCTTCTGCATGAATCCGCACGGCGTGGTAGTCAACGAGAACACCAACGGTATCGTTACCGTCAACGGACACAGCTACGAAGATCCGAGCAAGCACACGGAAAATACGAACTTCGCCCTGCTGGTTTCCAAGCATTTTTCGATTCCCTTCAAAGATTCCAACGGTTACGGCGAGAGCATTGCCCGCCTTTCCAACATGCTGGGCGGAGGCGTCATTGTCCAGCGCTTCGGCGACCTGGTCCGCGGTCGGCGCTCGACCGAAGCCCGCATCCGCGAGAGCTTTGTTGCTCCGACCCTGGCGGCTACGCCGGGAGATCTGAGTCTGGTCATCCCCAAGCGGATTCTCGACGGCATCATCGAGATGATTCATGCGCTCGACAAGATCGCGCCGGGCACCGCCAACGACGACACGCTGCTTTACGGGGTCGAAGTCAAGTTTTACAACATGGAAGTGGAGATTGACGAGAATCTCGAAACTGCGAGCAAAGGCCTCTATGTCATCGGAGACGGCTCCGGCGTGACGCATTCTCTGTCTCATGCCTCAGCCAGCGGTGTCTATGTTGCGCGCCGCATCATGAATTCATGAGCAGCCCTGCCGAAAAAAAACAGAACTTCATGCATGGCGCTGCCATTCTGACGGTCGGCGTCGTGATCATGAAGATTCTGGGCGCCATTTACAAGGTTCCGCTCGGGAACATCCTCGGCGATTACGGCTACGGGATTTTTCTGTCCACCTATAACGTCTACAATATCTTCTTTACGCTTTCGACCGCCGGTCTCCCCGTGGCGCTTTCCCGCATGATCGCAGTGGAGGACGCGCAGGGAAAACCGGCGGCGAAAGAGAAGACCTTCCGCGCCGCGATCCTGACCTTTGCCGTAATCGGCCTGCTCTTTGCCATGATCATGTTCTTCGGCAACGAGTGGCTGGCCCGTTTCTATCTGCACAAACCGGATGCGGCGCTGAGCGTCCGCGCGATGGCCCCGGCCATTCTGCTGGTCTGCCTGGTGTCCGCCTATCGCGGCTTCTGTCAGGGCAACGGCAACATGATCCCGACGACCGTGGACGAAGTCCTGGAGGTGCTGTTCAAGGTGATCTCCGGCCTCCTGATCGCCTCCTGGCTGGTCCGTACCGGACATGGTCTGCCGGACGCTTCCGCGGGCGCCATTCTCGGCGTGTCGATCGGCTCGGTGATCTCGCTGGGCTATATGGTGTTCTATAAACAGCGGCACTATCCGAAACCCGCGTTCAATACGGGTGAGAAACTGGAGAGCACCGGCCGCATCATCTACAACATTCTCCGCATCGGCATTCCGATTTCTCTCGGAGCCAGTATCATGGCCATTCTCAGTTCTCTCGATCCGGGAATCTGCCACAGCCGTCTGGCGGCTGCCGGCTTCTCGGAGCACCATGCCGGCGTGCTGTTCGGTGTATACGGGAAGGTGCAGACTCTGTTCAATCTTCCTGCGGCCTTCATGACGCCGCTGACGATCGCCATTGTGCCGGCCGTAGCCGGCGCGATTGCGCGCGGCAACCGGGCGGAAGCGGAAAAGACCTCGGAAGACGCGATGCGGATTGCTTCTGTGATTTCCATGCCGATGGGCATCGGGCTGGCGGTTCTGTCCTTTCCGATTGTAAACGTCCTGTATCCGCATTCTGACCCGGCAGGCCCGGGCCTGCTGAGCATCATGGGCATCGCTTCCTTCTTTGTCTGCATTGTCCTGATGGAGAATGCCATTCTGCAGGCTTCCGGAAAAGAAAAACTGCCGATGATCGCGCTGATCACCGGCTCGCTTCTGAAGATAGCGGTCAACTGGGTCATTATTGCGATGCCGCGGATCAATATTTACGGCGCACCCGTCGGCACTCTGCTGGGATATTTCTGCATGGCGATGATCGACTATCTCTTCATCCGCCGTGCGCTGAACCAGAATCCGAATCTGCGAAAGGCGTTTCTGAAACCGCTGATCTGCAGCGCGGTGATGGGGATCTTTGCCTGGCTTTCCTTCCGGGTCTTTCTGGCCCTGCTGCCGATTCACGGCAAGATGGGGATGTTCGTGAGCATGCTGCTGGCCATCATGATCGCGGCTGCCGTCTATGTGCTGGCGGTGATCAAAACGGCCTGCATTACCAACGAGGACATGAAGCTGATTCCCGGCGGCGAAAAGGTCGCAAAACTTCTGCATATGAAATGAAAACAGCCGCCTCCCGGCGGCTGTTTCGCTTAGTGTGCCGGGCATGGCACAGTTCTTGCGGGTGAAAGTCCCGCCACGGGTATTTACCGCCAAGTGTAGCGAACCGCAAGCCGAGGCCAGCAATGGGGTCGGGGGAGGAAGCGGGGTAGCAAAGCCGAAGAGCCTACGAA
>JAFYHU010000043.1 GCA_017538965.1 Oscillospiraceae bacterium
ACAGGCAGACCTGTCTCTTCCGGTTGTCCGAACAATGAACTATATTGAAGGCCATCTGCATGACCGAATCACGCTGGAGCTGCTTGCCGAGAACGCCGGGGTTTCCCGCTCCTATCTGTCGTCCCTGTTTCACCGCGAAACAGGGGTACATCTCAGCAGTTATATCACCGGGCGCCGGATTGAGGCTGCGAAGAACATGCTGCTTTATACCGTGTCGACCGCGGCCGAGATCAGCGAATATCTGAGTTTCAGTAATCCCAGTCACTTTCAGCGCGCCTTCCGTGAGGCGACGGGCATGACGCCGAACGCCTACCGCCGCACCATGGAGAACTATTCTCTGCATGCAAAGGCTGACGCAGATCCTCATATTATCGCGTAAACAAGGAACCGACCGTCAGCAACAACATGGCAGGCCTGGTAATCATCATCGATTGCCAAGCCTGCCTCTTTCCTGCATTGTCTTTTCAGTCCATTTCGCCAGTTCAGTTCGCCACACAACGGTGAAAAAGGCGACGTCGTTTACTCTGCCGCTCCGGCAGTTCTGAAAGAAAGATGCCGAGCAGGATCAGGACGCCTCCGATAACGGTCTTGGCGGTAAAGGGTTCGTTAAGAAAGATCACGCCAAGGGCCGTGGCGACCATCGGGTTCAGGGCACAGAACATTCCGGCTCGCTCGGCAGTGGTGCCGCTTTGCGCCACAGGCTGCAGGGTAAAGCCGAATCCTGTGCATACGACGGCCAGCATCACAATCCCGAGCCATTCGGTTGTTCCGCTCGGTAGACGGGGTGTCTCCGTCAGAAAACTGGCCGCAAGGCTGAGCGCTCCGATCACGCCGACCTGGACAATTCCCGCTGCCAGCGTGTCGATTCCGCTGTGGCTCAGCCGGTCCGTGACGAGGATCGTGCAGGCATAAAGGAAAGCCGCCAGCAGGCACCAGCATTCCCCTGCGCCAAAGCCGACGCCCCCGCCCAGAGTCAGCACGCCGACACCGGTCAGGCAGAGCAGCGCCGAAAGGATCACTTTCCCTTTTGGCAGACGCCGTCCGAGTACAGCCTGCAGCAGCGGAACAAGCACGATTGCGGTGTTTTCCAGAAAAGCCGTGTTCCCCGAAGATGTGCGTTTCAGTCCGGAGAGCTCGGCTGTCATCACGAGGAAAAACATTCCTCCCATCACAGCACCTGCGGCAACGGTTTTCCAGTCCGGCGACTTCAGCCGTGGGAAAAGCAGAACGGCAAGCAACGCAAAGGCCAGCATAAAGCGCACTCCGAGCAGATTGAACATCCCCATGCCCTCCAGAATGAGCTTGGAAAACAGATAGCTTGTTGCTCTGGCGATAATGACTCCCGAGAGCAGCAGCTCCGCACCGCGGCGGGAAAGATGTTTCGTTTTCATGCCGCACCTCCGAGATCCTTTCTTGACACAGAGTATACGCACATGTTATCCTTGTGTAAAGCGATAGTAACTCAACCTATCCTTGCGTAAATCTCAAGGAGGCCAGCCAGATGGACACAGAAAAATGCGCCGCGCTGCTCTGCGTTCTGGAACGGGGAAGCATCACGGCGGCGGCTGATGAACTGGGATACACGGTTTCCGGTATCAGCCGGATGATGGCGGCACTGGAAGCGGAAAGCGGCTTCCCGCTTCTTGTTCGCAGCAGAAATGGCGTTTGCCCAACGGAGGAATGCAGGAGTCTTTTACCGACCATCAGAGAACTCGCCCATCTGGGACGACTCTATGACGAGCGCTGCTCTGAAATCCGCGGACTGGATACCGGCGTGATCCGCGTCGGCAGCGTATACAGCGCTTACTATGACTGGCTGGCGCAGACAATGGCTGACTTTTCGGCTCAGCATCCGGGCATTGAGGTCCGTTTCCTGCAGGGCAGCAGCAGCGAGTTTTATTCGCTGCTGGCTGAGCACGGGATTGATTTCTGCATTGTGAGCCGACGGGAAGGAGATTATGATTTCATTCCCCTGCGAAAGGATCCTCTTATGGCCTGGGTCCCGGTGGGCCACCATCGTATCAGTGATGGCTTCTATCCGCTCAGAGACTTTGAAACGGAGCCATACATCGATACTTATCCGGGGCAGGAGACAGACAATGCACTGGCCTTCCGGGCAAACGGCTTGATGCCTCACGGGCAGTTTCTCTCGATCGATGTCAGATCGACAAAAGCGATGGTTGCCGCTGGCCTTGGCGTCAGCCTGAACAATGGGATCCTGTCGCATGAGATGGATCTTTCGGGCGTCGTCGTCCTCCCGACAGACCCGCTGTATGAGGTTGAAATCGGTATCGCAACACCTCGCAAAGAAAACCGCTCTCCGGCAGCAGAGCAGTTTCTGCAATATGCGCTGGGGAAACCTGTTAAACTCAGATGATACTGAATTACCGAAGAGCGTTTTTAATTCCGTCTCTGTCTACATCTGTTTGAGCCGATGTTATTCATTCGACCTACTTCAGATTGATGAATACAAGCCCGACAAGGCAGATACCCACACCGACCAGTTTGTTCCAGGACATGGTTTCATGGTAAAGCAGATACCCAACAAAGACCAGTGCTACGGCAAGGAAAGCGCTCTGGACGATAAAACCCGTACTGACTTGCCAGCCTCACAAGGCTTCAGGTCTTTCCTTTGCGCTGTATTCAGAAAGGATTACTCGAATAACGGATACGGCGGCAGTCGCTTTTTCCTGAATTTCAAAATCACGGCCGGTCTGATGCCGCATCAGAACTGTCAAAGCAGCCGCTTTGCTTTTCGGATCATCAAGAATCTCCGCTCGTCCTCTCCCAATGACAGAGGCATAGCTTGCGCCGTAACGGCAGGCATTGTCCCCGCCGGAAATCAACTCCATGCCGCAGTCGATCTGAACACATACATGGGGATTCTGGCGGATGAGATCCAGCTTATGTCCTTCCTTTGCACTGTGCATATAGAAAACAGGCTGCCCGTCGACAAACCCATACCCGTAATGCAGCGGAACCACATAAGGGCAGGGATCGTCGTGAATACCAAGATGCAGGATCTTTGCAGAGTCCAGAATCTCCCGTATTCTGTTCTGGTCAGTAATTTCTCTGTCTTTTCTTCTCACAGTCTTTTCTCCTTCCCGTCGTGGAAGCAGCGCAGACAGGTTTTATTCATGTATCTCAATCGGCAAGCCGTCCGGATCATGGAAAAAGGTCATTTTCTCGCCAGTGAAAGTGTCTGTCCTTACCGGCTCACAGAGGATACCCTTCTCTTCCAGTTCTGCGACCGCTGCATCCACGCTTTCCACTCGGAAAGCAAGATGCCGCAGGCCATAGGCTTCTGGTGACGGGCGTGCCGGATGATCTTTCATGATGAAAAGCTCCAGCTCAAAGTCCCTGCATTGCAAGTCAATCTTCCAGTCGTCCCTCTCCGGTCGGTAGTTGGACCGTATTACCGGGAAGCCGAGCTTGTTGACATAGAAATCCAGCACCTTCTCCTTGTCAGAGCATAGTATGGCAATGTGATGGATTGTGTTCACGATCATCTTTTTCTCCCAACGGTCTTTCTTCAGGATGTTGCGGCAATCCGCACATTCCTGATCATGTTCTCGTTCTCGCTGTTCTCCGGCTCACTGCGCAGCATCTCAACCGGCAGCTCGCCGGGCTCTGTCGCTCGCGTGTCAATGACGGCGCTGAAAAGCACGTTGCTCTCCCAGAAGAGCGTTCCCTCCAGATAGACGGTATAGACGCCGTCAGGTACGCGGTCGCCGTTCTGATCCGTCAGATCCCAGATATATGTCAAATGTCCTGCGCCCGGGGTCGCGCTGGAAATTGCATCAATCTGCTCATCGGACATGCTCTCGGGGTCTGCTGCTGCGACCCAATGAGAGATTGCCATATCCCTGTTTCTGTAGCCGCGTCTGGCCGCAGCAAAGTTGGTAACAAGAACGGTTTTGACCAGCTCTCCGTCCGCGTTCTCCACCCAGATCGCCATCTGGTTGGTGGCATGAGAGCCTATCCTCTCATAATCGAAAGAGATCTCCACGCTGTTCACAGCAGGCTGTCTCTCTTCGGTTTCCTCCGCAGATGCAGAGACTGCAGGCTCGGTAGTCTCTCTGTCTTCCACAGTGACAGTTTGCGGTGCTTCTGAAGCAACGGCAGCCGGTTCCTCTGTATTCCCGCTTTCGACTGTCCCTGCCGCGCAGCCGGAAAGTCCCAGCAGCAGCGCCGCAAACAGCGCATTACATAAGATCGATCTTATTCCAGAGAATGTTTCCTTTTTCATCCAGATACTCCTCATCCACATGGACGGCTTCCACCTTCCCGATAAACAGCTCGTGCGTACCGGGCTGCATGCTGCCTACTACGCTGCACTCAATGCTGACAGGGCAGTCTGTCAGGATCGAGGCGTTCACATACTCCGCATCCTCCCATCGGATGTCCATCGCGGCAAACTTATCCTCATCCCGGCCGGACTTCGAGCCGAGATAGTTGTATTCCTTCTCATAGCCCTTCTTCGGCAGGTTGATGACGAAGCAGCCGCTCTCCTTGACCATGTGGTGAGAATATCGGGACGGGACAATGCCCACCATGACCATTACGGGATCCAGGCTGACATTTGCGGCAAAGCCGACCACCAGCGCGTTGTTCCGACCGTCCTTATCCCGGCAGGAAACGAGGGTCTTCGGAACGGGCTGCATGCACAGAACAGTGTTTTTCGCTGTCTTTTTCATTGGTTTTTCCTCCTGTTTCTTAATTCCGGGGGTATTGTACAACCAAGGAGCATGAAAATCACTCCCAAATCTTAATGATTATACTGGCTTTTTCTCATATCTTCTGGTATGATCTGTATATAGATCCGTTCACCCGGAGGAGTGCGACATGAGCGATAATCCTTTACTCAGTCTTGCCATCGAGAAGCTCGGCCACGACTGGTCCCATCTGAACTGGGAGTTCCGCGACTTTGACCTGGACGGAAAGCCGGACAAGATGTCCCAGTGGCAGGGCGACCCCAAAGACGATATCATGATCGTCGTTTTCAAGGGGGAACACATCAGCGAGCCTTTTCACCGGCAGGATTTCTTTTTCATCGACTACGCCTATCATCTGGACTACAACGCCCTCAGCGCCAAGTTTGACAACCTGATCACCGTCCGGGAGGGAGACTGCTATATCGGCCAGCCTTTCAACGGCTATGCGCTTCGCGGAGACAGTGAGGGAGACGACATCATCATGATTGGCGTCCACATCAAGAAAGAAGCCTTTTTCAGGGAATACCTTCCGGCACTGTCCATGGACGCGGACATGTTCCGCTTTTTCCTCGATCCGCAGACGGACAAGGTCTCCGACGAGTTTATCCATCTGTCGTTTGAGAAAACCTCACCAGTCCGGACACTGCTGGAGCTGATGGTTATTGAGTATGCCGACCGGAAAGAGGATACTCAGCTCATCCTCAAGCCGATGGTCCTTTCCCTTTTCATGCACATCGCCCGGCGCTACCGCCTGGAAAAGCCCGAACCGACTGCCGGGAAGCTTTCGGAGCAGATCCTGCAGTATATCCATTCCCATCCGGAATCGGTCACGCTGAAGGAACTGGCCGAACACTTTTCCTATCATCCGAACTACATCTCGACGCTGCTCCACAAGGAGACGGGAAAAACCTTTTCCGAGATCGTGCTGGAAAAAAGAATGGACAGAGCGGTTATCCTTCTGAAAGGAACCACGCTGTCCATCGAGGAGATTGCAGCGATGCTCGGTTACAGCAATCACAGCAACTTCTATAAAGCGTTCAAAGAGTATTACGGTAAAACCCCGAGAGAGTATATTATCCCATCACCATCAGCAGTGTCCCCGCTCCGATCAGCGCACAGCCGATCAGACTCTTCGCCGTGAACTCCTCATGCAAAAACACGAAAGCCAGCACCAGCGTGATGACCACGCTTAGCTTATCAACAGGTACCACCTTGGACGCTTCGCCCATCTGGAGCGCCTTATAGTAGCAGAGCCAAGATGCACCGGTGGCAAGGCCGGACAGAATCAGGAAAACCCAGCTTTTCTGGCTGATGGACTTGATGCCGCCCTGTGCATTCGTCAGGAACACCATGCCCCAGGCCATGATGACGACAACGACGGTACGGATGGCTGTTGCCAGATTAGAATTAACTCCCTCGATGCCGATCTTCGCCAGAATGAATGTCAGTGCGGCAAACACCGCAGATCCCAATGCAAACCAAAACCACATGCCTGTGCCTCACTCCTTCATACGAACAGCTCGTCGATGGAGTAGAGCACGGCCTTGCCGGCCATGAAGATTCTGCTGCCCTCCCTGCGGCAGTAGAGCGTGCCGCCGCGCCTTGACGCCTGATAAGCCACCAGCTCATCCCTGCCAAGCGTATCCGCCCAATAGGGAATGATATGGCAGTGCCCGGAACCGCAGACAGGATCCTCGAGCACGTTAAGCTTTGGCGCAAAGCTGCGGGATACGCAGTCTTCTCCTTCACCGGGGGCCGTGATGTGCAGCAGAAGTCCGTCCAGACGTTTGATGGCTTCCGCATTCGGGACGTAGGAATGCACTTGCTCAGCATTGTCCAGCACGCAAAGAAGATCACGTGCGATATAGGCTGCTCTCGGCTCCGTACCGAGCACTTCGCGCATAATATCTGTGATTTCTACGGGTTTCAGGTCGTAGGCCGGGAACTCCATCTCATAGAGCTCGCCTTTTCTTGTAACAATCAGATCACCGGAAAGAGTCGTGAATACAACCTTCTCCGAGTCTCTCTCATAATAGTTCAGCAGAACGAAGGCCGTGCCGAGCGTGGCGTGGCCGCAGAGATCGATTTCTCCGCCCGGCGTGAACCAGCGCAGGTGCCATTTTTCAACCTCTTTAACAGTGAAGGCAGTCTCTGAGAAATTGTTTTCACGGGTAATGTCCATCATCAGTTCTTCACCGGGCCACTCGTCCAACACACAGACCGCTGCCTGATTCCCGTGGAATACTTTGTCGCTGAAGGCATCTACAACATACTGTTTCATCATGATGCTCCTTTCAAAATCCCTGTGATGTCATACTCCCGTCACCGCTGTCAGAATTCTTTTGCCGCTTTCCGTTCTCATGAATTTTTCCATGAAGTTCCTGACTTTCACCTGACTGTACCCGTTCTCTGAGGCATTGGCGATATAATCTGCTTCCACAAGAATTTGATAGTCGAGTCCGTCAATATCGGAAAATGTATGGTGATGGGCAACGAGCCATGCGATCCTGTCGATCTGTTCGATGCTCATGTCAGTATCTGCGAGAAAGGTCCGCACCATCGGCTCGCCCTCCCGTTCCTGGTGCTTTCCGTTTGTGCTGCCGTATTTCTCACGGCACAAAGGGCATGCAATATCGTGTGTGATAGCCGCAATTTCGAGGATGAACTGCGTCTCAGCATCAAGCTTTTCCAATTCTCCAATCGTCTTAGCGTATGTCCACACACGGATCAGGTGATCAATGTCGTGGATGTTTCCATCGGAGAACACAATCATTTTCTCCATAATTTCTGATACTCTCATCATCTGCTCCTCATAATCAATCCACGCTTCAACAGTGATATCAGTCTCACAAGGCTTCAGGTCTTTCCTTTGCGCTGTATTCGGAAAGGGTTACCCGGATTACAGAGACAGCGGCGGTACCTTTTTCCTGAATTTCAAAATCCCGGCCGGTCTGATGCCGCATGAGAACTGTCAAAGCAGCCGCTTTGCTTATCGGATCATCAAGAATCTCTGCGTTTCCTCTCCCGATAACGGAGGCATAGCTTGCGCCGTAACGACAGGCGTTGTCTCCGCCGGAAATCAGCTCCATACCGCAGTCGATCTGAACACATACGTTGGGATTCTGACGGATGAGATCCAGCTTATGCCCTTCCTCTGCACTGTGCATATAGAAAACAGGCTGCCCGTCAGCAAACTCATACCCGTAATGCAGCGGAACCACATAAGGGCAGGGATTGTCGTGAATGCCAAGATGCAGGATCTTCGCAGTATCCAGAATCTCCCGTATTCTGCTCTGGTCGGTAATTTCTCTGTCTTTTCTTCTCACAGTCTTTTCTCCTTCCCACCGTGGAAGAGGCGCAACCAGGTTTTATTCATGTATCTCAATCGGCAGTCCGTCCGGATCATGGCTGTTATTCTGTATTATATCGCTATTGTGCCGGGGGCGATTTCCGGATCGTGGCTGCAGAGCACCGCCACACAGGCGGGGTCATCGGCCATCTCTGCAATCCAGCGCAGTGATTTCAGCTGCATATCCCGGGAAAAACCGAAACCGGGTGTGATCATCTCACGCCAGTTGCGCAGAGAGAAGGCCGCGTCTGCCGCCAGGAGGACAAATCTGTCGCCGTTTCGGATCACGATCGCTGCCTGGCCTTCCGTATGTCCCGGAACATTGACCATCTGAACGCTCTCGTCTCCGAACAAGTCGATAACCCAATGGTTCGGACCGAGCGACGAGCCCCGGTAGAACGGTCGCTCCATGGGATATTGAATCCAAAGATTCTGCGGCTGCCTGGTTTTGTACACGGTTCGGCATGACCAATAGTATTCGTATTCCGGCAAAACAACATGTTTTGCTTTGTTCACGTGTCTGAGTCCTGACATATGGTCGACATCAAGATGCGTCAGAAGCACATAGTCCAGATCCTCCGGCTGGATTCCCATCCCCGCAAGCTGTTCATGAATCGCCATGCCTGCCGGCAGCGTCGGATGGAAAAGTGCGGCAAGATGCGGCGGGAGAACGTCAGCCACCGCCTTGGGATCGTAAACCCCGTCCGGGCTGATATCCCGGCACCATCCGGTGTCCACAAGGATCAGCCCCCTGGGGTGCTCAATCAGATAGGTGAAAACCGGCAGGGTTACCCTCTTCTTATCCGCTGTCATCAGCTGTCTGGCCGTATTGCGCAGGTCAATGCGATTGCCGAAAGGAACGGTCGCCGATACACGGATGCTTCCGCACTGAAGAATATGGATGTCCATCGGCTCCGCCCCTTTCTTCTGAACAGTCAGACTTTATTCATCAATTTGATCATCTGATAAAGTGCGTCCAGGCGTCATGCTTCATCTCGGGCTTTCCGACGGATTCCTGCCCGGCCTTGATGGATTTGATCATGAAGGCCATGTTTCTGGCAAGGTTCTGCACGGTCTGCAGGCCTTCTTCGTCTTTATACACATCCTCACCGGTATAGCCGTGGACGTCGTTCCAGTAAGATGAGGGAACAGTCGGCATCCCCGTAATGCCGAAAAACTGGTTCATGGCCTCAAAGGTAGCGCTGTTGCCGCCGCGGCGGCAGGACACCACAGAGGCCCCGACCTTCATATGCAAGTCCAGTCCGCAGCTGAAGAACAGCCTCTGCATGAAAGACAGCACGGTGCCGTTGGGATTGCTGAAGTACACGGGCGTACCCACGATGATGCCGTCAGCCTCCGCCAGCTTCGGCGCGGTCTCGTTCACAAGGTCGTTAAAGACGCACTTTCCGGTCTGTTTGCAGCGCCGACAGGCGATGCAGCCGCGGATGTCCTTGTTGCCCACGAACACCTCTTCTGTCTCAATGCCCTCCGCATTCAGAATTTTAGTTGCCTCTTTCAGCGCCGTGCTGATGCAGCCCTTCGGGTCCGGACTGCCGTTGATCATAAGTACTTTCATATTGCCCTCCTGTTTTCGTTCTTCCGTTATTTATTCTAAGATACCATCTGCCTCGCCCGGAAGTCAACTGAAAATACTTCCCTTTGTTAGAGCCATTCTGCTATTGTCTTCTTTGATTGTTTTGCCTGAGAGCCTTTGATTGCGAGACCTTTCTTCACATCGGCACCCTTGCACATTCTCTTGACATCGGAAACCATGCTGCCAAGGCCGGAGCCCTCATGCGTGCTGATCACACGGACAGTCTTTCCTGTAAAATCAAGGCCTTCCAAGGCCGTCTCCATTTCCGGGGCGTAGGTCCCCCAGTAAATCGGACTCATGATAAACGCGGTGTCATATTCAGAGATATCGGTCAGCTTCTCTTTGATCGGTGCGTTGCCAACTCTCTGCTTTGCTTCCTCGATGCAAGTCCTGTAATCCTTTGCATACAGAACAGCCGGTTCGACCTTGAACATGTCCGCGCCGGTCAGCTGCTGAACATACTCCGCCGCAATTTCGGTATTTCCCTTGTCGATATAGCCCACGGCATAGTTTTCGTCAGCTCTGCTGAAATAGATGATCAGCTGTTTGCTCATATTCAAAACTCCTTTTTTATACGGGATAGATAACGGATCTGTGATACAGTCT
>JAFYHU010000044.1 GCA_017538965.1 Oscillospiraceae bacterium
AGACAGACAGACAGACAGACAAACAGACAAACAGACAGGATAAGTCTGTTTATTTATCGATAGAGAAAAGACGCTTCCGGCAGTAGAGGAACCTCCGCTGCCGGGGGCGTTATTGTGTTTTGGCAGAGCTTTTCTACGTATGAATACACAACGTGTAAACCGCATTTCGGAAGGATCTTCTGTAAAACCAATCGAATAGAGAATTGAAAAATGAATATTTTTACTGCGTTTAATGAAGCGTATGTACTGCCCACGAGAGTCATGCTGAAATCTCTTATCGAGAATCAACCGGACGCTCTGACCATGAAAAAATGATTTTAAGGATAAGAAAAAATGATGGAATGCCCTATCGCGGTGGTCGTGACCTGGAACCGACTTCCGCTGCTGCAAAAGTGTATAGAGAAGCTGGAGGCGCAGACGGCGACGTGTGATATTCTTGTGGTGAACAATGCTTCAACGGACGGCACGGCGGAGTGGCTGGTGGAGCGTGAGGCAGAAAATGACCGCCTGCATGTAAAGAGCAACGACTCAAATCTCGGCGGCGCGGGCGGTTTCAATTTTGGCCTGCGCTGGGCAGTGGAGGCCGGGTACAAACAACTCTGGATGATAGACGACGACTGCCAGCCGGAGCCGGACGCGCTGGAAAAACTGCTGGAGGCGGACGCGCTGCTGGGCGGTAAGTACGGCTGGCTGTCGAGCGTCGTGCTGTGGACAGACGGCAGTGAGTGCAAAATGAATCGCCAGAAGCTCAAAAAGAGCTTTTACGATTACAGTCCGTTGCTGAAATACGGTTTGGTGCAGGCCGAGCAGGCGACCTTCGCATCTCTCCTCCTGCGTGCAGACACGGTGCGCCGCGTCGGATTGCCCATCAAGGAGTATTTCATTTGGGGCGACGACATCGAATACACCCGCCGAATCGCCGTGCGAGAGTGTGTGCCGTGCTTCGTGGCCGGGCAAAGTCAGGTTGTCCACGCCATGGAGGACAACAACGGCAGCAGCATTGCGACCGACCGGCCGGAGCGCATTGACCGCTACCGTTTTGCCTACCGCAATGATGCCTTTACTTACCGGCAGGAGGGCGTTAAGGGCATCTGCTATTATCTGGCGAAGTGCGCTCTAAATTTTTGGCGTATCCTTTTGAAAGCCCCCGACCGAAGGGGAAAACGAATTCGGGTGCTGCTGTGCGGCATGGTCCTGGGCATATTCTTCCAGCCGAAAATCGAAAAAACGTAACGTCGCTCCCGACACGGGAAAAGCTTTTCGGAGGTTTCCATGCAGAGTTTGACGGTCTCAATCATTATACCGGTATACAATGTGGCGCCGTATTTGGAGGCGTGCCTCCGAAGCGTCTGCGGACAAAGCTATGAGCATCTGGAAATCATTCTGACAGACGACGGTTCCACAGACGGCAGTGGGACTATCTGTGAGGCTTGGGGCGAAAAGGACCTGCGCGTCCGGGTAATCCACCAGGCGAACGGGGGCGTCTCCAGCGCACGCAATGCAGGATTGCACGCTTGTACCGGCGATCTGATCTGCTTTGTGGACTCCGACGACTGGCTTGCGCCCGACATGATAGAGAAGATGGTCGCTTGCCTGTGTGAAAACGGAGCGGACGCGGCCATGTGTGGGTTCGTAGATTACCCCCACGGCGCGCCGGTGAAAAAAGGCGTTTTCCCCGTGCAGCCGTGCGGCTTTTCGGGCACGGTCTATCAGATGCTTCGAAGAGATGGAAGCTTTACGTCTCTCTGGGCAAAGCTGTTTAAGCGGGAGCTGGTTTTCCGGGACGGCCAATTCATATCGTTTAACCCGGATCTAGCCTATGGAGAAGACGAGGTGTGGCTTCTTCAAGTCCTTCAGCGCAGCATAAAAACGGCTTTTCTTCCTCAAGCGCTGTACAACTGGCGACCGCGCGCGGGCAGTGTGACGAGAGCGGATACCGTCGACGAAAAGCAGTTGAGTATTCTTGCGTCAAAGAAGAGAGCCCTTTCTCTGCTCCCAGATGATCCAAAAATACGCACTCTGGCAAGAAGCCGGATCTATAACGACTGCTTCTCATTGAAAACACGCGCCTATTGTACAAATGACCGCGAGACCTTTCAGACCGTCAGCCGAGCGATCCGGCCCATGCGGCGAGACTTTCTGCGTTCTCCGGAATTTCTTTCGCTGCGCAAATGCAAGTTGCTTGTTCTGAATGCTGAAATGCGCCTCGGGCTACCAGCCGGGCTGGTAAAGAAAACAGATGCGCTCACGCATGGATTCCGCTGATGACCGGGTATAAAAGCGCATAGGTGCTTATTCAGACAGGAGAATGGAGAGCATAAATGATCTCAGTAATCGTTCCCGTATATAATGTGGAGCCCTATTTGCCCCGGTGCATCAAAAGCATACTCCAACAGACCTATACGGATTTTGAGTTGCTCCTTGTCGACGATGGATCAACGGACAGCTCTGGAGCAATCTGCGACGAGTTTGTTGAAAAGGATAGCCGCATCCGCGTGTTTCATAAAGAAAACGGCAGTATGTCCGATGCGCGAAATTATGGTCTGGACAGGACGTGTGGAGAATTTGTCGCATTCGTAGACTCGGACGACTATGTTGGACCGGATTATCTGCGAATTCTGGCCGAAACGCAGGCGCAGTTTCAGGCTGATATGGTTATGTTGGAAATGAGCGGAGGACCATCAACAGGTTTTAAGTTCATTCCTTCTCAAGACGCGAGGCGCGCCCTTTCGCCCAAGGAAGCTCTGCGGGAAATCATCATGGGCAGCGTCAGTCCCTGCGATAAACTCTTTAAGCGAACTTTATTTGATAGAAAACGTTTTCTGACAGGATTTATATACGAAGATCTCCATACGATACCATATCTGTTGGAAGACTGTCGAATCTGTGCGCACAGTACCTCAGTACAGTATTATTACTGTGGGCGCAAAGGCAGTGTTTCGAGTACAATTACATTCCATAAGATCAAAATGTGGAACGAAGGGGTCGAAAAACTGTATCAATATGTAGAGAGCATGGATCCCGAAATGATCGATTGTGTTATATACAGATACGCGTGTGATGGAATATTTGTTATTCTTGAAAGAATGTTGGATTCTCCTGACTACACAGCCACAGCCAAGACGTTTCGAGACAGGCATCTTGACTGGTGGAAACGGGCTTTGCACAATCCGTATCTGAGCTTAAGGAAAAAAGCTAAGGTGCTTCTCATTCTGACAAACGTCAACCTCTATCGGGCGACCTATGCACGATACCTGAAAGCGAAAGCTATGCTTCCTTCCCGGACGAAGCGATAATTGGAGTAGCCATGACCGAATCTCAAACCTTCAAAACAAATATCTCGTCGGAGCATCGCCTTTTTGACTTGCACCTGCGGGAGACCCTACAGTACCGGGATCTGATCCTCCTGTTTGTCAAGCGCGACTTCGTTGCCCTGTACAAGCAAACGATCCTCGGCCCGGCCTGGGCGATCATCCAGCCGCTCATGACGACAGTGGTCTTCACGATCATTTTCGGCCGTCTGGCGCGCCTGACCACTCTGGACACAGCGGGCGACTTTGTGCTGCCCGGCTTCCTGTTCTATATGTCCGGCAACATCTGCTGGACATATTTCTCGACCACGCTGGACGCCACCTCTAAAACCTTCCTCAACAACCGGGCCACGATGGGCAAGGTCTATTACCCGCGCCTGGTGTCTCCAATCGCCACGGCGTTATCCGGCATGATCGCGTTTGCGATCCAATTTGTGCTGTTTCTGTGTATCTGGCTCTGCTACGTTCTGCGCGGCGGAACAAGTATTTCGGTCACGCCGATGCTTCTGATGGCGCCGCTCTGTGTTTTGCAGTTGATTGTCCTGTCCGTCGGCTGCGGCATCATTATCTCCTCTGCCACGACAAAGTACCGTGACCTCGCGATGGCGGTTGGATTTGGCATTCAACTCTGGCAGTACGGCTCGCCCATCGCCTACGGTCTCCAGCTTGTCCCGGAGAAGTGGATGGGGTTGTATATGCTAAATCCCATGACACCGATCCTCACGACCTTCCGCTGCGCCATGTTCGGCTTCGGGTACTTCAATCTGGGCTACTACCTGCTCGGTTGGGTGGTAAGCCTTGCGTTGTTCTTCCTCGGCCTGATCCTGTTCAGCCGAATCGAGCGAACGTTTATGGACACGATTTAAAAAGACCGGGCATACGCCCGGTCACAGCGGCTCTTGTTTTATCAAAGACTGCGGGACACCATTTGGGGATCGTTGATGGCGTTGTCCAATAAACGGCTCAAAAAACCCGTGTAGCCTTTCCCGGTTGCTTTGGCTTTTTCCAGCGTCGCCGGCGATACCCGGAGGGCGATGACCGGCTTCACGGTCTCGCTCCGTCTTGCTCTGGCAATCGCGGCCATCTCGGCGTATTGCTCAAGAGACAGCTCCGGCGCGTCCTCGTCGGGTGTGACCGGCCTGACCGCGGCGGCTTCGATCTCACGAATCTGCGCCTCGGTCGGCTTCTGTCCGCTGCGGATAACGGTCCGGACAATGTTTTCATTCTCCATAATAGATTCTCCTTTCTCTGGGGGTGGCCATTCTCGCGGAAATCAGGCGGGAAGCGTCCCCTCGCATGGTATAAACGACATAAAGGATTCCCTGCACGCAGCCTAGCACTACAAAACGGTCTTCCTCAAAACTGTGCAGCTTATCATAGTATTCGATCCGCTCCTCATCGGCGAATACCAGTGCGGCAGTCTCAAAGCTGATCCCGTGCTTTTGAATGTTGGTTTGGTTTTTGTTTTCGTCCCATTCAACGATGGTTTCGGCAATGATTGTTTTCATATGTAAAGTATAACGAAAAGTATTACGTTTGTCAAGGATGTATATGATGGAAGAACTCATGCTAAAGATCGACAACGTGTCGAAGCAATATGTGCTGGGACAGATCGGCGGGACGACCCTGCGGGACGAACTGCAGCGTCGCCGCGCGAAGCGCCGGGGCGAAGAGGATCCCACCCGGACGATCGGCGCGCGTGACTACAAGCAGGGCGAGACCTTTCTGGCGCTGGACGGGGTCTCCATTGACGTAAAGAAGGGCGAGCGCGTCGGCATCATCGGACACAACGGCGCGGGCAAATCCACGCTTTTGAAGCTCATCTCCCGCGTGACCGCGCCCACCGGTGGCAGGATCGGCCTGAACGGGCGCGTGGTCTCCATGCTGGAGGTCGGCACCGGCTTCCACGGGGAACTCACAGGCCGCGAGAATATCTATATGAACGGCGCGATCCTCGGCATGAAAAAAAAGGAGATCGACGCCAAGCTTGAGGACATCATCGAGTTTTCCGAGTGCCGCCAGTTCATCGATACCCCGGTCAAGCGCTATTCCAGCGGCATGTATGTCAAGCTCGCCTTCTCCGTTGCCGCGCATCTGGACGCGGAGATCATGATCATGGACGAGATCCTAGCCGTTGGCGACATGGCCTTCCAGAAGAAATGCCTCGAGAAAATGAATGACGTTTCCAGAACCGAGGGCCGTACCATCCTCTACGTCTCCCACAACATGAACACCATCCGCCAGCTCTGCGACCGCGTGATCGTGCTAGATCACGGGAAGGTCGTATTTGACGGGGACGTGGAAGATGGAATTGGGGCGTATATGGGGAGCGTGAATAACGGTTTTCGCTTATTTAATGACTGTAGTCGCTTGCCCAGGGAGAAATATGCCGATGGCTCTATAGTTATTAATTCAGTCGAAATCCTTGACGTTCAGGAGCCCGCAATATATTCCGGAGAAAATGTGTCTGTTGAAATAAAATACAGCTCAAACCGCGACTATTCCAGTTTGGCTTTTCGCATGATACTCTTTTCAGAGAACAGAGTCATCGTTGGAATGACCTCAACAGAATCAATTATCTATGCAAAGAGAGGAAATAATTCTTTAAAACTTCAATTTGACTTATCGGTTCTTGCGTCAGGTATCTATTACGCACGAATTGTTCTTTATGAGATTGATTCCTTTGCCGGTGAGGTAATACATGATGTTGTTCAGGATGCATTCTGCCTGGTAATCGACAAACGGAACAATCAAAATAGTACGAATAAAATGTGGAAAAAGGGTGTTTGGGGCAATATCCAATTCCCTGACGCAAAGGTGATAGAATGCGGAAGTATATAAAACTAAGTGCATATCTCAACCAAAATCTTGGCGACGATTTGATGGTTGAAATCCTGCTGAAAAGATATCCTGACATCATATTCTTCTATGACGAGCCGCACCATCCTTGCGGCGGTTCCACCTTTACGCAGTATCCCAACTTTTTTAACATAGAAAAACTTTATATGAAATGGCAAAGAAAATGGGGAGCAATCAATCATTTTTTTAACATGATTACGCTCAGCTATAAAAGAGATCTCTTATATAAGCTGTTCCTACGTTGCTTACGGAAGCAATACATTGCTTCCGTATATATCGGAGGGTCTTTATTCCAGCAGCATGTAAATGCTCCCGAACACGATTTTGAAAAGTTACGTTATAGGCCGCTCTTTATTATCGGGGCAAATTTTGGGCCATATACAGACGAAGAATTCTATCAATCTTATTGTGCTTTTTTTAGGGAATGCAAGAGTGTCTGCTTTCGGGACCAAAAGAGCTATTCTCTCTTCTCGGAATTAAATAATGTCCGGTGGGCACCTGATGTGGTCTTCAATCTTCCGGTAGCTTCTCAGAAGCGACACGGGAAAAGAATTATTATTTCTCTCATCAATCCAGATAACAGATCCTATATGGAGGGCTGTGCACTCTCGTATGAAAACTTTCTGGGAAACTTCTGTACAGTTGCCAGTAATAAAGGATATACCCCTGTCCTCACCTCGTTTTGTTGTAACGAGGGTGACGAAGCAGAGATTGTCAGGATATGGGAACGTTTAAGCCCGGCTGTACAATCGCGCACAGAACGATTTGCCTATCACACACCGGACAATCTTGATGCTTTGTTCTCTGGCGCATGCTTTGTTCTGGCGACTAGATTTCATGCTATGATTCTGGCTCTTTTATACGAACTCCCCTTCTTCAGTATTGCATATAACGAAAAATGCACAAATGTGCTGAACGATCTTCACATCAAGTCTTGGTGTTCTCTGGATATGTTGAGTTCTCTTGACGCGGAAACAGTTTTAGAAATGGATAGGCGAGTAATTGATATCAATTCCTGTATTGCATCAGCCCCCAAACAATTTGAAGATCTGGATCGCTTTCTGAATAGACAAAAGTCATGATTGATGATGAAAGACATCTTCTTGGAAATTGGCTTTTTCATACTACAGACAGTTTGATTTTGCCATTAGGAAATAGTGCTCTGGAGGTTTTTCCATGCCACAGATCAGTGTAATCGTCCCTGTTTATAACGTCGAACCCTATCTGCGCCGCTGCGTAGACAGCATCCTTGCCCAGACATTCACAGACTTTGAGCTGATTCTTGTGGACGATGGAAGCACCGACAGAAGCGGTGCAATCTGCGACGCGTTCGCACAGCGGGATTTGCGCGTTCGTGTTATCCGCCAAGAGAATGGCGGGCAGTCCAGTGCACGGAACGCGGGGTTAGATGCTGCACGGGGAACATATATCTGTTTCATCGACAGTGATGACAGTGTAAGCAAAGATCTTCTTGAGAAGGCTATTCACCCGCTTTTGAATGGCGCAGAGTTATCGGTATTTCAACATTGTGAGATATTTCCGAAAGGCCTAGAGAATGAATCAGAATACATACCCGGCGATATTGCAATACATGATCAGCAGGAAAGGTTGGAATTCATTGTTTCTCAGTTGTTGCAGGGAAAGATTGGGTGGGGAATGGGGCGTATGTTTCGGAGAGAGATTATTGAAAAGAATCATATCCGTTTTATTGACAACAGGAAAATTTTTGCAGAAGATCTTTGCTTTTCCCTGTATTATTGCATTTTTGTAAGTAAAATTTCAGTAATTCCAGACGTACTGTATCATTATTATGTAAGAGACGATTCCACTATGGGTCAGCAGAAAACCGTGCTGAATGCCGGGAGAATGCAAGAACTATGCAAAGAGCTGTTCACGTTTTACAGCGCACACAGCGAGGGGAAAATCCTTTTGGAGCATTTCCCGATCATTTACTTTTTTGTTGTTGAAAATGAGATAAATAGAAATCGGAAGGAACTCGGACTCTCTATGTTTGACATGAGAAAAAGGCTGGTCGAGAGTATCCGCGATTACTCTTTTCTTCAGAAACAGATGCGAGGTCTGCGAAACGAACGGGAACTGCTTTTTCGCGTATATAAGGATGCCAGGCAGGTTGGTTATACGATTAACAGAGCGGAGTATTATGCGGGTGGAAATGAAGCCCTGTTTATCCTTAAACGCTTTAGCACTGCCGCAGCCGCTTTTGCGGATAAAGCCCTGAAGAAACGTTCTACCGGCAGAAACAGGCTTTATAAACCGGGTGCAAGTCATGAAAACGACATTCCGAGTGAACAAAACGAACAGGAAGCTTCAATTCATTCTAAAGGAAATTGAGAAACCATGCCCACAATCACCGTCATCGTCCCCATCTACAACGTCGAGCCATATCTGCGCCGCTGCGTGGACAGCATCCTCGCCCAGACCTTTACCGGCTTTGAGCTTGTCCTCGTGGACGACGGCAGCCCGGACAACTGCGGCGCGATCTGCGACGAGTATGCCGAAAAGGATGCACGTATTCGTGTGATCCACCAGGAAAACGGGGGCCTTTCCGCTGCAAGAAACGCCGGGATCGACTGGGCCTTTGCAAACAGCAATAGTAAATGGCTCGCCTTCGTAGACAGCGACGACTGGGTGCATCCGCGGTATCTGGAGCTTTTATACAGCGCAGTGCAAACGGATCATATCAAGCTCAGCGCTTGTGAAATTGTGGAGGTGGAGAAACCGACACCCGCGGAGGAAGTTGTTCCGGAAACAGAACTCCTGCCATGGGACGATTATCTTCAAAGAAGCTGGTGTATTCATTCGCCGTGTAACAAGCTGTATGTAAAAGAGCTTTTTGAGGGCATGCGCTATCCAGTTGGAAAGCTGCATGAGGACGCATTCCTTACATACAAGCTGCTGATACGCGCGGAAACGATCAGCTATCTTCCAATGGTATTGTATTACTATTATCATAATCCGCAGGGCATCATGAACAGTCCCTTCTCTCTGAAACGGCTGGACAGCATGGATGCGTATGAAGAACGCATTGAATATGTAAAAAGCATAAAAAGCACCAAAGCATTGGCATTCAGTGTCAGAGATTATCTTTCGCACTGCATGTATATCGTCGATCTGCTTCGTGCGGAGGAGCACATCCCTGCCGAGGTCAGGAAGGAAAAAGAGCGAGAGATCAAGCAGAGGTGCAGAGTTGTAATTTTCCGGTACGGCCTGCGCTACGCGCCTCCATGGGAGTACGGATATCTGTATCGTTTTGCCTTCCCGGGGCTACATGGGGTCGGAAAAGCCGTCGTAAAACCCGGAATGAAGATGTTAAAGATAGGGAAATACAAGGATTTCTGAGACAAGCGGCATGGGAGGAAACGATGTACGATTATCTGATCGTCGGCGCGGGACTGTACGGCGCGGTATACGCCCAGCAGGTAGCGTAGCGTGAGAAAGAAGCGCCGCATGAACTGCCACAATGTTGTCAGAAAGATCATAGGCGACAGTTGCTTTGAAGCGTTGAAAACGCTGAAAAAACGATATCAGGATTTGTGAATCATCTTTTTCGATGGAGAATCGACTCATGCCCACAATCACTGTCATCGTCCTCATCTACAACGTCGAGCCATGGCTACGCTGCTGCGTAGACAGCATCCTCCTCCAAACCTTTACAGATTTTGAGCTTGTCCTCGTGGACGACGGGAATCCGGACAACTGTGGGGCATTTTGTGATGAATATGCAGAAAAGGACTCGCGCATTCATGTGATCCACCAGGAAAACGGGGGCTGCTGCGCCGCAAGAAATGTCGGGATCGACTGAGCCTTCGCAAACAGCAACAGTGAATGGTTCACTTTCGTAGACAGCGACGACTGGATGCACCCACGGTATCTGGAGCTTTTATACAGTGCGGTGCCGAAGTCAGAAAGGAAAAAGAGAAGGAGATCAGGCAGAGGTACGCTATCATCTGCCGATATTAACTTTTCTGCAAAAACCTTCGTCAATTAATAGTTGCACACTCCGCTCGCATGTGCGATAATTCTTTTGTGTTAATCTATTTTTCACAAACTTATTTTACCACAAACAAAAAGCCGAGGCGACCCTTCTGGGCTGTCTCGACTTCTTGTTTTTTACAGGCTGTTTTGCTACAGTCTCTTTTTCTTTACTTCCGTCCAAATTCCATTCATTTCAGCTCACTTTTTTTCTGTTTTTGGTGATTTTCGATAATTATTATTAGAAAAGCCAATTTAAAGCTTTCTTTCTTTTTCAGAAAGAATTTTTCAATTCTTTTAGCCATTTTCACCAAAAATGCTCACGAAAATGCAGATGAAGGGATCAGGCTTCAAGCGCCTGATCCCTTTTTCTGCTGTATGGGGATGGTCTGATGACCTTTCCTTTCGGAAAGAGAAGTATTTTCAGATCTTTCTTGCTGCAAGGTTGCCGGCTGCGATTGCTTCTGCAATATTGAACGGCGCATTGCAGTCGCCAACCGCGACAGCGGGGATGGAAAGCCCTTCGATCAGTTCCGTGTTCGGCAGCATGTCGCGTGCATCGACGACGGTCTCGCAGGGAATCACAATGTCGCATCCGGTCTCGCCGTCAATGACGATTTCACCGTCGCGGACTTCTTTGATCGAAGCATTCGGCCAGAGACGCATACCGTTGGCGTAAAGCATCGGGATGGTGAACTGTTTCACCCAGGAAGACTGGCCCTTGTCCAGCTTGTCTTTGGGTTCCGAAGAAACCATGGTGACATGTTTCCCGAGCGCGATCAGATACTGGGCAGTATCCACGGCCTGGGCATTGCCGCCGAGAATGGTCACATGGTCGCCGACATTCGGGCCGACGTCGTCGATCGAGATGACGGAGGTATTGCCGTTCGATTTGAGCTCCAGTTCGGGACGCTTGCCGCCGACAGCGAGGATGACGTAGTCCGGCGCTTCCTTCTCGATCATCTCGCGAGTGACCTCGGTGCCGGTGACAACATTGACTCCCTTGACCTCCTGCTGGCGGATCAGATACTTCCGGAGGTCTTCCAGATTCTCATGCGGTCCCTTGATGGCATTGGCAAAGGCCAGCAGACCGCCGAGCATGCCGTTCTTCTCATAGAGCGTGACATCATAGCCGCGCTCGGCCGCGATACGGGCCGCTTCCATGCCGGCCGGGCCGCCGCCGATGACCATGACTTTCTTTTCGCCGTCTGCAGGCAGCGGGGTTGCGCCTTCGGGCATCACTTCGCGCCTTGCACGCTGGGTAGCGGCGTTCACGCGGCAGTGCTCATAGACCTTCCCTTCTTCGTTATAGTCGAAGTGGCAGTGCATGCAGCGGCAGCAAGGGGCGATCTCATCGAGACGTCCCTCGCGGAGCTTGTTGACATACTCCGTATCCACAGTGAGCGGACGGTTCATAATGAAGAAGTCGCACATGCCGTTTGCAATCGCGTCGTTGAAGAACTTCGGCGCGTAAGCGGGGTTCATGCAGGTGACGGTGCCGACAGGGATGGTCACGGCCTGCTTGATCTCCTGTGCGACCTTGAGCATCATGCCGTAGGCATCGTGGTTGGCGAGGAGCTTGCCTTCGAAGTGACGGGAGAAGTCAAAGCGCGTGCCGTCGGCCGCGGTACCGATGATGCCGTTGCCGGTGAAGTAGAGGTCGGAAGCGAACTGGCAGACGTGCATGCGGAACACGCCGAGACGGACATGGAGCGAGTCGGCGCCGAAATCCTCGAGGGCCTTGCAGATTTTGCAGTTCTCTTCGACCGTGGTGGAGAGATCGGCCTCGCCGATGTTGATGTCATTCTCCTCAATGCCGTTGAACAGCACCTGTACGGGGAAGTCTTTTCCGCAGAGCTCCTTGATGCCGGTAATAATCTCGCCGACAAAGCGGGCACGGTTTTCAAAGCTCTGAGGGCCGTATTCATCGTCGCGATGGTTTCTCTGGCGGGAGAAGAAGGCCTGGCCGATGTTGTTGCCCGCGGCGTTGATTTCGACCGCATCAAAGCCCAGATCCTGCATTTTCTTCGCACCCTTGATGAAGTCTTCCTGTACCAGTTTGACTTCTTCGGCAGTCAGGTGCTCGGCAAAAGCGGAAGCATACTGGGGAGCAGTTGCGGCATCAAAACCGCTGAAGGAACGGCCCATGCAGCTGAGCTGGTAGCCGATGTAGCCGCCAGCGGCATGGACGCCGTCCACGACCGCTTTCACGTGGGAAGTCTCGATATCGGTTGCGCGGCTGCTCGGGAAATGCTCGTGGAATTTCAGGAAGTCTTCTACCCATACCATCTCAACGCCGCCTTTGGCAAAGTTGGCATAGTATTCGACAGCCTCCTCCTCGCTGCCCAGCTGGGTATCCGAACCGGCAGCAGACTTGACCATACGGTGGCTCAGGTTCAGTCCGCCGAACTTCCAGGGGCTGAACACTGCAGAGAGGTCGGAATCCTGATCACGGAAATCGTAATCCTGCGGATTCATCCCGGCCAACACCTGATGGACATTGACATCTGCCGCTTCTGCACCCTTGTCCTCCGCAAATGCGGCGACAGGGCTCAGCAGACTGGTAGCGGCAATGCCCAGGGCGCCTGCAGCTGTTCCTTTCAGAAAGTCGCGTCTTGAAATGTTCACGCTGTTTCCTCCTTTTTATTATTTGCCGTAACGGCTGAAATACAGAATTGCAATGCAGTTACCAGAGATCTACGGAACCGTATTCCTCGCCTTTTACCCAGTAGGCTTTGTTCTGGTCAACCCGGATATAGACGGAATCCACATCCTTGCTGAGACGGGCTAAAATGGCATCCGGCGTGATCTCGCCGCCAAGCGGAGACTGGATGATGATTTCCGTTTTCCGGGGAAGCGCCTTCTTCGGAGCCGGAGCGGCTTTCTCGGCCTTTTTCTTCGTTTTGGGCGCGGCCTTCGTCTTCTTTTCCGCGGGTTTGGCTTTCTTCGAAGCGGGTTTGTCTTTCTTTTCAGCCGGCTTGGTTTTTTTGACTTCGGGCTCAATCACCTCGCCGTGGATATTCTTCACGGCATCGATGATCTTGGCGCTGGCTTTCATGCGTCCGGATTCGATGGAAGCAACCGCAGAGGGGCTTACACCGATCGTTTTGGCAAAGGCAGCCTGGGAGAGTTTGGTTTTTTCACGGAGTTCTTTGAGGTCCATTTGTAAGAGTCATTCCTTTCTTTTGGATTTGATTCTATTTTAACACCTGTTTCGGGATTCGTCCACTGTTTTCCTGCTTTCCCGTCAGAAACAGCAGAAAGCCGCGGCTGCTCTTGTCAAGCGTTTTTCCATATGGTAAAATATTATAGATTTTTACAAGGAGGGAGGGCTTTCTTTGCCTGATTTCAAAGGCTTTACCGGCCGGGAGTTCCGGGAAGGAAATTTCCGGGATGTCAACGTCGGGCCGGACGGCAGCTACAGTTCCGGACCAAGCAGCGCACCGCAGCGCAAGAGGCCGGATCTGAAAACATGGAGCCGGCGTATTCTCGTTGTCGTGCTGATCCTCGTGGTGCTGCTGACGGTCCTTGGTTCGTATTATAATGTCAGCGAGCAGGAAAACGCCGTTGTCACCATGTTCGGGAAGGTTGTCCGCACGGACACCGCCGGTCTGTACTTTAAGATTCCTTTCCTGCAGCAGGTGCACATGGTGGATATTACCACGCACGGGACAGGCATCGGCTATTCCGTCGGCGCAAACGGACAGAACATCATAAACAGTTTCGACGGGATCATGATCACAAAGGATTTCAATCTGATCAATATTGATTTTTATCTGGAGTACAAGGTCAGCGATCCGGTTGCCTATCTGTTCAATTCGCGGGAACCGGAGCAGATTCTGAACAACATCGCGCTGGCAAGCATTCGAAGCACGGTGATCGACTATACGGTGGACGAAGCCATGACCACCGGAAAGAGCGCCATTCAGGCCGATGTCAAGGACAAGATGGTTCGGGAGCTGCAGGAGCAGAACATCGGCATTCAGGTTGTGAACATCACGATTCAGGACGCCGAGCCGCCAACACAGGAGATCATCCTCGCCTTTAAGGAAGTGGAAACCGCCAAGCAATCAGCCGAAACGCGCATCAATCAGGCCAGAAAGTATGAAAACGAGCAGATTCCCGCAGCAGAGGCACAGGCCGACCGCATCGTCCAGAGTGCAGAAGCACAGAAGGCAGCACGCATCGCCGAAGCCGAGGGACAGGTCGCGCGCTTCAACGCCATGTACGAGCAGTATGCCCGGAATCCGCTGATTACCAAGCAGCGTATGTTCTATGAAACGCTTGAAGATCTGCTGCCCGACCTGAAGGTGATCATCACCGACGGAAGCACACAGACCATGTTCCCGGTTGACAGCTTTGTCACCGAAAGCGATTCCGGAGCAGCAAGGGAGGCGATGAATCCGTGAGCAAAGCAAAAAAAGTGACTGCACTCGTTCTGGTATTGCTGATAATCTTTGTGCTCTGCAATACGCTTTATACCGTACAGCCAAAGGAATATGTTGCGGTTCGGCAATTCGGACGTATTGTCAACGTGATCGACAGTCCCGGTCTGAAGGCTAAAATTCCTTTTATTCAGACCATTCAGCGCATTTCCGCCGCAACGATTCTCTATGATATCCCCGCTTCCGACGTCATAACCAAAGACAAAAAATCCATGATTTCGGACAACTATGTGCTATGGCGCGTTACCAATCCGACGCTTTACATTCAGACTCTGAACGCGATTGAAGCCCGCGCCGCCGAACGCATCGAGGCCGCCGTCTACAACAGTCTGAAGAAGATTATTTCCAATATGACGCAGGATGAGATCATCGCCGCCCGCGGTGAACGTCTGACGCAGCTGATTACCGAGGATGCAAACGCTGATATCCGTGTGTACGGGATTGAAATCGTCCAGTCGCAAATCAAGGCGCTTGACCTTCCGGAAGATAACAAGGCTGCCGTCTTTACCCGAATGATTTCCGAGCGTGAAAACATTGCAGCCGGGTACACGGCAGAAGGTGCCGCTGAGGCGCAGAAGATCCGCAACGAAACGGATCGCAAAGTGACGGTCATGACCGCCGAAGCCGAAAAAGAGGCCGCAACCATTCTGGCAGAGGGGGAAAGCGAATACATGCGCATTCTTCAGGATGCCTACAACACCGACGAGAAAGCGGAGTTTTACAATTACACCCGTTCTCTGGACGCCCTGAAAGCATCTCTGACCGGCGGGAACAAGACGATCATGCTTGATAAGGATTCGGAGCTTGCCCGTATTCTTTACGGAGATTTTGAAGGCTGAACCGCTGTTAAAATTTCAGAAGCAACCAAAAAAATCCGCCGGCAGAAGCCGGCGGATCTGTTCGTTTGGGGATTATTCCTTGATGTACTCTACTGCTTCGGTGGCGGCAATGTAGCCGGAGTCGACGCAAAGGCCATAGCAGAAGCCGGGGACATCATAGTAGGGGCTGTAGTACATCGAGCCGTTGTCGGTGCCGACGACGTACAGGCCCTGCATCGGAGTGTTGTCCGGCTTCAGGGCACGCAGCTGGTCGTCCGTGCGGACGCCGCCGAAGGTGCTCCATGCCGAAGGCTCGCACTGAACCGCATAGAAGGGTCCCGTCTCGACCTTGCTGAGGTACCAGGGATTGGTGCCGAACTCTTCGTCCACGCCCTTGTCGCAGTACTCATTGTACTTTGCAACGGTCTCGGGCAGGTTGGTCAGGCCGAAGGCCTCGGCGAGCTCTTCCAGCGTATCGGCCTTGGCAATCCAGCCTTCCGCGATACCTTCTTCGAGGTCCTCGGGAAGGGCGGTAAGGATACGATCTTTGAAGTAGTTGCCGATGAACCATACACCTTCGTCGGTGGTTGCGCCCTTGGCGATGGTGTACTCATACAGGCCCTGGGTGGCCATGGCGTCAACATAAGCCTGGTCGACAATGCCGTACCACGGAGCGTTGAGGATAATCTGCTCGGAGCCGTAGCTCATCGGGTAGTCGCAGAGGAGGCCTTCGTTGATGAAGCGCTTGCCTTCCTGATCAACCAGCAGGTTGCCGTAGAGACCGAACTTGAAGGCCAGGTTCTGATCGTACTTGTCCTGCTTGGCCGGACGGGAGGCCTTGGAGTTGGTTCCGCCGTATTCGCAGGGGCAGTAACCGAAGGTCTTGTTGAGCACTGCGCCAACGTCTTCGGCCATCATGATGCCGTCGCCGGTGCAGAGGCTGTTGCCGCCGGCCGCCGCGTTCAGCTTGCGGGTCTTCAGGAACTTCTCCTGCAGGTCGCGGTTGCCGAGATAGCCGCCCGAAGCGATGATGACGGCTTTCGCGTTGACGGTCACATTCGTGCCGTCCGCCTTCTTGGCAGTGACGCCGACAGCCTTGTCGCCATCCATGAGCAGGCCGGTCGCGGTGGTGTTGAAGAGAACCTGAACGCCGTTGTCCTCAAGAGCCTTGTTCCAGAGCTCGACACGGTTGTCCAGCGCATTGGTAATCAGGTGGAAGCCGCCCTTTTCATTGATGAACGGGGTCTCAAAACGGAAGTTGACTTCCTTCATCTCATAGCCGATGCCGACCAGGTTCTCCACCGCGTTCTTGCTCTCGTCGAGGCAGCGGTGAATCAGGGCCGGGTTCGGGGTCCAGTGGGTATAGTCCATGACATGCTGGAAGACATCGTCAACCGTCAGAGTGGTGCCGCCTTCCTTAGCATGCAGAACCGAGGTGTCGACGGCGAAGGGTCCGGAGACCTTGATGCCGTTGACGCCGGCAACCGAGCTTGCCTTTTCAATGGTCAGAACCTTGGCTCCCAGTTTGCCTGCGCTGATCGAGGCCATGAAACCCGAGCCGCCGCAGCCGATGACGCAGATGTCGACATCATAGGTCTCATCCGCACCGGCAGTGGCTTCCACGGTCTTGGCAAGCCAGGCTTCCTTGTCGCCGCCGGCCTGCGCCACGCAGTCGGCAATCGCTTCCTTGACGGCACGTGAGGAATTCGAGGCGCCGGTGATGCCGTCGAGGCCGCCGGCCTGATTCTCGATGATCGCGGGGATCAGCTTATCCTGAACCTGCGAGAAGAGGATCGGGGTTTCGTTCTGGGAAAGGATCTCGACGTCCTCCAGTTTGTCCTCGCTGAAGGTGCACTTTACGGTGACATAGCTGAGGTTGCCGTACGCAGTGGCCTCATAGGAACCGGGTTTGTAGGTACCCGCGGCGCTGGCGGCAGGGATGCCCGCAATGCCCATGGCGGCAAGGCCGACGGCGCCTGCAGCAGTCCCTTTCAGGAAGTCGCGGCGGGTAATGTTCTTGCTCATGTTGCATTTCTCCTTTAATATATTTATTTTGGATATTTGCTGACGAATATTATAGCGCAGGATCTGTCTCCATGTCAAGAAACAGCAGATCGAATGATGCGTCAAAAACATAGAAAAAATGCGTTAAGGCAGCGGTATTCATAGATTCCCGGGGTATACATATTTCAGCTGCCGGCCGGCCAGATCCGCGAGCCGAATAATCACACTTCTATTCGTCGGTTGTGCGTTCAGCATTCGATACCGCGGGAAAAAGCGGGTAATATGAAGCGGAATGTCCTCTCCGTGCGGGAGCGAGCAAATCCAGTCCGTCATGGCCTGCATTTCCTCCTCCGAATCGTTCATTCCCGGGACGATCAGACTGGTCAGTTCCACATGACACTGTTTCGCCGCTTTCGAAATAAAGCGCTTTACGGTCTCCAGATCGCCGCCCAGGGTCTTCCGATAGGTTTCTTTCCGGAAGCTTTTCAGATCAATATTCAGCGCGTCGACAAGAGGAAGAACGGCATCTGCGATTTCTCCGTTCACGCAGCCGTTGGTCACCAGAACGACTTTCAGATTTCTTTCACGGAGGAGCTTTGCGGAATCCCGGACAAATTCCCAGGCAATCAGCGGTTCGTTATAGGTAAACGCGACACCGATGTTTCCCCTTCCGACCAGCTGCAGCGCCAGATCGGTCAGCGCCTCCGGGGAAATCAGATTCTCCTCTTCATTCCTGTCCCGGCGAAATTCATGACCGTCGGACATGGAGATTTCCCAGTTCTGGCAGAAAGGGCAGTTCAGATTGCAGCCGTAGCTTCCGAGGGAAAGAATGCTCGAGCCGGGATAAAATCTTTTCAGCGGTTTCTTTTCAATCGGATCAAGCGCCAGCGAGGTAGCAAAACCGTAATTCAGCGGGACCACTCTTCCGTATTTCGTGCCGCGCGCACGGCACTTGCCGGTCTTTCCTTCTTCAATCCGACAGGCATGCGGGCAAACCGGGCAGACCGCAAAACGAACAGAAGAATCAGACATGACGAACGACCTCAAAACGCTCCATTTCGAATTCTTTCTCCCGTTCCGACAGACCTGCCTTCCTCAAGGCGATCGACAGCTGTTCCTCCACGGTGTCCACTCCGTCCAGATTCGGCAGCAGAAGCCCTCTTCGAAAGCCTTTGGTAACAATGACGCCGTAGCGCTTGACGTCCAGCTGATCCCGGGAACTTATTTTCTCCGGGTTTCCGAGCACATCCACGCTGATTTCCAGCGCATCCAGTTCGTCCGGACGCACCGGGCTGAAGCGGGGATCCTTTGTCGAAGCGCTGATTCCGTTCCCGATGATTTCTTCCGCAATGCTGTTTTGAGTCGGCTGAATGGTGCCGATACAGCCGCGCAGTCTCCCGTCTTTATGCAGGGAAACGAACACGCCTGCCTTCCGGCAGAGCATTTCCGGAGGAAGACCGTCGGGAAGTTTTATCCGCTTTCTCTCTCCCACCCAGGCGTTGATGGTGTCTCGCGCCAGCCTGACATAGGGGTCTTCGTTTTGGCGTTTCTGATCCAGGATCGTTTTCTGCCGCGCACGCCATTCCTCCAGACAGTGTCTGGACGGATCCTCTCCCGTAACGCGATAGGTGCACACCCCGTAGCCGACGCCGAAGGGCCCTTCGTGGCTCAGTTTCTCGACTTCCACGGATTTGCCGTCCAAAGCGCCCGCCAGAATGCAGAAGCTGCGATGCCCGCACTCCGCTGCCTTCTCGCAGAAGGTTTCATCAAAATCCAGGAGCTCGTCAAAGGCGGCACGCCCCATGACATCCATGATGCGCGCATCGTATTCCGGCCCTTCCTTCGAAAGACCGTAGGGCCCCTCTCTGAGAAGCTTATGGGAAAGGTCTCCGCTGCCGACAATCAGCACGCGCCTGTTCAGCAAATCCGCCGTATGGCTGATCATCTGACCGAGACGGTAATGGTCGGACAGCGGAAGCCCGGACAGACCGATCCGGACCAGTCGATAATCCGTAATATATTGGTTTACATAATATAGAGGAATCAGCGTCCCGTGGTCCAGCTCCGGACTCCTCTCTCCCAGTGTGCCGGCCGGAAAGCCGGCAGCATCCGCCTGATCGGAAAGCGCTTCGACAAAAGCACTGTCATAGTCCGCACGGATTTTCAGCTGCGGAGCACGAAACTGCCGCATGTCCCCTTCTGCGCTCTCGCCCGGTGAAATATGGAAATAGTCCGCATACATCACGGAATGGGGCGAAAGAAGCACAAGGGTTTCCGGCTTCAGGGCACCGACAAAAGCGGCTGCTTGTCGAAAGGCGGCATCCGTTGCCGAAATCTTCTTCTCTTCCCCTCTGCCGACCTCCGGCAGGATGATCGGCGGGTGCGGAACCATGATCGCGCCAAGTACCGACATATGTATTCTCCTTTTCTCCATTTTTTTGCCTGTACAGGCAAAATGAAAGGCCGCCTCTCCGCTTTCTGCGCGTTGAGGCAGTCTTCCGAAATGACGGACCGCTCTCAGCAGGCAGCGAGCGTGTCCGTTGCTATCCCTTTACGGGGATCAGCAGTTTTGTTCCCGGGACGACGGCATTGACATCCGAATTCAGGTCTCTGAGCGTATCAGCCGTTGTGCCGAAGCGATGGGCAAGAACGGGAATGCTTTCTCCGCGCCGTACGGTATAGACAAATACGGTTCCCGAATAATCTCCTCCGCTGACCTGTTTGAGCAGGTCCTCCTCCATAGGGATCATTCCTTTCGGCATATTCTTTCTCCTTAAATCACAACGGTAAGCGCAGCGCTGATCACGGCGATTACCACAGCCGCCGTCAACTGCTGATAGCGGCTCTCGGACAGAAGGCCGACAAACTCACGAAGGAAGGCATTCGGCCAGAAATACCACTTTGTATGACTGCCCATTCCATCGATGTTCCAGCCCATTTCTTCGGCCAGAATGCCGCCGCGGCATACATGGTAACTGGAAGTGGAAAAGGCTACTCTGGCGTTCTGATTCTGTCGGGCAATCAGGTCCTTGGAAAAGGTCAGATTCTCTTTTGTCGTCTGCGAGCGGTTTTCCTTCAGGATCTCATCCTGCGGAATGCCTTTCTCCAGCAAGTAGGCCGCCATGGCTTCGGATTCGGAAAGCGGTTCATCGCTCCCCTGTCCGCCGCTGGGCACAAGAACTGCCCTTTTCCCGGTTGCGGCAGCCTGGGCGTCGGCAAAGGCAAGGGCCCTTTCCACTCTCCCGCGAATCAGCGGATACAGGCTTCCGTCCGGGCGGATCCGGCATCCGAGAATAATGACGTAATCCTTGTCGAATGCCGGCTGGTGCCGGCCGGCCTCAAAGGCGCGGATCACCGTAGCCGTCAGCAGACATTCGAAATAGACGAACCATCCCGCATAGACGTTGCAGAGAACGTTTCGCATGGAAAAGGTATAATGGGAATACGACAGGCGAACGCCGAGATACGCACCCCCGATAATCAGAATCGCCGCGGCGATGCCCAGCATGTTGGCCGGGCGAAAACCCTCATGCGCAAGCAGGAACAGATTGCTGACCGCCATGACGGCAGCAAAGGCGCCGATCACGTAGGCAGTCCAACGCATGAAGGTCTGCGCCGAAGCGATGAGACCGACAAGCAGAGACCAGACGGTGCCGGCATTTTTTCCGTTTAAAAACGAGAACAGGTACTGGACGCGCAGAAAACTGAGGACAAAGAAGAAAATGGCAAGGCCGAAGAGACGGATCGACCGATAAGAGAAGCATCTTGTTTTCTTCTCCCGCAGCGAAGCCGCATACAGGATGGCAGAGACGGTAAGGAAGCAGCCGGTCAGGCATACGACCAGATATTCCCATCCGGTAAAGTTCCAGGTAATGCTGTCCGTGATGATGCCGAACGGCAGAGAATGCATGGTCATGACGATCTCACCGGCATAGAAGCTGTCTTCCGGCAGACCGTCCCAAAAAACGGCTGTTTCCGTCACGCCTCTCTGAAGAGCAGAAAAGCGGATTTCCGTTTCCCGTCCGTCTTCCGAAGGTTTTATATCCGAAACCCGGATAATCCCTTCCGGGTCGAAACGAACCGTCAGGTCACCGCCTTCGGGCGGCGTTTCAAAGAAGAGACTGAGGCCGTCTGACCCGAACACCATGCAGAGGAACAGAATCAGCGTCCAGATCAGAACTGCAAACAGGATCCCTAACAGAACTTTTTTCATTTCTCCCTGCGGTGAATCAGGTATCCAGACGCTGGCGGGCAACAAGCTCCGCAAAATAGCCGTTTTTGGCAATCAGTTCATCATAGGTTCCGTCTTCCATGATATGGCCTTTGTCCAGCACCAGGATACGGTCGCAGTTGCGGATGGTGCTCAGGCGGTGTGCAATCACGATGCGCGTGCACTTCATCTTATCCAAAGCATCTGAAACCTGCTTCTGGGTCTTGTTGTCGAGAGCGCTGGTCGCTTCGTCAAACATCAGGATTTTCGGTTTCGGCGCAACTGCGCGTGCAATCATCAGGCGCTGTTTCTGGCCGCCGGAAATACCGCCCTGGCCCTCCGAAAGGATCGTATTCATGCCCATGGGCATGGCGCGGATATCATCGGCAATGCCGGCGATCTCCGCAGCTTCCCAGGCTTCATCCAGCGTCAGCTGCGGCGCCGAAATGACGATGTTGGAGTAGATATCGCCCTGGAAAAGGCTTCCGTCCTGCGTGACGACGCCCATGCGCCGCCGCAGAGAGCGGAGATCCAGCTTTGTCATATCCTTGCCGTCATAGTAGATCGCGCCCCGTTCCGGGATTTCAAAGCCGAGAAGCAGGCGCATCAGCGTCGACTTTCCGCAGCCTGTTCTTCCGACAAGGGCAATGTATTCCCCTGCCTTGATTTTCAGGCTCATGCCGTCGACCACATAAGGCATGTTCTCGTTATAGCGGAAATAGACATTGGAAAGCTCGATGTTCCCTTTCAGCGAGGTCACCATCGTCTTGTTTTCCGAAGACTCCGGCTCGGTCTTCAGGATCGGCTCGGCCATTTCCAGAATCGGTTTGATCTGCGCAATGGAAAGCGCAACGTTGGACATGGCGGTAAAGGCGCCCATGACGGAACCGAAGGCAGTATTGAAGGCGATATATTCCGAACCGGAGACGTTTGTTTTCACCGCCAGATAGTAGAGAATAATGGTGCCGCCAAGGGAGATAGCCAGACTGATTGCAGAGTTTGCCTTGATGAAAGCCGGCGGATTATAGCTGTACTCGGCGGCTTCGGAATAGCATTTCGCCCAGCGTGAAAAAGCTCTCTTTTCGGCTCCGGCCAGCTTGATCTTCTGCACGCCGGTAATCAGACCGTAGCTGAGACCGCTTTCCTTTGCGCTCTTCTGCATGACCTTCCGGCTGATGTTCATCTGCATGAAGGTCGAAAACACGCTGACGAGGACCGTCACCACAATGATCAGCAGCGCCGGCACCACCAGAGCAGACGCATAATGGAAGATCTGGGTAATGTACATCAGCGACATCACCGAAGTCAGGCCCATGGAAAACACGTTTCCAAGAAGCAGCGTACAAAGCTGGTTGACGGCGCTGTAGCGGCTGGAGAGTTCGCCCGAGGAATAATTCCGGAAGAAGTTTGCCGGCAGGTTCATGACGCGCATCATCATGGCAGCTTCCACGGAAAGCGAGGTTTTGATCTCAATGCGGTTCATCATCAGTTCCCGCACGATGCTGATAATCTGGGTGGAGACCAGGACGCAGAGCATGAAAACAGCCGTTCCGTAAAGGAGCGCATAGTTCCCGCTTTCCAGGACAAAGCCGGTCAGGGCTTTTGTCAGGTACGTCATCATCATGCCGAAGAGAGTTGCGGCAAAGGTCAGCACAACAATCATCGTAAGGTCGCCGGAGTTCAGGCAGCCCCACATGTAGGCAATCAGGTCCGGAATTCCGAGCTTCTTCAGAGGAAGAGGCTTATAAAAGCAGATCGCATCCTCATCAAGCAGCGCGGCTGTTTTTGCGTTCAGGCTGACCTTTTTGCCGGTGGAAGGATCCCGGTAGGTATAGCCGATAAAGGGCTTCGGCAGAAGCGCCACCGGCATCCCGTCCTCCTTGCGGAAGGCAAGCATGGGACCGAAAGCATCCTTATACCAGCCCTTTTCAAGGCGGACATTGCGCCGCATCAGACCATGCGGGCGCAGGCAGAATTCCAGCTGTTCATCCGGGTCCCGGATGGAATCCGGAATCTCAGCAGGTTTGTAATGATAAAATTTTAAAATCTCATCGATGGCTTCCTTGGTAACGATGCGGTCGCTGTCCACGATGCCGGCCTTCTGTTTGCCGAGCACGACGGCAGCCATGCGGAAGATGGACTCTTCAAAGACCTCCTGGTCCCGTACCTTGCGTTCTCTGATCTGTTCGTCAAACCAACCCACGATCCGCACCCCCCATCAGTCGCTGGAAATCAGGTCGGCATAATAGCCGCCTTTTGCATACAGGTCTTCATGTGTGCCGCGTTCCACGACCACGCCCTTGTTCAGAACAATGATTTCGTCGCAGTCGCGGATGGTGCTGAGACGGTGCGCAATGACAATGCAGGTAATTCCGCGGTCCTTGACCGCCTTGACCAGCTCGTATTCCGTCTTGGCATCCAGCGCCGAGGTCGCCTCATCCATAATGATGATCGACGGATCCTGCGCCAGAACACGGGCAATTTCAAGGCGCTGCCGCTGGCCGCCCGAGAGATCTTTTCCGCCTTCCGTCAGCTTTCCGTAAAAACCGCCTTCGCGCGCCATGATGTCGTCATAGATCTGGGCATCCCGCGCCGCGAGAATCATTTCAAAGTCCTCGATGGAATCGTCCCACATCTTGATGTTGTTGGCAATGGTATCTTCAAAAAGAACAATATCCTGATCAACCACGGCCACGGAACCGGTAAACACGCTGTGATCGATCTCGGAAAGCGGTTTCCCGTCAAACAGAATCTCGCCTTCCCAGGGCTGATAGAGGCCGGAGATCAGCTTTGCCAGCGTTGATTTGCCGCAGCCGGAGGTACCGACAAAGGCCACCCGGCTGCCCGGCTTCATGGACATCGAAAAGTCCTGAATCAGGGGATCTGCCAGTCGGGAATACCCAAAGGTAATATGCTTGAGTTCTACGGTTCCGGTCAGCTTGGAATAGTCAGCATCCTCGTCCAGCGGCATTTCCTTGAAAACACTGTCGGCGGGATACTGCATCACGTCTTCAACGCGTTCCATATCCGTCCGCATCTCCTGGATGGTCTGGCCGGCCGAAATCAGCGTCATGGCCGGCGCCATGAAGGAGCTCAGGAAGCCCTGAAAGATCATAATGCTACCAAGGGTGAATTCCCCTCTCATGGTCAGGAAAACACCGAGCACCATAACAGCGGAATTGGCGATCAGGCTGAGAAGCGCAGGGATGGCACCGAGATACTGGTTCAGCCTGGCATAGCGTACCTGCTGCGTATTGACGGAAGCCTGATAACCGGCCCACTTCTGAAAGAACCCGTTTTCGGCACCGCTGGATTTGATGGTTTCGACCATCTGGATGCCGGACACCGTGGCAGAGGCCAGTTTCCCGGCATCCCTCATCTGGACGCGGGTAATGTTCACTCTTTTTTTCGAAATCAGCCTGGATACCAGCAGATTCAGGATGATGGTCGTGATGCCGACGAGCGTCAGAATCACGCTGTAGCGCAGCATCAGAACCAGATAGAAGATCATCATGATGGTATTCAGCGCAAGCGGAGTAAAGGTGTTGACCAGGGTGCTCGCAATGGAAGCGTTGGTGCCCTGGCGCTGCAGAATGTCACCGGCCAGCCGCTGGGAGAAGAATTCCATCGGCATACGCAGAACCTTCCACATGAAGGTGCTGCTGCCTTCGATCGCCATCTTGCCGTTGATCTTCAGGGAATAGACCGCCTGCACCCAGGCGACAATGACCTGTGCCAGAGCAAACAGCGACATCAGCAAAATAAACGGGTTCAGCAGCTCCGTGTTCGTACCTGACAGGAGGTAGTCCATAAAGAAGCGCGTAAACACCGGTTGAATGATGCCGAACAGATAGCCGATGACGGTTGAAAGCAAAACAAAAGCCACGGCTGCACCGGCACCGGTCAGCCGCTTTTTTGCAAAGTCAAGCGTGCTTTTCTTTTTTCCGCCCGGCTTGAAATTCGGACCCGGAGTAATCTGCAGACAAATACCCGTAAAGGAGCGGTCAAAATCCTCTAACGGGACTTTCACCTCTCCTCTGGCAGGATCGTTGATATAGGCATACTTTCCCCGGAATCCGTCGAGAACAACAAAGTGATTAAAGTTCCAGTGGATGATGCAGGGAAACAGGATATCTTCCCGAAGCGCTTCGACTTCACAGCGAAAACCTTCAGCTTCAAAGCCGTAGTTTCTTGCCGCAAGCAGGACGTTCCGCGCATTGGAACCGTCACGGGAAACACCGCAGTCGAGACGGACCTGTTCCAGCGGCACCCAAAGGCCGTAGTACGCCATTACCATGGCAAGGGAAGCCGCCCCGCATTCCAGTGCTTCCATCTGCATGATCACCGGAACTTTGGCTCTTCCCTTTGACACAGGCTTTTTGACCTTTTTCTCCCCCATTTTCAGGCCCTCAGTTGAACAGCAGGCTGAGAACCTGTGTCTGCTTCAATACGACTTTGGCGGAATAGGTCCCGTTTTCCAGCGTGGTCTCCGCGACGGCAAAGGTGCTACCGTTTGCACTGTGGCCGACGCTTGTTACCTTGGCCGTGGTATCTCCCACCGCCACCTTCATGCCACTCTTGATCATCTTTTCCAGATTCGGGTCATCGATTTTGATGACCATGCTCCCGTCATTGACGGTCGCGGTAGCGCTGGCAAAGGTATCAATGGTAGCGACAGAACTCCAGATCAGGCATCCGACAAGCAGCAGAATGATGGCTGCCAGAATCAGCCACACCGTGGGGTTTGTTACATGGAGATAGTCGTGCAGCTGCTCCGGAGAGGAAATCTGATCCAGACTCTTTTTACGAAACAGTTGATTGTCCATGGGTGCCTCTTTACTCTATTGTCAGAATATCAACGAATCCCGTCACTTCGAAGATTTCCATGATGACATCACTGACATTGATCAGTTTCATGCTCCCCTGCTTTGCCATGCTTTTCTGCGCAGAGAGAAGAACGCGGAGCCCGGCAGAGGAAATGTATTCCAAGTTCTGGAAATCGAGGACCAGTTCCTTCAGCCCGTCCATGCTTTCGCGCAGACTTTCTTCCAGCTGGGGAGCCGTCGTCGTATCCAGACGCCCCTCCAGGGAAACCGTCAGCACTTCGCCTGTCAGATTCTTGTTGATGTTCAGCATGATATTGCCCTCCATTTATGAAAATTCAATTGATTACTTAGAAGTTGCCATTATATTATTTTATTGTTCTCTGTCCAACAAATGTCCAACAAATCCGGATTTGTGCCAAAATGCCATCCTCTCACACGTAGACGCGCGGAACGCGTTTTGTGACCGAACAGAGCAGTTCATAGGGGATGGTCTGCGCAGCATCGGAAAGCATCATGATATCGTTTTCGGGGCCGAACAGCTCGACCTCGCTGCCGACCTCGGCTTGCGGATGATCGGTAAGGTCAACCATGCACATATCCATACAGATTGTCCCGCACTGCGGAACCGACTTTGCGCCGATCCGATAGCTGCATCTGCCGGAGCTCAGGCGCGGAAGCCCGTCCGCATACCCCGCTGCGATCACGCCCATGCGGGTCAGCCTTTTCGTCTCAAAGCGTCTGCCGTAACTGACAAAGGTACCGGGCTCATAGTACTTGATTGTGCTGACCGTCGTCACAAGCCGCATGGCCGGACGCAGCCCCAGCTTTCCTTCGTCTCCGTAACCGTAAAGCAGCAGACCGGGGCGAACCATGTTCAGGAATGTCTCGGGTTTTCGAATCACGGCTCCGGAGTTGGCACAGTGGCAGATGGGAAAGGAAATCCCTTCTCTTTCCTTCAGCGTGCTTATCATCCGGGTAAAAAGGGCAAACTGTGCGTCCGTGTAAGCCCGGCTTTCCGCATCGTCCTCATCCGAGACAGAAAAATGCGTGTAAATTCCTTCATATTCCAGGTTCGGCAGCCGGTACGAACGAACAATGTTGCGGACGCCTTCTTCAAAATAATCCCCTGCGCAGAGATAGCCGAGACGCGACATTCCCGTATCCAGTTTGATATGCAGCCTGAGTGTCTGTCCGAGCCTTCCGGCTTCCCGAGAGTATTCCTCCGCCTTTGCCAGACAGGTTGCCGTCTGCGTCAGATTGTTTTCCAACAGCAGAGCAGTATATTCAACCGGCGTATGGCCGAGAATCAGAATCGGCATGGTGATGTCGTTCCTTCGAAGCTCCAGCGCCTCATCCAGACAGCTTACGGCAAGATAATCCGCGCCTTCTTTCTGCAGGAGCGCAGCCACGCGAAGCGAACCGTGGCCGTAGGCATCGGCTTTGACAACGCCGAGAAACCTGCATTCAGAAGGCAGAACAGAACGTATGGCGTGATAGTTATGAGAAATGGCGGACAGGCTGATTTCCGCCCAGGTTCGTTTTGTCGGATAATCCAAAGCATCTCATCCTTCCGTGGTCATCAGTATACCATGCCCGATTCGCAACGGTCAAGGGCATCAGGAAGATTGTTCCCGAAGAAGTCTGTCCAGATATGCTTCCGTCTGGCTTGCCCAGGAATAGGCGCTCATATATTCTCCGCGATATTCATTGATCGTTTCGCGATCGCCGTCCAGGAAACGGTACAGGTCACTGTCCAGACGGTCCGGCAGAATGCGCATCCATCCGCTCTGAATCTCAAAGATTTCTGCGATGCCCGCTTCCTCCAGCGTGCTTCGCAGACTGCGAATCACGACATCCATCTGTTTCTGCATGGCCCGGTCATAAAAGGCATCTTCCCAGAGCACGGCAAAGGCTTCCGGCCTTGAAACGTTTCCTCCATGCCTGTCAACCAGATACGCCAGCAGTTCCTTGGATTTTGAACGTTTGAAAACAACCGGCTTTCCATCAACGAGGATATCAAAATTCCCGAATGTTTTGACAAAGATATGGGATGAGGCCGGGCGGTTTTTTCCGGAGAGAGCATAATTAACCTCCGCGTAGAGCTTTTCCCGGTTGATCGGTTTCAGCAGATAGCCGGAGGCGTGCAGCTTGAACGCATCCAGAGCATATTCCGCATATCCCGTAAGAAAGATAATCGCCGTACCGGGGTGCATCTCGCGGATCCGGGCGGCAAGTTCCAGCCCGTTCATCGCCGGCATATCGATATCCAGCAGCGCAATATCCGGCGTATGTTCTTCCAGCCAGTCCAGCGCTTCCAGGGGCCCTGCAAATCCTTCCACCCTGTCAAACTGGGGAAGGTCGCGAAACAGGGACAGCGTCAGCTGCAGGACCAGCGGTTCATCGTCAACACAGATGGCAGTCATTTTTCTTTCCTCCCGGGGTTTGCGGGTATTTTGATCGTGACGGTTGTCCCCTTCCAGATTTCGCTGTCGATGGACATCGAGCCCTGGCACATCTTTTCTATGCGCTCACGCACATTGCGGATGCCGATGTGGCTCCCGTCCGACTCCAGGGGAGCGTTAACATCAAAGCCCCGCCCGTTGTCGCGGATGGTGATGACATGATCTCTGTCATCCTCATAGCTGGAAACGATCACTTCTCCTCCGTATTTTCCGCGGACGCCGTGCCGGATCGCATTTTCCACCATCGGCTGTACGCTCAGAGCGGGAAGCTCAAAATCATCGTCCCGGATATCATAGATGATCCGGATGGAGGGGATCCTGAGCATCTCAATATCCGCATAGATTTTGGTATGCTCCAGTTCCTTTTGAAACGGTATCAGCGACGACTGGCCGAGCGATTCGATATTCATTCTCAGATAGGCGCCGAATTTCTCCGTCGTATCAAAAGCCTTCTCCGGATCGATCCGGCATAATGCCTGGATTGTTGAAAGCGTATTAAACAGAAAATGCGGCTGAATCTGTGAAATCATGAGCTGAATCCGCTGTTCCGCGACCAGCGCCTGTTCATGCTCCCGTTCCATCTTCTGATGCAGCCGGAAAACGGCAAACACGCAGGCAACCGCCAGAACCGGCACCAGCCAGCCCGGCGTACCGGTCAGCAGAATCTCCGCCGTGAGAAGGCAGCAGAGCAGCAGAATGACCGCCAGAAGAATCAGTTTCTGATTGCGTCTGAAATACCGGTCCGTCAGCACGGTCACAATGAGCCCTATCAGCAGCAGGCCCAGCGTCAATATCAGTTTCCATAGATTTGAAGCATCCGGAGCCATGGATAACCCTTTCCGTCGTATCGTACATCCGTTTGGCAGATTGTCTTACGGTATTATTTCACATTCTCTTTCCGAAGTCAATCATTGACGCCGTTTTCCGGAAGAAAAAAGACTGCGGAGGAAAGCTTTCGGCTTTCTCCCCCGCAGTCAATGATTCTCTTGTCCGTCTTCTTACCTCTGTTCGTTTACATACAGCGTGGCTTTGCTCTGAATCAGTTTGGCGGCCTCCTCAGCGCTGCGCTGGCCGGCGAAGAACGGAGCAGCCCCTTCGGTTATGATCGCTTTCATGCTGTCATCCATCCCCAGAACGCGTGTTGTTGCATTGATCATTTTTTCGACAAGCGCCACATCTTCTTCGGAAACAATCCGGTATTGATAGATTCCGCCGTTCAGCATTGTGCTGTCCCGTTCCGCTTCTTTTCGACTCCCGTCTTCGTTCAGGACAAAGCTGCCATCCGGATTTCTCTCGTATTGAACCGTCATGGCGTTCTGTTTCATTTCTTCATACACGGTAAGATTGGTCGGAAAGGCCGCATAGGTAAACTGCTCCTGATAATCCGGGAGGAAGAACTGCCGGACGAACTGCCAGGCCGCTTCCTTGTCTTTGCAGCCGGCCGTAATGGCAAAGGAATTGCCGATCTGGGCAAACATGCTCCCGAAGCCGTTTTCCGTAGGATATCCGACGAAGGTACACGGCGCACCGCCGAGGCCGACCGTATTGACCTGGGCATCTTCAAAGCAGTTGAAATTGCATTGCTTCAGCAGCTGCATACCGGAAAGAATTCTTGCATCCGAATCCATGTCAGCAAGCGTCGGGTTTTCCGCTTCCCAGTCAAAGGCAGCGGGAAAGCCGTTGACAAACTCAAGCAGCTGAATAAAGCTGTCGGAATCAAAGCGGCACTCTCCCGTAGTCCAGTCTACATAGTCTTCCAGTTCGAGGTAGAGCAGGAAGGTCAGAACATCGTCGCTGGTTATGAAGCGGTCAAATACCGTGCTGTCCGGGTTTTCGGCACGAAGAATCTGCATGGCATCCTGAAGCTGGCTCATCGTCCAGCCCATCTGATCCCCGACGCGCTCGCTCAGCCCGGCGGTTGTCAGAACATAGAAGTTGCTGACGGTCTGAACAAGCTTCCCGTTTTGTTCAAAAGCCGAAAGCACATGCTCATTCAGATCGGAGCGGCTGAGTTCGGGATCCGCATCGATCATCGGATACAGGTCCTCCAGCAGGCCGGAGGAACCGAAACGGTCTGCGGAAAGCAGGCTGATGTCGATCAGGTCCGGAGCATTGCCCGCAATGATTTCCGTCTGGAGCCGATTGACGCCGGCATTCCAGTCCGCTTCATCTTCGCTGCTGTAATCATTATATTCCGAGTAATCCGTTACCTCAATGCGATAATTCGGATTGCTCCGGTTAAAACGAATCACCATTTCGCTGGTGAAGGGGTACAGATTCAGGACCGCCAGGCGAAGGATCGTCTTTTCATTGGGATCATAATCGGCGGAAGGGCTGAGCACGCTCAGTTCATTTCGGATTCCCTTGGAAGATTCGCGGCTGTGAACGGCAGCAATCCGGTTATCCGAGAGCACGCAGAAACTGTCTTCCGCACTGTGCATGACATCGCTTTCCGTCCATCCGAGAATTCTGCTGATCTCTCCGTCTTCCAGGTTCAGGCTGTAAAGCACGTCGCCAGCGCTGTACCAGATGCTGCTGCTGTCCGGACCGGCGTAAAGCATGTCGATATAGTTGTCGGTCTGCCAGATGTTTTCAACCGCATCGGTTTTCCCGTTCAGTATGCCGACGACAGGCTTGCCGTTTTCATACAGGGAAACCGCAACTCGCCCGTCCGGAAGAGAAACAAGACGTTCTGCCGCACTGTCGAGAGAAACGGTCCGGACAATGCTTCCTGTTTTCTCGTCCAGGATGCAGATACGATTGTCTTCAAAGAAATTGCCTTTTCCGACAAACCACTCGCTGACAGACAGGCAGATCTGTCCGTTTTCATCCGCAGCGATGGCGTTCATCTGCAGCGTATAATTCCCCTCTGCCTGTTCAACGCTTGCCGCATGGCTGTCAAGGCTGTCAAGCGGGAAGCGGGAAACGGGTGTTCCGTCCTTCCTGATCCCGCTCAGAACATACAGATCTCTGCTTTCCAGTTTCTCATCAGAGGAAATGTTGTCTCCTTCCGCCGCAGCTTCTGCCGCAGATTCTCCCGAAGCACCCGGCTTTGTAAGCGTATGCTTCTCAAGAATCCAGAGTTCGTCATCCTTGCCGGCACACAGCTTTTCAAATACGATGCTTTCCTGCTCCCCTTCGGAGGCTTCGGTTTCCGGAACGTAATTGATTCTTTCCACGGATCCGTCGGTCGTTATCCTGCAGAGGATCGGGCCGTAAACCCAATACTGTTCCTCCCATTCAGGGGTTACCCCATCGGGAGTTCTGTCTTCCAGAACGCCGAGAGCAGTAAAGTAAAGATCATCCCCGAATACCGTTCCGTTCTGAAGCGCAGACGTCAGGCTGCTGTCGGTCAGGTCGAAGCAGCAATTCTGATAGTGAAGAACGGCTTCCGTTTTTTCGGCCTCCGCCTCCCGGGTTTCCGGTATTTCTTCTGTCTTGCCGCAGCCTGTCAGCAGGCTGAAGCAAAGAACGAGCATCAAAAGCACGGCAATCTTTCTTTTCATGAATGCCTCCTGCGGTTAAAATGGAATGTCCGGATACTATCACAGCCTTTATCACAGAACTGTCACACGCAGCACGGCTGAAACAGCATTCGGCATGATATCACAACAGCTTCAAAATGTCCAGCCGTCTGCCAGGCGCATTTCTTTTATTGGACAATCACGAAACAGTCTGTTATAATACGGGCAATCAGGCGTTTCGGCCGTTTCGGCCGAGTTTTTTGAAACGCCGCTGCAGGAGTGGGATTATGGCAAACACAATGATTGATCGCAGACTCTATGACGCTATTGTAAACTTTGAAGAATCAGAGGCTGCGCAGGATTATTATTACTCCGTCATGAATGCCGAAATGCTGCGCGACGGAAAAAAAGACACGGTCAGGAACCAGATTCTGCGTGTCTATTCCATGCTGTTCTGTGACGATCTCGGCGCCGTTCCCGGTCAGATTGCAAGCCCCGATGACGTGGAAGCAACAGCCGACCGTCTCCACACCGGCAATATGGGTTTTGACCGAAAGCACTGGTACCGCATGCAGCATCACTTCCCCGTCATAGACGAAGACAATTATGATCGCTTTGCTGCTCTGGTAATTTCGGATCTGAATGCCGGACCTCTTCATGAAGCCGCTCTGAACGACGGTGACATGCTGCTGGTCGGCGCTCCCGATCCGCTGCACATGACAAAGGAGGAACTTGACAGGCAGGTCGTACGCGTTGTTCGTATTGAAGGAGCGGTTCAATGAGAGTCTTTACGGTAAACAGCAATTCCGAAACCCTCCAGCAGATCTCCGATCTGATTTGCGCTCTGTACCCGAATGCAGAACAGAGAAGTTTTCTGAGCAGTCTGGAAGCTCTTGCCGCCGCCCGTGAACAGGAGGTTGACGTTGCCGTGCTGGATGTCATGCTTCCGGAAATGAGCGGTCTGGACCTCGGCCAGTATCTGATCGATCTGAATCCTCTCGTGAATCTCATTTATCTGACCCACACCCGTGACTGCGGTTTTGATGTCATGGCGCTCCATGCCAGCGGCTGCCTGCTCAAGCCGGTCACGCAGGCAGAAATCGAACGCGAGTTTTCAGACCTGCGGCACCCGACCATTCTGAAAAAGCAAAAACGTCTCTTTGCTCAGACATTCGGGAATTTTGAGCTGTTTGTCGACGGCAAACCGGTACTGTTTAAATATTCCAAGACAAAAGAAATCGTTGCCCTGCTGATCAACAACCGCGGCGCGCAGACGACAAACGGAGAGATTATTGCCGCTCTCTGGGAGGATGACGGAGATCCGGAAAAAAAGAGTTCGTATCTCAGCAATCTCCGGCAGGATCTCCAGAATACGTTCAACCGTTTGAAGCTGCACGGAATTCTCCTCAAGCAGCGCGGCAGTCTGGCCATCGCCGTTGACCGCATCGAATGTGACCTCTACGACTGGCTGGAGAAGAAAGAAAAATCCCGCTATCAATATCTCGGCGATTACATGAATCAATACAGCTGGGCGGAATACATCCATGCCGAGCTGGATGAAATCAGCTATGCGATGGAAGACTCCGACTGAGCTTCTGTGCATAAAAGAATAACGGGATGTCCGTTTTCCGGGCATCCCGTTATTCTTATATGCGTTCTGGATGTCGCTCAGCGATACCGGTCCATGCAGCGGAAGCAATCCTCCATCATATCGTCCATAATCTTCCGGACAGGTTGGATATCATGCAGGATACCGCTGATCTGACCGATGGTCAGAATGCCGTCGTCGAGGTTTCCGGTTTCAAAAGCGGTTTTCAGGCGTCGGCCGGAGATGTAGGGGGCGAGCTCCTGTATGGACGCACCGTTCATCTCCATCTCTCTGACTTTGACGGCAAGGCCGTTGTTTAAAACACGGGTTGTGTTCTGAAAGCGTCGGAGAACAAGGGTTGTGCCGGTCTCGTCCAGGCGTTGGGCAACCATCTCTTTGCCCTCCCGCAAAGCCGGAGCCTCTTCCGAAAGGAAGAAGCGGCTTCCTACCGTCGCGCCTTCACAGCCAAGCATCAGGGCCGCAGCCAGACCGCGGCCGTCACCGACACCGCCGCAGGCAATCACGGGGATGTCGAGTGCGTCGACCGCCGCAGGCCAGAGGGCAATGGATCCGACGTCATTTTCTCCGACGTGGCCGGCTGCTTCGGTACCGTCCATGATGACCGCATCACAGCCGATCTTCTGAGCGGTTTTGGCATGCCGGACGGCTGTGCACTTGTGAATGACAGTCATCCCGGCGCCTTTCATGGTCTCCATGAAGGCTTCGGGGGCACGCCCTGAGGTTTCCATGATGCGGATCCCCTCTTCGATGCAGACGCGCACATAGGACGGGTAATCCGGCGGAGCAAGGGACGGCATCAGAGTAAGGTTCACCGCGAAAGGTTTGTCCGTGAGTGTCCGGCATTTTCTGATTTCCTGACGCAGTTCCTCGGCGTTCGGAAACGTGGCCGAAGACATCACTCCCAGACCGCCGGCATTCGATACCGCAGCGACCAGCTCAGCCTTTGCCAGCCACTGCATGGCGCCGAGCAGAATCGGCCGTTCGATGCCGAGCATACGGGTTATGCGGGTTTCCAGTTTTCTTTCCATGGCGGTCCTCACTCTTTGATATTGCGAATCCGCAGACCCTGCTGTTCCGCAGAATGAATCAGTTCCGTACGGAAGTCGGGATGCGCGATTGAAATCAGCGCTTCCGCGCGCTCCCAGGTGGTTTTGGCCCGCAGATCGGCGATGCCGTATTCCGTAATCACGAACTGGCTGTAGCTGCGCGGCACCGTGACGATCTGACAGGGGCTGAGGCTGGGCTGAATGCGCGAGTGTATTTTCCCGTTTCCGTCCGTAAAGGTGGATGAAAGGCAGATCAGGCCTTTGCCGTTCTTTGAATGCGCTGCGGCAATCAGAAAGTCGAGCTGTCCGCCGGTCCCTGAAATCTGCCGTATACCGGAGGTTTCGGAAGCCGTCTGTCCGTAAAGATCGACTTCAATGGCATTGTTGAGGCAGACCATGTTGTCGTTGCGGGCAATGAGGAAGGGGTCGTTGGTATAATCCACCGGGGCCAGCAGGCAGTCCGGATTCCCGTCCAGGAAGTCATAGAGCTTCTGCGTTCCCATGGCGAAGGTATAGACGATCTTTCCCGGATCCGTGGTCTTGTATTTTCCGGTAATGCATCCCGCCTCGGCCATCGAAACATAGGCATCACAGAGCATCTCGGTGTGCACGCCCAGATCCTTCAGTCCCGCCTTCGCGATCAGTTCTCCCACAGCGTTGGGCATGGCGCCGATGCCGAGCTGGATGCAGGCGCGGTCTCCCACCAGGCTGACCACGAGCTCCGCGATCTTCCGATCCACCTCGGTCGGCGGCGGAGTCGGGGCTTCGATCATCGGGTAGTTCGGTCCCTTCACGAAACAGTCGATCCGGGATACATGTACCCTGCTCTCCTCGTCGCAGAAGGTACGCGGGACATTTTCGTTCACTTCGGCAATTACGTAGTCCGTGTTTCGGAGATATGCAGGTGTAATGGAGGACGAGGTACCGAGGCTGACATAGCCTTCGGAATCCGGCGGTGAAACCATGATCATCAGGACATTCAGCCGGCCGACGAGACCGGAGAGAATGGTTTTCGGTCCCTGATGATAGTTCATCGGAATATAGCGGCAGAGCCCTTTGTCGCAGAGCTTCCGGCTGGCAGGTGAAAAATGCCAGTCATTGTACATCAGATGCTCCATCTTCGGATCTGCGAGCACCGCCTTCGGCGGGAAAAGGCAGGTCGTCGAGCGCAGAATGATGTCGTGCAGCCCGGGCACCCGTTTTGCAAAGGCCGCATCCAGATACATGGATGCCATCGCAAACTCGGAATAGGCTACCTGGTCGCCGTCCTTTACGACCGCGACTGCCTCATCGACAGGTTTGAATTTCGATTCGTAGTCGGTTTTCCAGTCCATGCGAAAACCTCCGATGGCTTATTTCCCCTGAAAACGGGGTTTGCGGCGTTCGAGGGCGGCGGTCAGGCCCTCCAGGCAGTCGTCGCTCTGGGAAGCGAAAATCTGGCTGATGGCCTCATAGTCGCGGTTCTGCTCGAAGCTGGTTGAAACGGCGTTGCGCAGGACGCGCTTCTGCAGCATCAGCGCCAGCGCCGGTCCCTGTGCAAGCTGCACGGCGACATGCTCGGCCGCAGGCATCAGTTCCTCCGCCGGCACAACCTTGTTGACGAGGCCGAGGCTTAAAAGCTCGTCTGCCTTCAGGGTCTTCGCCGAGAACAGAATCTCGCAGGCCTTGTAATATCCGACCCGCTGTACGAGAAACCAGGTCGCCCCGCTGTCCGGGCAGAAGCCGAGCCCTGTAAAGGAATAGCCGAACTGCGCCTTCTCCGAAGCAATCAGAATATCACAGGCCATCGCCATCGCGATGCCGGCGCCGAAAGCCGGCCCGTTGACAGCGGCAACAACCGGTTTTTTTACATTGTAGAGCAGCCGCACCATGTCGGCAGTGCTGTCGACATCATATACCGCGCGCAGGCGGTCTTTGTTCATTGCGGCAAGCTCCTGCAGGTTTCCGCCCGAAGTAAAGCCTCTGCCTTCCCCGGTCAGCAGCAGAACTTTGACCGCGCTGTCTTCCTCTGCTTTCCGGATGGCATCATCGATTTCGAGGACAAAGTCCTGCGTAAACGAGTTCAGTGTCTCCGGACGATTCATTGTGATCCTGGCGACGCCGTTCTCGACCCGGTAGAGCGGGGTTCTTTCGCTGCTTTCCATGTTGCTCCCTTCCCGCTTCATTCCAGCATGGCGGCTTTCGCACGCAGTGTCTCTTCTGCTTCCCGGACCGTATCATGGATGATATCCGCACAGGATTTGATCTCGTGGATTCTTCCGATACTCTGGCCGAACAGGAATGCGGCGCCTTCGGTATCGCCCTCTGTCAGAGCCTGCAGGAGTTTCTTGCCGGATACCGCACGCACAATATCCGAAGGAGCGGCTCCGTTTTTCTCAAGCTCGTTGACCTTTGCGAGCACCGAGTTCTTTACGCCGCGCGCCTGCAGCGTTGTATGGCAGAAGAGGTCGGTATCGGTTTCGTTGAGCTGCAGAATCCAGTTCTTGATATTCGGATGAACCCAGCATTCCTCGGAAGCGATGAAGCGTGTGGCCATCATGATTCCGTCCGCACCGAGGCAGAGGGCTGCCGCCATCGACTTGCCGTCAACCATGCCGCCGGTGGCCAGAACGGGAATCTTCACACTCTCGCAGACTTTCGGCAGAAGCACCGAAGTCGCAACATTATCCGACAGCGGATGACCGCCTTCCTCAACACCGGCTACGATGACCGCATCGTAGCCCAGTTTTTCGATTTTAACGGCGTGGCGAACCGCTCCGACTTTATGGGTGATCTTTACGCCCGCTGCGTGCAGCATGGGGATAAAGTCGGTAGCAAAGAGGCCTGAGACCTCAATGTTCGTGACCTTTTCCTCCGCGCAGACGCGGAAAAAGTCCATAAAGGTCTCATCCGTAATGCGAAAGCTTTTCATCAGCGTGATATTCACGCCGAAGGGCTTGTCGGTCAGCGCTTTGACCTCTCGGATGGCCTCGCGCAGCGCGTCGCCGCTCAGATACTGATCCGCTGTGATGCAGCCCAGGCCGCCGGCGTTCGAGATGGCGGCGCAGAGGTGCGCGTCGGTCGTCCACAGCATACCGCCGCAGATGATGGGATACTCGATCCCGAAGAGTTCGGTGATTCTTGTCTTCATAGCTGCCTCCATTCAAAAATTCGTTCACTCATGATGCGCGGCGGGGAAAGGTCTGTGCGAGGGATATCTATATCTTCCGCGCAATTGCAGAAAGCCTAAGTCGGGCTTTTACAGCCTCTCAAATATGCCTGCGGCGCCCATGCCTCCGCCGATGCACATGGATACAAGGCCGTACTTCCCGTCACGGCGGCGCAGCTCTCCAAGGAGCTTCATGGTCAGGTAGGCCCCCGTGCAGCCGAGAGGATGCCCGAAGGCGATCCCGCCGCCGCTGACGTTGACGATCTCTTCCTTCAGTCCCAGCAGATCGATGCAGGCGAGCGACTGGGATGCAAAGGCCTCGTTCAGTTCAATCAGATCGATGTCCTTCAGCCGGAGGCCGGCGACATCGAGCGCTTTCGGGATGGCCTCGACCGGACCGATGCCCATATAGCCGGGATGTACGCCGCGCACGGCAAAGCCGACGAACCTTGCCAGCGGAGTCAGCCCCTGCTGAATGGCAAAGTCCTCCTCCATCAAAACCACAAAAGCCGCGGCGTCGTTCATCTGCGAGGAGTTGCCGGCCGTCACGCTGCCGCCCATGCGGAAGAGAGGCTTGAGCTTCGACAGGCCCTCAATCGTGGTATCGGGACGGACACATTCGTCCGTGTCAAAGACGAAGGTCTCGAAGCCTGGCGTGCCGTCCTCGTTCTTTTTCGGTCTCTTGGCCTGAACCGGGATGATTTCCTCTTTGAATTTTCCTGTCTGAATCGCCGCAGCAGCTTTCTGGTGACTCGCGCAGGCAAAGGCGTCCTGCCGTTCCCGCGAAATGCCGTACTTCTCTGCAACATTCTCTGCTGTGATGCCCATGGTATCGAAGTTGTCCGGATAACTGCCGAAGCTCACGGCATCGGGGATGATGGCCACGCGGTGCATCTGAACCTTGCTCATATTCTCGAGACCGCCGGCCACGATGCACTTTGCCTGTCCGGCCATGATGGCGTTGGCAGCCGAGGCGATCGACTGCAGACCGGAAGCACAGAAGCGGTTGACGGTCTGTCCGGCCGTCGTCAGCGGGAAACCCGAGCTGTCTGCCAGCAGACGCCCGATATTCAGGCCCTGCTCGGCTTCGGGTATGGCGCAGCCGCAGATCAGATCCTCTGCCAGCGCAGGATCGAAAGCCGGATTCTTTGCGAGGATGCCTTTCAGGACCTGTGAACCGAAATCCACACAGCCGGTATAGCGCAGGCTGCCCTTGATGGCTTTGGCAACGGCACTGCGTCCGTAAGCGACGATGACTGCATTTTTACGTTCCATTGCGGTACCTCCTCAGTTCCTTACCGGTTTTCCGGTGGCGACCATGCCTTTGATGCGCTCGAGGGTTTTTTCATTCTCGCAGAGTTCCATGAAGGCCTTCCGTTCGAGGAAGAGAATATCCTCTTCCGTAACCGGTTCGCCGGCCAGCGCGTCGCCGCCGCTGAAGATGCGCGCAAGCTTTTCGACAATGACGGCGTCATAGGCTGTCATCATGCGTCCCTGCAGCATTACATTGACCGTCGCCATCAGATGCGTAAAGCCGCTTTCGCCGGCCGCAGTGACCGTGCCTTTCACGGGCGGCAACCAGCCCGCCTCTGCCAGTCGGATTGCCGTTGCCTTCGCCTGTTCCAGCAATGCGTCAGCCTTGGCGATGATGAAGTCGCCCCGACGGAGATAGCCGTTTTTCATTGCTTCTTCGGCGCTCATGCTGTATTTTGCCTGAGCAATCGGAAGAACCAGTTCGTCGATCGCCGCAATGATCCGGGCCATCTGCCCGTACTGCAGGCCTTCCGTTGCCCGGAAGAGAAGCTCCGCGCAGCCGCCTCCCGAGGGGACGAGACCGACGCCCATTTCGACGAGCCCCGCATAAAGCTCCTGATGCGCAACGACACTGCCGCAGTGAAGCATCAGCTCGGCGCTTCCGCCCAGCGCCTGTCCCCGTGCGGCACATACGACAGGTTTTTTCAGATACTTGAGGCGCAGATTCGCCTTCTGGAAAATCTCAACACCCTTTTCGAGCATTTTCAGCTGTCCCGTCTCAATCGCCCCGGCGACTTCGTACAGATTTGCGCCGGCGCCCAGATTCGGTCCGGGATTGCAGATCACCATGGCCCGGAATGCGTTCGATTGTTCCACCTCTTCCGCCGCCTGCAGCATCAGCTGCGCCGCGGGGATTGTATAGGTGTTGGCCTTGGTGCGCAGGCTGAACAGCGCAACGCCGTCGCCCATATCCGTCAGAACCGCATCGCTGTTCTCGGCTACCGTCTTTTCCCGGAAGACTTCAAGCTGAAGATATTTCGGAACCGGTTTGGACTCGCCCGCATAGAAGGCGCCGTCTTTCGCAACCTTTTCCTTTGCCCAGGCAGGCGGCATCAGGCCCTGTTTCTCCATGAGCGCAAGAATCTCTTCGGCGCCGAGCAGATCGCAGAGTTCAAAGGGGCCTTTCACCCAGTTATAGCCGCCTTTCAGCGCGGCGTCAATGTCTCGCCAGTCAAAGCTGATATCCCCGGCTGCCATCATGCTCAGCCACATCGGTTCGAGTACAACGCGGCGTACAAAAGGTGTCTCCGGGAAATCTCCGAAGAGCACGGCGCGCAGGCGCTCGCGCTTGTCTTTGATGGCACCGAATTCGCCCATATTCTCCCGCTGCAGCGGGATATATTCCTGATTCTGCCAGTCCCAGACAAAGCGCTCGGTCCCTTTGGGGCTCTTTTCCTTTTTATAGAATCCGGAGCCGGTCTTGTTGCCCAGATAGCCTCGCGCGGTAATATCGTACAGCACAGCCGGCTTGTTCCGGAAGGGCTTTTCATAGTCGGGGATCGGCGCGTCCGCCATATAGTCGACGGTGTGGACGCTGATATCGAGGCCGACGAGGTCCAGCAGCTTGAATGCGCCCTGCTTCGGTCTGTATATCAGATCGCCTGTGAGCGCGTCGGCCTTCGCAAAGCCGTATTTCTCGTCCACCGCTGCATTCATGGCCGAGGTCAGAGCCATCGATCCGATGCGGTTTGCAATGAAGCCGGGAGAATCCTTGCAGAGAATCGGACTCTTGCCGAAGCGGTCATTGATCAGGGCCTTTACCCTCTCGATGACATCCGGATCCGTTTCGGGATGGGGAATCAGTTCAACCAGATCCATATAGCGCACGGGATTGAAGAAATGAATGCCAAGAAATCGGCGCTGAAACTTCTGCGGCAGTTTCTCTGCAATATCGGCAATGGAGATATTTGAGGTATTGGTGCCGACAATGCAGCTCTCTCCGGCGTTTTCAAAGATGAATGCCATCGTGCTCTGCTTTACCTTCAGGTCTTCGGCAACGGCTTCAATCACCAGGTCGCAGTCTTCCAGAAGGGTTGCTTCTTCCTGCATGTCGGCCGGACGCAGCGCGGCACGGATTCGTGCCTCCGCCGAGCCTTTCATTTCACCTTTTTTCAGAATGTCCTCCACGGCTTTGGCGGCTCTGTCCCGCCCGCTGACGGTCCCCTTTCCGCGAACCATCAGGATCACGTCCAGCCCGGCCCGTGCTCCGCAGGCCGCAATGGCCGCGCCCATGGTCCCGGCGCCGACAACGGCCATTTTACGAATCGTTTTTCCCATATAAACTCCTTTCGTACTTTCGTATATATCGTTCAAAGTAAAAATGCTCCCACTCAACTGAGCCCGTTTCGCGGCAAGTTAAGGTCCTGCCCCTCAGCAAGCCCCTGCGGCCGCGAATAATAAGTTTGGGGCAGGCTTTCTCCAGCCGGGGAAACGTTCTCTGCTTTTATGCGCGGCGGGGGAAGTTTCGTGCGAGAGACTGCCTTCTCTTCCGCGCAACGGCAGACAGCCAAGACCAGGCCGGACCGTTTTTCATCTGGGCCGACCAGTTGATTAATTATAGCACGCTCTTTCCTGTAATGCAAGTTGCCTTTTAGTTATTTTTACGAACATTTCTTGATTTTCCCGGAATTGACTCTTGCGGATTTGTGCATTTTGGTATATACTACTTATTGATATTGATTTTGTTTGAAAGCATTTCGCTTCCGATATTCCTATCATTTGAAAAGGAGAATTCCGGTCACTTGGTCGGACCAGTTGATATTATGTCAATCGGTGTCATCGATGTTCCTTCACGAAAATCGCTTTTTGTCAACCGAATTGAAGAGCAGATTCTCACGGGCCGGATGAAGGTGGGCGACAGTCTTCCCTCCGAGCGGCAGCTCGAGGAAGAGACGCACATCAGCAAGACGGTCATTCATGCCGGTCTGGTCGAGCTTGAACAAAAAGGTTTTCTTGAGATTACGCCGCGCCGCGGCGCCGTTGTCGCCAATTACGAAGAAACCGGCACCATGGAGACGCTCAATGCTCTGATTCGCCTGAACGGCGGAAATATGACGAAAAAGCAGACCCGCAGTTTTCTCGAAGCGCGGATTGCGATCGAAGGCTCCGCGCTGCAGCGTCTTTGCGAGAACCGCACGGAAGATGACATCCGTTATCTTGAGGCGATCATTGACGAAGCCGATCGCCTTCTGGAGAGCGAACATGTGGACGAAGCTGCGCTTGCCGAGGTGCTGTTCCGCTATCACCGGGGCATCTGCGTCAGAAGCCGGAACGAGTTCTTCCCTCTCCTGCTCAACGAGTTCCGGCCGATCATCATGGAGTTCTGGCTGCGGTCGATTCACCGGTTCGGTGCGGTCTCGAACGTGCATCTTGCCAAACGCTATCTTGACTTCATCCGCAGCAGGGACGCCGCAGGCGCCTTCCGCCGTCTCGAGCGCAGCGTCAAGGAATATCTTGACAGCATTGACGGTTAATAATAAAAGGAACAAACAAAAATACACCACAAAAAAAGAGGAGGAAAAACATGAGCGAAGAAAAAGCATACCTGAAGGCTTTGGACGAAGCCGCCGCCAGGAACGCAGAGCTTGCGCGCAAACAGTACGATGCCGAGATTCCCGAGGTCATCGCCTACGAGGACAAGCCGTGCAAATGGTGGTTCAATTACTGGGCTGAGAAGAACCCCGGCAAGCCCTATGCCATTCTGGGCGATCTGGTTCTCCCCTACGCCTACTGCAACGACGTCGCCCGTCGTCTTGCCAATGCCTTTCTGTCCCTCGGCGTAAAGAAGGGCGACCGCATCGCCATCATGGCACCGAATGTACCGCAGTACCTGCTGGCCATGCATGCGGTCTGGAAGATCGGCGCCATCGAAGTTCCGGCAAACCCCCTGTACACGGTGCCCGAATTGACCGGTCAGTTCAATGACAGCGGTGCTGAGACCGTCGTAGTTATGGCCGCCTTCGCGCCCAAGGCGATCGCGATGCTGCAGGATCCGAAGTGCGCCGTCAAGCGCGTCATCGCCTTCCAGCTGCCCTCCGGTGCGGTTGAGCTGCCGCAGGTGGAAGGTCTTTACGACTTCAACGCCCTGGTCGGTTCGAATCCGAACACCGAGCCCGACATTGAAGTCGGCATGGATGATCCGATCCGTCTGCAGTATACCGGCGGCACTACCGGCGTGCCCAAAGGCTGCGTCCTGACGAACAAGATGGTCTATTCGATGGGCTATCGCACGGCCATCTGGACGACCCGGAACTTCACGCTCGTTCCCGGTGATGAGGTCAGAACCCTGGCCGCCATTCCCCTGAACCATGTCTATGGCTTCAATGCGAACGTCGGCATTACCCTCACCATCGGCGGCAGCATCGTCGTCGTGCCGAAGCCGACGCCGGACGCGCTGCTCGCTGAGATTGTGAAAAACAAACCCAACATTTTTGCGGCAGTACCCGCAATGCTGATCGGTCTGCTGAACACACCTCAGGTTCAGGCCGGCGAAGCCGATATCAGTTCGCTGAAGGGGATTTTCTGCGGTTCGGCCCCGTGCCCGGTCGCAGTCATGGAGCAGCTGGAAGAAAAGACCGGCGCAACCATTGTCGAGGGCTACGGCATGAGCGAGACCTCGAACATTCTGACCATCAACCCGATGCATGTCCGCAAGGCAGGCTCGGTCGGCGTTGCAGTACCGGATACCGACCTTGTCGTCGTAGACGCGGTGGACGGCAAGACCCCGGTGCCTCTGGGCGAGACGGGAGAACTGATCTGCCGCGGCCCGCAGGTCATGGAGATGTATTGGGAGAATCCAGAAGCCACCGCTGCAACGATCCGCGACGGCTGGCTGTATACGGCAGACGTTGTTCTGATGGATGAAGACGGCTTCATCTTTATCAAGGACCGCAAGAAGGATATGATCATCGTCAACGGCTTCAATGTCTTCCCGCGCGAGATCGACGAGGCAATGTTCGCCAATCCTAAGGTCAAGGAAGCCTGCGCAGTAGGCATCGTGCATCCGAAGAAGGGCGAGGCCCCGGTTCTGTATACCGTCCTGAAGGAAGGCGAGACCATGACGGCAGAGGAAGCGGAACAGTATCTGCGTCAGTCCCTCGCCCCCTATAAGATTCCCATTGACTATGTGTTCATCGCCGAGCTGCCGCGCACCGCAGCCGGAAAAGCCGACCGCAAGGCGCTCAGCGCCATGTACAAAGAAGCCGCCAACATTACCTGAGGATAAGAGAATGTTTGAAGGCAAGTATTTTCTGTTTCACCTGGAAAAGGGCATCGGCACGCTGACGCTGAATCGTCCTCCTTACAACATCTTCGAAGCCGGCTTTTATACTGAGCTCTCCGAGGTTGAGGACTTCATCTCCGCGCAGGAAGGAATTCGATGCCTGATTATCAACGCCAACGGCAAATGCTTTTCGGCCGGCATCGACCTGAACTATCTGCAGGGGGTCAGTTCCGCTTATGTGCTTGAGAAGCTGCCATGGCTGCAGAAAATCTACGGCTTCTGGCAGGAGCAGAACTATCCTGTCATTGCCGCCGTACAGGGAATGTGCACCGGCTCGGGCCTGGAGTTTATTCTCGGGGCGGATATCCGTATTGCCGCGGAAGATGCGCGCTTCTCGCTTCCCGAAGTTCAGCTCGGGCTTTCGCCCGACATGGGCGGCACTTCACGCCTGACCCGCCTCGTCGGGCTCGGTCAGGCCAAGCGTCTGATCCTAACCGGGGAAGAAGTCGGTGCCGAAGAAGCTCTGCGCATCGGTCTGGTGGAAGCGGTCGTCCCGCTCGAAGAGCTGAATGCGCGCGCTCTGAAGATGGCTAAAACCATCGCGCGCAGCCCGGAAGCCGCCGTCCGCTTCGCCAAGAAAGGCGTCAATCTGACCGATGAAGGCGGCCTGCGCGCCGGGCAGATTTTTGAGCAGGCGCAGTCGACCTACTGCTGCGGCACCGAAGATCTGCAGAAAGCCGTCGCTGCATACCTGGCGATGATTTCCGCAAAAGGGAAAAAATAAACATAGAAAACCGAAAAAGGAGGAATGTACACATGCCCAGATATGATATTGTGGTTGTAGGGGCCGGCAACGCCGGAATGTCCGCAGCTCTCCAGTGTCAGCTCGCCGGGATGAAAACCCTGCTGATTGAACAGCACAACCTGCCCGGCGGTGCGGCAACCAGCTTTGTGCGCGGCCGTTTCGAGATCGACCCGACGCTGCATGAGCTCTGCGACTACGGCCCGGCCGACAACCCCGGCGACCTGAGGAACCTGCTGGACAAGTACGGCGTCAAACTGGACTTCTATGAGTGCCCGGAGTGCTTCCGCTGCATCTCGACCTACCGCGACGGTACACCCATGGATGTAACCATGCCCGCAGGGATTCCGGCGTTCATAGACAAGATGGAAGGCTATGTGCCCGGTTCCCGTGAGAAGATGGAGCAACTGTTCGACCTGTTTCAGGTGGTTCTGGACGGCATTGCCTACATCACCGCGTCCCGCGGCAACCCCGATCCGAAGATTCTCGGCACCACCTATGCCAACATGCTGAAAACCGGTGCCTACAGCACGCAGGAGGTTTTTGACGCTCTGGAGCTGCCTGAACGCTGTCAGGACATCCTGTCGGTCTACTGGAGCTATCTCGGCGTTGACATGGAGCATCTCGCTTTCATCCACTACGCCGCAATGGTCCACAAATATGTCTCGCGCGGCGCCTACATCCCGGCCCACACCTCTCACCAGCTGTCCACTGCCATGATTGAGCGCTTCCGCGAGCTCGGCGGCGACGTCTGGTTCAACTGCCGCGCGGAAGAGTTCCTCTTCCAGGGCGATCACTGCGTCGGTGTGAAAACCAACATGGGCACGGTCGACTGCATGTATGTGCTTGCGAACATCAACCCGGACCTGATCTACGGCAACATGATGCCGAAAGAGCTGATTCCCGAGCGGGAAAAGAAACTCGTAAAGGCCAGAAACCGGAAACTCGGCGGCCGCATGTACACGATGTACCTCTGCCTCGATGCTTCCCCGGAAGAACTCGGCATCAAGGACTATACCATCTTCATGCCCGGTACGGCTGACTCCGTTGCCGAATACAACAACATCATGGGCGGCATGAAGACCAACGAATTTACCATCTTCGTCTGCAACAATCTGACCAACCCGAACTTCTCGCCGCCCGGCACCTGCGTCTGCTCGTTCACAAGCTTCGGCTCGCCGGTCGACTGGAACGACCTCTCCCAGGAGGACTACTTCCGCTTCAAGACCGAAGGCGCCATGAAGATGATGAACACCTTCAAAGAGAAAACCGGCATCGATCTGACCGGTCATGTGGAAGAGATCGAAGTCAGCTCGCCCTGGACCTTTGCACGCTATCTGGGCGTGCCGGAAGGTGCCGTCTACGGCTATGAGGCCCGTGACTGGGACGGCATGATGGCCAGAATGCAGATGATCGGCTTTGACTATCCCATCAAGGGTCTGCGTCCCGTCGGGGCAGCAGGTCCGCGCAGCGACGGCTTTACTGCCTCGATGATCTGCGGCCAGCTGATGGCCGGCAGCGCGCTGATGGATCTGAAGAAATGGAAGGAAGAAGGAGGGAAAGCGTAATGGCAGAACTGAATATTCAAATCAGTGCGGATCCCCGGATTGACATGCAGAAATTCGCAACCATGGCCAAGGTTCGCGAAGAAGCCATCCAGGCCGCTCCCGCTGAAGAAGTCAACGGCATTTTCGCCATCAATGAAAACGCCAAAGCGCTGCATCCCGACGTGATGAAGCTCGTCATCGACGAGATCATCGACCATGGCGCAGCGGAAGCGAAGACCTATATCCTGAAAAAAGCGGACGGCGGTTCCCTGCCCTATTTCCGTGCAGGCCAGTATCTGTCTCTGAAGCTCCCGCTGGACGGCAGTTTTGTCACGCGTTCCTATTCTCTCTGCCTTTCGCCGAAGGACGCGCTGGACGGCAGGTACGCCATCACCATCCGCACCAACCCCGGCGGCTTTGTCGCCGATAAGCTCCTCGCCAGCCTGAAGGTCGGCGACACGCTGCTCTCGTCCGGCCCGCAGGGCTTCTTCTACTACGAGGCGCTGCGCGACAAAAAACAGGTCATCGGCCTCGCCGGCGGCTCGGGCATCACGCCCTTCCTATCTCTGGCCAACGCCATCTGCGACGGCACCGAGGATTTCGATCTGACCCTGCTTTACGGTTCGCGCACCGAAGAGAGCATCCTCTTCCGCGCCGAGCTGGACGCCATCGCTGCCAAATGTCCGAAGTTCAGGGTGGTTCATGTGCTCTCGGACGAAAAGAAAGACGGCTGGGAGAGCGGCTTCATCACGGCCGATATGATCCGCAGATACGCCCCGGCGGACGGCGAGTATTCCGTCTATCTCTGCGGCCCCGAGGCCATGTACCGCTTCCTGAAGCCCGAGATAGCCAAACTGAACCTGCCCGAGCGCCTCTTCCGCCGCAAGCTCATCGACGTCACCAAGACGCCGTGGGAGTGCGAGGATTATCCGCAGGACAAGCGCGGCAAAAGCTTTACCATCAAAGTGAAACAGGCCGCGGACGAGTACGAGATCCCCGCCTCGGCGGACGAGCCCGTTCTCGTTGCCATTGAGCGCGCCGGCATCAAGGCGCCGTCCCGCTGCCGTGCCGGCGAATGCGGCTGGTGCCGCTCGCGTCTGCTTGAGGGCACAGTCTTCATTCCGCAGGAGAACGAGATGCGCCGCTGGGCGGACAAGCATTACGGCTATATTCATCCCTGCTGCAGCTTTCCGACCTCGAATCTCGTTCTTGAGGTTCCCGGCGAGTTTTTCTGAGAACGAACCTTCGCTTATGAAAATGCACAGAGGCCTGTCCTCTGTGCATTTTTAACATTGGTAGACAACCACTGGCTATGCCAGTGGCAAAAAAGGCTTTAGCTATGGACAAAAATAAAACTCCCCATTACAGTAGGTGAAAGGTTTGCCGACCAACACCAATGAAAATGAGGAGGTCTTCCATGGAGAAAGACA
>JAFYHU010000045.1 GCA_017538965.1 Oscillospiraceae bacterium
CATTCAAATGTATCGATATATAGTCTTTTATTATAGGCAATCCCGGAGGATCGCCTATTCTCTTTATTTGCAGCAGCAAGCTGACGGTGTTTCTTCTTTCTCGCAATCACAGCGGACATAGCCGGAAATCATTTCCCGGTATGATGAGATCCCCTCCGGTGAGAGGGAATAATGCATCCATTTTCCCTCTTTGCGGCTCGCCACAAGCCCGCTGTCACACAGGACCTTCATGTGATGGGATAACGTGGGCTGGGTGATATTCAACTCTTCGAGAAGCACACAACCGCATTTCTCTCCATGCTGCAGTGCCAGCATGATTGCAAGCCGATTTTCATCTGCCAAAGCCTTCACTTTTCTGACGTCTTCACGGAATCCCATGCTCATCGCCTCCTGTGATATGCGTATTCTAATATATACATTTACACTTGTCAATATATAAATGTATTCTGCTCTAATAAATCGGTTCAAATCCTTCCGCCTCGGCTCTTTTGGGCGTACTTAAACTCCGCAAAGTACAAACAAAAGTACACCAGGTTTTTTGCCCTGAAATGGAAAAATCGGGCCTCCGAACAGCCGCGAAGCCGCTCGGAGGCCCGATTTTACTCGAAAATGCCATATTTTTGCTCAAAAATCACGAAATAGCCGCCTTTGTCCTGGTAGACAAAAGCGGCTACTTTTATGGCGGAGGGTGCAGGATTCGAACCCGCGTGAGCTTTCACTCTAACGGTTTTCAAGACCGCCCCGTTATGACCGCTTCGGTAACCCTCCGTATTTCATGCGGATTATAGCAGAATCTCCCCCGATGTGCAAGGCGGAGTCTGCAATAATCCGCATTCTTTTTGTCAGATGGCGATTTTCTTCGCCGTATTGTAAATTTCGGTGCCCTTCTTCTGCCCGTATTTCTTGACGACGGCACGATACACGAGCTGTTTGATATTTTTGTCGTCGCGATGCTTCTCGGCCTCGGTCAGGAGGAACTCTGCCACGGACGCTTCGATCCCAGCTGCAGTCAGCGCGGCAACCGCTTCAGGGGCAGGTTTGGCAGAAGGAGCCTCTTTCGGCGCAGTTGCAGGTCTGGCAGCAGGAGCCTCTTTCGGTGCAGCTGCGGGTTTGACGGCAGGGGTTTCTTTCGGCGCGGGCATCGGTTTCGCTGCAGGCGTCGGTACAGGCTTTGCATCGGGTGCCGGTGTCGGCTTGCTGTCGGGCGCCGGCTTTGCCTCAGGCACGGGTGCCGCTGCCGGCGCAGGTTTCGCCGCTTTGGCGGCAGACTTGCTCTTCCTGGCAGGTTTTGTTTCGGCAGCGGGCTTCGTCTGGTCGACGGTCTTGCGGATCTGGACGCGGAGGCCCTGGCGATGTTTGTTCCAGAACTCGGCAGCCTTGGCGAAGCCGTTATCATTGGACACAATCGTGTAGCACTGCTCGTTGGGGACGGTACCGATCAGGTAGCCCAGGTAGGAAACCAAAGCAAGGTCAAGGCTCTGCTTGCCGCTTTCGGCCTCAATGAAGTGGAGCTGGCCGCTGCGCATCCCGGCAAGCGCAGCCATGCTGATTTTCGCGACATTGCGGGTGAAGAAACAGTAGACGGCGTCCTTTTCGCCGAGTCGACCGAGGGAGGAGAAGCCCTCCTCGTGAACGTTTTCAAAATCGATTAAATAGATCATAGTATTCCTTTCTAAGTTAACGTTTCCAGGTGCGGGGGGAGAAGAGGACCAGGATCGGGTAGAACTCGAGCCGGCCCAGGAGCATGGCCAGGGTCAGGAGGAGCTTCGCTGGGGCGGAGAAGAAGGCAAAGCTGCCTGCCGGACCGATGGCGGGCGTCATCCCCGGCCCGATGTTGGACAGGCAGGAGATGGAGGCGGTAAAGCCCGTGGCGATGTCCACGCCATCCAGCGACAGGAGGGCCGCAATCAGGAACATGAGCATCGCGTAGAAGGTGACAAAGGTCAGGGACGCGCGGACGGTGGCGGGCTCGACCCGCTTGCCCTCCAGCTCGACGCGGAAGACGTTGCGCGGGCGGGACATGCCGCGCAGGTCGCATTTGGCCGAGCGGAAGAGGATCATCAGGCGGGAGAGCTTAATGCCGCCGCCGGTGCTGCCGGCGCAGCCGCCGCAGAGCATGAGCAGGATCAGAATCCACTTGCAGTACTCCGGCCAACGGGTAAAGTCCTCGGTGCCGAAGCCGGTGGTGGAAAGGATCGAGGCCACGTTGAAGAAGGCGTCGTGCAGGGCACGGCGGGTTTCAACGCCGCACTGCATCCGGAGGCCCAGGGCGATGAGCCCGACGGCGATGAGGATGTGGAGCAGGAAGGCCCGGCACTCTTCATTCCGGAGCACCTTGCGCCAGGATCCGATGAGCAGCAGATAGTAAAGGTTGAAGTTCAGGCCGAAGAGAATCATAAACACGGCGATGATGTTCTCGACGGCGGCGCTGTGAAAGCCCGCGACGCTGTCCGGCATGGTGGAGAAGCCGCCGGTGCCGGCGGTGGAGAAGGCGTGGAGCAGGGCATCGTAGAAGGAGAGGCCCGCGCAGAGGAGCGCAATCATCTCGATCAGGGTCATGCCGATGTAAATCAGGTAAAGAATGCGGGCAGTGTGCTTCAGCCGGGGGACCAGCTTGCCCACGGTGGGGCCGGGGACCTCAGCACGCATGATGTGCATGGCGTGCTCGCCGCTCATGGGGAGCACGGCCATCAGGAAGACCAGCACGCCCATACCCCCGATCCAGTGGGTGAAGCAGCGCCAGAACATCACGCCCCGGGGCATCGCGTCAAAGTCCTGCAGGACGGAGGCGCCGGTGGTGGAGAGGCCGGAGGCGGTCTCGAACAGGGCGTCGACGTAGGAGGGGATGCTGCCGGAGAAGACGAAGGGCAGGGCGCCCAGAAGCGAGATGAGGATCCATCCCAGGCCGACGATCACGAAGCTGTCCCGGGCCACGAGGCTGCGGCTGCGGGGTTTGGGCAGGAGCAGCAGCCCGCCCAGGGCGGCCGTGGGAAGGATGGTCAAGATAAAGGGCAGGGCGGATTCGCCGTAGCAGAGGCCCGCAATCAGGGGCAGGATGAGCAGCTCGGCATAGATCAGGAGAATCTGGCCCAGCACCCGAAAAATCATCCGGTAGTTCATGGCTTCTCTTCCAGAATATCGTCCAGCGAGCGCAGGCGGTGGGCAGTGATAACCACGGCATGGTCGCCGGGCTGGATGCGGGTGGAGCCGTCCGGAAGGATGCTCTTATTCCCGCGGATCAAGGCGGCGATCAGGACGTCCGGACGAAGTTTCAGCTCGCGCAGGGGGCGCCTGGTGCAGGCGTCGCCCTCATGTACCGTAAACTCCAGCGCCTCGACGCTGCCGTCGGAGAGGCGGTAAAGGGTCTGGACGCTGCTGCCCGAGGAGTTGCCCAAAGCCCGGACATAGCGGGCCAGCTGCTGGGCCACCAGTTCTTTGGGCGAGACGATGCTTTCCAGGCCGGAATCGGCCAGCACACCGGCAAAATGCTCGCGGTCTATCTTGGTGACCACCTTGCTGACATCACAGCTGCGGGCATACAGAGAGGTGATGATGTTGTCGCCGTCATCGCCCGTGAGGGAGACGAAGCCGTCCGCGGTCAGGATGCCGTCCTCCAGCAGCACGTCGGCGTGGGTAAAGTCACCGCAGACGATGTGCGCCTTCGGGATCAGGTCGCAAAGCTGGTCGCAGCGGTCATGATCGCGCTCGACAATCGTGACGTCGATGCCGCTCTCCTGCAGCAGGCGGGTCAGGTAGACCGCGGTGCGGCTGCCGCCCATGATCATGACCCGGCGGACGGGTTTCTTATACTCGCCGATCTCGTGGAAGAAGCGGCGCAGATCGTCCGAGGAGCCGGTGATGCTCAGGCGGTCGCCGGCCAGCAGGACCGTATCGCCGTTGGGGATCAGGGGCTTGCCTCCGCGCTCGACCAGGGCGATGAGCACGCGGCTGGAGAAGCGGCGGGACATGTCGGAAAGCCGCAGCCCGCAGAGGGCGCCATTGGTGGGCACCCGGTGCTCGACAATCTCGACGCTGCCCCGGGAGAAGGTCACGACCCGGGCCGCACTGGGGAAGCGCAGAATCCGCGCAATCTGACGGGCGCACTCGTACTCGGGGTTGACGATCTGGGAAAGGCCCAGGGCTGAGCGCAGAAACTCGGTCTGGTGCAGGTACCGGGGATCCCGGATGCGGGCGATGACGTGCCCGGCGCCCAGGTGGTGGGAGACAATGCCGCAGACCATGTTGACCTCGTCCTTCTCGGTGGCTGCCACCACCAGCTCAGCCTCGGCCGCCCCGGCCTCGCGCAGAAGCTCGGGATCGGCCACATCCCCCTCGACGCAGATGACATCCAGCGTGTTGGAGAGATGCCGGACCGTATCCGGGTTGCTGTCGATGACAGTCAGGTCATGCCCTTCCTCCGCAAGCGCCTCGGCCACGGAGCCGCCGATAACGCCGGCGCCGGCAATCACAATCTTCATATCAGATAGCCTCCGATGTCAAAAGGACGGAAGGGTTCGTCCTTCCGAAGATAGAGCGGGTGGTGCGGGTGGCCCCGTTTGCTGAACGCGCCGGCGCAGACCCAGCGTGCGGAGAAATCCCCGGCGTCGTCCCGGAAGTCCCGGACGCAGTCCAGAAGCCAGGGACGCTTTTCGATGATCGCGCCCCAGGCGGCCCAGACGGTGGGCGGGCTGCCGTTCGAGGCGGCCAGCGCCAGAAGCGCGCGGAAGGCCTTCCGGTTCTCGGCGTGCAGGCGGGCGCTGGGGACGCGGTCCATGTCGTCGGGCCGGGTGGCACGCTGGGCATAGACGTTGAACATCAGGAAACTGTCGAAGCCGTTGAAGCAGGAGATGCGCGCAACCGACTGAAGCGTCGGGTCGAGGCGGTCCGGTTCGGCCGTCGAGGGATTGATGCCCATACAGATCACGGGGTTTTTCCCCCTGGTGCCCAGAACGTAGCGGTACTCGGTGTAGAAGTCCGGCACGTAAAGCCAGCGCGAGCGGTCGTAAGCCGCCGGGCCGCTCTGCCGGAGGGCCTCGTCAAAGCTCAGAATCGGGAGCGAGTCGGTGTCGGCGGAGGGAATGTGCATGCGTCCTCCCCTCCCCTCAGAGCAGGCGCGAGAAGAGCTGAATTATCAGCGGCAGCGTCAGCATCGAGCAGACCGTGGAATGCTGGACGCCTTCCGAGGAGAAAACCCCGTCCCGTTCGTACTGGATCGCAAGGATGCTGCAGAGTACCGCGCTGGGAGCGCCGGCGATGATCACGTTTGTCATCAGCAGCGCCGGGTCGTCCGTCAGCGGGCGCAGAACAAAGAAGGTCAGCGCCGGAATGACCAGCAGCCGCACCGCACTGGTGCAGGCCAGAAGCGGCTTTTTGAAGGCATCCAGCAGGCTTACGCTGCCGAGGGACGCGCCGATGACCATCATTGACATCGGCATGGTCGCCCCGGAGAGCGAAGACAGAAGCCCCCGTATCGCAGTCGGCACCGGCACCCGCAGGACGATGAGCAGAATGCCGAGCAGGGTCGCGATCAGCGGGATGCTGAACATTTCCCGAATGCGCAGGCTTTTCCCTTCGCCGCTTCCCTTCAGCCGCCAGACCCCGTAGCTGTACAGAAAGACGTTGAAAGGGATGCAGGAAACGGAGACGATGAAAACCGCGTAGGAACCGTAGATCGCCTCGGCAATCGGGAGGGCGATGAACATGCTGTTTGCCGTCGCCATCAGGATCTCGGCGGGCGCTTCCAGTTGCTTCTCCATGGGGATCAGTCTGCATGCCGCCGCGGAAATCACATAGCCTAACGCCGTCATCACCGTAGTCAGGAGCAGGATTTCCGCGAGGTCGCGGATGTCGTGTTCTGCCCCGGTGCTGATCATGGAAGAGAGAATGGTGCCGACCATGAAGACGTTCAGCACCAGACTGCTGGCCGTCTTGGTAAAGGCAGGTCCGAACAGTCCGCGCCGGGAAAGGACATAGCCGATCACCATCAGCGCGATGAAAATGATCATTTTGTTGAGCAGTGCGGTAAATTCCATGCTTGCACCTCGAAGGGATTGTTGTCTGCCGGAATCGGCGTCAGATGCGGAGAATGAGCTTTGCCATGAAAATGTAGATCAGAAGCGAAACGGTGTCGGTCACGGTCGAGATCAGGGGGTTTGCCATGACTGCGGGATCAACGCCGATTTTCTCCGCTCCGATCGGCAGCATGCTGCCCACCACCTTGGCAAAGATAACGATGAACAGAATGGCCGAACTCACCGTCAGCGCCACCGAAACCGTGATGGCGTCATTGTGCATGATCCAGCCGTCCAGGATCAGCATCTTCACGAAGTTCACGCAGGCCAGCGTCAGGCCGCAGAGAAAGGCAACGCGCAGTTCCTTCCACATGACCTTCATCGCATCCTTCGGCTCTGAATCGCCGAGGGACAGCGAGCGGATGACCGCCGTGCTCGACTGCGCACCGCTGTTGCCCCCCGTTCCCATCAGGGTCGGGATAAACGCGATCAGCGCCGCATGAACGGCAAGTCTGCTTTCAAAGTGCGTCAGAATCATGCTGGTGAACGTCGCCGACAGCATCAGGAACATCAGCCAGGGAATGCGGTTTTTCCAGATCTCAAGAATGCCGCTGCGGGAATAGGGCTTGTCGGAAGGCGTCATGGCGGCCATGAGTTCGAAGTCTTCGGTGGTCTCCTGCTCCATGACGTCGATGATGTCGTCGACCGTCACGATGCCGACCAGCCGGCCTTCGGTGTCAACCACCGGCAGGGCCATCAGGTCATAGTCCGAGAATTTCTCCGAAACGCTCTCCTGATCTTCGGTCGTCGTCGCAAAGATGACGTTGCGGTCCATCAGGTTTTCGATGATGTCGTCATCGTCCGCAAGAAGCAGGTCCTTGACCGTGACGATGCCTTCCAGCTTCCGGTGGGCCGAGATGACGAAGCAGATATAGATCGTCTCCTTGTCCTCGCCGATCCGGCGGATGCGGGCAAAAGACTCCCGGACGCTCATGTATTTTTTCAGATCTACAAACTCCGAGGTCATGATGCTGCCCGCAGAGTCTTCCGGATAGTGCAGATACTGGTTGATCAGCGCCCGGGTCTGGGGCGTAGCCGCACGCATCACACGCTTGACGACATTGGCGGGGAGTTCTTCCATCATGTCCACCGCGTCGTCGACGAACATCTCTTCGATGATACCGGCCAGTTCCGAATCGGTCATCGAGTTGATGATTCTTTCCTGATCGGGCGTGTCAAAATTGGCGAAAACATCGGCCGCCGTCTCTTTGGAAAGCAAACGGAAAACCATCGGCATCCGGTTGTCCGGGATCTCGGAGAGAAATTCCGCAACGTCGAACTCGTTCATCTCCTCCATGCGCCGCTTCAACGTACGCATGTTTCTGCTGTCCAGCAGTTCCGTCAGTTCGTCCGTTCTCTGTTCCTGCAGGGCATCATAATCTACGGCTTCCCGGACTTCGTTTTCGTCCATTTTCTTCACCCCCGTTCCGTTCCTGAAAACAAGATATTTTATCATAAACCCTGCCGAATTACAAGAAAGAAATTCTCCTTCGGGGTCCCGGCGTGCAAAGAAAAACTTGCCCGCAAAGAAATGCTGTGGTATAATATTTTGGTTTTTTACAGCATCAGACCGCATGCGGGAAACATCACTTTTCAGGAGTTCAACCATGAGTGAAATTACATCCATCGGCAACGCACGTTCCATTATCCGTGAAGTCAGCAAGGTAATCGTCGGCAAGGACGAATCTCTGATCAAAATCCTGCTTGCCATTATTGCGGGCGGACATATTCTGATGGAGGACATCCCCGGTGTCGGGAAGACCACGATGGCCATTTCGATCTCCAAGGCACTGGGGCTGGATTACAACCGTGTCCAGTTCACGCCGGATGTTCTTCCTTCCGATATCACGGGATACTCGATCTTTGACCGGGAAACCGGAAAGATGAACTATCAGAAAGGCGCCATTCTCTGCAATCTGTTTCTGGCAGATGAGCTGAACCGCGCGACAAGCCGCACACAGTCCGCTCTGCTGCAGGCCATGGAAGAGGGCGTCGTCACCGTGGACAATCATACCTATCCCGTTCCCCAGCCCTTTGTCGTCATCGCCACACAGAACCCGACCGGCGCCAAGGGTACGCAGATGCTTCCGGACTCTCAGATGGATCGTTTCATGCTCCGTCTGTCGATGGGTTATCCCTCCCATGACGACGAGATCGAAATGATCCGCAGAAAGCAGAGCGGCGTTTCGACCGATACGGTTCAGCAGGTCGTCAGCCGCGAGGATCTGCTGCAGATTCGCCGGGATGCCGACCGCGTGTTCATCAAGGAAGAGCTGATCGACTATATTGTCCGGCTGTGCAATGCAACCAGAAGCGATCCCCGCATCATCCAGGGTGCCAGTCCCCGCGCGTCGCTGGCGCTCACCGCGCTCGGCAAGGCGACCGCCTGGATTCAGGGCCGCGACTATGTGCTTCCGAAGGATATTCGCTTTATTTTCTTTGACTGTATCGAACATCGTCTGATCTGGTCTCAGGAAATGCCCGACGCCGCCTCGAAGAGAACTGCCCTCGCGGAAGTCTTCGCGGCCGTGGAACCGCCCCGTATCAAATAATGCCGATTCTGCGAATTCTGCTCTATCTGCTGCTGGTTGCCGGTACCTGGTTTTTCCGGGCCAGCTACATCGGCTGGGTCGGACCGTATCTGTTCGCGGCCGCGGTACTGCTGCCGCTGGTGATGCTGCTGGTCTCTCTGCCTTCTATGATGGGCCTGCAGATCGCGCTTCTTGCTCCCGCGCGTGTGATGCGCGGCGGGCAGGCCAATCTGATTGTTGATTTTACGAACAGGCGGATTCTCCCGGTGCATTCGGTCACGCTGCATCTGGAAATCCGCAACCGCTATACCGGCGACAGGTCCAGACAGAACTTTATCTTCCGAAATCTGGAAAACAGCCGCTGTGAGATTCCCCTCTCCACGGTCTGCTGCGGGCAGTTGGAATGCACTCTTCTTCGCTACGAGTGCCGGGATCTCCTCGGGCTCTTTTCCATTCGCCGCAAAGGTTTTGCGGAGGCTCTGTGCACCGTCATGCCGCAGGCCGTTGAGACGGAGAACCCCGTCAATTTTGAAGCCGCGCTTTCTGCGGCGACGATTCTGAAGCCGAAATACGGCGGCGGCTTTGCCGAAGAGCACGATCTGCGCTCCTACCGTCCCGGCGATACGGCGAACAGCATTCACTGGAAGCTTTCCTCAAAAACCGACGACCTGATTGTGCGCGAGCCTCTGGTCCCCGAAAACAGCACCGTTTTTGTCGTCCTGTCCCGGGTAGGCAAGGACGATCGGGGTCTGGAAGTGCTGCGCTGGCTTTCCCGGCGTCTCATCGAACTGGATACCCCGCATATTATCGTCGCAGACAGTCTCTACACGGTGGATAACGAGGATAACGCCGACGACGCCGTCGCAGGCGTGCTCTCCTGGCCGATGCGGGACGCCTGCAGCTTTGATGCCAAAGGGGCCCGCTGCGTGTTTCTCATCTCCGGAGGGGAGGTGCGCTGGCAGTGAACAGGGTTCTGAATCATTTTTCCACCCTGCTTCTGCTTCTTCTCGGAACGGAGAGCATCGGCCTCCTGATTGCCGAGACCTTCTCGATCAGCGTCCCTCCCCTGACCTGGGCCTGGCTCGCGGTCCTGTGCGTGCTGCTGTGGGTTGCCTCGTCCTTTCGCAGAGGTATTCTGATCGGCATGCCGCTGTGCGCGGCTGTTCTCTGGTATCTGTATAAGATCGACGAAGAAGATCTCCTGATTGAATTTCAAGACCTTCTCGAGCATGTCAACGCTGCGTATTTCGGTCATTTTTCCGGAAGCGGATCGGTTTATCTCTACTCCGACCAGGCCGCCGGACACATGACCGCTCTGCTCTTTGTGCTCTTTCTGCTCGCCGCCTTTCTCTCCGTTTCTCTGGCATCCGGCGGCTTTCGCATCTCGCTTTCTCACCTGGCAACGATCCCTCTGTTCGCCGTCTGTATTACCGTCAACGGAACGCCGTCTGTTCTCCCGGTGCTCGGCGTTCTGCTCTTCTGGTGCGGCGTTCATCTGAGCGGGGATGTCTGCCGTCCGGCCGATGCGGCCGGGAAGGGCATGCTGCTCGGCCTGCTCCCCTGTCTGCTGGTCCTGTCGGGTCTGCTTCTGCTGTATAACCCGTCGAACTATCAGTACAGCGAAAGGGACATCGACCTTTCCCAGCGCTTTGACCGTTTCGGAAATGCTCTGAGCAAATGGATGAACCGGGACGGCGGTTCTTCGGAGGGCAGTTCAACCACCGGAGAAACCAGCCTGCGCAGCTATGAGCCGCCTTCCGGCTGGCGCAGCGGGACCGACGATCTTGTCCTCACGCGCAGCTTTGACTATTCCGCTCTGGACGAAGAGGCTTTCCGGGTGGAGTCCGATGCTGCCGGCAGTCTGTATTTCCGCGGCAAGTCCTACGGGGATTACCGCGGCAATGCCTGGGAAGCCGCCATTGAAAACACCCATCAGCGCGCGCTCGGGTTCACGGCCCGTGCCGTTCAGAACGGCCGTCAGGAAGAGCGGGACTATCAGCTGCAGAGCGATGTCGCCTATGACCTTCTGTATCTGCCCTACTTTTCCATCGCGGATACGGAAAACGACGTGAAGTTCTCGAATGACGGTCTGCGCAATTACGGCGGCGGCTTTTTCCAGTGTTATGAAGATCTCGCCGCAGTCAGCAGGCTCTCCCTCTCCGGCAGCTCGGCGAGCGATGAAAAGCAGTATCGGGAATATGCCCATACTTACTATACCCGGTTGCCGGACAGCACCCGCTTTGCCATGGCGGACGTCTGCCGCTCCTTCGGTCTCACGGATGATCTCGACACGGCGGAGCTGATTCTGGCCGTTGCCGACACGGTACGCTCCCGGGGCATCTATGACATCAATGCCGAACCCTATGCCGGCAGTGATTACGCCCTTGACTTTCTGACCAGCACCTACCGCGGCTACTGTATCCACTACGCCACCGCAGCGACGGTCCTCTACCGTGCCCTTGGCATTCCGGCCCGCGTCTGTGAAGGATATCTTGTCAGTTTCCTGGATAACAGCACGGTTGTCGTAACCGGTCGGGACGCCCACGCCTGGGTAGAGGTCTATCTCGACGGCGTCGGCTGGTATCCTGTTGAGGTGACCGCTTCCCCGGCCGACAGCCCGGATTCACAGGCCTACGGCATGGAGCAAAGTCCGGAACAGCCCGAGGAAAGCCCTGCCGAACCGGATTCCGAATCGGAACCCGAAACGCCGGTCACGCCCGAAGATCAGGAGGAAGGGCCCGCTGAGGGCAGTGAAACCTCCGAGGAGGACGCAGGGGGCGGCAGCGAATCTTCCCCGGACGGCAAAGACGGCGCAGACGCTTCCGGGCGTCTCCCCGTCCTTCTCCTTCGCCTGCTTCTGATCCCGGCCGGGATTCTGCTGCTTGCCGCTGCTGTTTACGGACGCTATCGTTTTCTGCGCAGCAGGCTTCGGAAGCGGCTGAGCGTGACGAACGGAAGGCTTCTCGCCGTCGCCGCCTACCGGCAGGCCGACCGGCTTTGCCGCTGGGGCGCCGAGATTCCCGCCGTCATCCGTACAACGGCGGAAAAAGCCGCCTTCAGTCAGCACGAAATCAATGAGGAGGAGCAGAAAGCCGTTCTTTCGGCGCTGAACCGCCTGACCAATGAAACCTACGCTTCGCTGACCACGCGTCAGAAGCTTGCCTTCCAATATCTGTTCGGAAACATCTGAACGCAGCCCGAAACATCTGAAAAGGAGTGTATCATCATGGATTTGACTGCCGGTGCCGCCTGGCTGAACCAGGTCTTCGCGGAATTCGATCAGAGCATTACCCTTGCCGTTCACGAGCTTCACAAAGCCTGCGGCAGCTGGATGGCCCCTGTCATGGAATTCATTTCCCTGCTCGGTAAAGGCGGGATTTTCCTGATCCTGCTTTCCCTGGTTCTGATCCTTATCCGCCGGACGCGCCGCTACGGCACAGCGATGCTTCTCGGCCTCGCGATCGGCGCTCTGTTCGTGAATCTGTGGCTGAAGGTGGTCATCGCCCGGCCGCGTCCCTATGCCGACCCGGAAGGCATTTTCTATCCGCTCTGGCAGCTTCTCGGCAGCCACACCGAAAGCGACTTCAGTTTTCCGAGCGGTCATACCAACGCCGCCTTTGCTTCGATGGTCCCGGTCTTTGTCCTCGGCAACAAGCGCTGGTCCTGGCTTGCTTTGGTCTTTGCCGTCCTGATGGGCATCTCGCGCATTTATCTGGTGGTGCACTTCCCCTCGGATGTGCTGGGCGGCGTGATCACCGGCACCATTGCCGGCCTTCTCGGCGTTCTGATCGCGAAAGCCCTGCCGAAAGCCTGGTACAGCTGGAGTCTGAAGAAAAGTGCCCGCCCGAAAGGAGCTCACGAATGATTTTTTCCTCCAAGCTGAAGCTTCGCGGTCCGGACAGAATCCCGGTTACGGACGGGCCGATGATCCGGGATCATGCCGAGGCCGAGCAGTACGGTCATCAGGGCCTTAGAAAGCTTCCGCGGCTGCGCCTCGGGAAGCTGGCCCTCTATTACCGTGATCTGGGGAAAGATTATTACGTTCCCTACGACTATATCGACCGCGCTTTCATCCGGATCAGCGAGTGCCAGCCGGATGACAGCCCCGCCTATTACTACTATCGCCTGATCCTCGTCCATGACGGGAAGGAATTCGCCAACCTCATCATCAACGAGGAAGAGACCGCCGACCGTGCTCTGGAACGGCTCAGTGAAATCCGTCCGGAGATTGCAATCGGTCTGGACCCGAATGCGGACACGGGCAGACCCCGCTTCAGCTGAAAAAATTTTTTCTTGACAGACGGAGTTTCCTGTGCTATCTTTCAGTAAACCGATGAGCAAGATGAGTAATCCTGAGCCGGATGTCACAGAGAGCTGCCCGTTGCTGAGAGGGCGGTACGGAGGCTTTGGATGAATGGACTTGCGAGGGCGAACAGAACGGAAGCAATTCTCAGTATGGGAGACGGAGTTGGCCATCCGTTACGATAAGGCTGGTGTGTGACAGCACGCTGAAGTGGGCGCGCAAGCGCCAAGCCGGGTGGTACCGCAGGAGAAATTTCACTCCTGTCCCTGCATGCAGCAGAGACAGGAGTTTTCTTTTGTCTCTGGAAAGAAAGGAGTCAGAACCATGAGCGCATCCAATGTCCCCTACAAAATCTATCTGAGCGAAAATGAGATTCCGAAAGCATGGTACAACCTGCGTGCCGACATGAAGAACAAACCGGCACCGCTGCTGAATCCGGGAACCGGCCAGCCTCTGACCGCGGAAGAGATGAGCGGCATTTTCTGTGAAGAACTGGTCGCGCAGGAACTGGACAACGACACTGCCTTCATTGAGATTCCCGAAGATATCCGCAACTTCTACAAGATGTACCGTCCTTCCCCGCTGGTCCGTGCCTACTGTCTGGAAGAGCAGCTGGGCACTCCCGCAAAAATTTACTACAAGTTTGAAGGCAACAATACCAGCGGCAGCCACAAGCTGAATTCCGCCGTCGCGCAGGCCTATTACGCCAAGAAGCAGGGCCTGAAGGGTGTCACCACCGAGACCGGCGCCGGCCAGTGGGGCACAGCCCTGTCCATGGCCTGCAGCTACTTTAAGCTCGACTGCAAGGTGTACATGGTCAAGGTCAGCTACGAACAGAAGCCCTTCCGCCGCGAGGTCATGCGGACCTACGGTGCGCAGGTCACCCCCTCTCCCTCCGACACGACGCAGGTCGGCCGGAAGATTCTCGCCGAGCATCCCGGTACCACGGGTTCTCTCGGCTGTGCCATCTCCGAGGCGGTGGAAGTTGCGGTCTCGAATCCCGGTTACCGCTATGTGCTCGGCAGCGTGCTGAACCAGGTGCTTCTGCATCAGTCGATCATCGGTCTGGAAACCAAGACCGCGCTTGACAAGTACGGCATCAAGCCCGACATGATCATCGGCTGCGCCGGCGGCGGCAGCAACCTCGGCGGTCTGATTGCCCCCTTCATGGGTGAGAAGCTCCGCGGTGAAGCGGATTATCAGATCATCGCCGTCGAGCCCGCTTCCTGCCCGAGCTTTACGCGCGGCGTCTTTGCCTATGACTTCTGCGACACAGGCATGATCTGCCCGCTGGCGAAGATGTACACGCTCGGCAGCGGCTTCATTCCCTCGCCGAACCACGCCGGCGGTCTCCGCTTCCACGGCATGTCCACGGTCCTGAGCCAGCTTTACCACGACGGTCTGATGGAAGCCCGCGCCGTCGAGCAGACCTCGGTCTTTGAGGCGGCCGAGCAGTTTGCCCGGGTCGAAGGCATCCTGCCCGCCCCCGAAAGCAGCCACGCCATCCGCGTAGCCATCGACGAGGCGCTTAAGTGCAAGGAAACCGGCGAAGAGAAGACCATCGTTTTCGGCCTCACCGGCACCGGCTACTTCGATCTTTATGCCTACCAGCAGTTCAACGACGGAACCATGACGGACTATATCCCGACCGACGAGGATCTCGCGAAGGGCATCGCCGATCTCCCGAAAGTCCCCGGTCTCGACTGATCTCTCCCAATATTGCACAAACACCCTGCCACAACCGGCAGGGTGTTTTTCATACGCAAGCTTGTTACTCAAGGGACTGTTACGCGAGAATCGTCCCAGGCGTTCCAACAGTTCTGACCTTCATACAGGATCGTCCGTATTAAACCAGATAATCGCGAAAAACCATATCAACAAATGTCCGGTCTCTGTCGCTGAGCGCGTGATACGCTTCTATGACGGACGCATCATCGAGCGCAGACGCCTCCGGCTGGTACAGAAGATAGCCAATCGAACAGCCAAAGAAATCGCACAGCTTGCGTGCGGTTTCCACATTCACTCTCCGGCTTCCCCGTTCATATCTTGCAATCGCTGAATGGTCCACTCCGATTGCCTCGCCCAGTTCTATCTGGGTGATGCCTCTTTCTTTTCTCAACTCTCTGATTCGGTTCATGCATGATACCTGCCTTACTTACTCTTATAATACTTTATTACTTTCTTGGCTTTGGATTATCTGTCAGCCCAAGAATATAATCGGTTGACACTCCATAGACTTTTGACAGCTTTATCAACATATTTATTGACATTTTTCTTCTCCCACACTCATGATCGCTGTAACACTGCTGTGAGCAGCCAAGCAGGTTGGCCAATTCTTGTTGTGATATTCCGCGATCTTTACGCAGATCGTACATGCGTGGAAACATGTTTCTACCTCCCTCAGGAGAATCTGTAGCTCCCTGGTTTTGTGAATCAGTGTCCCGTAAAGCAGACTTTTCGGTACATCGAAAAAACATGAAGTGGGGCACTAAAAGTCTCTGCTTCATGTTGTTTTTCCTCTCAATATGTTGTATTTTGATTATAGCAGAATCGTCCCGAAAAGTCTACCTTTCGGGACAGGGTTTCTTTGCTCCCATGCCTGAAAATGCCTGCAGAATGTCGTTTTGCTCATGCCCAGAGACTCTGCGGCCGCTCGCACGGACATTTCGCCGCCGCGGAAACGGAGGCAGATTTCCTCAAAGCCTTCCGGCTGTGGAAGAGGCTTTCGTCCAAGCTTCTGTCCTCTGGCACGCGCCGCCATGATGCCCTCAGCCTGCCGCTGACGGATGGCCTCCCGCTCGGTCTGGGCGAAATAAGCCATCACCTGCAACACCAGATCCGCAACCAGCATTCCGGTCAGATTGTCGTTTTTCTGCCGCGTGTCGAGAAGTTCCATGTCGAGCACGAGAATGTCTGCGCCGATGTTTTTTGTGATGTTCTGCCATTGGACCAGAATTTCCTTGTAATTCCGTCCGAGGCGATCAATGCTCTTGACGATCAGCAGGTCGCCGGACTTCAGGCGTTTCAGCATCTTCTGATAGGCCGGGCGCTCAAAATCCTTGCCGGAACGGTAATCACAATAGATATTCCGTTTTGGGATATTGTACGGTTCCAGTGCCGCAAGCTGACGGTCGATGTTCTGTTCTCTGGTTGAAACCCGTACATATGCATAGTTTGCCATTGCATTACCTCCTGTTTTCTGGTTTCAACCATACTTTACAGCAGGCAATTCGGCACAGCGATCACTACCCTTCAGGGACGAACAGAATCATTCGGCAGTCTCAAGAATACGTCCCGAGAAGGCAGCGCGGTAGAAGAAAAATACAGGGGTCTGTTCTTTTTGGGAACAGGCCCCTGCGATTTTTAACTTTCTTTTGGTGGTTCGGCAGGCTTTGAAGCCTCGGCGGGTTTTGGCGGTTCGCTCGGTTTTTCGGCTTCGTTCTGCTTTTCCGATCCTTTCTGCTTCTCGGCCTCTGCCTGTTTTTCCGCTTTTTCCTTCTTCTCGGCTTCGTGCTTTTTCTCTTCTTCGTCCTGCTTCTTATGAATATTGTCGATATTCTCGGTGGTACCGCCGCCGAAGTCGTCCGGTGCGCGGAATTCGCCCTTTTCAACCAGCCGCAGGAAAGCATCCACCACATCCTGGGTCAGCTGCGTACCGCCGTTTTCCCGGATAATCGACACGACCTTGTCAAAGTTCATGCGGTTGCGGTAGGGGCGGTTCGAGTACATGGCGTCGAAGCAGTCGGCCACAGCGATGATCTGGGCGACACGGGGAATCTGGTCCCCCTTCAGATGGTTGGGATAGCCCTTGCCGTCCGGGCGCTCGTGATGCGCCTGCGCACCGACGGCGAGCTCCGGCATGATGCTGATATCCTTGAGCGTATCGTAACCCTTGGTCGCATGGGACTTGATGGTTTCGAATTCCTCATCGCTCAGCTTGCCGGGCTTGTTCAGCACCTCGGGCGGAATGCCGACCTTTCCGATATCATGCAGCAGGGCAATGCGGTAAAATCTCTCGACGGACTCGTCGTCATAGCCCAGTTCCCGTGCCAGCATTACCGTATATTTTGCCACCCGGCTTGAGTGGCCGTTGGTATAGGTGTCCTTCATATCGATGACTTTGGCGAAAGCTTCCGTGATCTCGCTGACCAGCATCATGGTCTCTTTCTGCTTCTTTTCCAGCGCCCGGGTTTTGGCCTTGACATAATACCGGATCGAAAGCCCCAGCAGGATCAGTACCAGCAACGCGACCATAACGATGAACCAGACCTCTTCGTAGTAGGCCTTTTCCTTGACGATCTGGACGGAGACTTCCTTGCTGCCGCGGCCCATCGAATCCTTCAGCCTCATGATGAAGTTGTAGGTGCCGCCTTTCAGGTTGGTGTAGTCCACCGGAACCAGGTCGCTGCGGCTGATGGCGGCGTTTTCTTCCTCAAAGCCCTCCAGATGATAGGAGACCTGCGGATCCATCAGCGAATAGTTGAAGACAAAGCTGCTGATGGTGAGCTTCTGCGAGGTCGACGGAATGGTGAAGTTCCCGTCCTCGTCGGGATAGATGCGCACGCCGTCCACATCGACGTAAGGCACCGCCACCTTCAGTTCGTTCACGTCCTCAAACGGCGTCTCGATGTTGACCTTTGCCACGCCCGTCGTGCTGGCCATATACAGGTCGCCGTCCGCGGTCAGTTCGCTGTAGGAGTTTGCCGTCGCGATGCAGGGCAGGCCGTTGGCCCGGCCGTAGTACACCGGCGTCAGTTCTTCGTTCGCAATCAGTTCGTCCGCGGGGACGACGTAGATGCCGTTGCTGGAAAGAACCCAGATATCCCGCGCGCTGTTTTCATAAATGTCAAAGTTATTGGAATACGGGAACTTCTGAATCGACGTTACCTGATAATCCGCCGTCATATAGGCGATTGAGTTGCTGGTTACGATCCAGAAGAGATTGCGGTACGGGTCGTGTTTGATGCGCATGACCACATCGGATTTCAGGCCGTCCTCCGTCCCGACATGCTGGGTGCCGGCATCGTTGATGATGTAGATGCCGCCGCCGTCCGTTCCAAGGACGATATCGCCGTTCTCCCCTTCCGTCACGGTGAGAACTTCGATGTTGACGATGCCGTCGTCCTTCCCGTAACTTCTCGTTACGCTGTCGCCCTCAATGACGCTGACGCCGCCGGTGCTGGCAACCAGCACGGAACCGTCCTTCCGCTCACATACCGCGCGGATGCGGTCGGAGAGCAGCCCGTCCTGCTCGCTGAACACGGTCAGCTTACCGTGATCGTAACGCAGCAGGCCGTACTTGCGCCAGGTGGAAATCCAGAGTCGGCCACCGCTGTCGCGGATGATCGACCGGATGCGGCATCCGTCCAGCATCTCGAGCAAATCGGTATAGGGAAGCTCTTCTCCGGATGCGGTGACGGTGCTCTCCAGCGGAAGTGCTTTTGCGACGGCGTTCCTCCCGATCACGATCAGCCCCGTATCGGCGCCGACAAAGAGCTGGTCGTCCAGCATGCAGGTAGAGTTGACAACCGCCGACGAGAGGTCAAAGCGGTCAAAGGTATCGGAAAACTGGTTGGGAACGATCTTCATCACGCCCTGCCGGGTGGAGGTAAACCACAGGTTGCCGGCATAGTCGGTCATGACATGGCCGACCGAGCTGTCCATCGGGACGTTGTCCAGCAGCGTAAAGCCCATTTTCGTGATGATCCCGATGCCGTTTCCGGCGCAGACCCAGATCTGTCCGTCGATGCTTTCAAAGCGCTCGATGCTGGTCAGCGGGGAAGCATCGCGCGCGCCAGTCTGTGCAAAGGTCTCGCCGATCGCGCCGTACAAAACGCGCGAGTCCTCGGTGCCGAGATAGACCATCCCGATATGATCCGGGTCGGGAAGCAGACTGATCACGTCCTTCACCCCGGAATTCTCATGGCTGATATAATTGACAAGTCTGCTGTTCTTCAGCGTAAACAGGTCGCCCATCTGCGTCAGGCCGTACAGCAGACCGTCGCTTCCGGCGCGCAGATCCCGCATGTAGGCTTCCTGGATTCGCTCGTCTCTGATCGGATGCACTCTGAGATTCTGATCGATCGCCGCCACGCCGGCCGTTGTCGCGACATAGATGATGCCGTTTTCATCCTCGGTAATGGCGCGGATATTGTTGGCCTTCAGTCCGTCTGCTTTCCCCCAGGTTTTGACCCGTCCGTTGCGCATCATGACGACGCCGCTGTCGTTGGTGCCGATCCAGAGTCGGTCGAGATGGTCCACGTACAGGCAGATGGCATTGGTGATGCCCGTCGTCGAATCCATGCGCACAAAGTCGTTTCCGTCATAGCGGATCAGGCCGCTGTAGCTGCCGATCCAGATGAAGCCCTCGCTGGTCTCGGCGATGGCGTTGGCTTCGGAGGTTGGAAGTCCGTTCGTATTGTCGTAAAGAACCGTGGAATAGCCCTCGGAACCTCTCGTCAGGTCAACCGCGGATTTCCGGTTGGGCGTCCCGGACGCGTTCAGGTTGATTCCCTCCGCCCGGCAGGCTTCCGTCAGACCGAACAGCATGGAAATCAGCAGCAGGACTGCCAGAATCCGGCCGATTCTTCTGAAACTATGAGATTGGATGATTCTTGTCATGCAGGATCGTCTCCTCTGTCCGGATATCTTCCGGACACTTTATCATACTCCAAGCTCCGTCAAAAGTCAAATCCGGACAGGGGACGGTTCTCCGTCTGCTAAACCGCTGTCAGAATGTGCATATTGCGGATCTCGGGGTCGCCGATCCGGTCGTTCACTGCGTAGGCATGCCGCTCCAAATCTTCCCCGTCAACCCGCGTGAGGTTCTGCCGCTTCAGCTCCTCTGTGATGGCGGAAGCCGTGCCTTCGATCAGCCGCTTCTTCTCCCCGGCAAAGGAAGGGCTGTTTTCTCCCGTAAGGATCGCTTCCAGCGGTCCCGCAAGCCCGTTCAGCTTCGAAAGACTCCGCAGTGCGCGAAAGCTCCACTTGTAGTAGGGCCGATACCGGCGGTTCAGCAGAAAGATCGCCGCCAGCGCGCTGTTGACGAATTCAAATGCCGCGAGCTGCGCGGCCCCGGTCTCGCCGTGCCGCAGGCAGCGCCCGTAATTATACTGTCCTGACTGCGCCATCAGCAGCACCTGCCCCGCCAGCCGCTTGAGGCGCACATTCTCGGGGAAGTACCGGAGTGACTCCCGGATGCGCGTCACATCGCCTGCGTTGTCGAAGAACAGTTCTCCGTCGGTCGCTTCGAAAAGCGCCTGTTCCGGAAGGCTCAGCCACTGCTCCGTGCTGAGTCGGCCGTCTTCGGTTCCGGCGGTTTTCAGGAAGAATTCTGCTGTCCGCAGCACCCCGCGCCGGGCTCCGCCCACCGGCAGCATCACGGGCCGTTCAAAACCGCGAAAGCTCCGCGGGAGCTTCGCGTAAGCCCGTTCCAGCAGGAAAGCCGTCCGCCGGTCCACCTGCTCTTCGCCGGGCAGAAAGAGGCAGAACCCCGGCTCAAAGTCGTGGTCCTGCGAACATTCGTCGTCAAAGCCGAAGCATTCCGACCCGCTGCCGATCAATCCGGCTGCGAGATACGGAAGTACCGCGGGAAAGTCCCGCTCCAGCATGGGTTTTCCGCATTCTTCAAAGAACGCCTTTGACAGTTCAAGCCCGTTCACGGATCTGCTTCGCCTCCTTTTCCAGTCTTTCCGCCTCCAGGAACCAGCCGTAATACGAAAAACCCGGCGCGCACTTCTTGCATACGAAGGCATAGTACTCGTTCCGGGGAACTCCGGGATCGGAGAGAAAATCGGACGCCTGCTCCAGAAGCGCGTTGATGCGCTCTTCGCCCTCCTCCGTGCCGAACTCGAGCGCAATGGTGTCTGCCCGGTTCAGGCAGGTGATTGCCTGTTCCAGCGATCCCCCGGGGACCTTGGCCATCTCGTCCATCGCCCGGTCGAAAAGCGCGTAAGCGTCCTCATACTTTCCCAGATCCCGGCAGGTCACGGCCATGTTGTTGTAAAGACCGCCCAGCAGATGGCGCGGGGTATCGGGAGTCGCTTCATAGACCGCGCGGGCTTTTTCGAAAAGGCTGAGCGCCCGTTCCGGCTTCCCGAAGGCGCTGCAGGCCGTCGCCGCGTTGACGTAGGTGGTTCCGGACGTCAGGGTCCCCGAAAAGTCAAGTTGATCCAGCAGCGTCAGCGCCTGATCGGCCGCTTTGAGCGCCTCGACTCCGCGCCCGGCCTTGCGGTAATGTCCGATCAGTTCGTTTGCCAGCATCAGCTGGCCGCGCAGATCCTCCGCGTTGATCGCTTCCTGCATCCACCAGAGCAGGTGGCGTTCCGCGCCGTCATAGTCCTGTTCTTCCAGAAGCCGGTCCAGCTTGTCCATGATGCGCTGCTGCGGTACGGGTTCTCTCTTCATAATCAGACCTCAGTAGTATTCCGGAAAATATTTGTGCATCTCTTCCCTGCTGACAAGGGTCAGTTTCTGCAGCCCCTTGACCCAGCTGACCATGCGTTCCTCCGTCAGATGGCTGCGCAGCTCTATGATGTTCCTCTTCCATTTGAGAAAAGGATCGTTCCAGCGCTCGCAGTCTTTTTTAACGGTCTCCTCGTCGAGCGGCAGCAGCAGTCTGTCCAGTAGCGCAGCGGCGTTCTCCGCCGTCAGTCCTCTCTCCGTCAGACCTGCGCAGTTTCGCAGAAAGCGTTCCCGATACTCCGGGTTTTTCAGCAGCGCGCTGTTGACCGGTCCCAGCTGGGTGGCAGCCTTTGCGTTGTTCCATCTTGCCTCGGTGTTCAGAAGCGAAAAATCCAGATCATACAGGACCATCTGCCATTTGGCATTCTCGGAAAGCTTGACATAGCGGATGTTCCCGTTGATGTCCTGATTGTCGAACCAGGCTTCCATCCCCATCCAGCAGGCCAGCGAGTCGAGATCCAGCCGCTCGTCGACATAGTTGTAGCACTCGCTGTCCGCCATGTTGTGTGTCGTGATATATCGGAACAATTCCATCAGGTCTTCCGGCGGCGCCGTCACTCTCGCCATCCTCACGCCCTCGGCGGGGCTCCCGGTATGCGCCTCGAAGTATTCTTCCGAATAGGCCTCGCGCCAGGCATAAACCCCGTAGTATTCGCCGTTGATGTAAACCGCCGTATAACGCACGTTCTGCGGATACAGCGAAGGGCAGACCTCCCCGGTCAGCATGGAGGCAAAACAGTCGCGCACGGTGTCCAGATTGACACAGGTTCCGCCGCGGAGAAGCAGCAAGGAAAACTCCGTCACCTTTCCGTTCCCAAACAGGTCGCAGGAAATGCTTCCTCCGTAGCGGGAGGCAAATTTCAGTTCAAAGCTCTTTTTTCGAAAACTTTCCCTCGATTTTGCCCCATGCAGTTCGACCGAACAGTCCGCCGAGAAGCCCTCCCCTTCCGGCGCGAAGAAGGAGACCGAAGCATCGCTCCTGGCCTCGGCGCCGCGCCCGGCAGTATAGACGCCTCCCGCCCCGAACATTTCTTTCGGATCGCACACCAGGCTGGTCACGGGCAGGCTGTCGTTTTCATGCAGAATATAGCTGAAGGTCGCGGGGCTGCTTATCAGTTTTCCCTCTTCGATGCTGACGGCGCGCAGCACGGTCGTGTCCGTAACCCGGATCGGTTCTTCATAGAGGCTGTCCGTGCCGTCCGGTACGCTGCCGTCGAGAGTGTAATAAATCTTTCCCTTTCCGCTCAGTGCAACCGTCAGCTCTTCTTGGTCCGGGTAAACGCCCTGTTCTGCCGAAGCCTTCGGTTTTTCCGAGATCAGGCGGAAGCCTTCTCCGTTCTCCTCTCCGGGTGTGGGCTGTGCGAAATAAAAAGCACCGGCCCGTCCGTCCATCCGCCCGATGCTTCCGTTCAGCGGCATGTCATGCACCCACAGCCGGTCGGAAATCCTTCCCTCTCCGTCCGAGACATACAGCCGCTCGTCCGTGCCGATCCGGAAGTCGGCGTGGAAGAACTCCTTTCCGCTCATGCTGCTGTCGCCCGAGCAGAAGACCACAAAGCGCTCGCCGGGCTGAAGCTGCCTTTCCGGCAGACGTGTTTTCTGCAGATGATCCTCATCGTCCGACAGCCGGTACTGTCCCAGATTCAGCGGCTCGTCCGATGTGTTTTTCAGTTCGAGCCAGTCGTAGCATTCCCCGTTCTGTTTCTGATAGCTGCCGTTATAGCAGACCGCTTCCTCGATCACCAGCGGCCCGTGCTCGTCCGACTTCTCCAGCCAGGCTTCATAGCCTTCCCTGGAATTCGGAAAGCCCGGCGTCGCCATCCAGGTGACTGCCGGCTCTCCGTCCGCTTCTCCCTCGTCCGGCCGAAATACGACCGCGCGGTCCTTCCCGGTCTCCCCGTAGGTCACCGCGTCGATCAGCAGTCCGGACGGAGAACACAGAAAAATCTGTCCCCCGGCTTTCGAGAGCGAGAAGTTCGTATGGTATTCTCCCTCGGTTCTGTCCTTTCCCGAACAGAAGAGAACAACCCTCTCTCCGCCGTCCAGCCGGATCGCGGGGATCTGCCATTTTCTGACGTTCTTCTCCTGATCCGACAGCCAGCAGTTTTCCAGCGAAACCGCGTCTTCCCCGATATTTATCAGCTCCACCCAGTCCGAACTCTCCCCGTCCTCGTCGAAGAGGCACGCTTTGTTCGACGGCATCGCTTCCGAAATGCGCAGCGATGCCGGCAGGCGGCTCTCTTCCTCCGATTCGGATTCGAAGGACGGTGCTGCCTCGGGCGTCTGCGGCGTCTGTGCGGCTTCCGTCTCCGCCGTTTTGGTTGGTGCTTCGGCGTTCTCCGGATGCATCTGCGTCCGGCCGTACCAGCCGAGAAACAGCGCGCAGAGCAGAAGCAGAAGGAGTATCGGCCCCTGACGGAATATCTTCTTCATTTTTCGCCCGTCCGGGATCTCTTCCCTGTCCGCATGATGTTTCCTCCTGCGCGTGCCGCCGGGGCACGATTGCCTACAGTATATGCAAAAGCACGCGGAAAAGCAAGCGCTTTCCCCCCGAAAAAGAACGATGCCCCGCCTGTCTGGCGAGGCATCGTTCCGTGGATCGGATCACGGGCGCCGAAAGAGGATTCTGCATCTTGCGTTTTCACAGCCAAAATCTCCGCCGCTTTCGGTCGTCAGCGGCCCTTGGCAGAACGGACACAGTCCCTGCAGATAATACGCCATCTGATCGTTGGTCAGCGTGTCCAGCATTACCACCTTCATATCTTTCGTGTCGGTCCCTCCGGTGACGGCGTTGAGCAGCTCATCGTCCAGCGCCTGCATTCTTCTCTTTTTCTCCATTGCGCAGCCCTCCCGCATTGTTTTTCCTTCTTTTACCGCATCATAGCACAGATTCCGTCACAAAACTGTCACACGGCCGCAAGAAATTTCTTTTCAAACTCCTCCGCCGGCAGCGGCCGCGAGAAGTAATATCCCTGCACCAGCGCGCAGCCCAGTGTCCGGAGCATCTGCAGCTGCTTCTCCGTCTCCACGCCCTCCGCGATCACGGGCACCTTCAGCTTTTTCGCGAGTTCCAGAATCAGCTCCACCATCTGGATGTCCTTTTCGTTCTGATCCATGTTCCGGACAAATTCCCTGTCCATCTTCAGAACGTCAACCGGCATGGAGGTCAGCATGTTCAGCGACGAATAGCCGGTCCCGAAATCGTCGATTTCGATTTCGAATCCCTTCTCCCGCAGCCGTTTGATCTCGGCGATTACCTGCTTTGCGTTCTCCGTGCAAGCCGATTCCGTGACCTCCAGCTTGAGAGCGCCGCTGTCCAGCCTGTTTTCTTCGATCAGTCTCTCGAGCGTCTCCTCCAGCGTCGGGTCCAGCACATCCACCCGCGAAAGGTTGACGGAAACCGGAAGCGTTACGCCGTATTTCTCCCGCCAGGCGGCAACCTGCCGGGCGGCTTCCTCCCAGACATATTTGTCCAGCATCCCGATCTGACCGCTTCTCTCAAACAGCGGGATGAAATCCTTCGGCGAGATCAGGCCGAACTCCGGATGCTGCCAGCGGACCAGCGCCTCCGCACTTTTCAGAACGGGCGGCTCAGCCTGGATATCATATTTGGGCTGATAGTAGATTGCAAACTCCCGATTCTTCAGGGCGTTGCGCAGATCGTTCTGCAGCCGCTGTTCGTATTCCTCCTGGTCGCGCACCCGTTCGTCGAGGATGATCAGGCGCTTTCCATACTGTCCTCTCGCCATGTTGCAGCCGACCTGCGCGTGTTCAAACTGCTCGGTCGGTTCCATGTTTTCCTGCCACGGCATCACGCCCATGCGAAGCCGGATCTCGGTCTTCGGTTCCAGACCGTCCAGCCGGCCCTGCAGGCGGTCAAACAGAGCCTGATAGCTCTTCGGGCGCAGGCAGTAGATTGCGAAGTGATCCCCGACAGACCTTCCCGCGATTCCGTCGTTCTCGTTCAGATACGTCCGGATTTCGTCGCCCAGATCGTGAAGCACCCTGTCGCCGAGTTCCCGTCCGCCCGCTGCGTTCACGGCGTGAAACCGGTCGATATTCAGCACGATCGCGTCTCGCTGCCGGTCGGGATTTTCGCGGTACATGCGGTTGGCAAATTCGTAGAAATAGCTCCGGTTGTACAGTCCCGTCAGATGATCGAATTCCGTCGCGGAGATCAGTTCCTTATCCGCGCTGGCCTTCTTCTCTGCCCTGACGCTTCGCAGCACCAGCAGCGAAATAACCAGCAGCACTGCGGCCAGTACGGCCGCCGCAGCACCCATATGGTTCTTCAGGTAAAAGCCGAAGTCGTTTCTCGCGTCTTCCGTGAAATAGTAGGAAAGCGCCGCGTTGACCGTGGAATCGGGCACCACGCCCGCGGTCTTGGACAGGATGGAATACAGAATCGTGTCTTCCCTGTTCACAGCAAAGCCGTAGTCCAGCGCCACGCCCGTGGAGACCGTGACCAGATCATACTTCTCGCAGAGTTTCGCGATGTTGTTGTAGCGGTAATTGCTGATCAGGATACAGTCCGCCGTTTCTTCCGCAACAGCCTTCAGGCATGCCGGTGTGTCCGTATAGTGAATCGCCCGCCACTGCGGGAAATGCACCTCCAGGAACATGTCGTAGTTGGGATTTCCCTGATTCACCGCCACCACGACCCGTTCCGCCTCGGCAAAGCCCTTCTGGTCGTCCTTTCTCACCACCGCCGACATGTCCGAGCAGAGGATCGGGGTAGTCATCGAAAGGTTCCTGGTTTCGCAGTCGTAGTCGGTGAGATTGGCGGGGAACATGCAGTCCACTTCCCCGTTCTTCATCGCGTCGATCGCTGCGTCGGCCGTCGGATAGGCCACCGCCTCAAAGTCCAGATGTGCGTTTTCCAGGCAGTCCGCCGCCACGTCCAGATAATCCTTCAGAGCGCCGGTCAGTTCTCCCGTCTTTGGGTCCTTTGCGCAGAAGGCAAGATAGTTGTCCTGATATCCGACCCGGATCGTTCCGTGTTCGGAAAGCCATTTCTTTTCTTCGCTGCTGAGAAAGGAATTGGCGCCGACAGTCTTGAGATATTGCGCCTCCAGCTGCTGGTTGTAGTATTTGTGATCGGTCTGAATCCGCTCCAGGGCGGCATTCAGTTCCGCCAGAAGCTCCTGCTTGTCCCTGCTGACGGCAAAGTAGAACTCGGAAGCCCCGACCTTGCACACCGGCACCGTGCGCCGGAAGTTGTTATCGAAGCCGTCCATCGATACGATCATGTCGAGCTTTCCGTCGTCCAGCATTTCCCTGGATTCTTCTTCCGTGCAGGTCAGTTCGATCACTTCCGCCTGAACGCTGTTTGCCGCCGCCCAGTCGCGGAAATAGCCGACCTGAACGCTTCCCTTGTTGATTCCGACCTTCTTGCCGTTGAAGGTCGAAAAATCCTCCTGCGAGATCTCGTCGTTCTTCGGCGAAATGTAAACGTAGTATTCCTCCGTGCCCATCGGCAAATTGGAATACAGGATCTGTTCGGCACGCTCCTCGGTATAGGAAACGTCGCTCAGCATGTCGATCGTCCCGTTCATGAGCATCTGCAGCAGCTCCGGCCAGCTTCTCTCGACATATTCGTAAGTCCACCCGGTATAGGCGGCGATCTTCTGCTGATAATCATAGGCATAGCCGGACCGTCGGCCAAAGTCGTCTCTTCTGTTAAACGGCGAATCGTACCATCCGACGCGCACGACCCTATTATCCGCTTTCTCCGCCTGCGCCGAAACCGTCCCCGCCATGCCCAGCGCCATCACCAGACAGATCAAAACCGCAATCGTCCTTTTCATATTCCCACTCTCAACTCTCAACTTTATCCTTCGTCTCTCAACTCTCTCCCGGGTCCGCCACTGAGTACGACGGCGAGAACGCATTGCTCCCGTTCATCTTGTAGTAGCCCCGGAAGATTCTTTCCATCGCCGTCCGCACGCCTTCGTCATCCGTCCCGAGCAGGATGATCAGGAACTGGTGCCTGCTGTACCTCGTCACCACGTCCACGCCCCGCACGGTCTGCCGGATCGCCTGTTCCATGAAGTACATGGAAATCTCCAGCTCCTCCGTATGCGGCACGGTCCCGGGCAGCGGTTCGAGCTTGATCATGATCAGCTTGAAGGGCTGCGAATACCGCTTCTCAAGGTTTTCGATGTATTCATAGAGCTGCGCAAACTGCCTGTATTCCACGTCCATCGCGCCGTCGTAGCTTCCGCTGGTCCGGATCGCCCGGATGAGCTTGTTCATATCCAGCTCTTCTTCCCGGTAAGACTCCGAGGCCACGTTGTAGAATCCCAGGTCTCTTTTGCCGTTCTGCTTCACGTGGTAAAGCGCCTTGTCCGCCTGGTTGAAGATCTTCATGTAGGCGTCCGCCGGCGTGGACATCGCCAGCCCCGCGGAAAGCGAGGCCTCGGCGGTTTCTCTGTCTGCGCCGCTCTTCTCTTCAAAGGTCCTGATCACTTTCCTGACGGTCTCTTCCGCTTCCTCCCGGGAAACATCCTTCAGGAACATCAGGAATTCATCCCCGCCGAGCCGGCAGCAGATACCGTCCCCGCAGTATTCGTTCAGCGTGTCTCCCATCATTTTGAGGACCTTGTCCCCGGCTTTGTGGCCGCTGATGTCGTTGATTTTCTTCAGGTTGTCCACATCGAAGAAGACAAAGCAGCCCTCCGTCTCCTTCATCATCCGCGCGATGGCCGCCTCTCCGGCACTTCGGACCAGAACGCCGGTGATCAGGTCCGTATTGTCCCCGGAGCTCTGCGTGATGAAGCTGTTGAGCACTGTCTGCAGCAGCGTGGAAGAGGCTTCCTCGCTCTCCCCCGTATCCGCGCTTTCTCTTCCGATGATCTCGTCCAGTTGCCCGTGATCCCACAGATCCAGCAAGATGTCCGTGTACCCCGGGTCAAACTGCGTTCCTCTGCCTTCCAGCAGTTCTTTTCGAATATGCTCCTCTTCGCAGGCCCTCCGGTAAACGCGGTTCGAGCTCATCGCGTCAAAGGCGTCCGCGATGGCAACGATCCTGGCTTCCTCGGAGATTTCCGTTCCCTTCTTCCCGAGCGGATATCCCGTCCCGTCATACCGCTCGTGATGGCTCAGGGCGACATCCTCCGCGGTCGCGATCATGATTTTGTTCCGCAGAATCTCCGCGCCCGTGGTCGTATGCGATTTGATGATGTCGTATTCCGCCTCGGTCAGCCGCTTGGGATTGTTCAGGATCGAGTCGGGAACGCCGATCTTCCCGATGTCATGCAGCAGCGCCGCATACCGCAGATCGTTCACTCTCTGCTCCGGCCATCCCAGCGCCTCCGCGATCTTGACCGAATACTGGCTCACGCGGGAGGAATGTCCCTTGGTGTACGGGTCCTTGGCGTCGATGGCGTTGGCCAGCGTCTCGATCGTCTGCAGAGACATCTTCTCAATCCTGCGGCTTCTCTCCTCCGCCACCGCTGTCTGCCGCTCCACCTCTTCGTTGAGCCGGTTGGTATGGTCGATTTCAAACAGCGCGCTCTTGTGGTACTGATACATGACGTAGCAGGTAATCAGCGCGTTGAAGAAGTACAGAATCGGAAAGCGGTCCAGGATGATCGGGGTAAAGTGACTCTCCAGGCTCTGCCGGACCGGTGTATAGAAGGCGATCATGTACAGCGCCTGAAAATAGGCGGACAGCCAGATTCCTTCCTTCACGCCGTACATGTAGCACACCGAAAGCGGAATCAGCAGCGTCCAGAGAAAGGCAAATCCGTTGGGAACGAACAGAATGCAGTAGGTGAATATCACGATGATTGCCAGGATGGTTACGATCACTGAAAAGCGCCGGGAATTCCTGACTTTCAGAAAATAGATGTCCAGAACGCTGAGGATGACAAACGCAAGCGGGGCAATCATGGTACGATAGTCTTTTTGCAGGATATTCACCAGAACCATCAAAACGCCGAGCACAATGACGATGTACGACTCGACCAGCATGTTCTGTATGTTTCTCTCGTACCGCTCGCCGACGAAAATGCTTCGGTTCAGCGTATCTCGGATTTCCCGTATTTTTTCCTTCATGCCTTTTCCTCCGGCCGGGTCCGCATCTCTATAAAAACCCAATATAATTGTATCTGCAACCTCCGCCTCTGTCAAGCGAATTCTCTCATATCAACTTCCCCGCAGGGAGCAATCCCCGCGCCCGCAGGCGCCCCTCCCGTCTCTCAACTCTCAACTCTCTTCTCTCAACTCTATTTATACTTGTCTGTTTCTCAAAAACGGTATATAATCAGTTTAACATCTACACCAAAAATCAAAGAAAAGAAAGGAAGCCTCAGCCATGAGTATTTCCATCACCCATCTGCGGGACGGCGCGCACAACATTCCTCTTCGTATCGCAAGAGGTCATTTCGCGACGAGCAACTGCCATGTCAATTGCTACATCGACATGACCTATACCAAACACCGCCTGGAAGAGGCCAAAGAGGCCGCCAAGGAACTGGCGGAAAACCTCGACAAGACCTCTCCCATCGACAGCATTCTCTGCCTGGAAGGCACCGAAGTGATTGCGACCTTCCTCGCGCAGGAACTGATCCAGAGCGGCATCGGCATCACGAACGAGCACAAGACGATCTATGTCGTCACCCCGGAGCTGAACTCCGGCCACCAGATGATCTTCCGCAGCAACATGGCCCACCTGATCCGCAACCGCCATGTCCTGATTCTCGCCGCCACGATCGCCAGCGGTGCCATGGTTCTGGACGCCATCAATGCCGTGAAGTACTACGGCGGCATCCCGGAGAGAATCTGCGCGATCTTCTCCGCGGGCAAGAAGTGCGCCGGCATTCCGATCACCACCATCTTCAACGCGGAATTTCTCCCCGACTATATGTGCTCGACCCCGGGCGACTGCCCACTGTGCCGTCAGGGTGAAAAACTCGACGCCCTCGTCAACGCCTACGGCATCTCCAGCTTCTGAACCGGAAGCCCGTCCCTCATCTCATCCCCTGCCGCAGCGGCATTTCAACTTTCAACTTTTAAAGCAGCGGCTCCGCCGCTGCTTGTTTCTCTTCTCTCTTATCTCTCGCAAATAATCTCTACCCTGATCCCTTCATCCACCTTCGCCCGAAACGTCTCCGCATCCTCCTTCGATCCGACGACGCTCCCGTAGTGCGTCGGGATCGCCGCCGCAGGCCGGATGCCGTTGATCAGTTCGGCGGCCTGCCCGGCATTCATCGTGTAGGTCCCGCCGATGGGCACAAGCGCGACATCGCAGGAGACCTGCTTTGCCTCGGCGGTCGCGTCCGTGTCGCCGGCAACGTAGATCCGCCTGCCATCCATCACAATCACATAACCGACCCAGCCCGCCGCCTTGGGATGAAACGGCTTCAGCTTATTGTAAGCCGGAACGGTTTCAAAGGCGAGCGTGCCGATCTCATAAGCCGCCGACGGTTTCACGGGGACGACCCGGAACCTGCCGGCGCTTTCTTTTTCCGCCTTTGCCTTCATCTTCTCGGGAACAATCAGAACGGTGTTTTCCTTGGCGACCTTTTCGATGTCCTCCGGCGAGAAGTGGTCATAATGATCGTGTGTGACAAACACATAGTCTGCGTCCTGCGGCCTGTCTTTTACCATATAAGGGTCAACATACACAATGCCCGCAATCCCGCCGATCCGAATGCTGCTGTGCGTAAGAACCCGAATCCCCTCTGTCATCCGTTCAAACTCCTCCGTCTCTCTTCTCTCTTATCTCTTCTCTGCAGCAGCTCAGCTGCTGCTCAGCTCTGCCACATGTCTCTTCACCGCATCGGTGAGAATCGTCGCATCCATTCCCAGCGTGACGCTGCCGTAGCCCAGCGCGAAGTCCTCCTTTGCCACGGCCTCGTTCCCCGCGAAGATAAACGAAAGCTTCCCTGCCTCGGCGCAGACCCTCTGAATATGCCGGATCGCATCCCGCACCTCGGGGTCGTCAAACTTCCCGGGTTTCCCCATCGCAGCCGAGAGATCAAAAGGCCCGACATAAATGCCGTCGATGCCGTCGACCCGCAGAATCTCCTCCAGGCTGTTCAGGCATTCCACCGTCTCGCACTGGGGAAGCAGCATCGTCTCCCGGTTGGAAACCTCGAAATAGTGCTCCAGCCCATGCTGAGCATAGTCCTCGTACCAGAATCCGCTTCCGGCCGTAGGCGCCACGCCGCGCTTCCCGAGCGGCATGTATTTGCCGTATTCCACGATTTTTTCCACTTCCTCGACGGTGCGCACATCCGGAATCACCAGACCCATCACCCCGACGTCCAGCTGCCGCAGAATGGCCTCGCGGCTCACTTCGGAAACACGGGCAAAAGGTGTCAGTCCGTACAGCTTTGCCGTTTGGACATACGCCAGCGTGGACTGAGGATTGAAGGGCCCGTGTTCATTGTCAATGATGATGTAATCCAGTCCCCCGAGTCCCAGGCATTCCGCCACGGTGGCGCTTCCGGTCTCAAAAAAGGTGCCGAGCGTCTTCCCGCCCGCAAGCATCTTCGCTTTTACCTGATTTATCATACTTTCTCCTCGTCTTTCCACTTTCAACTTTTAACTTTAATTTACGGCAGATCGTGTAAGCCTTCCACCTGCTCGATCTGCCGCACTTGGTTTTTTTATTTCCTTTGCTCAGGATATCCTTCCCTTGCCCGGTTTCAGCTCGCTTTTGCCGGAGCTTCCGGCATCACGCTCGGATCCTGCTTCTCATAAAGGCATCTGCTTCCCATCGTGCCGAGGTTGAAGATCAGAGTCTCGTTCTTGAAATTCCCTTCAGAGTCTTCCCAGGTCATCGTGATCGTGCCATAGTCTTCTTCATCGGGGAGAATGTGGAAATCGCCGTTTTCGCTGAGTTCATAGGTACCGCCTCCGAAGGGGATAACTTCCCCGTTCAGATAGGCATACTCCGCAAAAGTCCCGTCGCTGAAATAGATCCACACCGCATCCAGCTTGGAAATCACGCCGTCCTCATCTACATAGATCACGGCATAATCATCGGCAAAAATCGCCTCGACCTCTCTGCCGTCTTCCGGTCCGAAGATCTGATCATAGCGGATGGTGCCCAGTTTGTATTCCTCGGAGCTCTGATCATCGACCAGCATTCTCTCCTTCATGGAGTACTGCTGTTCGATGTTGACCACGATGATGTCTTCGTCTTCATTCTCGCTGAGGACGAAGTCACCGTCTTCCTTGAAGCTGTAGGTTCCCGTGCTGAAGAGCTCATAGCCGCTCGGGGTCTGCACATACTGGTCAAAGGTATTGTCCGAGAAATAGATCAGGATCGCGTCAAGCTTTATGGGATCCACATCCTCCCGTTCATCAAGCGGGTAGACGTTGGCGGCCGCAAAAACGGAGACCACCGAAACACCGTCCTTGATATGCGCCGGCTTCGGAGGCGCGTCCTCAGCGTCGTCTGCTGCAAAGGCGGGCGCAATGCCGACGAGGCCGACGAGCAGAACAAGGACAAGGATCATTGCAAGACTTTTTTTCATCGAGTACTCCTTCTTTCTTTAGTATTTACTAATACTTCCCATATGATTTTTGCAGGGAAACGCCCTGAATATTGCGCAGGATAGCCATCAAATAGAATTATGCTGCTATGTTTCCTACAAGATTTGGTTGCAGCGCTTTCCGGATCTGCTCCGGTAACCGACTCATGA
>JAFYHU010000046.1 GCA_017538965.1 Oscillospiraceae bacterium
CCTGCGGCAGAGGAAGGCATTGCGAGATTACTGCAGCGGTCGGAGAATCGGAGGATCTGCGTAAGCCCGAACGATTCTCCGGGTACCGCAAAGCGGAGAAGGTGGATTTGCCCGATCTCACGCGAGGGCAAAGACGGATGAGGTGTTCCCGCCGCAGCGGTCTTTGCCTCCCTCCCTGAGGGAGGTGGCCCCGCAGGGCCGGAAGGAGTCCTCCCGCCCGCAGGCGAAAAAGCCCGACTTCAGCTTCCTGCATTTACGCGGAATCGTACCTTTCTCCTCGCTCTTACCTTTTCCCGCCGCGTTTTATAGGGGTGGTGCCTGTAAGCAGGCAGATACCTTCAGCGTAATTGCAGAATTCCACCCCCATAATCCATTCGCGGCAGCAACCGGCTGGTCAGCGGCAGCCGTCTCCCTGGCCGCGAAACAGTATAAGCTTCCGGGTAGCGCCCGTTTGTGCACTCCTACAACTGCGCGGCAGGGAACGTTTCCCCTCGCTCTCGACCACTGCGCCGCGCAGAAGAAGAGAGCACAACGTTAAAACGGTTTCTTCGCGGCAGCAACCGGCTGGTCAGGGGCAGCCGCTTCCCTGGCCGCGGAACGGGGAGAGCTGCTTGGGAGCAACCCCCGCGCCCGCAGGCGCTTGACTCCCTCCTTGAGGGAGCTGTCAGCGAAGCTGACTGAGGGAGTCCTTCCCGCCCGCAGGCGCAGCCGCCAACGACTGACGATCAATTTATAGCAAAGTGAGGACAAAGACAAATGGCCAAGGCAAAGGAACTGGTGATTGTAGAATCGCCTTCCAAGGCAAAAACCATTGAAAAATATCTGGGCAGCGATTATCGTGTTACCGCCTCCATGGGTCATCTGCGGGATCTGCCGAAGAGCGAACTGGGCGTGGATGTCGATAACGGCTTCAAGCCGAAGTACATCCCCGTCAAGGAAAAGAAAGATCTGATCGACGAGCTGAAGACCGCAAGCAAAAAAGCGCCCGTTGTTTACCTCGCCACCGACCCGGACCGCGAGGGCGAAGCCATCTCCTGGCACCTGAAGGAGCTTCTGGATCTCCCCGACGAGAAAGCGAAGCGCGTGACCTTCAACGAGATCACCAAAAAGGTGGTCACCGAGAGCATTCAGAATCCCCGCGGCATCGATCAGGATCTCGTGGATGCCCAGCAGGCACGTCGGATTCTCGACCGCATCGTGGGCTACGAAATCTCGCCCCTGCTCTGGAAAAAGGTCAAAAGCGGCCTTTCGGCGGGACGGGTTCAGTCGGTTGCCACGCGCATGGTGGTGGATCGGGAAGAAGAAATCCGCAGTTTTGAAAGCAGGGAATACTGGCTGCTGGACGCCTTCTTGAAGCGCAGCCCCGACGAAGACAGCTTCCGTGCCCGGTTTTACGGCGTGGACGGCAAAAAACGCGAACTGAACACCGAGGACGAGGTAAATGAGATTCGCGAAATTGTCTCCCGCCATCCCTTCACGGTGACATCGGTCAAAAAGACCGAAAAGCAGCGTTCCCCGGCGCCGCCCTTTATCACCTCCACCCTGCAGCAGGAGGCTTCCCGCCGTCTGAACATGACCCCGCGCCGGACGATGGCCGTCGCGCAGCAGCTCTATGAAGGCGTCGAGATCACCGGCCGCGGCAGCATCGGTCTGATCAGCTACATGCGTACCGATTCGCTCCGCCTGTCCGACGAGGCCGTGGCGGCGGCGCGCTCCTTCATCGTCAGCAGCTACGGCGAAGCCTACTGCCCGGCAAAACCGCGCATCTACAAGTCCAAAGCCGGCGCGCAGGATGCCCACGAGGCGATCCGCCCGACGGATGTGACGCTGACGCCCGAGCTCGTGCGGAAAGACCTCACGCAGGAACAGTACCGTCTCTACCGCATCATCTGGGGCCGCTTTACTGCCTGCCAGATGGCGAGCGCCGTCTACGACAATACGTCCGTTGAAGTGGAAAGCGGATCCTGCCAGTTCCGCGCCGGCAGTTCCAGCCTGAAATTTCCCGGCTACACCGCGGTCTATGAGGAGACCGCCGACGACGAACAGAAGGCAGGGGAAAACCCGCTGCCCGAGCTGAAGGAAGGCGAAACGCTGCTGCTGGAAAAAACGGTTCCCGAGCAGCAGTTTACCCAGCCCCCGGCCCGCTATACCGAAGCGACGCTGATCCGCGCCATGGAAGAGAAAGGCATCGGCCGTCCTTCCACCTATGCCCCGACCATTTCGACCATCACCGCGCACGACTATGTGCTCAAGGAAGGCAAGTATCTGCGTCCCACCCCGCTGGGCGAGGTGGTCACCAAACTGATGATGGAACACTTCAGCGACATTGTCGACCTGAAGTTTACCAACCACATGGAAGCCCGTCTGGACGAGATCGAAAGCGGCAAAACCGGCTGGCAGGAAGTCCTGAGCGAGTTTTATCAGGACTTTGACAGCGAGATGAAAGCCGCCGAGAAAGCCATGGACGGAAAGCGCATCAAGGTTCCGGACATCGTCAGTGACGAAGTCTGCGATGTCTGCGGCAAGCCCATGCTTGTCAAGAAGGGCCGTTTCGGCAGCTTCCTCGGCTGCAGCGGTTTTCCGGACTGCACCTTTACCAAACCCATCGTGGTCGAGATGCCCGGCAGCTGCCCGAAGTGCGGCAGCCGGATCCTCAAGCGCACCTCTAAAAAGGGCTATGTTTTCTACGCCTGCGAACGCGGCACCGACTGCGGCTTCATCACCTGGGATGTTCCCACCAAAAATGTCTGCCCGCAGTGCGGGAAGACCCTCTTCAAGCCCAGCGGACGCGGTCCGCTGAAGTCCTTCTGCATCAATGAGGAGTGCCCGGCCTTTGTCCCGGAGGAAAAGCGCCGTTATCCGAAGAAGGACGCCTCCGCGAAAACGGCAAAACCCGCGGCAAAGAAAACCGCCGCAAAGAAAAAACCCGCGAAAAAGACCCCGGCAAAGAAGACGAAGGATAAATCTTAAAACCGGTTTTCTGCCGCCCGTTTGGAAGCTTCTGCAATTACGCGGAATACGAGCTTTCCCCTCGCACAAGCCATTCCCCGCCGCGTAGTTGCAGGAGTGCACGAACGGGCGCTCCCCGGGAACTTGTACCGTTTCGCGGCCAGGGAAGCCACTGCCCCTGACCAGCCGGTTGCTGCCGCGAATGAATAGAGTAGAAAGCTTTTATCTCCCTATAAAACGCGGCGGGGAAAGGTTCGTGCGAGGAATCAGGTAATCTTCCGCGTAATTGCAGGGAGCTGAAGTCGGGCGAAATTGCTGCGGCGGGAACACCTCATCCGTCAACCAGTTTGCGAACTGGTTGCCCCGTCTCCGCTTCGCGAAACGGTACAACCTTATTGGGAGCAGATAAATAATACAAATTTGAAAGGGGAGAGAGCATGATTGATCAGAAGGTGACGGTCGTAGGCGCCGGGCTGGCCGGCAGTGAATGCGCCTGGCAGCTTGTCCGGCGCGGCATTCCGGTCCGTCTGTACGAGATGCGTCCGCAGCGCTTTACCCCCGCCCATCACACGGGCGACTTTGCCGAACTCGTATGCTCCAACTCCCTGCGCAGCGACGAGCTCTCGAACGCCGTCGGTCTCCTGAAGGAGGAGATGCGCCGCCTCGACTCGCTGATCATGCGCTCAGCCGATAAAAACCGCGTTGCCGCCGGCGGAGCCCTTGCGGTCGACCGGGAAGGCTTTGCCCGCGATATCACCGAGACGCTCATCCGTCATCCGCTTGTTGAGGTCATCCGCGAGGAAGTGACCGAAATCCCTCCTTCCGGCACGGTCGTTCTGGCCTGCGGTCCGGTCTGCAGCGATGCCATTTCCGCGAAGATTATGGAGCTCTGCCCCGATGCGGATCTCCACTTCTACGACGCGGTTGCGCCGATTGTCACGCTTGAAAGCGTCGATATGGAAAACGCCTACCTGGCCTCCCGCTATGACAAGGGAACGGCAGATTATGTAAACTGCCCGATGAGCCGCGAGGAATATGAGGCCTTTGTCGCCGCGCTTGTTTCGGCCGAAGAGGCCGAGGTTCACGGCTTTGACGATGCCGGGGTCTTCGAGGGCTGCATGCCGGTCGAGGTCATGGCCCGGCGCGGCCCCGATACACTGCGCTACGGTCCCCTCAAACCGGTCGGCCTGCGAAATCCCCGCACGGGGAAGGAGGACTGGGCGGTCGTCCAGCTCCGCCAGGACAACCGGGACGGGACGCTCTACAACATGGTCGGCTTCCAGACGCATCTCAAATGGGGCGAGCAGAAGAGGGTCTTCTCAATGATTCCGGCCCTCCGGAATGCCGAGTTTGTGCGTTACGGCGTTATGCACCGCAACACTTATCTTTCCAGCCCCGGCCGTCTGGATCGCTATTATCGCCTGATTGCGGATCCGCGTATCCGTTTTGCCGGGCAGATCACCGGCGTTGAGGGCTATGTCGAGTCGGCTGCCTCCGGCCTGCTGGTCGGTATTGAGACCGCAGCGGAAATCGGCGGCAAATCGGCGGTCGATTTCCCTCAGGAGACGGCCATCGGCGCCCTGGCCCTGTATATCTCGCAGGGCAGCATCGGCGACTTTCAGCCGATGAATATCAATTTCGGCATCATCAAAAGCCTTGATTACCGCGTCAAGGGCAAGCGAAACAAGAATGCGGAGATATCCCGCCGTTCCCTCGCCGTCCTGGACGAACTGCTGACGAACAAGGAGGTCCTACGAAATGAGAATGATCATTGACGCCATGGGCGGCGACAATGCCCCGCAGGAGATCGTCAAAGGCGCGCTGCGTGCGAAAAGCGAGCTGGGCGTTGACATCACCCTTGTCGGCCGCAAGGAGGATGTTCTGGCCTGCCTGCCCGAGGAAGAGAGGACGCAGGTGCAGGTTGTCGATGCCCGCGAAGTCGTCACCATGGAGGACGAACCCACCACGGCGACCCGCCGCAAGAAGGATTCCTCCATGGCCGTCGCGCTGCGCCTGCTGAAGGAAGGTGCCGGAGATGCGGTCATCTCGGCCGGAAGCACCGGAGCTCTGCTGACCGGGGCGACCCTGACCGTCAAACGCATCCGGGGGATTCGCCGGGCTGCACTGGCGCCCGTTCTGCCTGCCGGCGAACACGGCGTCATGCTGATCGACTGCGGCGCCAATGTCGAGTGCACGGCCGAATATCTGCTGCAATTTGCCTATATGGGCAGTTTCTATGCCAAAAAACTGATGGGCATTGAGAATCCACGCGTCGGTCTGCTGAATGTCGGTACCGAAGATACCAAGGGCGGCGAACTCCAGCACAACGCCTTTGCCCTGCTCAAAGCGGCGGACGCGGAAGGCCGCATCCGCTTTGTCGGCAATGTCGAAGGGACCGGGGTCTTCTCCGGCGCCGCCGACGTCGTGGTGACCGACGGTTTTACCGGCAACATCCTTCTGAAGAGCGCCGAAGGCATCATCAAATACATGATGAAGTCGCTGAAAGGGGTGTTTTACAAGAGCCTGCCGAATAAACTTGCTGCGGCGGTGCTCAAAAACGACCTGAGCGAGATGAAGCGTTCGCTGGATGTCAACGAAGTCGGCGGAACCGCCCTGGTCGGCATCTCCATGCCGGTCATCAAGGCCCACGGCTCATCCAATGCCGACAGCTTCTTTGCCGCCATCCGGCAGGCAAAGCAGTTTGCCGAATCCGGCATCATCGACGACATTGCCGCGAATATCGATGCCATGCGTGTCAGAACGGAGCAGCCGTGAAGCAGCTGGAAGAAACTCTGCGCTACCATTTTCGGGACCCCTCTCTTCTGCAGACGGCACTGACGCACAGCTCCTATGTCAATGAGCATCCGCGCGAGCAGGCTGCCTGCTACGAGCGCCTTGAATTTCTCGGAGATGCGATCCTTGGCCTGACGGCGGCGGAACTGCTTTACCGCTGGGATCCGGAACTCCCCGAAGGCCGCATGACGCGCATCCGTGCCGAGCTGGTCTGTGAGGAAAGTCTCTGCCGTACGGCGCAGAAGCTCGGCCTCGGCCGTTATATGCGTCTCGGGAAGGGGGAAGAGCTCAACCACGGCCGCGAGCGCCCCAGCATCCTGGCGGATATGGTCGAATCGCTGATTGCCGCCGTCTGGCTGGACGGCGGCAAGGAAGAGGCGGTGGACTTCATCCGGCAGTTTGTTCTGCAGGATGCCTCCGAACACATCCGCAGCCGCAGCACCGATAACAAGACCCGACTGCAGGAACTGGTTCAACAGCAGCCGGGCAGCAGCATCCGCTATGAGATCCTGGGGGAGAGCGGCCCCGACCACGACAAACGCTTTTTCTGCTGTGTGTATGTAAACGGCCTTTCTTCGGGCGAGGGGAGCGGTAAGACGAAAAAAGAGGCCGAACAGGCGGCCGCCGGCGACGCGCTCAGCCGCCGGACGAAAGGAAACTGACGTGAGCGCGAAGAAAAACATTCTTCCGGTTTTCATCCCTCATCTCGGATGTCCGCATGCCTGTGTGTTCTGCAACCAGCACGCGATTACCGGGAAAGCGGCCGATGAAGCGATGGCCTCGCTGGATGCCTTGCTGAAGGAAGCGAATTGCTCCGACCGTGAATCGAACGGCTCCCGACAGAATCGGGAGCTTGCTTTTTACGGCGGCAGCTTCACGGCGATTTCTTCCGAGAAGCAGCTGATGTATCTGGAGAAAGCAAAACAGGCGCTGGATGCAGGGCTTGTTTCCTCCGTGCGCGTTTCCACCCGCCCCGACGCCGTAAATCCGGAGACCCAGGAACGGCTCCGGCGTTACGGGATCACGACGGTAGAACTCGGCGCCCAGTCCATGCGGGACGATGTTCTCCGTCTTTCCGGCCGGGGTCACAGTGCCGAAGACGTACGCCGTGCTTCCGGTCTGATCCGGGACGGAGGCTTTTCCCTCGGCCTGCAGATGATGACCGGGCTTCCCGGCGATGACGACGAGGGCGCTGTTTTTACCGCGCGCGAGCTGATTAACCTCTGCCCGGATTTTGTGCGCATCTATCCGACGGTCATTGTGCGCGATACTGCGCTTGAGCGTCTCTGGCGTGCGGGAGCTTACTGCGAGCACACGGTTGAGGATGCGGTCCGGATCTGCAGCAGGCTGCTGCCGCTCTTTGACGAAGCTGGCATCCCCGTCATCCGCCTCGGTCTGAACCCGACCGACCGGCTCTCCGGCGGGGAGGTGCTGGCCGGTGCCTATCATCCGGCGTTGGGAGAATTGGTTCGCAGCCGCGTCCTGCGTAACCGGATGGAAGAACTCCTCTCTGCCTGCGACTGCCGCGGCCGAGAGATCGAAATCCTCGTTCTTCCGCAGTTTCTCTCCCAGGCTGTCGGCCAGAAAAAAGCCAATCTCCGCTGGCTCGCGGACAGATTCGATCTGTCCTCCCTCCGTATCCACCCATGCAAAGAAGTAATCCCCGCGCCCGCCGGCGCCCCAGCCTCCGAAATTCAAATCCATATCTTGAAAACACATCCCTGATATGATACAATATACCGCCAGTTTCCCGTGCTTTTCGGGAGACCTGACAAACCTGACAGCTGGAGTTTTCTGTGTATTTAAAGGCATTGGAAATTCAGGGCTTCAAGTCCTTCGCGGACAAGACGCGCCTGACATTTGAAAAGAATATAACGGCCATTGTCGGACCGAACGGCTCGGGCAAATCCAACATCTCCGATGCCATTCTCTGGGTCATGGGCGAACAACGCACCAAGGCGCTGCGCGGCAGCCGGATGGAAGACGTAATCTTCGGCGGTACCGAGATTCGCCCGGCCATGGGCTTTGCCGAGGTTTCCCTGATCCTCGACAACTCTGCGCACCTTTTCCCGACCGAGGGAAGCGAGCTGATGCTGACCCGACGCTATTACCGCAGCGGCGAGAGCGAGTATTCCATCAACCGCCAGTCCGTCCGTCTCAAGGACGTTGTCAGCCTCCTGATGGACACCGGCCTCGGTCGGGACGGCTATTCCATCATCGGTCAGGGCAGAATCGCCGATATCATCTCAACGCGCAGCACCGACCGCCGTGAGATCTTTGAAGAAGCGGCCGGCATCTCGCGCTATCGCTTCCGGAAGGAAGAAGCCGAACGCAAACTCGGAAAAACCGAAGAAAACCTGCTTCGGATTAACGACAAGATCGAAGAACTCGAGCTTCAGGTCGGGCCGCTGAGGAAACAGTCCGAAGTTGCCAAACGCTATCTGCTGCTGCGGGACGAACTGCGCGAAAAAGAGATTTCCGTCTGGCTGGCAACGCTCGATAAGCTCCGTTCCCAGTCTGAATCGGTTCGTCAGGAGTACGAACAGCTTTCCTCCGAACTGGAAAGCCGCAAAGCCGAGCTCGAAGCGGTCTATGTTTCGGGTGACAGCCTGAGTGAGCGGATGCACCGGAAGGATGTGGAATCCGAACAGGCCCGGGATCTTCTCTCGGCTGCCGAGGCGCGCCTTTCGGCCTGTGAGGCCGAGGCCGCCGTTCTGAACGCCAACATCGAAAGCAGCGTGGAAAACGCCCGGCGCATTCTGGAGGATCTGGAGCAGCAGAAAAGCCGCGTCCGTGAAATTGAAACGGAAATCGCAAACGGAGAAGAGCGTCTGCTGACCATTGACAGGGAAAAAGCCGAGCTTCAGACCAAACGGCAGTCTGCCGAGAATGTGCGAAAAGGCTGCCGGATGAAGCTGGACAGCCGCGAAAGCATACTCTCCGGCGAAACCGACCGTCTCCGCAGCCTCGAACAGGACTGCAGCGCGCTCGAAACCCGCATCCGTATTCTGACGGAGATGCAGCGCGATTACGAAGGCTATTCCAAAGCCGTCCGGACGGTCATGCGTGAGCATGAGCGCCGGACCCTGCAGGGAATTCACGGGCCGGTGTCCGGTCTCCTGCGCACGCATCGTGACACGGCCCTCGCCATTGAGACGGCTCTCGGCCCCGCGGGGCAGAACATTGTTGTTGATACCCAGCAGGATGCCCGGCTTGCAATCGAAATGCTTCAGCGCTGCGACGCCGGCCGCGCGACCTTCCTGCCGCTGGATACCATCCGCGGCAGCCGGATGCACGACGCTCCCGAGGACGACCCCGGTTTTGTCGGCATCGCCTCCGATCTGGTCGAGGCGGATGAGAAGTACGGACAGATCGTTTTGAATCTGCTTGGACGGACGGTCGTGGCCGAGCGTCTGACGGATGCCATCCGCATGTCGAAAAAGAACGGAAACCGCCTTCGCATCGTAACCCTCGACGGGCAGATGATTCATGCCGGCGGCTCCATGACCGGCGGCAGCAGCGTACAGGGCAGCGGCGTTCTCTCCCGCGCAAGCGAGCTGGACGAACTCCGGAAAAAGATCGGCGATGTTCGGAAAAAGCAGGAAACCCAGCAGCAGCAGGTTGCTGCGCTTCAGCGTGCGATCGAGAAGCTGCGTTATGAGCTTCAGATGGCGCAGGAAGACCTGGCTGCGCTTGACCGTGACGAGGCGGCATTGGAAGCCGAAAAGCACTCGGTTGAATCCTCAACCGGGCAGTTCCGGGCTCTTCTGGATGCCGTCAGCGGTGACAGTGAGAACCGCCGCAGGACGGTTGCCGCCGCCGAAGCACAGACCGAATCCTTCCGTCAGCGCCTGAAAGAGAAGCAGATCCAATGCGATGAAATCCGGCGAGAGGTCGATGCCGCGAAGGCGGAAATCCGCCGGATCAGCGATGAGAAGCTCGAGCTCGAAGGAAAGCGCACCCGCGCCGATAAGCAGGCTCAGCAGCTGAATGCCGATATCAACGATCTCGAGAGACGGGTTTCCCGCGCCGAGCAGAAAAAACTGAGCGCTGATCTCGAAGAAAAGCAGATCATCGACAAACTCTGGGACAGTTACGAGCTAAGCCATTCCGCAGCCGAGGCCCTGCGGCAGCCGGTACAGAGCCTGCAGAAGGCCAACCGTGAGATCATCGAGCTCCGCCGCCAGATGAACGACCTCGGTACGCCGAACCTGGGCGCGATTGATGAGTACGAACGCGTCCGCACGCGCTATGAGTTCCTTACGGATCAGCGCGACGATATCGAGACGGCCAAGGGTGAACTGAAGAGCATCATCCGCGATATCTCCCGGGATATGGAGGCTATCTTCCGTGAACAGCTCGACGCCATCGACCGCAGTTTCCGGGTAACCTTTCAGGAACTCTTTGGCGGAGGAAAAGCTGCCATCGTTGCCGAGGACCCCGACCATATTCTGGACTGCGGCATCGATATCCGGGTTCAGCCGCCCGGCAAGGCGGTTTCGACCATCAGCCTGCTCTCTGGCGGTGAAAAGGCCTTTGTGGCCATCGCTCTGTACTTCGCCATTCTGAAGGTCCGTCCGACGCCCTTCTGTGTCATGGATGAGATCGAAGCTGCGCTGGATGAGGAAAACGTCAACCGCTACGCTCAATATACGCGCCGCTTTTCGGATAAGACCCAGTTTCTGATCATCACGCATCGCCGCGGCACCATGGAAGAGGCGGACATGCTCTTTGGTGTGACCATGCAGGAAAAAGGCGTTTCCACGGTCCTGGAGCTGGATCTGGAAGAAGCCAGAAAGACAATTGAGGAATAATCATGGGACTGTTTGACAAATTCTTCGGCGGCCTGGGAAAGACCCGCCAGAAAATTGACCTGGAAGAGCTCTTCTGCGACTATGCGCCGGACAGCGAGGAGTTTTATGAGGATCTTGAAGAGATGCTGATCCTTGCTGACGCGGGCATGCCCACGGCCGAGCGTGTCGACTATCTGATGCGCCGCAAGACCTGGGAGGACCGCTATCGCAAAGGAGAAGAAGCCCGTGAAGGCCTGATTCAGATTCTCAGCGGTCTGCTGGATGTCGGCTCGCCCGCGCTGAAACTCGATACCCGCCCCTCCGTTATCCTGATGGTCGGGGTCAACGGGGTCGGGAAGACGACCACCATCGGCAAGCTGGCCCACCAGCTGGTGCAGGATGGCAAAAAGGTCATGCTCTGCGCAGGAGACACCTTCCGCGCCGCCGCGGCAGAACAGCTCGGCATCTGGGCCGAGCGCGCCGGCTGCGATTTTATTCGCCATGAAGAAGGCAGCGATCCCGCCGCCGTTGTCTATGACGGCATCTGCGCTGCGAAGGCCCGCGGCACCGATGTGATTCTGATCGATACCGCCGGCCGTCTGCATAACAAGCAGAATCTGATGAACGAGCTGGCCAAAATTCGCCGTGTCATCGACCGTGAGCTTCCCGATGCCGATGTCGAGACCCTGATGGTGCTTGATGCGACCACCGGCCAGAACGGCCTGATTCAGGCCAAGCAGTTTCTCGAGACCTCCGGCCTCACCGGCATCGTGCTTACGAAGCTGGACGGAACCGCCAAGGGAGGCATCGTATTTGCCATTGCCAACGAATGCAAGCTTCCCGTGAAGTATGTCGGCGTAGGCGAAGGCATCGACGACCTGATTCCCTTTGACGGCAAAACCTTCGTCGAAGCCCTCTTTAAAACCTGACCTATTGCCGCATCCCCAGCACCCGTAGGGAGCGATCCCCAGATCGCTCCGCAATCGCCCGCAGGCGATAACAACTCTCAATTCTATCAGGAGCTCACTATGACAAGCAAAGAGCGAGCCAGGCTGAAAGGCCTGGCTGCGAAAGAAGACACCATTGTTCAGATCGGAAAAGGCGGGATTACCGAGAACGTCGTTGCCTCGGTGAATACCGCGCTCTCTGCGCGCGAACTGGTCAAAGGCCGCGTGCTCGAAAGCAGCATGCTTTCTGCCCGCGAAGCGGTCGAAGCTCTGGCTTCTTCCTGCAATGCCGAAGCGGTACAGGCGATCGGAAGCTGCTTTGTCCTGTACCGGAAGAAACCCGAAAACAAATCCGGCAAGAAATCCGGAAACAGAAAATGAAGCCGAAAGAAATTGCCGTCTACGGGGGAAGCTTTAATCCCCCGCATCGAGGTCACCATGAAGCTGCCCGCACGGCGCTCGAAACGCTGCGCCCGGACCGCTTTCTGATCGTACCGGACAACGCCCCGCCGCACAAGGAACTCGAAGAGGGGAGTCCCACACCGGACGAGCGTCTGCAGCTCTGCCGTCTCTGCTTCTCCGACCTGCCCGGAATTGAAGTGTCCGAGATGGAAATCCGCCGCAGCGGGAAAAGCTATACCTATGACACGGTCTGCGATTTGCAGTCGCAGTTTCCGAAAGCCCGTCTGACGCTCGTTGTCGGAACCGACATGTTTCTCAGCTTCGAGGAATGGTACCATTTTGAATACCTGCTTTCCTGCTGCCGCCTCGCCGTTCTGGCCCGCGATCTGGATGATGATGAAGTGCTTCAGTCTGCGAGAGACCGATTTTGTGAAGAATACGATGCCGATATCGTGATTCTTCCGCATACGCCTTTTCCCATGAGTTCAACCGAGATTCGTTCAGCCCTGCGTCAGCGCGGCGGCCGCGAATATCTGACGGATGAAGTGTATGCCGAGGTGATCCGAAAGCGCCTCTATCATGCCCAGCCCGAGCTGAGCTGGCTGCGCGAGCAGGCTTATGCCATGCTCAGCGAAAAGCGCATTGCGCATGTTGCCGGCTGTGAAAGCGAGGCCATCGCGCTGGCCCGCCGCTGGGGCGAGGACCCGGAACTTGCCGCCGAAGCCGCCATTCTGCACGATATTACCAAGCGTCTCTCGCCGAAGGACCAGTTGCACTTATGTGAAAAATATGGTATGATTTGCGACGATGCCGAAAAAGACACGCCGAGTCTTCTGCATGCGAAAACGGGTGCCGCGCTGGCACGCGACCTGTTCGGTGCGCCGGACGCCGTCTTTGAGGCGATTCGCTGGCATACGACCGGAAAACCGGATATGACCCTGCTGGAAAAAATCATCTACCTTGCCGATTATATCGAGCCTACGCGGGATTTTCCCGGTGTCGACCGCCTGCGGGCGCTGGCCTACGAAGACATTGACAGGGCCATGCTGCTGGGACTGGAGATGAGTCTGGTGGAAATTCGGGCTCGAGGGAAGGAACCCTATATTGACACCCAGCTTGCCAGTGAATGGTTTATCCGGCACACAACAGAGAAAGGAACAACAACATGCTGAGTCCCGAACAGATCACGTCAATTGCCTATTATGCCCTTGAGGACAAAAAAGCAAAGGACGTCAAGATTCTCAAGACAGCCGAGCATACCGTTCTGGCGGATTATTTCGTCATTTGCAACGGTTCGTCCTCTGCGCATATCAAAGCGCTGGTGGAAGAGGTTGACAAAAAGCTCTCCGAAGCCGGCGAGCCGCCGCTGCGCCGCGAGGGTCTGCGATCGGACATCTGGGTCCTGATGGATTTCGGCAGCGTAATTGTGCACATCTTCACGGATGAGGCCAGAAAATTCTATGATCTTGAACGCTTGTGGAGCGATGCCGAGGCGGTGACGCCCTCATCCCTTCCGAGCCCCTGCTAAGGGGCATCCAAGAGGCTCCCTCTTTGAGGGAGCTGTCAGCGAAGCTGACTGAGGGAGTTAATACAATTATAACTAAGGAGAATCCGCCTTATGAAATACGATTTTGCTGCCGTTGAAAAGAAATGGCAGGACATCTGGGAAGAGAGAAAACCCTACGCCGCCGTCACCGGCGACCCCCGTCCGAAATTTTACGGCCTGATTGAGTTCCCGTACCCCAGCGGAGCCGGCCTCCATGTCGGCCATCCTCGTCCGTTTACGGCCATGGACATTGTCACGCGCAAGAAGCGCATGGACGGTTATAATGTCATTTTCCCGATCGGCTATGACGCTTTCGGCCTGCCGACCGAGAACTATGCCATCAAGAATCACATCCATCCCTCCGTCGTGACCCGCGACAACATTGCCAATTTCACCCGTCAGCTCAAGATGCTGGGCTACGGCTTCGACTGGGATCGCTGCGTCAACACCTCGGATCCGAATTATTATAAATGGACCCAGTGGATTTTCCTGCAGATGTTCAAGCACGGTCTGGCCTACAAAGCCACCATGCCCATCAACTGGTGCACCAGCTGCAAGGTGGGCCTGGCGAACGAAGAGGTTGTCGACGGTGTCTGCGAGCGCTGCGGCGGCGAAGTAATCCGAAAGGAAAAGAGCCAGTGGATGCTGCGCATCACGCAGTATGCGGACCGTCTGATTGACGATCTGGACGATCTGGACTATATCGAGCGCGTAAAAATCCAGCAGAAGAACTGGATCGGTCGCTCTACCGGTGTCGAGGTGGCTTTCCCGATGTCCAACGGAGATGAGATCACCGTCTATACCACCCGTGCCGATACCCTCTACGGCGTGACCTATATGGTCATCTCGCCTGAGCACCCCATCCTCGAGCAGTGGAAGCCCATCCTTTCAAACTGGGACGAGGTTGCCGCCTATCAGGCTGCTGCGGCCAAGAAGTCCGACTTTGAACGCGGCGAGCTGAACAAGGACAAGACCGGCGTCTGCCTGCAGGGCATCCGCGCCATCAACCCCGTGAACGGGGCTTCTGTTCCCGTCTTCATCTCTGACTATGTCCTCATGGGTTATGGCACCGGCTGCGTCATGGGCGTTCCGGGCCATGACCAGCGTGACTGGGAGTTTGCCATGAAGTTCGGGCTGCCCATCATCGAGGTGGTCAAGGGCGGAGATATGACGAAAGAAGCCTTTGTCGCCAAGGACGACGGTATCATGGTCAACTCCGGCTTCATGGACGGCATGACCGTCAGGGAAGCCATCCCCGCCATGAAAAAGTACTGCGTTGAACACGGCATCGGCAAGGAAAAGGTCAACTATAAACTGCGCGACTGGGTCTTCTCCCGTCAGCGCTACTGGGGCGAACCGATTCCTCTGGTCTTCTGTGACAAGTGTGGCTGGGTTGCTCTGGACGAGAGTGAGCTGCCCCTGGTTCTTCCGAATGTGGAAAGCTATGAACCCACGGACGACGGAGAGAGCCCGCTGGCCAAGATGACCGACTGGGTCAATACAACCTGCCCGGCCTGCGGCGGACCGGCCAGACGGGAGACCGATACCATGCCCAACTGGGCCGGCTCCTGCTGGTATTATCTGCGTTATATGGACCCGAATAACGATAAAGCAGCCGTTTCGAAGGAAGCAGAAGAGTATTGGGGCCCCGTTGACTGGTACAACGGCGGTATGGAGCATACCACTCTCCACCTGCTGTACAGCCGCTTCTGGCACAAGTTCCTCTACGACATCGGCGTTGTCCACACGAAAGAGCCCTATGCAAAACGCACCTCGCACGGCATGATCCTGGGCCGCAACCCGCACTATGTGGGCTATGCCGAGACCGAAGAAGAGAAGCAGGCCCTGATTGAGCATTACGGCAGCGAGGCTCTTCGCCCCTCGGTCAAGATGTCCAAGTCTCTCGGCAACGTTGTCAATCCCGATGACGTCATTCGTGAGTACGGCACCGATACCATGCGTGTCTACATCATGTTCATCGGCGACTTTGAAAAGACTGCCACCTGGTCCGATGAGGCCGTGAAGGGCTCCAAGCGATTCCTCGACCGCTGCTTCAACCTGCTGGATCTGGTGAAGGACGATCTTTCCGTTACGCCGGAAAACGAAGCCCTGATCCACAAGACCATCAAGAAAGTCGGCGACGACATTCTCGAACTCAAGATGAACACCGCCATTGCCGCCCTGATGAGTCTGGTAAACCAGTTCTATGCCAACGGCTGCACCAAAGGCGATCTGAAGCCCTTTGTCACGCTTCTCAGCCCCTTTGCTCCGCATCTGGCCGAAGAGATGTGGGAGCAGCTTGGTTTTGCCGCTTCCGAGGGCAGAATGGCCATGCAGATGTCCTGGCCCGAGTACGATGAGAGCAAGACTGTCGACAAGAAGCATGAGATGGCTGTACAGGTCAACGGCAAGCTGCGCAGCACCATCGTGGTCGATTCCGATGCCGACGAGGAGACTGTCATCCGTACAGCGCTGGCCGATGAAAAGATTCAGCGCCAGATGGCCGGCATGGAACTGGTCAAGACGATCGTCGTCAAAAACCGCATTATCAACCTGATCCTGAAAAAAGCAAACTGATTCTTGACAAAGCAGGCCTTTGTCGTTATAATATTTCTGTTAAAGCCAAGTAATTGGCCCTTTAATCGTCTGGTTTTTTGACGTGTCGGAGGGAGGGAAATAAGTGTCTGAGATCTATGTAAAAGAGAATGAGTCTCTGGATAATGCGTTGAAGCGTTTCAAACGCAGCTGTGCGAAGTCCGGTGTTCTGGCCGATCTGCGCAAGAAGGAATACTACCAGAGCCCCAGCGTAAAGCGCCGCAAGAAATCCGAAGCCGCACGCAAAAATAAAAACAAACGTTATTATTAATCTGATGAAAAGCCCGCCGGTTTAATCCGGCGGGCTTTTCATCTGCAGGTTAGTGTTTTGGCCTGTACGGTTCCTCGTCGTCTTTCGGCTGAACTGCCTGATACCACGAGGCCGGGGCTGTTGTCTCCGTACCGTCAGCGGAGGCGCCGGGGACTGGGCTGGCCCCTGTGCTGAAGCGGCTGGCGTAGGCTTCTGCCGTCTTCGGAAATGCCTCTGCGGCCTTGGGGGCTGTTTCCTGAACTTCGGAGAAGGCCGCTTGCTTCCTGATCGGCGGCTGCTTCACTTCTTCCGCCTTCTCCCGTAGGGAGCGATCCCCGGATTGCTCCGCTGTTCCCGTACCGGTCTCGACTGTCCTCTCCCGTAGGGAGCGATCCCCAGATCGCTCCGCTGTTCCCGTTCCGTTCCGGTTTCCGTTAGTCTCTCTCTTCAGGCCCATCTCTCTGGCCTGCTCCGGTGCCCGGTAATCGTCCAGATTGATTCGGAAGTCTTTCACCAGATCATTTGTCGGATCTTCCGGTTCCTCGCCAAGCACGGTGCCGAAATCCATCACCACATCCGATACGGGTTTCTTCTTCGAAGGCGTCACCTTTCCGGATCCCATGACGGAATTGCTCTTTCCGCTCCTTGTCGGCGCATTTCCGTTCGATCTGGCACCTGTTCTTGCCGACTGTGCAGCGGGCTTTGCCGCTGTTCCGGCCGTCTTTCTTCCGTTCTGCGGCGGCTGCGGGTTCGAGGGCTTCTTCTTCGGCCGGCGCCGAAGGGAAATCCAGGCAGCCAGAGCGAGCAGCAGGGCAACGACAATCAGCACGATGAAAATCAGGGATTTGCTCTTGTCGGCAGTCTTCGGGGCTTTGGCGACGTTAAAGGTGCCGTCCGCCCGCTGCGATGTCGAGACGATGGTGTAGTTGTGATTTCCGGTTTTCAGACTCTGAATGAACGAGGCTTTCAGTGTGATGATGGTGCTGCCTTCCCGGACGGTGAAGTTCTCGCCCGAAATCTTCTGTCCGTCGATCATCAGATACTGGAATTCCGAATACGGTGCGCTGGAACGGATCGTATAGGTGCTTCCGTAATAGGCGGTGTTGGTGACGGCGTCCGGATTTGTTTTGCCGGCTGCATCCCGAATGGTCAGCGTACCGTCTATTGTCGTGATGTCATAGTTTTGTGTGACATCTTGGGAACCGGCTGTGATCTTGACATTGCCGACCTTCTTGGTGTAAACGCCCACATCCACAGGGCCGTTCTTGATGCTGTTTCCGTTTTTGTCGTATACCTCATAGTCCGCGCTCAGTTTGTGATTGCTGGCGGCTAGGGCCGACGATTTGACGTTCTTGTTGTTCAGCGCCTTGCCGTCGTAGACCTTTTCGTCCGATACGGCGGTCAGCGTCAGCGGGAACTTCGTCACGGTCAGCTTGCCGGGGACATATTTGATGCTGTATTTGCTGTTGTCTACGGCCGCTCCGCTGGCCGACTTGATGACCACCGACTGAATCTCGTTGACCTGGGTCCCTGCATTGGTAATGACCGAGGTGGGCTTGAAGGTGACCTTTTCTATCTGGTCTCCGTCGACGAGTCCGACGGCTGTATATTCATTCTGGCTGTGCTCCTGCCCGTCATAGGTAAAGCTGCCGTCTTTGGCGGTGATGACCAGATTGACCTGGCTCTTCTGCGGGTTGCTGACGGTGATCGTAATATAGCCGTTTGTGCCGATAATATTATAGTTTGAGGTGACATCATGGCCGCGCTCGTCCAGAACAGTCACTCTTGCGGGATTGATGACGGTCTGAAAGCTGGTGGTTCCGCTGCCTTCGACGAAACTGCCCGACACGCTGTGACCCGGAACCAGGCCTTCGGCCTTATAGCCAGATGAGTAAACTCCGTCCGGAGATTTCAGCGTCGATGCGACGATCTCTCCACCCTGGGTGGTCAGCGAACCGGAAATGCCCGTGATGTACAGATCGCGTTTGACAATCGTCAGAATACCTGGGTTTTGATTGAGCTGATATTTGCTGCTCGGTACTTTTCCCCCACTGCTGTCCGTGATGTCTACGCCGGTAACCCAGTTAAAGGTTGTGCCGACATCGGTGATCTCGGATTTGGGGTCAAAGGTGACTCGGACGATTCTGTCGCCGTCTATGAGTCCGTTGCTGCTGTATTCATATGCCGTATGCGGCTGACCGTCATAGGTCCATGTCTGCGATTTGGTCGTAATGCTCAGATTGGTGCTTGTCGGTGTGGTTTCCTTTTTCTCTCCGGATGCCACATTGTTGATCTCAATATGACCGCCGACGCCCGTAATCTCATAGTATTTTGAAACATCCCAGTGGTTGCTGTCGTCTGTGACAACCTGGACTTTTTTCGTGTCGATGCCGGTGTCGAAACTGACTGTGTCGCTGCCCGTCACAAAATCGCCCGTCAGGGTATGGCCTTCCAGCAGGTTCTCGGCTTTCCAGCCGTGCTCAAAGCCCTGTCCCTTCATGTCCAGCGTCGAGGCGCTTACCTTTTCGCCGTGGGTAATGATTGTGCCTGAGATGGCGGTGACAGTGGCTTTTCGTTTTGTAACGGTCAGGGTTCCGTTCTGCAGGTTGACCTTGCCTTCTACGGGATTGCCGTCCGGATCATAAAGCGCGCACGATGTGATTACATTGGCTGCCGGCGTATCGCTGGGCTCTGTGATGGAGCCTTGAACCGTCACATCCAGCGTCCAGTTGCCGTAATTGCTCAGATCGATGCTGGTTGTATAACCGCTGTCTGTGAGAGGCGAACCGTCATATTGCTTGCTGGCGGAATTGGCGGTAACGGTAAACGCGGGAATCTCCCAGATCGTGACATCTGTCTTGCTCTCACTCTCGCCCTTGCTTTCGTCCTTCTTGTCGTCCTTTGTCTCAGAACCGGGTCCAACTTTGTTTTCATCTCCGGCCCCTGGTTCATTTCCGCCGGTTCCGGGCTCATTTCCCCCTGTTCCGGGTTCATTCCCGCCGTTCCCGGTTTCGCTCCCATCTCCGGTTTGAATCTCAGACTCTTCCTCTCCCTTTTCCCACTGCAGTTCCATGCGGGTATCGCTGTAGATGAAAACCTTATCTCCGGGCTCCACTTCGGCCTGCGCTCCGCTCTCGTATGTCATGAGGATGCCTTTGAAATCCAGGTTCCATTCCTTTGCAAGGTCGAAGACCTCGTCCCTGATTTCGGGAATGGTATACCATCCGCCCGCTTTCGCTGTGTCCTGATTGTCGTCGCTGTCATCATTCATCAGTTTATACTGATCAAATGTTCCGGGAGAGGAATAGGTGATGGTAATGCTATCTTCTGGAAGCTTGCTGCAGGTGATTTCCAGCTTGTAGCCGTATCCGGAAGAACCGCTTGGGTAATAAGTCGTATCCAGCCGGTCAGGATAGTCCAGATCACGCAGCTCATAGAAGAAGAGCGAGACGGCCGTGCTGTTGGGGTCCGCGTGCATCTTCTTCATCAACTCGTCATTGACCTGACCGCTTTGATCTCCGCCCGTCAGACCCAGTCCCGATACATACCATTCCTCCGGAGGAACGATCATCAGTTCCATGTCCGGGGCGATCAGCTTCTGCAGAGGGATGGAAGTAACCGGCTGCGGTTCCTCATAGGATCCCTCGCTGTGATCAACCAGATATACCTTGCAGGCGAGTTCCGGTTCCGCCTTTTTGGCTCCTCTGAGAGCTTCCCCGGACTCCTCTTCGGAAGAATCCGTCGTGTCCTCATCATACAACGTTTCCTCTGAAGAAAACTCCTTAGAATCCGTTGTTTCTTCCGACGGATCCGGCAGAAAAATTGCGCTCACCGTCAAATCATTCTCTCCGAATGGTCCGTCATCAGCCGATGCGCTCACCGCAGCCAGTGAAAGGAGAAGAATCAAACTGAGCAGCATGCTCAGCAGTCTGGCCGTTTTTTTCATAAGTACCACCTCGGTGCTCTTATAATCATTTGGGCCCTCTGCGCCCATTAACTGTCTTCATCATACACCCCATCCCCGCCCGACACAACTTAAGAATTCTGAAAATGAATCCACCCTCTCTTGGTTCCCTCCCTAAGAGAGTCTTAGAAGGAATTCTGTAGGGAGCGATCCCCAGATCGCTCCGCAAAGCAACAATCTGCGACAGGCGTCTGAGGGAGTCCTATCATCACGGCCGTAACTGTCACCCACTTGACTTTTCTGCGCAATGGTGTATAATAAGTAAAAAGTTACAATCAGATTACGAATGGAGACAAATTATGAAAAGATTTCTTCATGTCCTGTGGCGCGGCCTGCTTGTCGTGCTCTGCGGCGTGTTTTTGGGTGTCTTTTTCTTCGCTGCCTACCAGCTCTACCATACCTTCCACGGCTATCACCAGGCAGAGAAGGAATACGAGAACCTGAATTCCCAGTATGTCAGCACGGCGGCCGATGTTGAGACTGAACCAACCCCGACGCCCGAGGTCCCCGAGGAGACGCCCAAGGTTGTAGCGGGCCCGATTCAGGTAGATTTTGATGCGCTGCAGGCGCAGAATAATGAGATTGTCGGCTGGATTTACAGTCCGAATACCGTCATCAGCTATCCGGTGGTGAGGGGTGTGGACAACGACTTCTACCTCTACCATACCTTCGATGGTTCTCTGAATTCCAGCGGCAGTATCTTTATGGACGCTGTCTGCGAGACGGACCTCTCCCAGAGCAACACGATTCTTTACGGCCATCATATGAACAATGGTTCCATGTTTGCCAGCATTGCCGATTATAAACAGGCCGGCTATCTGGAGGCGCATCCCGTTCTCTATTACTATACGCCAGATCAGATTTATCTGCTCGAAGTTTTCTGCTGCTTCGTGACCGGACCGGATTCGGATGTCTATACCTTTAACTTCAGCTCTCCGCAGGAATTTGAGAGTTACCTTGCGAGCTGGCGCTCGCGCTCGAACTTTGACACCGATGTCGAGGTCACCGGCGAGGATCATATCATGACGCTCTCTACCTGCACCTATGAATATGAAGACGCCCGCTATGTCGTGATGTGCAAAATCGTACCAATGTAAACAGCAGAGCAGATGCAACAGCGCCGCCGGGGCTTTGATAGCCCCGGCGGCTGTGTTAGTGTGCCGGGCATGGCACAGTTCTTGCGGGTGAAAGTCCCGCCACGGGTATTTACCGCCAAGTGTAGCGAACCGCAAGCCGAGGCCAGCAATGGGGTCGGGGGAGGAAGCGGGGTAGCAAAGCCGAAGAGCCTACG
>JAFYHU010000047.1 GCA_017538965.1 Oscillospiraceae bacterium
GCCAAGAGCGCGTGATACATTGCCGATTATTTATCCCAAAATCGCTTTCCAACCGCAATTTGGGCTAAGGTTCCCGAAAATCTTAACCCGCGCATCTCTCTTCATAATGGGATAAATGATTGATATTTTTGACCCGGGCAGACGACCGTTCGCTGTCCGGGTCTATTTTTTTATCATATTGGTATAATCGAAATGAAGCCCCTTCAAAGGAGAATATCCATGTACTACGTATATATCGGCTACAGAGATCTTCCGCGCTACTTTAACGACCAGAACCAGATGGGCGGCACGCCCTGAAAGGGGCACAAGTTCTGCACCGAATGCGGCGGGGAGTTCAAGTGAGGCATTGGGGCGTTTCCCTTGCCGTGCTTGACTTTTTTCGAGCCACATTATATAAATAAGACCTGCAATGAAGGTGCGTAAGTAGTCTTCCTACAGACAGTAACAGAGAGTCGTGTCACCGGCTGAAAGCACGATACTAAGGGTAGAAGGATGAATTTCAACACTGGAGCATTCTGGCGAAAACGGTTTTACTGATTAAGCGGATGCGGGCTGCGGCATTACGGCAGCGACTATAAGTGCGAAGAACTGATATTACGGTTTTTCGAACATGGGTGGTACCGCGAAGGTGCAAAAATAATGCTAATTCGTCCCATGGCAACGACAAAAAGTTGCCGTGGGATTTTTTAATTGCAAGGCAAGGAAAAAGAGGAGGAAAACATGGCTGAACTTAGTGAATTAAGTGAGAAGTTATCCGCTATCAAGAGTCAGATCGAAGCTGATCTGACAGGAATTACCAGCTCCAAGGGAATCTTCGAGTACAAAAAGAGCGTTATGGACTCTAAGGAAGGTAAGATCGGTTCCCTCATGAAGGAGATGGGCAAGATCCCGAAAGAGCAGAAAGCCGACTACGGCAAGATGGTCAACGAGATCAGAAACTGGGCTACAGAGAAGTTCGATGCTCTCGATGCAGAGTTCAAGGCAGCTGAGCAGAAGGCACGTTACGAGGCTGAGGCCATCGACGTTACACTGCCTTCCAAGAAGCTGAAGAAGGGCTATCTCCATCCGAATACCCAGGTAAGAAACCAGATCGTTGATATTTTTGGGTCAATGGGTTTCTCCGTTTACGAAGGTAACGAGATCGAGACTGATCACTATAACTTCACGGCGCTGAACATCCCGCAGGATCACCCTTCACGTGACATGCAGGATACATTCTATCTGAGCCCTGAGTTCCTTCTCAGAACACAGACCTCTGCAGGTCAGGTTCACGTTATGGAATCCCAGCAGCCGCCGATCAAGATCATCTCACCCGGTAAGGTTTTCCGTTCAGATGACGATGCCACACACTCTCCTATGTTCTCCCAGATGGAAGGACTCGTAGTTGACGAGGGCATCACACTCTGCGACCTCCAGGGCATGCTCGACGTATTCGTTAAGAAGATCTTCGGCGAAGAGACAAGAACACGTCTCCGTCCTTCATACTTCCCGTTCACAGAGCCCTCTGTAGAAGTAGACGTTTCCTGCTTCCAGTGCGGCGGCAAGGGCTGCAAGCTCTGCAAGGGAACTGGCTGGATCGAAGTCTTAGGCGCAGGCGTAGTCAACAAGAAGGTTCTCGAAGGCTGCGGAATCGACAGCGACAAATACAGCGGTCTGGCTTTCGGAATCGGTATCGATCGTATTGCCATGCTCAAGTACGGCATCAACAACATCAAGCTCTTGTTTGAGTCTGATCTCCGCGTACTTGAACAGATCGACAGGGTCTCCAGCGAAAACTGCAGGGTCAACCGCCCGCCGGATTCGCCGATGGACTGCAGGATCGCCAACTCCCGACGGCGGTAGAAAGCGTCGAGTACAGCGAGCGTCACCGCGAAAGCCGCGGCCAGCAGACCGAAGACCGCAGAAACCGACCGAAAGCTCTCAGCCACGCCGTAAAACTCCGAGAGCATATTTACCGTATCGTCCACGTTGGCAAAATATTGCAGGCTCCCGGCTCCGTACTCCGGCGTTTCCTCCAGCCGACGGATGAAGGCTTCCAGGGCGTCCAAACGGTCAAACTGAAAGACCATTGGCTGCGTGGCAGCAAAATACTTGTCGAGCGCGTTCGGAGCGTCTGCTTCGGAATTCGCTTCCAGAAAATCTCCGCACCAGTCGTAGATGGAGAGAAACTGTGCCTCGGGAACGTAGATGCCGCTTCCTGCGAGGTTCCCCTGTTCAGGGTCCGCAGATTCGTAGAACCCAATCACCGTGAATTCCCGCGTTTCGCTGTTCAACGTCAAATAGTTCTCATCAAGCTGATAACAGGAGACAGCCAGCACGTCGCCGACTTGTACCGGAATGACGGCGTCGTCCGCATAGCGGCTGAGCCCTGCTGGAACGATACAGACCGCAGCGCCACCGGCAAGCTCTGCTTCGGTCGGCAGGCGCCCTTCTGTCAGGCGCTGATCCTGCAGGTGCAGCCGCAGGAATTCCGATTCATTCATGCTGACGATTTCAGTATTGCTCAAGAACATTAGATCGTGTTCTAACTTCACGATCCGCTTTTCGATCTCCTTTGTTCCTGCTGACTCGTCAAAAATGTTATGGACCCGCCTGCGAAATTCCGCTGCGTCTCTTGATTGGAACACATAACTCCGCTGTCCGGGTGAAGCATAGGGCGATTCAGACAGGTCGGGTCGGGACAGAGAGAGGAAAGAATACCCCGACCCCGGGCTATAAGATAGCGGACTGTCACAATAGATAACGCCCGGTTCTTCGGCAAGGGCGTGAAACAGGTCCTGGTGTTTCAGCATTGCAGATCTTGCCTCCGAACGGCTCCCGCTGTACCGGATCTCCGTCTGCGCTTGAGTGGAAACGCTGACGTAAAGGTCGGAGGCTCCGATCAACTCCTCGTTGACGAGGGCGGTCACAGTGCGCATCAAAATCGAGACGGCAAGGAAAAAGAGCAGTACGATAAAGAGCAGAAGCCGCTCCAGAGTCCAGGCACAGTTTCGCTGATAATTCAAACCGATTCGTTTCAGCATCACAGACCCTCCCCTCGCACAAAGTCACGGGGCTGCCGCCGCAGGAGAAAGGCAAGCGCCAGAAGTACGATCCCTGCCGTAACCGCCGCCGTGACCGCGACCGTGACCGCTCCGCCGCCCAGAATCGCTTTAGGGCTCACGTCGTAGGTACGGATCGCCGCGTTGATGGAGCGGCCGACCGCCTGGCCGTTGTTGGAGAAGCGAAGCAGCTCCTCCTGCAGGTCCACGGTATCCCGGGCAATTTTGATGCTGAGCAACAGATTCAGGAAATACCCGAGCATCGTTCCCAGAATGGCCGCAGGCAGGACCAACAGCACGTAATATCCGCAGTAATGACCGGCAATCTGTCTCTTTTTCATTCCAATGGAGTAAAAGACAAATATTTCCTTTTTCTTCCGCGAGATCAAATACCAGGATAGTCCGCCGATCAGCAGCAGAAGCATTGCATCCACTACCAGGAAGATCACTCGGTAGAGGGAAGCCGTCTCCTGGATCGAATCCGCCATCTTTAAATACCGTGGCTCATAGATCTCCAGCTTGGCCGTTGGAACCTTGTTTTGAAGGCACCAGGTTTCCAGCGCCTGAGCTGCGGAAAGCATGCTTGCCTTCAATTCTGCGTAGACTCTGGGGGTGCTTGTCTGAATGACCATGGACGCGATGCCGATTTCTGCAATGTTTTCCGGATCATCCGCATTTCGTTCATAGGAGCGCTCGGTCAAGTTCAGCATAAGCGTGTCGGAAACAAAGACGGAACCAAGGCCAATGTAGGAGGGATCCTTCCCGTAGCTATAGTCAAATTTGGAATAATACTGATAGATCCCTTCCACAACGCAGGTATACAGACGCCATGGCTCCGAAACGTTGTAGTCATAGATCTCGATATGATCTCCGAGGCGGACCGGACGATACGTCCCGTCCTCTTCCCGGATCACAGCTGTATGGGGCACGTATGCAGAGGCGTCTGTCAGGGGTGTGTCTGTGGATTCCAGGAGCGCAATGTTGTTGTGCTCGAAGAAGTACTTCGTGCGGATTCCTGACAATCCGGCAAGTTGAAGCCCGGTCTCTTCCCATTCGTCGCCGCGGATCTCGGTTTCATCGTCGTCCGGCATTTCCTCGGCAGTCGCCCAATCGAAGCTTGTCTTACGTGGAACTCCTCTGGGAAAGACGCGATCCAGGTAGAATTGCATGCCGATCTGGTAATTGCAATAGCTTACGCCGTCCTCGACCGCAAGAGCTTCCAAGGTGGAGACTGTCTGCTTCAAATAGGGGATCTCTTTTTCCGGCTCCGCTTTGGCACCATGATAATTCTTTCCGAAATAATTGGAGTTTTGAAACCCCGCCTCCAGCGGGATTGTCTCCGAAAGGCGCTCGCTGATGGTGTCTGAGCCGGAAAAATAGAAGATCAGGGACAAAATAGCGGAATGAAGCAGAAACAGCAAAAAGATCACTGCCGCCGCTGCCCTGTAATAGCGGTAGGATCGCAGATACCGGCGAATGGTATGCATGCGGTCGCCTCCCTTTCATCGTTGCTTCGATTCCTATCATATCGTCACGAATATGATTGTCAAGTATATTGGGACGAGACGGCAGTTTTCTGGGACGGAGAGGCGGCGCGGGGGAAAACTTGCTCTTTCCATTCTGTGTGATTTATGCTATAATTGTTCCAAAAACTGCGGAGAGGAGGTGCCGGGGTTTGGATGGGATTTATACGCTCTGGGCGATCGTTTGCGCGATCGCAGAGGCCGTTCTGCTGACCCTTCTGCTCCGCTCGACCTTTCCCCGGGGGCATCGAGCGACCCTTGCTTTCTGCCTTCCGCTGCTGGCCGCCGCGATCTGGCTTTGTGGGACCGACCCCGCGCCGGCATGGGCGGCGATCCCGGCCCGCCTGCTGTTCTATCCGGCATTTGCCCTGGTCTGCTTCGGCGGGCGCCCCATCCGGCGGAGCCTCTGGGGGATTGGCGCGGCCCTTTTGACGATCTGCTGCACCCTGCTCTGCGGGATCGTGCTGGATACCGTGCCCACCTATGCGCAGGCCGAGGGAC
>JAFYHU010000048.1 GCA_017538965.1 Oscillospiraceae bacterium
AAGGATCCGACCAAGGTGGACCGCAGTGCGGCATATGCGGCGCGCTGGGCGGCGAAGAACGTGGTGGCGGCGGGTCTGGCGAAACGCTGCCAGATTCAGCTGGCCTATGCGATCGGCGTTGCGGAGCCGGTCAGCATCCTGGTCGAGACCTTCGGAACTGGCACGGTGCCGGACGAGGTGCTGAGCAGAGCGGTGTCGGAGGTGTTTGATTTCCGGCCGGGGGCGATTATCCGGGAGCTGGACCTGCGGAAACCGATCTACCGGAAGCTTGCAGCATACGGACACATGGGCAGAGAAGATCTGGGAGTCAAGTGGGAAGAGTGTAATCGAACGGAAGAGCTGATTGCGAGAGTTGAGAGTTGAGAGTGGAGAGAAGAGATTACCGCTGCGGCGGGGAATGCGGAGCGATCTGGGGATCGCTCCCTACGGGATCACAAGAGTAGAGAGAAGAGATAAGGAGACGGGCGGAGCTTCGGAGGAAGTTCCGTCCGTCTTGCGCATGCTATTGACTTCGGAGCGCGGACAGCGTAAAATAAAGGATACCGAAACACGAAAATCTGCAACGGGAGGAATTCGGAATGTTAAAAGAATACAAAGGTGCAAAAGATGAGGACAATGACAAGCTGAGAGCCGAGATCAAGGCCCTGCGCGAGCGGCTGATCGGGCAGCAGCAGCTGGTCCGGGAAAAGAAACTGCCCATCATTGTGCTGATCGAAGGCTGGGCGGCCGCGGGAAAGGGAAGCCTGATCAACGAGATGATCAGCGAGATTGACCCCCGATTCTATAATGTGGTTTCGCCGGTGGTGCTGCCGGAGAAGGAGGAGCGCTATCCCTTCCTGTATCAGTATGCCAAGGCCATCCCTGAGAACGGCAAGATCATGTTCTATGACTCGGGCTGGATGGAAGGCACCGTGCGGAAGTATCTGCGCCGGGACATCACACGCGACGAATATAAGAAGAGAATTCGCTCGGTCAACGAGTTTGAGCGGCAGCTGCGCGACGGCGGCTATCTGGTGCTGAAGTTCTTCCTGCACATCGACAAGGACGAACAGCATAAGCGTCTGTACGCGCTGAAAGAGAATTTCGAAACCGAGTGGCGCGTTGCCGACGACGACATGTGGCAGCACCGCGAGTATAAGACCTTCCGGGACAGCTATGACGAGTTCATGGATCAGACCGGGAAGATCGTCCCCTGGCATGTGCTGGACGGGCAGAAAAAGCGCACGGCGACGCGCGACGCGCTGAAGCTGCTGGTGGAATCGATCGACGAGGTGCTGGAAAAGGGCAAATATGTCGGCAAGCCCTTCAAGGAGAGCTTCCCGCTGAAGAAGATGGAGAAGCTGAGCGAGGTGGACCTGTCGCCCTGCATCGACGACGAGGAATACCGCAAGGAGCTGAAAAAGCTGCAGAAGCGACTGGGCGAGCTGCACAACACGATCTACCGCAAGAAGATCCCGGTCATCCTCTGCTACGAGGGTTGGGACGCGGCCGGCAAGGGCGGCAACATCCGCAGGATTTCGAAGCCGCTGGATCCGCGCGGCTTCGACGTGATGCCTATCGCATCGCCCGAACCGCATGAGCTGAACCGGCAGTATCTGTGGCGCTTCTGGACGAGGCTGCCGCGCAGCGGGCATGTCTGCATCTTTGACCGCACCTGGTACGGACGCGTCATGGTCGAGCGGCTGGAAGGCTTCTGCAGCGAGGACGACTGGAAGCGCGCCTACAACGAGATCAATGAGTTCGAGCGGCAGCTGACCGACTGGGGCGCCGTGGTGCTGAAATTCTGGATTCACATCGACCAGGATACGCAGCTCGCGCGTTTTACCGACCGGCAGAACACGCCCGAAAAGCAGTGGAAGCTGACCGAAGAGGACTGGCGCAACCGCGAGAAATGGCCGGAGTATGAGATGGCGATCGACGAGATGCTGCAGAAGACCAGCACGGAGAACGCGCCGTGGTACATCATCGAGTCGAACGACAAGAAATATGCAAGAATTCGGACGCTGAAGATCCTGATCAAAGCGCTGGAAAAGAGAATTGAAGAATAAAGTTCAAAGTTCAAAGTTTAAAGACGATGGATTGGGCGGTTGTGAACAGGTATGGATAAACAGAAGAAATCGGACAGTATATATATTAATCGCGAAATCAGCTGGCTGAGCTTTAACGAGCGGGTTCTGCTGGAGGCGGCGGACGCGTCGGTGCCGCTGCTGGAGCGGCTAAAGTTCCTGATGATCTATCAGTCGAACCTTGAGGAATTCTACCGCGTGCGCATCGGCATTCTGACGCATCGGGCGTTGCTTGAGCCCGACAAGCGGGATCCCCTGTCGGGAATGCTGCCGGACGAGATCATCAACGAAGTGCTGCGCATCACGCGCGAGCAGCAGAGCCTCGCCGAGAGCGTGTGGAAAGCCATCCGCAGCGAGCTGAAGCGCAGTGGCGTCGAGGTGCTGAACTTCAACAAGATCAACAAGGTCGACGAGCTGATGAGCAAGAAGCTGTTCGGCGATCTGCGGAATCTGCTGTTTCCGAAGATCATCGAAGCGAATCAGCCATTCCCCTTCCTGTGGGGAGAGGAGAGCTATGTCATCGCCTTCCTGAGCCGCGGGAACACGCAGCAGATGGTGGTGATTCCGATGCACCGGGTGCCGGCGTATCTGAGCTTTGAGATCGACGGCTGCCAGAAGATCGTCCTGACGGATCAGCTGGTCCGGCGTTTCCTGCCGCTGCTGCTGAAGAAGGAAAAGATTCTGGAGTCCGCGGTAGTGAAGGTCACGCGGAACGCCGACGTGTTCCTATCGCAGATCGCAGACAAGGAAGATCTGCGGACGAAAACCTCGAACATGCTGACGAAGCGCAAGCGCGAGGCGCCGGTCCGGGCTATGATCTACGGCAAGCTCAGCGACGCCTCCCGCGCGACGCTCATCAAGAAGCTCCGGGTGCCCGAGCGCTGCGTCTTCGCGGCGACGGTGCCCTTCGACCTGTCCTTCCGCAGCGCGGTGGGCAGCCACGAGCATTTCCGCTATGACGAGCGGAAGCCCGCGCGTGAGATCGGACTGAAGAAGGGCGAATACTTCCGCTATATCGACCGGCACGACCTGCTGATGAGCTATCCCTTCCAGAGCATGATGCCCTTCGTGGACCTGATCTATGAGGCGGCGGACGATCCGGAAGTGCTGTCAATCAAGATTACGCTCTACCGCATGTCGGCCAGCAGCAAAATCGCGGCGGCGCTCGCGTACGCGGCGGACAAGGGAAAGGACGTGCTGTGCCTGCTGGAACTGCGCGCGCGCTTTGACGAGCAGAACAACATCGACTATTCTGAGATGCTGGAGGACGCCGGCTGCCGGGTCATCTACGGGCTGCCGAACCACAAGGTCCACTCGAAGCTCTGCCTGATCACCCGCCAGCACGACGGGAATCTCCGGTATATCACGCAGGTCGGCACGGGCAACTATAACGAGATCACCGGCGAACAGTACACCGACCTGTCGCTGATCACGGCGAATCCGGACGCGGCCCGGGACGCGGAGGCGACCTTCCGGGCGCTCTGCGACGGGGAGCTGCCGCCGGAGGCCCAGACCCTGTGGATCGCGCCACTGAGCTTCAAGAGCCGGGTGATGGACTATCTCGACCGCGAGATCGCCAAAGGCGCGAACGGCCGGGTGCGCATGAAGATCAACGCCATGAACAACCCCGAGGTCATGGAGAAGCTGATCGAATGCTCGCAGGCCGGAGTGAAGGTCGAACTGTTCATCCGCGGCATCTGCTGCCTGCGGCCGGGCATCCCGGGCATGACAGACAACATCACGGTCAAGAGCGTGGTCGGGCGCTGGCTTGAGCACTCGCGCATCTACTGCTTCGGCGAGGGCGAGGACGAGAGAATGTTCATCGGCTCGGGCGACCTGCTGAACCGGAACCTGGAGCGTCGCGTCGAGGCCTTTATCGAAATCACGACCGAGGACACCCGCGAGCAGATCCACGAGATTCTCCGGGCGATTCGGGAAGACAAAGAAAAATCGCGCGTGATGCAGCCGGACGGCAGCTATCTGCGCGAACAGGGCGGCGAGGGAACCTCGTCGCAGGAGGCACTCTACCAGTACTTCAGCAAGAGGAAGGTCTCGCTGGAAGAACCCGCGCAGGAAGCGGCGAAGGCGCCGGCCGAGACAAAACCGGTTGAAGGAGTCTGGGAAAAGTTTTTGAAATTCTTTAATTAAAGTTCAAAGTTTAAAGTTTAATGACGAGGGATAGAGCAAATGAAGAAGTATAATATCTGTCTGGATGTCGGGGGGACCAAGGTTCTCGGCGTCATCTTCAACGAGAAGCGGGAAATCATTTATCGGCTGAAAAAGCGGTCGAAGACGGGCGAAGCCAACACCAAGAGCGTGGAGGACGTCATCGTCAGCGTCGTGGAGGAGATGATCAAGGAGTCGGGCATCAAGCGCAGCGAGATCAACGCCATCGCCTCCTGCGCGCCGGGCGTCATCGACCAGCACACGGGCATCGTGCTGTTTGCGCCGAATCTGCCGATGCGCAACTACAACATGCGCGCGGTCATGGAGGATAAGTTCGGCGTGCCCTTCTTTGTGGGCAACGACGTCAACCTGGGGGTGCTGGGCGAATACAAGTACGGCTGCGGCCGGGGCTATCGGAACATCGTCGGCCTCTTTGTCGGCACCGGGATGGGCGGCGGCCTGATCCTGGACGGCAAAATGTATACCGGCAATCTCTTCAAGGGGGCGGAACTCGGCCACGTCATTCTGGATCCAGAAGGACCGCTTTGCAACTGCGGACAGCGCGGCTGCCTCGAGGCCTTCTCGAGCAAGACGGGCATGAGCAACTATATCCGCGAACAGCTGGCGCGCGGCAGGCAGAGCAAGATGGCCGTGGCCGTGGAGAACGGCACCTTCCGCAGCAAGACGATGAAGAAAGCGCTGGAAGCCGGTGACATCGTAGCCATGGAGGCTGTGGACCGGGCCTGCCACTATCTGGCTGTGGCGACCGGCAATCTGATCAACACCTTCAGCCCGGATCTGGTCATCTACGGCGGCGGCATGATAGAGGCCTGCGGCGACTTGTTCCTCGGCAAGATTCTTACCGAGCTGGATCGCTACTGCTGGCCGACGATCCGCGACAGCGTGGACGTAAAAATCGCCGGACTGGGCGACGACTCCGTCCTGTACGGCGATCTGGCGATGATAGAAGAAGGATAAACAAAACAGAAAGCCGCCGAGAGGCGGCTTTCTGCAGAATGGAGCACAGGCGTTGACTTAAGACGCCTTGCACAGTCCCGTTCTAAAGTTTCTGCAATTGCGCGGAAGAGAAACCAATCCCTCGCACGGATGTTTCTCCGCCGCGCTTTTTGCTCCTTTCAAGCTCCATATCGTCTCGCTTCCCCGAAGCGTCGGGAAAGCTTGCTCATTCCGCTGATCGTCGCTACCGATGGGAACTCGCTTCGCTGGGCTTTCCATCGGTTTTTCTCATTCGCGGCAGAAGGGGGTTGATCAGGGGAACCTGTTTCCCTGGCCGCGAAACGGTACAGGCTGAGTGGGAGCGAAAAAAACTGTTTTTTACCACCAGGCGTTAACGGGGACGGGGGTGCTGCCCTCAAGGTCATACCAGCCATTGGAGAGCTCGGCGCCGTCCCAGAGGATGCCGGAACAGTCAGTCAGTATGATGGCAGTGCCGCTGATGCCGTGGATGCTGCAGCCGCGGAAGCTGACGGACTCGGTCAGATAGAGGCGGACGCCGCCCTGCGAGCAGTCATAAATCTCGCAGTCACTGACGCGCAGGTTCGAACAGTAGGAGGTCTCGATGCCGAGGATGCCGCAGCCGTAGAGCCGGCAGAAAGCGATCTCAATGTCATTGCAGCTTTCGAAGGAGAGGACGCCGCCGGTGCAGGCACCCTGCCCCTGCGTATGACCGGCGGTCAGGCCGGAAATACGGATGCCGCTGCAGTCGAGGAAGGCCAGGACGTTCGCATAGCGCGGGACGGCGGCAACGGTGCAGGAAGCCGGGTCGTCGGATGCGGCACGGATGCTGAGATTCTGCACATTCTGAATGACCAGCTCGGGGCCGTCGTACCAGTCGCGCCAGAAGTAGTATTCCCCGCCCAGAACGCCGTAGTCGGAAGCGGCGGAGAGATCGAGGAGATCGGTATCCAGCACGATGGTCCGGTCCGGGCCGAGAGCAGCGAGGAATTCGTCGGCAGTGAATACGGTCACCTCGCCGCCTGCAGGCACCTCAAGCAGAGGAACGGAAGGCTCGGCGGGCTCCAGGAGAGAGGGATCGGCGCGGTGCCAGGTCATGGTTTTCAGCTCGTAGGGGCTGAGGCTGCTGCCGTCCGGAGAGCAGGCATAGAGACCGGTCTCGCAGTACCAGGCGAAGGGAACGCCGTCCGGGAAGCGGTTCTCGGAGAAGGAGCAGGCGTCCACCTCGGCAGCATACTGCTCAAGGTCGAAGACCTGGTCGAAGAAGAGGTTCGACTCCACCCGGTTAGAGAGGAAGCGGGTGCTGCGGCTGTAGGAATTGTCGAGAAGCATCCGGGCGGTGTTGTCGTGGATGCGGCAGTCCGCGATCAGGAAACCGTCGGAGGTGTTGGCCGCAAGCAGCGAAAAGACCGGCTCTTCCGTCGAGCCGTTTTCACAGATCTCGCAGTCGGCGAGACGGATATTGCGGCAGGAATCCAGGTAAACGGCATACTGGCTGCAGTCATAGATGCGCGAGGAGCGGACCGCGAGATCGCGGCAGCGGTTGGCCTGGACGCCGACGGTGCCGCAGCCGAACATGCCGCAGAAGCTGAAGTCGACATCCCGGCAGTCATCCAGCAGGAAGACGCCGCCCGCACACCAGCCGGGCTGCTCGGTATGGCCGGCGGTCAGCTGCGAGAGCGTGAGGCCTTTGCAGTTGACGAAGTGCAGGACGTTGGCATAACGGGGGACGGCGGCGATGGTGACGCTGTCCATCCCGGCTCCGCGCAGAGTCAGATTGTCGGCGCCGGTGATGACCAGCTCATAGCTCTCGTATCGGTTGTCGTCGTAGACCGGTTCCCAGCGGAGGCAGGGGTTGCCGGTGCTGCGGCCGTAGGAAGAGGCGGTGCTGAGATCGTAGGTCCCGGCGGCGAGGCTGATGGCCGTGTCCGGGGCGATCGCGTCAAGCAGCTCGTCCACCGTATTGACGGTGACAACGGCGGAAGCGTTGTCAGAGTTGAGAGAAGAGAGTGGAGAGTTGAGAGAGAGGGGATTTTCCGCATCGGGCGTGGAGCTTTCGACGGGCTCGGCCGGGAGCTCGGCGGGAACAGGGGTGTCCGCGGGGGCGGCTGCTTCCGGTGCGGGGGTGGCCGCAGGCTCGGCAGCTTCAGCGGACTGCAGAGCCGGGGCGGCGGTGCCGCAGGCGGAAAGAAGCAATACAGCGAGAAGAACAGCAATCAATTTTGCGCTTGTTTTCATGGGATTCTCCTTCGAAAAAGGATATTATTGTGCCCGTTCTTTGGTTCCTGCAATTGCGCGGCAGGGAAGGTGGTCCCTCGCACCGAACTCCTGCGCCGCGCATAATAGGAGGATAGGGCTTTTTATTCTATCCATTCGCGGCAGAAGGGGGCTGGTCAGGGGCTGTACTTACCCTGGCCGCGAAACGGTACAGGCTGCGTGGGAGCAGGTTTTTATAGATAGGCTATCTCGTAGGTGGAGGTGGCGGAGAGGCGGCCGTCGCCGGAGATGCAGTCGGCCTGGACGACGCAGACGCGTTTTCCCCTGCGGATCAGGCGCGCTTCACCCCAGAGGCGCTCGCCGGAGGCGGGGCGCAGGTAATGGATATTGCAGCTCTGCGTGACGATCTTACGGGTCCAGCCGTCCGCCTGCAGGGCCATCAGGCCGGAGGCAACGTCGAGCAGAGTCGCGATGACGCCGCCGTGCGCGATGCCGGAGGGATTGAGAAGCTCCGGGCGCAGGGGGCAGCTGATGAGGCAGCGGTCGCTCTGCAGGTCGTCGAAGACAATGCCGCAGTAGCCGGTGAAACCGCGCATGCGCTCATCCAGACGCGGAGGATCCGAAGCCTGAGCGCTCATGGCAGGGTTTCCCTTGGGGGCGGAATCAGTTGTGGTCATAATAGGTGTCCATGGCGAGGCCGCCGCCCGGAAGTTCGGGATTGAGAATCTCATCGGCAACCATATTCCCGTCGGCATCGTAGACGAGGCGGTGGGTCAGCGTACGGCTGCCTTCGCCCATGTCGTCGGAGAAGTAGTATCTCTCGTGATCGAGCTTGATCTTGTAGCCGGGACGGTTCGGATCGGCAGGATCGACAAAACGGTCATAGATCATGGACCAACCCCAGGAGTTGTCAAACTCGATGGGCATATAGTCCGTGTCCTCCAGGGTGCCCCAGATTTCAAAGGTGAGCTCGCGGAGATAGCTGTCCTCGTCGACGTCGGAGTAGGAGACGATCTTGATCGGATAGTGTTTGTTGTTGCGGAACTTCAGGTCCATGATGTTGCCGCCGTCGGGGATCGTGACGGTGGCATCGGTGCCCAGCTGCATGTAAGAGACCGGAAAATAGTGGTTGGTGCGCTCGACGGTCTCGAGGAAGGCGAAGAGCGTGGCGGCATAGAGCGTGCTCGAAACCTGGCAGGCGCCGCCGCCGATCTCGTCCTTCACGTCGCCGTCCACGTAGGCGGGGGCGGGGAGGAAGCCGGCTTCTGTCGTGCGCGCGCCGACGACTTCGTTATACGAGAAAACGTCGCCGGGATAGAGGATGGTGCCGTCGATTTTGGAGCTGGCGAGCTGGACATTGCTGATGCGGTTCGGGGAGGAGTTCCAGTAGCTGGTGGTGCAGGCGCCCAGCAGGTCATGGAAGAGGGAATCCCGCAGTTTCTGGGCGGTCACGTCCGGCCAGGTGACGGCAATCGGGATGTCGACCTCTTCCGCCGGGGCGGCGGCTTCCCAGAGCTGGCGGGCCTGCGAAACGTCAAAGCTGACGCCGACGACCTCGTTGATGACGTCGAACTTCCCGTCGTCGGTGAAGGCGGCGTCCTTCGGCTCCTTCAGGAGATCGGTATGGATGCGGTCAAAGTCCGGGCAGACAAGCTCGTGCGCCAGCGTGCTGAAGCCGATCTTCGGCTCGCCGAACTGGATGGCCCGGACCACGGCGGCCAGAAGCGCGTCCTGGTCCAGCTGCAGCTGGCCCCAGCCCTTCTTCAGGACCAGGCGCTCGCCTTCGTAGTCCGGCGTGTATTCCGCCTCGCCCAGGGAGGCGACGACGTCTGCGTTATTCTGCTCGATCAGAGAGCGGAGGTAGGCATAGTCGGCATTCGCGGCGGGGAGAACCAGCTCGGTCGGGCGGAGCTTGCACTTCAGATACGCGAAAAAGTCCTCAAAGAAGTTCCCTTCGCGGCCGCAGGAGAAGACCCAGTCGGCCACCTGGTCCGCGGGCATCACAAGGCCGCTGCGGATCGGATCGACCTCAAAGCTCTGCCCGGCGAGGGTGGTCACGGTCAGGGGTTCGGAGAGGCGCTCGTCCCATCCGGAGGCTTTCAGCGTATCCGCGATCTGCTCTTTCGTCATGCCGCCGACCTCGAGCCCGTTGAGCGTAAGATTCGGAAAGCTGGTATCGAGGCGCGAGACGTGCCAGGCCCCGTAAAGGCCGCCGGCACCGATCAGAATCAGCAGGATCAGGAGCACGGCGAGGATGATCATAAACTTTTTCATGGGAAACCTCCGGAAATCGAGTCAACTTTATTATATTACCATCTTTTGAGCCTGCTGACAAGTCCGGCGGCGAACACGGCGGCGAAAAGCGGAGAAAAAGGGAAAACGGAAAGGAAGAGTTCACAGAATGTTCACAAAAGAGCACAGCACCGTTCACCATCCGCGGAGGAGATTGCGGTAAACTGTCGGGCAGATGTTTTTTGTCGGAGGAAGGGCTTCCATGGACGAGAAGAGAAGGAACGACGACGCGCTGTTCGAGGCGCTGAACAAGGCGAAGAAAAGGAAGAAAAGACGGCGCTGGATCACGGCGCTCATTATTATCGGGATCATCGCGGCCGCGCTGATGATCACGGTCAGCACGCTGCGCAAAAAGGTCGAGGCGCGCATGGCCGTAGACGAGGACGAGGTCCTGCGTTATCAGGCCGCCTACGGCAGCATAAGCACGCGGGTGAGCGGCTCGGGGAACATCGAGGACGTCGATACCGAGATTGTTACGGTGCCCGAAGGCGTCGAGATCGACGAAGTCGTCGTGAAGGCGAACACGAAGCTCAAAGAGGGCGACGTGATCGCGACGCTGGAGCTGAGCAGCGTGCTGAGCACGATCGCCTCCGTGCAGGACGAGATCAGCGAGCTGGACGAGCAGCTGGCCGACACCGGCAACAGCAGCGTCTCTTCGAGCATCACGGCGGGCGTGACCGGACGGCTGAAGAAGCTTTACATCGCGCCGCAGACGGACGTGGCATCCTGCATGGTTGAAAACGGCGCCCTGGCGCTGATTTCGCTGGACGGCCGGATGGCCGCGGAGATCGAAAACGAAACCCTGCAGAGCGGGGACAAGGTCACGGTCGAACGTGCAGACGGCAAGACCGTCGAGGGGACCGTCGAAAAGAACGTAAACGGCATCGCGACCGTCCTGGTGACGGACAAGGGGCCGGAGCTGGACGAACATGTGCGCATTCTGGACGCGGAGGGAAAGACGCTGGGCGAGGCGAAGCTTGCGATCCACAGCATTTTCCGCGTGACGGGCTATGCCGGGACGGTGGCCTGGGTCGGCGTCCGGGAGAATCAGGACATCTATCCTGCCACCACGATCTGCAGCCTGACCGACACGGCGACCGGCGCGAAATACAACAGCATTCTCAAGCAGCGCGGCGAGAAGGAAGAAACCCTGGTCGAGCTGCTCGGCCTGTATCAGGGCGGGGCGCTGCGCGCGCCCTTTGACGGGACCGTCATTCGGATCGACTATGACGAGAACAAGGACAGCAGCAGTTCGTCGGCCGCCTCCGCGCAGAGCGCGATGAGCGGCTTCGGCGCCTACGGCATGAGCGGCAGCCAGAGCTCCTCGGCTTCCGGAAGCAGCGACGACGAGGAAGAGGTCGACGGCACGGCCGTGGTCAAAATGACGCCGGACCGGAGCATGAAGGTCAAGATCAGCGTCGACGAAAACGACATCCTGTCGCTGGAGAAGGGACAGACGGCCGAGGTGACCATCGACTCGGTCGGGGAGCAGGTCTTCGACGGCGTCGTGACCGAGGTCGACCGGACGGCCGCGAGCAGCAGCTCGGGCGTGACCTCGTACACGGCGGAGGTGACCTTTGCCAAGGAGAAGGGCATGCTGGGCGGCATGACGGCCGATGTGGTCATCAAAATCCAGGGGACCGAAAACGTGCTGATCATCCCGACCGACGCGGTCAACAAGACGGCTGTGGGCGCCTTCGTCTATACGGAATATGACGAGGAAAACAAGCGCTTCGGCGGCATCACACCCGTGGAGATCGGCATCACGAACGACGACGAGACCGAAATCCGCAGCGGCCTGAGCGAGGGCACGACCGTCTACTACACCGAAAAGGAAGACAGCAATCCCTTCATGATGATGGGCGGGCCCGGTATGAGCGGCATGGGCGGCCCCGGCATGAGCGGTATGGGCGGTTCACGCCCGAGCGGCAGCGGACGCCCGAACGGCGGCCCAGGCGGCGGATTCCCGGGCTGAACGGAGGGAGATCATGATCGAACTGCGTGATGTTTCCAAGATCTATCAGATCGGCGACGAGCGCGTGCATGCCCTGGACCACGCCAACCTGCACGTGCGTCCGAAGGAATTCGTCAGCATCATCGGGCCCTCGGGCTCCGGAAAATCGACGCTGATGAACATCATCGGCTGCCTGGACGTGGCGGATGCGGGCGAATACCTGCTGGACGGCATGCCGATCGAGGCCTATTCGGAGAACGAACTGGCCGAGATCCGCAACCGGAAGATCGGCTTCGTGTTTCAGAGCTTCAACCTGATTCCGAAGCTCTCGGCCGAGGAGAACGTCGAGCTGCCGCTGATTTACCAGAAGGTCAGAAAAAGCGAGCGGCAGGAGCGCGTGAAGAAGGCGCTCGAGCGGGTCGGCCTGCAGAACCGGGCCAAACATCTGCCGACCGAGCTCTCGGGCGGGCAGCAGCAGCGCGTCGCGATCGCGCGGGCGATGGTAACCGAGCCCTCGCTGATCCTCGCGGACGAGCCGACGGGGAACCTGGACTCGAAGACCAGCCGGGAGATCCTGGGGATGTTTCAGGAGCTCCACGAGCAGGGCAACACCATCGTGCTGATCACCCATGACAACGACATCGCCCGCCAGGCCAGGCGCATCGTGCACATCCTGGACGGCAGGCTGACGGAGGTGACGCTCTGATGCTCTCTCTGAAGATGGCCCTGCGCAGCATCGGGGCGAACAAGCTGCGCGCGGCCCTGACCATGCTGGGCATCATCATCGGCGTGATGGCGCTGGTGGTGCTGGTGAGCCTGGTGGACAGCGCGACGAGCTCGATCACCGACGAGGTGTCGAGCCTGGGCAGCAGCCTGCTCACGGTCACGGTCTCGGACGACAAGGGAAGGCCCGTGAGACTTGAGGACCTGGAGAAATGGGTGGACGAAGAGCCATCCATCGCGGCGGTAGCGCCCTACGCGAGCACCTCGGCGACCGGCAAGTACGGCACCGAGAGCGCGAGCTTCAACGTCTACGGCGTGACGCCGGACGAATACAAGATTCAGAACATGCAGCTGACGCTCGGACGCTTCATCGCTGCGAGCGACGTGCAGAACAACACCCGGGTCTGCGTGGTGCCGGCGCAGACGGCAGTCGATCTGATCGGCTACAGCGACTGTCTGGGGAAGGAAATCTCCCTCAACGGCATCAAATTTACGGTGGTCGGCGTGCTGAAGGACGAGGACGAGTCGCTCGCGAGCATCCTGATGGGGAGCCTCAAGAGCGCCTACATCCCCTATACTTCGCTGGTACGCCTGAGCACGGACGTCGGCGCGACGGTCTCGACCTTCTACATCGGCGCGGCCGACGGCTTTACGCTCGACCAGGCCGAGAAGGTCATGACCGGCATCCTGATGGAGCGTTTTGACGAGGACGAGGACGCGTTTTCCATCTCCTCGCAGAACATGATCGAGGAGGCCATGGAGAGCATCGGGAGCCTGCTGAACATCCTGCTGGGCGGCATCGCGGCCATCTCGCTGATCGTCGGCGGCATCGGCATCATGAACATCATGCTGGTGACCGTGACCGAGCGCACGCGCGAGATCGGCATCCGCAAGGCCATCGGCGCGAGCCGGCGGACAATCCTGGTGCAGTTTCTGATCGAGGCGGTGGTCCTGTGCATGATGGGCTGCGCGCTGGGGATTTTCGTGTCCTGGGGCATTCTGCAGATCATCTCGACGATCACGGCGAGCGCTTCGATCTCCTTCCGTCTGAACGCGGAGGTCGTGCTGATTTCGGTGCTGTTCTGCTTTCTGATCGGGGTCATTTTCGGCCTGTACCCGGCGAACAAGGCCGCGAAGATGAAGCCGATCGATGCCCTGCACTACGGCGGCTGAGAGGATGAGCGCATGAAGAAGAAAACAGTCAGAAGAATCATCGGCTGGACCGTTCTGGCGCTGGTGGCGGCGGGGCTTGCGCTGCTGCCGACCCTGGTCCGGCAGACGGCCGGGCAGGAGCAGGCCAGCGTCCTGACGGCGAAGGCCGAACAGGGCGAGGTGGAATATACCCTCGCCGGGGGCGGCACCCTGACCGCGGAGGACCCGGTCGAGGTCAAGGTCCCGGATACGGTCGAGATTCTGAACTATCTCGTGGAAAACGGGGACCGCGTGGAAGCAGGACAGGCCCTGGCCGAGGCGGACCGGGTGACCCTGCTGGGCGCGATGAGCGAAGTCCAGGACAGCCTGGACGCGCTCTCCGAGCAGATGCGCGAGGAGGGGAGCAGCGGCGCCATAACGACCCTGAGCGCGCAGACCGCAGGCCGCGTGAAAGCGATCTGGGTGCAGAAGGACGACGACGTGCGGCAGGCCATGCTGGAGCACGGCGCGCTGATGGTGCTGTCGCTGGACGGGATGATGGTGACGGAGATCGAAACCGGTCTTCCCGTGCCGGCCGGCACGGCGCTGAATCTGCAGCTCTCGGACGGGAAGACCGTGACCGGCATCGTGAAAACCGTGCTGGACGGAAAACTGACCGTCACGCTCAGCGACGACGGGCCGAAGCTCGGCGACACGGTGACGGCCTTTACGAAGGACGGCGTCGAGCTCGGAAGCGGGACCCTGGCCGTGCACAGCGCCTGGAATGTGGTCGCAGTGGACGGGATCGTGTCGTATGTTTACGTGCGGGAAAACCAGACCGTCTATTCCGGCAGCAGCCTTCTGCGCGTAGAAGGCGTTGCGGGCAGCGCGGAGTATCAGGCGCTGGCCGCGAAGCGCGGGAAGTACGAAGAGCTGATGGCGGACCTGTTCAGCCTGTATACAGACAACATTGTGCGGGCGCCGGAGGCGGGCTTCGTCAGCGGCATCGATGACAGCAAGATCAAGAACACAGCGGCAGCAGAAAACACGGCGCAGATCAAACTGCTGGCGGCGACAACATCGGATACAGTTTCTGCGTCGGATGACACAACACCGCAAAACACACCGGGAAGCTTTTTGGGCACCATCCTGGCGAACAACGGAGACGGCTCCTTTTCGGCGCTGGTTGTCCCGGCAAGCGGAGATTCGGCCGCCATTATCGGACTCTTTGCGGGAAAAGGAACGGCCGCGCCGTTTTACAGCAACGATCCTGCCAGCGTGCCGGGTCCGGGCACCTTTGTGTCCATCCAAAGCAATGAGACCGCCGTGGTGACGCCGGCCGACATCAGCACTGTCCTCATGGGCGGCGGCACCGGCGGCATGCCCACGGGAGGCGGGATGGGCGGCTTCTCGATTCCGTCCGGCATGGGCGGAATGGCCGGTATGGGCGGGTTGACCGGAGCCCAGACCGAGGAAGAGGAAGACGACGGTCTGTACGAGACCGAAAAGAAGACCATCCTCTCGATCACGCCGGACAACGCCATGACGGTGACCATCGACGTGGACGAGCTGGATATCCTGCAGTATCAGACCGGCATGAAGGCAGACGTGACCGTGGACGCACTGGCGGACCGCAGCTTTACCGCCGAGGTGATCGAGATCAATCCGATCGGCGAAAACAGCGGCGGCAACAGCAAGTACCGGGTCAAACTGCGGCTGGACCGCGCACCGGATATGCTGGACGGGATGAACGCCTCGGTCGTCGTACACGGGAGCAGCAAGACCTGTCTGCTTCTGCCGGCTGCGGCGGTGTACAGTCAGGGCAGCAAAAGCTATGTGTACGGCGCGCTTGACAGCAAGACGGGGAAGCCGACCCTGGAAATCCCGGTGACGACGGGGCTTTCGGACGGGGAGAAGGTCGAGATTGTGAGCGGGTTGACGGAAAACCAGCCGGTGTTCTATGAATACTACACCGGCACGACTGAAAGTGAAGAAGCAGTATGAAGAAAATCAAGATCACCAACAATGCGCCGATTATCCTGGCCTTTTCTCTGGCCAGCCTGGCTGCGCTGATTCTGCATTATCTCACAGGGGGAAAGAGTACGAACCTGCTGTTCATGTCGTATCATTCTTCCCTTGCGTCCCCGCTGACCTATGTGCGGTTTTTTACGCATGCGCTGGGACATGCCGGCTGGCAGCATTTTCTCGGCAACATCTCGATGATTCTGCTGCTCGGACCGATGCTGGAGGAGAAATACGGATCAAAGAAGATCCTTGCCATTATGCTGATCACGGCGTTCACGGCGGGCGTCGCGAACTACATTCTGTTTCCACGGGTCGGAATTATGGGGGCGAGCGGAATTGTCTTTGCCTTTATCATGCTGACCTCCTATACCAGCTTCCGTGAGGGAGAAATCCCGATTACGGTCATCCTGGTCGCCCTTATTTTTATCGGGCAGGAGATCTGGAGCGGGATCACGGTATCGGACAATGTTTCCAATTTTTCGCATATTCTGGGCGGCATCACAGGCTCGGTGATCGGGTACAGGCTGAACGTGAAGAAGAAAGCGGAAAACTGAGAAAGACGATAGAGCACCTGCGGGCGCGGGAATTGCTCCCATACAGGTCATCTCGTTTCGCGGCCAGGGAAGCGATTGCCCCTGACCAGCCGATTGCTGCCGCGAATGGATAGAATAGAAAAGCTTCCATTTCCATATAAAACGCGGCGGGGGAACGTAGGTGCGAGGGACCAGCTGCAATTCCGCGTAAATGCAGAAAGCTAAAGACGGGCTTACAGAATCCATATAACGACAGACGGAGTCAGGCATATCAGGCCTGACTCCGATATTTATTGGAGATTCTCTCCAGCGCGTATCTCACGGCGTCGATGGTATGGTTGTTCCTGTCCGGATACCCGCTGATCCATTCATCCGCCTTGTTCTTCTCAAACTCGTAGTTCACGAACTCCTCGTAAGCGTGCGGCGTTCTCCTCTTATCAATTTTCACTGTTGAAAGCCCTGGTGTTCTTCCGGGTCTTGTCCGGGTCAATAACATCCGTAAGTTTCACTTCTCTCGTAACCCGATGATTGTTGAGTTGCTGAATGAGTATGACCTTGTGAAGGAGTTCGGTGAGGACGTTGACAGAATTTTCAGAGATATGGCGGAAGCGGGTCTTGTGTGACTGTCCCCAGTGCAATCCAAGCATGATGAGTAGGAATCATAGGGTGACATTATCACTTGTTAACAACACATGCTTTTTTCATATATTGACGCAAATCGTGCCCTATGTTACACTGCCGCTTGACAGATTATGACTCGCTGACAGTAAAAAGAGGACGAATCATGGCTGATATCTTTATTTCCTACCGTCGTGACGGCGGTGACATGGCCGCAATGCATATCTACCAGGCACTGAAGGAACGGGGGTATGACCTGTTCTATGATGTGGAGGTCCTGCGCTCCGGGAAATTCAACGAGGCACTGCTGAAACAGATTCAGAGCTGCAAGGACTTTATTATTGTTCTTTCTCCTCATGCGTTGGATCGATGTGAAGATAAAAACGACTGGGTGCGTCAGGAGATTGCCGAGGCAATCAAAGAGAAGAAAAACATCATTCCCGTCATGATGAACGGGTTTCAGTTTCCGGAGAATCTCCCGGAAGATATCAATGAGCTTCGATTCCATGCAGGCTTGACATCCAGCACGGAATATTTCCAGGAGAGCATCAATCGGCTGTGCAATAGATTTCTGACGGTAAAACCCCGAAAAAAAGGGAAATGGATTGTGCCGGCAATTGTCGGGGCAATCCTGTGTGCTTTGGTCATTGGGATTCTTGTAAAGCCGGGTACAAAGCCTTCTCGGAAGGAATCCGATTCTTCCGCACAGGGCTCGACGATTTACGTTCTGGGCCCGACGCCGGACCATGGCTGGACGGCTCAGGCCGGCGCTTTTGCCTCGGTCAAGTGCGACGAGATCAACAAGGAAGGCACCTACAAGGCCGTCTACATTCCCGCCTCTTCCGGTGAAGAGCAGGTCGACCAGTGCAACACCATCATCGCAAACGGTGACGCAGCGGTCGTCGTCATGATGGCGCTGGACGATTCTGCCAAGGCCGGTCAGGAAGCCCTGCATGCGGAAGAGATCCCATTCATCTCCTTTGACCGTATCATCGAGACCACCGAAGAATATGCCGCACTGAACTACTCCGGCAACAACCGGCAGTGCGGTGCCGGCATCGCCTACTGGCTGCAGAAGAACGGCATGGAGCCGGGCGACACGGTCGTTGTGCTTTACGGTGACAACGGAATCGCCTGCTCGCGCCGTCAGGAAGGCTTTGAGCAGTTTCTCCGCGGCGAGCTGAAATATGAGGACGAGCTCAAGGGCGAGTTCGAGACCACCGAAGTCTGGAAGCAGGACGCTTTGGACGACATCTTTAACGGCTACACCGTCGTCTGCAACTGGTCTTCGGACGGCGCCTACAGCTATGTCGAGCAGAAGTTCGATGAGATCGTCGCGACCGCGAAGGCCAACGCCGGCGAGCTCTTCATCTACTCCATGGACGATGAGATGATCTTCGGCGTCCTCAATTATCTGGAAGCGGGCGCTTCCGCCGAGACGCTGGCCGATCTGGAAAAGCTCGAGGTCTATATCTCCGCGATCGGCGGCATGCAGGAGCTGTATGACATCATGGCCGGCACCGACGGGCAGAGCGCGTTGGCGGACAAGTACTTTGACGACATGATGTCCGTGTCCTTCAACCCAAAGATGATGCAGACCGCCATTGAGCTCGGCGTCAAGTTGGCCGACGGCGACTGGGATTATGAGGTCGGCTCCGGCGAGTATGCGCCGGTGTTCATCGTCGACAAGACCAACGCCGCCGAGATTGAAGGCTTCCTGGGTCACGCCTGATTCTTCATTTTGAGCAATGACAGAGACTGACAGCGGCGGGGAATGCGGAGCGATCTGGGGATCGCTCCCTACGGGCGTGGAGTTTTTCACGCTTTCCGCGCGTCGTTATGCTCCCTACGGATGTTGAGATAAGGATAGAGAGGATTGGAACGATGATTCAAACCCCATGGCGTAAGCCGGGGGTTTTTGGCGCAGAGGGTTCGGGATCAGGGAGCGGTTTCGAAATCAAAACGACCACAAAAGATGAGGAGAAAGCCGATTTCCTTTTGGCGGCGGCGCAGAGAAGAGAGACGGAGGATAGCCGCGGAAGCGGGAGGAAAGTTGTCAACAGAACCGTCCCCCTGACAACTCGGGGAGAGTGGAGAGAAGAGGGCCTTGACAATTCTGAAGAACAGAGCATAATGCAGTTGAAAAGAAGTCTTGGAGACAATCGGAGAAACAGGATAAAGGAGAGGAGAAAACATGGCATTCAAAAGACTGTTGATTGAAATCGGGCAGGGAGTGGATATGCACGGCGGCGATCAGAACAACGCCGTCCGCAAGGCCGTACAGGACGCCGTCCACCACTGCTGCATGGCCGGCATCTCGGAAATCTTCGAGATTCAGGACAGGAAGACGCAGGCGAAAGTCCACGCGGACATCTATGCGCCGCATCCCGAACGGGTGGATCCCGCCGTCGTGACCGACTATCTGAGCTGGTGGGCCGTGGATGCCGAAGTGCACCCGGGCGGGGCCAACCCGCGGGGCATCGCCTTTGACGGCGACGCGGAGACCGAAATCACCGTCGCGCTTGTGGTCCTGACCGTATACGTCGACGTCTGAAGCGCTGTTCACTGACAGCGGAGGAGGGATTGGCATGCAGGTTTGCGGGATTTCCTTTGATTATCATGAGAAGCCGGAACTGGATCCCGGGTTCGTCCCCTTCGGGCCCTGGAGAAAGGCCTATCTGCAGGAGGCGGACCGCCCGATCTCCATCGGGATAGAGCGCGAGGACGGAAAGCTTTCCGTGTTTCACACCTCACTGCGGGGAGAAGCTTTCCGGGAGGCCAATTTCCGCTTTCTGGAGCGGACGGTCAAGCTGCTGCTCTGGTGCGTGGGCGGGTTCCGCGTCCTGCTCTCCGGCTGCGGCGAGCTGACGGAGGAGCTCAGGCGGGCGTACGGAAAGGACGGCGCGCGCTTTTTCGACGCCGATTTCATGGAGACCGTCTACGAGAAGCCCTTTGCAATCGTCGACTGCGAGGAGAGCAGCTTCCCCGCTGCAAGGGAGGAAGCGATCCGGCTCGGCGGTCATCTGGACGGCTGCCGCATCGGCTTTGACGCGGGCGGCTCGGACCGCAAGGTCTCCGCCGTCATCGACGGGAAGAGCGTTTACTCGGAAGAGGTCGTCTGGTTCCCGAAGCTCTCGGAGGACCCGGACTATCAGTATCAGGGGATCGTGGAGGCCTTCCGGACGGCGGCGTCGAAGCTGCCGCGGGTGGATGCGATCGGCGTGAGCTCCGCGGGCGTATTCGTCAACAACCGGACAATGGTTTCCTCGCTGTTCATCAAGGTGCCGAAGGAGCGCCGCGAGGAAGTCAAGAGCGTGTACGAGCGGGCGGCGCGGGAGATCGGCGACGTGCCGATCGCCGTGGCAAACGACGGCGACGTGACCGCGCTGGCCGGCGCCATGAGCCTGGACACGGGCAGGGTGCTGGGCATCGCCATGGGCACGAGCGAGGCGGCCGGATACGTGAACGCGGACCGGAGAATCCTCGGATGGATCAACGAGCTGGCCTTTGCCCCGGTCGACCTGCAGGAGGATGCGCCGCAGGACGAGTGGTCCGGCGACTTTGGCGTGGGCTGCAAATACCTTTCCCAGGACGCGGTGATCCGCCTGGCTGCGCGCGCCGGGATCGATCTGGAGGATACGCTCAGCCCGGCGGAAAAGCTGAAGGAAGTACAGAGGCTCGCGGAGAGCGGGCATGAGGGCGCGCGGGAGGTGTTCCGCAGCATCGGCTGCTATCTGGCGCACACGCTGAGCCTCTATGCGACGGTGTACGACATCGGAACCGTTCTGGTGCTCGGGCGCGTGTCGGCGGGCATCGGCGGCGATCTGCTGATGGCGGAATGCCGGCGGGTGCTCGAGGCGGAATACCCGGAGCTGGCGGCGACAATCCGCGTTATGCTGCCGGATGAAAAGGTGCGCCGCGTGGGACAGAGCATCGCGGCGGCGAGCCTGGCAGCGGCGGAGCATCGCAGCGGCGGAGCCGCTGCAGAGTTGAGAGTGGAGAGTTGAGAGTTGAGAGACGAGAGTGGAGAGTTGAGAGTTGAGAGACGGGGGAAGGGCGCCTGCGGGCGCGGGGATTGCGGAGCGATCTGGGGATCGCTCCCTACGACGAGGGGGATCGCTCCCTACGGGATTGCAGGAGAAGAGAGATAAGAGATGAAGTTTTATAATGCGATGGTTTTTACGCCGGGGGGATGGGTGAAAGGCGGATTTCGCGTTGAGAACGGGCGCTTTGCCGAAATCCTCCCCGGTCTGAACGAGGGGGATGAAAATCTCGGCGGTGCGAAGGTGATCCCCGGTCTGGTGGACATTCATACACACGGCAATTCCGGCGCAGACTTCTCCGACGGCGACCCGGACGGGCTGAAGACCATGGCGGCCTATTGCGCCCGCAGCGGGATCACGGCCTTCGCGCCGACCTCCATGACGCTGCCCTTCGAGAAACTCGCCGCGGCCTTTCAGACCGCGCGGGCGCTGCACGACGATCCTCCCGCGGGCTGCGCACGGGTGGCGGGCATCCATATGGAGGGCCCCTTCTTCTCGGAAAAGAAAAAGGGCGCGCAGAACGGCGAATATCTGCGCGACCCGGATTATGAGGCCTTTGAAGAGCTGCAGCGCGGCTGCGGAGGCCTGATCCGCATCGTGGACCTCGCGCCGGAGCTTCCGGGCGCGGCGGAATTCGCGGCGAAGGCCTCCGGGATCTGCCGGGTCTCCGTCGCCCATACCGACGCCGATTACGAGCAGGCCGCCGCGGTGTTCGACGCGGGCGCGTCGCATCTGACGCATCTGTTCAACGCGATGCCGCCCATCCACCACCGCAAACCCGGCGTGATCGGCGCGGCAAGCGAGCGGGAGAACGTTGCCGCAGAGCTGATCTGCGACGGAATCCACGTGCACCCCTCGGCCGTGCGGATGGCCTTCCGGCTGTTCCCGGGGCGCATCTGCCTGATCTCCGATTCGCTGCGCTGCGGCGGCATGCCGGACGGCGAGTATGAACTGGGCGGGCAGCAGGTCTTTCTCAAAGACGGCGTTGCGCGTCTTGCAGACGGCACGATCGCGGGCGCGTCCTCGAACCTCTTTCAGGACATGCGCAACGCGATCCGCTTCGGAATTCCGGAGGAAGAGGCCATCCGGGCCGCGACGATTCTGCCGGCACGGGAGATCGGAGCCGGGGAGGAAATCGGGTCCGTCGAAGCGGGAAAATACGCCGATTTCGTCGTCTGCGGCGAGGACCTCAGCCTGCGTTCGGTGTGGCTGGGCGGCCAAAGGATCTGAACAGAATACACAAAAAACGGGCTCGGGTTTTGTAAAAAACACCGGGCCCGAAATCGTCCGCTCCCGTTTGACAAAACTTGGACAGAGGACTATAATACAGACATGATTGTCGGGGAAAAACCGGCAAAACAGCAAAAACGGAAAAGGAGAAAACAGTATGAAGAAAAAGCTATTCGCACTCTTCCTGATCGTCGCGCTCATGCTCTGCATGGTTCCCGCGGCGTTCGCAGCGGACGATGAGATCACGCTGGATGTCATCATCTGCCAGTACGGCCCGAACACCAACGACTGGTTCCTGGGCACGGGCATGGATGGTTCCAACTTCGTCGACAAGTTCGAAGCGGCCAACCCGGGCATCAAGCTGAATCTGGATGTGGTGTCCTGGAACGATGTCTACACAGAAGTAGACACCCGCGTTGCAAATGACAACGCGCCCGACATCCTGAACATCGACGTCTTCGCGAACTATGCGACGGAAGGTCTTCTGATGCCGGTGAAGGACTACTGCCCGGACGATCTGTTCGAGGACTTCTTCCCGAACTTTATCGAACAGTCCAATATTGACGGCACCATTTGGGCGGTTCCCGACCTCGCCTCCATGCGCGCCCTTTGGTATAATGCAGATATTCTTGAGGAAGTCGGCGTTGAGCCTCCCACCACATGGAGTGAACTTGAAGATGCCTGCCAGGCTATTCTCGACTACTATGACGGTGAGATCTATCCCTGGGGCATTGACATGACCACCGATGAAGGCCAGGCTGCCTTTGCCTACTATACCTTCAACAACGGCGGCGGATTTATTGATGAGAACGGCGACTGGGCTGTCAACTCCGAAGAGAACGCCGAAGCGATTGACTTCGCCCTTGGGCTTGTGGAAGACGGCTTTACCAACCCGAATCCGGCCACCCAGACCCGCTATGACCTGCAGGATATGCTTGCAGCCGGCAAGCTCGCGATGATGATCGGACCGAACAATATGCCGACTTATGTATCTGACAAAGGCGGCGAGATCAATCTGGGTTATGTGAGCATCCCCTGTGCTGACGGCAAGACGGCGTCCGGTGTCGGCGTCATGGACCGCGTGATGGCCTTCAAGGATGATTCCGCACCCGATCAGGAAGCCCGCAACGCGGCGATCGCTGCGTTCCTCAAGTTCTTCTATGATCCTGAGAACTATGTCGGCTGGGTCAGCATGGAAGGCTTCCTGCCCGCTGTGAACTCCTCTGTTGCCGCTCTGATCGAGTCTGACGCTTCGTTTGAAGGATGGCTCAATATGCTGGATACCTTCCACACCTATCCGAGCTCCAAGGCGGAGTGGGATCAGTGCAAGCAGGGTGTCATCGCTGCCGAGCAGAATGCCCTGACAGGCGCGGATATCCAGGCTGAACTGGATGCGCTGCAGGCTGAACTTGTGGGATAAGGAGCAGCCCACAAACGCATGAATTCCCGGGGCCGGCTGATCAGGTCAGCCGGCCCTGTCTGTATAAGGAGGGAACCGCAATGAACACCGGGCTGAACCGAACCAGGTGGGAGCCCTATGTATGGCTGCTTCCCAGCCTTTTGCTGATCTCGATCTTTGTCGTTTTCCCGATCCTGATCGTCTTCAAGCTCTCCTTCAGCGAGATTTCCAAGGCCGGTGTGATCGGCGGCTTCGTGGGCTTTGACAACTATGTCGAGGCGGTGCATTTGCCGGCCTTCAAGACCGTGATGCTCAACACCCTCTGGTGGGTGCTCTCGGTCGTCCTTCTGTCCACGCTGCTCGGCTTCATCATCGCGATGGTGCTGAACCAGAAGTTTCGCGGGAGGAAGATCGCCCGATCCATCCTGGTCTTCCCCTGGGCGACTTCGCTGGTCATTCAGGCGTCGGTATGGAACTATATCATCAAGTACGAATACGGCAACCTGAACAACGTGCTGCTGAACCTCGGCATCATCCAGCAGGCGATCAACTGGCGCTCGAGCTATCAGATCGAGTTTGTCTGGGAGTGCTGGGTCGGTATCTTCGTCACGGTTCCCTTTGTCACTTTCTGTGTGCTCTCGGGGCTGCAGTCGATCGACGACTCGCTCTACGAGGCGGCCATCGTGGACGGGGCCGGCTTCTGGGACAAGCTGCGCCATGTGACGCTGCCGATGGTGCGCCCCTCGCTCACGGTGAGCACGGTGCTGAACATCATCTATGTCTTCAATTCCTTCCCGATCGTCTATACCATGACCAAGGGCGCCCCGGCCCACAAGACGGACACGATGATCACCTATCTCTACATGCTGTCCTTCTATGAGCGGAAGAAAGGGCCGGCGACCGCGCTGTCCGTGATCGGCTTCCTGATCCTCTGCCTCTGCGCGGGAATCTACATGGTCTCGGTGATGAGAAAGGAGGAGCAGCTGTGAGATTTCCGGAAGTAAAGCAGCAGAATCGGAAAATGCTGATTCTGTTTCTTGCGGGGCTGATCCTCACGCTCATCCTGATGAGTCTGCCGCTCTACAGCTTTGATGTCGGCGTCTTTACCAAGAAATCGGCGAATACCTTTGTCGGCGATGAGAAGTATCAGACCGTGAGGGAAGAGGTCGAGGGAGTGGCGGAGGAATATCGCGCGCAGGGCTTCGATGTGGAGATTCAGGAGAACGTGCTGGAGCGCGTCAACTCCAAGGGCAAGACAACCTCACTCATTACCTTTACTGTCAATCAGCGCTACAGCAAAAATCTCTTTTCCTTTCTGGGAAAGGGCTTTCCGTCCTCGACCGTGCTGGCGGCGATCCTGGGTCTCATGGCTCTGGCGCTGATCCTGGAGGCGGCAGGCCTCGCGGGAACGGACGATCTGCTGCCGCGCTATCTGGATAAAAGAACCGCGCGTCTGCGCAGCGCTGCCGTCGCGGCCCTGATCCTGGCTCTGCTGCTCGTGCCGGTTTTCATCCTGATGAACAACGTCATCTTCTTTCGGAAACTTTCGCTGTACAGCGCGGGACTGATCACGGAAGGGAAGGAAGCGTTCTATGCAAAGCTGGACAATTTCTTCTTTGACGGACAGATGGGCGAGAATGCCGAGGAAGTCTTCAGCGGACTGAAAATCAACACATCGCCGATGCTGTGGCTGATGGCGGCGACGCTGTTCATAGCGCTGGCCGCGGCGATCTCCCTGCGGCATGGGGAGATCAAAAGCAGTCTGCTTCGCGGCGCGCTGTATGTGTTTGTGGTCATCGTGTGCCTCATCACGCTGTATCCCTATTACGTCATGACGATTACGGCGTTTCGCTCGAATGCCGAGACGCTCGACATGTACTTCCTGCATATGGCCCCGACGAAGTGGCTGTGGAGCAACCTGACGGACATCGTCCAGCGCGGCGTACCGCGCTATCTGCTGAACTCCCTGTTCGTCGCGGGTGGCGCGACGGCGCTGGCCATGCTCTGCGGGATTCCGGCGGCCTATGCCATGGCGCGGATGAACTTCGTGGGGAAGAAGGCCTTTCTCGGCTTCGTCATCATGAGCCAGATGTTCTCTCCGGTGGTGCTGCTGATCGGCATTTCGCAGCTGATGAACACGCTGCACCTCAACAACACGCTCTGGGGCCTCATGCTCATCAACGCGGCCTTCAACCAGGCCTTTGCGATCTGGTTGCTGCGGGGGACCTTTGTGTCCATCTCCTCGGAGATGGAGCAGGCCGCCCTGATCGACGGCTGCGGAACCGTCGGGGCGCTGATGAAGGTGCTGCTTCCGATGGCGGCCCCGGGCATCGTGACGGCGCTGATCTTCGTGTTCATCAACGCCTGGAACGAATATACGATCGCGACAATCCTGATCTCCACGGCACAGAACCGGCCGATCACCGTGGGCATTACGCAGTTCAGCTCCTTCAACATGATCGAGTGGCAGTACATGTTTGCCGCGTCACTGCTGGCGACGATCCCGGTCGTGATCCTCTTCATGAGCATCGAGAAACACCTCACCGCAGGCCTGACCTCGGGAGGCGTAAAAGGATAAAAGAACTCCCCCGCCGTAGGCGGGGGAGTTGCTTTCGTTACAGAAGCATCGAGAAACACCTCACCGCAGGCCTGACCTCAGGAGGCGTAAAAGGATAAAGAAAATCCCCGCCGACCGGCGGGGATTTTCTTACAGATAGCGGCGGATGGATTCCGTCATGCGGTCCCACTTTTTCTCCATGTCGGAGACCAGCTTCAGCTGCGTCCGGCAGCGATCCAGATTGTGCTCCGGATAGGCGATGTGGTAGTAGTGATCGCCCTCCAGGTAATCGGTCAGGAAGCGCATCCCGTTTTCCAGCGTCATGATTTTTGCCCCGAGGGGGAGAGACTCGATCTCCGCCGCGGTGAGCCCGCCACAGGCGGGGATGAAACCGCGCGTATAGGTTTCATAGAGGTCCAGACTCATTTCCACCCGGCTGAGATCCTTCTCGTCCTCCGCCGCGGTCGAGGCGCCGAAGCGGACGGAATCCCCGAAATCATAGGCGACGAGGCCCGGCATGACGGTGTCCAGGTCGATGACGCAGAGCGCCTTCCGGGTAACCGCGTCCAGCATGACGTTGTTGAGCTTTGTGTCGTTGTGGGTGACGCGGACGGGAAGCTCGCCGCGCTCGCGCATGCGCTGCAGGGCGCCGGCGTCCTCCTCCCGGTCCAGAAGGAAGCGGACCTCCGGCATGACGGAGGCGAGCCGGCCGGCCGCATCCGCGTCCACGGCCAGGTGGAACTTGCGGTAGCGGTCGGGCGTGTTGTGGAAATTCGGAATCGTCTCACACAGCGTTTCGGCCGGGAAATCCCGCAGCCGGCACTGAAACTGCCCGAACGCGACGGCGCTCTGATAGAAGTCCTCCGGAGATTCCGGCGTCTGGAGACAGAGGCTGTCCTCCACAAAATCATAGAGACGCCAGTATTCCCCTTCGCCGTCCCGGCACCAGGTTGCTCCGTCCAGGGTCGGAATCAGATGCAGAGAGCTCCGTTCGTCCGTACTCTGCCCGGAGAGAAACTCCGTCACCGCGGTGACATTCCGCATGAGCCCGGGGATGTCCGCAAAAGCGGCGCGGCTCAGCCGCTGGAGAATATAGCGTTTCTTCGTGTCCGTGACCACGAGAAAGGTCAGATTGATATGCCCCTCGCCGTAAGGGGTGCAGGAAAGCGGACGGCCGTTCAGGCAAAAGCGCTCAAGAACCCGATTCATAAACAAAACCTCTCCGAATATTGATCCGTTCTCTCGGGTTCCTATCATAGCAGAGAATCCGGAAATCTTCAAGCGTATGGAACGCTTCCGCCGAAAATACGAACAGAGTATTGAAGAGGAGGAAAACATTGTGTACAATGGAAGCGCTTCGAAATCGAAAAACCGGACAGGAGGAGACAGAATACCGCATGAACGTGATTACGAAAAAAGAGCTGGCTGACGCGCTGAGAGAACTCGGAATCCGGAGCGGCCAGACACTGATGGTCCATACCTCTCTTGGAAAGATCGGCTATGTGTGCGGCGGAGCGCAGACGGTCATCGAGGCCCTGATCGAGGCCGTCGGACCGGAAGGGACCCTCATGATGCCGACACAGTCCTGGAAAAACCTGGATCCGGAGGACGGCGTGCATCCGGAGGCGGAGGAGAAGGACTGGCAGACCATCCGGGACTGCTGGCCCGCCTATGACAAACGGATTACGCCGACCAACACGATGGGCGCCGTGGCGGAGATGTTCCGCTCCTGGCCGGGGACGATCCGCAGCGATCATCCGGCGCGCTCGGTAGCAGCCTGGGGAAAGCACGCGGAATATCTGACGGCGGATCATGACCTTTCCAACATCTTCGGAGAGGGTTCTCCGATCGGAAAACTGTATGAACTGGACGGATTGGTGCTGCTGATCGGCGTGGGATACGACAAGAACACCTCTCTGCATCTGGCGGACGTCCGGGCGGAATACCCGGGAAAGCACAGCTGCATCGAGCACAGCGCCGTGACGGAAGCGGGCAGAAGGGTATGGAAGACCTATGAGACGCTGTTTGTGGACGGCGAGGATTTTCGGGAGATCGGAGACGCTTACGAAAAAAAGCATGCCGTGCGGCACGGCATGATCGGGAACGCGCAGCTGCGGCTGATGCGGCAGAGAGAACTCGTCGACTTTGCCGTCGCATGGATGGAGAAAAACAGAGTTGAGAGTTGAGAGTGGAGAGTTGAGAGTTGAGAGACGGGGGAAGGGCGCCTGCGGGCGCAATAGAGAGTTGAGAGAAGAGAGTTGAGAGTTGAGAGACGGGGGAAGGGTGTTTGCGGGCGCGGGAATTGCGGAGCGATCTGGGGATCGCTCCCTACGAGCGAAAAGAAGAGAGAGACGGGTGCCGGCCGTTGCTGCGGGGAGGGTTACCAGGAAAGGCGGTGGAGGGAGCCGGAGGTTTCCAGGCCGGCATAAGCGGTGTGACGGAGCGCCTCGTACAGGGCGACGGCCACGGCGTTTGACAGATTCAGGGAACGCTCGCCGCCTGCCATCGGGATGCGTACGCAGAAATCCGGATGACGGACCAGCAATTCCTCCGGCAGACCTGCGCTTTCCTTGCCGAACATCAGATAATCCCCGTCCCGGTAGTCCCCGTCGGCAATCGTTTTCCGGGCCTTGGTCGTCAGGTACCAGACGCGGGCGTCCGGATGCGCGGAATAAAAGGCATCCAGATTGTCATATTCGTGAACATCCAGGCGCGGCCAGTAATCCAGACCGGCCCGGCGGACGCTTTTTTCGTCGGTCCGGAAGCCCAGCGGACGGATGAGATGCAGGCTTGAACCCGCGCAGAGACAGGTGCGGCCGATGGCACCGGTGTTGCCGGGCTGTTCCGGCTCATGAAGAACAATGTGAATACTCATCAGACACCCTCCAAAATCGTCTCATTATAACCATGGGATTGCGGCGTGTCAATGAGGGCGAAAGAGAGCGGGAGGAGGCGGAAAGGATGAATCTGGCGAAATACGACGGAAAGTATGTCTGCATTCAGAGCATATGTGGGGACACTTTCCTGGGTCGTGCAGCATATGAGAACCGCGAATTTCTGGAATGCGAATACGGCGGAGACGAAGACGGTTTTTTCATTGAAGACTTCCTGATCTACCGTTCTCAGATCAAATCCATAGAGGAGACAGAAGTGCACGGTACGGCGGAACTGTGGACGGAACGACTGATCCTGCGAAGAGTCCGCCCGGAGGACGCAGAGGAGCTGTATCGCCGGCTGGGGACGGATCCGGAGACGGCTTGGCATTTCGGACGGAATCCCTACGCGACTTTGGAAACGGCACGGGAGACCGTGCGCGGATTGATCGACAGCTACAGGGACGAGCATGTCTATTCGTGGGTGATGGACTATGAGGATGTTCTTACGGGAACGATAGAAGCCTTTGCCGGCAAGGACGATTCTGTCGAGGTAAGCTTCCGCGTCGTGCGGGGCTGGGAGGGCCGCGGTTTTGCAACAGAGGCTTTGAAGAAGGTGCTGGAATACCTGACGGAAAACGAAGGCATCCCCTGCGTGACTGCCCGATGCGCGGCCGAGGATATCGGAGCGCAGAAGGTGCTTGAAAAGGCGGGAATGAAGCGGATCGGGACGGAGAACGACGGCAGCACGGTCAAGTATGGATTGACCACAGAGGGCGGAGAGTAGAGAGTGGAGAGTGGAGAGTTGAGAGACGGGGGATTTTTCCGCTGCGGCGGGAGGAAAAAGACGAAAGAACCGTCCCCGCGTCTGAAAGTATTTTATTGTTTTGAAGAATCTGCTGTGGTAGAATAATATGAGAGCGGGGATACGAAGGGAAGCGGGAGGAAATACGTATGGTTTCTTATATCTGGCCGATTGCATTGGTCGTGTTCTCAAATGTGATGTATCATATCTGTGCGAAATCTGTCCCGAAAGAGATGAATGCGTTTGCTTCTCTGACCGTTACTTATCTGGTCGGAGCCGCGGCAAGCGGTATCCTGTACTTTGTCCTTGATCACGAGGGCGGTCTGCTTCGGGAATTCGGCAAGCTGAACTGGGCTCCGTTTGTGCTCGGCGTTGCGATCGTCGGGCTGGAAGCCGGATGGATTTATGCCTATAAGGCGGGATGGCAGGTCAGCATCGGGTTTATCGTCCAGAGTGCTTTCATGGCCGTCGCCCTGATCTTTGTCGGATATCTTCTTTACCATGAAGCGCTGACCTGGAACAAACTGCTCGGGGCGGCAATCTGCCTGATCGGTCTTGTGTTTATCAATTTAAAATGATTAAAGAATAAACGGAGGTAGTAAAAATGTTCAAAAATGCGTATTATCGTTCTTATCAAAGCGTGTTTGACGTGGGTATGCGGCTTATGAGCTGGCGACGGCCGGAGGTGGTTTCCGGGTCCGGCAGCATCGGAAAGATTCCCGAGCTGTTAAACCGGGAACAGGTGAAAAACGTCATGGTTGTAACCGGACCCTCCGTCGGGAAGAAGCTTGCTCCGAAAATCCTGGCGGCGCTCGACGATGCGGGAATCCGCTACGTCCTGTTTGCAGAGGTGGAATCCAACCCCACAGTCAATACGGTGAATAAAATTCAGGAACTCTACCTGTCGAACAACTGCGAAGGCTTTATCGCTCTCGGAGGCGGATCGCCGATGGATGCGGCAAAAGGTGCCGCGGCGCGTGTGGTACGGCCCAATGTCAAAGTAGGCCAGATGGCTGGCCTCATGAAAGTATGGAAGAAGATTCCGCCCTTTATCGCGGTACCCACGACGGCGGGCACCGGGTCAGAGACGACCATCGCGGCGATCATCACCGACAGCGACACGCACCACAAGTATGCCATCATGGATCCTCATCTTATCCCGAAATACGCAGTGCTGGATCCGGATCTGACGGCGGGATTACCGCCGAAGGTCACGGCTACCACCGGGATGGATGCTCTGACCCATGCGGTCGAAGCCTATACCAACTGCGCCTATAACACGGATGAGACCATTCGTGCGGCGGAAGAGGCGGTTGTTGAGATTTTCCGCTATCTGGAACGCGCATACCGTGACGGCAGCGATATGGAGGCACGAACCCAGATGCTGATCGCTTCTTTCAAGGCAGGATTTGCCTTTACGCATGCCTGCGTCGGAAACGTCCATGCCATTGCCCATACGCTCGGCGGACTTTACAACACGCCGCACGGGCTGGCGAATGCGGTTATTCTCCCGATCGTCATGGAGGACTACGGCGAAGCAGTCTATGAAAAGCTGGCACATCTGGCGGAACTGACCGGCGTAAAGGACAGCGGAAACACGGAAGAAAAGGCGAAGGCCTTTATTGCCGAAATCCGTGCCATGAACAAGCGCATGGAGATTCCGACCGGCTTTGATTTCATCAAGGAGGAAGACATTCCCCAGATGATCACATGGGCGCTCGCCGAGACCAATCCGTTTTACCCCGTTCCCGTAATCTATGATCGCCGGCGCTGCGAAAAGGTGATCCGTCGGATTATCAGCGAAGCCTGAGAACGAAGGGCAGAGCGCCTGCGGACGCGGGATTACGGAGCGATCTGGGGGCAGCAAGCTTGGTTCGTCGCACGTTTCTCGCGCGTCGTTATGCTCCCTACGAGGCGCGAGGATTTGAGTGAAGAAGGAACTGAATTGAGAGACAGATTAACCCGGGTGGAGATCAGCATCTAAGCTGTTCTCCACCCGGTTTTTTTCGGATGATATTGATATCAGGGGTCGGGGTCGTCGGTGACGGTGGGAAGAACGGAGGGATGCTTGGCTCTGGTGGGGAGTCGGCGTCTCGGAAAGCGGACGGAAATGTTGATGCCCAGAATTTGATTGACCAGCCATACGGAGAAAAAGAGAACCAGAAGCGGGATCAGACAGGAGGTCACGATCATGACGGCAAGGCTTTCGATAAAGCGATTCAGGATCTCGCCGCCGCGTTCCGCAAGACTGGTCGTGCTTTCGGACAGAACACCGAGGACTTTCTGAATGGCGTTCTGGTCTTCGCCGGCTTCGCTGAGGAGAGCGGTGTCTTCGGCGAGTTCCTCTGCGGCGGAGATCGTGCTGTCGATCGAGGCTTGATAGGTGTTATAGATCTTGTCCGAGACATGGATGCTCAGGGGAATGACAAAAAACAGGGCGAGGCTGACGGCGGCGATTTTCTGCAGAATCGGTTTGAGACTGTCAAAATTGCGGAAGAAGCTCAGGGTATAGAGAATGCAGACGGCGGGAAGAATATAGCGGAATACCCCGGAGCCGAGGATGGTCAGGAGATACTTTTCGGCATAAAGAACGCAGAGGATCAGAATGCCGTATTCGGAGAAATCGGCGAGCTTCTCCGCGATCGGCGTGCCGATGTCGCCGGGGATCGCGGTGATGCCGGCCGAAGCGGCCGTGGAGGAGGCGGTGAGCTTCAGAACGCTCTGCACCTTGCTGTCGATTGACTCGAAAATGTTCGCATAGGTATCCGGGGCCGAGAGATAGCGGCCCAGAATGAAAAACGACAGGACGGCAAGGAGAATGCAGAGAACGATTTTCGACGCGATATTCAGGCCTTTTTCACGATTCATGGATAGATCCTCCCGATCTCAAGAGAGTATTCATTCAGGTCCACCAGACTTCCGACAAGCTTCTGTATGATGAACTGCGCGTTTTCGGAAGCACGGATCAGGATGCCTTTTTCCAGCGCCTTCTGACGGGCCATATCGTCGATGGACTTGAGAGCATCGTTAAAATTATCGAGGGTGAGAGGGTTCCCGATTCCTTCCTTCTCGGAATACTTTTTGAAGCTGTCGAAATCGATCTCCACGCTCATGATCTCCGCTTCCGGCACGAGCACGAAGATGCGTTTGGTGTCATCCATCTTTTCAACCCGGACGTCCGAGAGGTCGATGCCGGCGGAAACGACGCCGTCATAGCTGATCAGGAAATTGGAATTTGTAAAGCCGAGGTTGATGTTCCAGAGCTTCTTGACGCTGGAATAGTTGACCACCTCGGTAAAATAGTATTCCTCGGTGACAAGCCTGCCGACATCCTGAAGGCCTTCCCGGATCATCTCGGAGGTCACTTCTTTCTCAATCTGGATGATTGAGGGACGGTCCGGTTTGGGGGAGGAGACAACCGCGGGAGTCGCATCGGGGAACAGGCTGTCGGACTGCGGAAAACGGCTGCTGCTCCACAGAATGACGCCCACGATCAAGATCACCATGACAATGATCAGAATGATATAAGCTGTCGTTTTTTTCATATCGGATCCTTTCTTTCTGATTGCTTGCTGTGTTTTCCGTGTGCGGTCAGGGAGCGGGGATAAAGCCGTAGGCAGCGGGGTCAAGCGTCACTTCCATGGGCGGGATCGTCTTCAGGGTGTCCAGGATCTCATGCGTTTTCGGATCCCTGTTGTTTTTCAGCGTATCGCAGTTCTTCGCCATGGTCCACATGACCTCGTTCAGCAGGGCTTTCGCATCCGAGAAGGCCTGTTCCTGCATCCGGCAGCAATACGCCGTGAGCAGCGCGGCGGCGGCATCGGGGTCTTCTTCTGCGGCGGCCTGCTTCAGGACCTCCGCCATGCCGGCTGTCATACCGGCTTCGGCTTCCTGCCAATAGCGGCTCACCGGGATGCCGTAGATCGGGCGGGCGCTTCGGTCCACGCAGAGGGTGTTGAGCTCCTTGAAGGCAAACCAGGGGTACTCCTGAATGTTGAACTGTCCTGCTTCCTCTGCGGGCTGGTTCCGACCGTAGCTGTCGCCGATGCGCGTGACGGCATTGGAAACAGGCACAAACACGCCGTATACCGCCGGCGCCGTGCACTCCCAGAGCACCGTGGACATCTGCGGCGGAAGCGCGGGATCGGTCTGCAGAATGTGGGCGCTCATGGCCGTGTCGGTGCCGATGACCCGCATGTCGGTTCGGCCTGTTTCGTCCGGACTGTATTTCGTCCCTTCATAGCGGTTCCGAAGCAGGTTCATCACGTCCCTCACGGAGACGTTCCTGTCCGGATCGAAGCAGAGCGGATAGAAGGCTTCGTGCGCGTAATCGTCTCCGAACAGGGACGGGGCCAGGACCTGATGCGCAATCCAGGTGCGCATGTGGCTGTAGTTGATCGTCATATCCGAACCGGAATAGGTCTGGAAGAGGTTCAGCTCGCCGTTATCTCCGTACCTGGCGAAGCCGTTTTCCGCCGGCAGGCTCTCCAGCTCCGCGGACGTGAGGGCGCATTCATAATCCGAGAGATATTCCAGGCTGAATTCGTTGCCGAAAGCACAGACCTTGTCCGCGGGCAGCTTCACCGCGGCATACTGGTGGCCAGTGTACATCTCGACGTACCAGGTTTCCTGCTGATCGGCAATGAAGGCGATGCAGGATTCGCGGCTGCCGTAGGTATCCAGGATCTTCATCAGCAGGTCCAGGGCTTCCCGGGCCGTCGTACTCTGACATACGACCAGATCGTCCGCGTTGTCCTCCGTAATGCCGTTTTCGTCCAGGGGATCCGCGGAGAGCGCCTGTTCATTGGCAAAGGCCGTAATGGACATGATCATCGACACCCCGTATTCGTTGGCGCAGACCGCGGCATCCAGGACGGGGCCGTTAATCGCCTGCGTGGCGGCCATCCAGGGTGTGGAAATGTATTGACAGGTGGTCGGAGGAAGGTCATAGAACATCGTACAGGCCTCATCGACCGGCATCTGCCTGCCCGGCTCGTCCTCCACGCGGTCCGTCACGGCGATGTTGTTGGCGAGCACCTCGGGGTAGTCGTTGCACTTGGCGATGATGACGGTGCCGTCCTCGCTCACCTCCTGCCCCACGTAGACGGCGGTGCAGGCAAATGCGGTCACGGACAGCGAAGAGAGAATCACGATTGCCAGAAGAACGGCAAGCAGAATTTTCCCGGCGTTTCCGGGTTTGCAGCTGTCATTCATGGGCATTGCTCCTTTCCGGTCATGCTCCGGTTCCGGTTTTCACAGATCTTCATTGTAGCATGTCCGTCAAGATATGAAAAGAGGGAAGTGCGGGAATTGACACAGGAGGGAATCGTGGTATAATCGAAATATACGCGGAAAGGGAAAGGAGAAGCGCATGAAAAGAGTTTTGAGCGTTTTTCTGGCGGCGGTTCTGCTGCTGGGCTGCCGGGCCTTTGCGGCGGATGACTTTTCGGCCGGAGAAGACCGGATCGAGAACAGCGCGGAGACGGGGAAGACCACGGACGAGGTCACGATCCTGGAGGACTCGGTGCGGATTCTGACGGAAGACGGCCTGTCGATTTCGTATGTGCGGCCGACCCAGAACGTCGTCACGCTGACGCAGGATCTGGAACAGCAGACACTGCTTTACCTGCTTTTCTATTCCAACAACCTGCGCGCCAAGGCGGCGGAGTACATCGAGGAGGGCATGCATCTGAACGTCTATGACCTCGACTCCGATACGGATATCTATATCTATACCGAAGCAACCCTGCTTTCCTCACTCGCGCCGAATCTGACCGCGATGTCCGAGGACGACGTGGTCGTAATTCAGAATTATCTGAAGAACAACGATCTGGCCGGGGCCAATTCGGTTACGGCGGGCATGATCGGGAGCAATCTGTGGATCTTTGCCGATTACGGAACGGCGGCGATCATGCTGACCTTTGTCAACGGAATCCAGATCGACTGCATTTTCCGCTATGTCGACGACAGCGGCCCGATTCCGGGCCTGACCCTGCTCGACGGGCTGACCGTGACGGCACGGTGACGCAAAAGAGAAGAAACGGCAGACAGAGGCCCTTGCCCGGAGACGGCGGATTTTCCGCTCCGGGCGGAGGCTTCTGCCTTTTTCAACAGGACAGAAATCCGGAGGAGCTATGAAGAAGATTTTGTCCATATGGATCATCGCAGCGATGCTGGTTTCGCTGCCGGGGACGGCCTTTGCCGGAAAGGAAGGCGGCTTCGGCGGCCTGCTGAGCAATGTTCAGCAGAGCTATCAGCCGGTCGGGCAGGAAGAAGCGCTTCCGGACGGAGCGCCGAGCGCCGAGCAGCAGCTGAAGGAGGCGGCGGAAGGGAAGGATCTGACGATCCTGATCTATATGTGCGGGAGCAACCTCGAAAGCTCGCCCCAGAGTTCGGCCAGCAGAGACATCCGGGAAATCGTCGCATCGGACTATGACACGGAGAAGATCAACGTGCTGCTGATGGCAGGAGGGTCCAGAAAATGGCACCTCGAAGGCATCGGCGGCGAGAAGACGGGCATCTATTCGGTGCGGCCGGACGGCATCACGAAGCTCTGGGAGTCCGGGACGAGCATGAACATGGGAGAGCCGAGCACCTTGTCGACCCTCCTGCGCTACGGCGTTAAATACTTCCCGGCCGAAGAGTACGCGGCCATCCTCTGGGACCACGGCTCGGGGGCCATCGGAGGCGTCTGCCAGGACGAGACGACGAACGACTCGCTGAGTCTGAGCGAGCTGAGAACCGCGATGCGAAACAGTCCCTTTGCCGAGGAGAAGCTGGAATGGCTGGGCTTTGACGCCTGTCTGATGGCTTCGACCGAGGTTGCGATCATGATGGCGCCGTTTGCCGACTATCTGATCGCATCGGAGGAGACCGAGCCGGGCTACGGCTGGAACTACAGCTTTCTGAAGGGCGCGGAGAAGGACCGGGACGGCGCGGAGACCGGAAAGCGGATCGTCGACAGCTACTTCGACTGGTACGAGGAGAACGGAAGCAGCAACAACCTGACGCTTTCGTGCATCGACCTGAGCGAGGCCGAGCAGCTGGCCGAACAGACCGACCGCTTTTTCCGCGAGGTACGGCAGAACGCGTTTCCGGACCGGAAGAACGAACTGAGCAAGGCCGTGCGCCGGGCGAAGGCCTTCGGGAGCGTCGACGAGAACGCGAGCGCGGATGCGGACAACACAAACGCGAACGTGTACGATCTGCTGGATCTGGGCGATCTGGTTTCCTGCCTGCAGACGGATCAAATCGCGGAGGGAGAGGCGCTGCTACGCTTCCTGAAGGACGAGGTCGTGGTGTATACGCGCAACAACATAGACGCGGATCTCGCAGGGATGACGGTGTATCATCCGCTGCGGGCGAAGAACCACTTTCTAACGAACCTCTCCACCTACCGCGGCTTCGGCATCCTGCCGGAGTATGTGAGCTATATCGACGAGTTCGGCCGCATGCTGCTGGAGACCCCGGCGGCCAGCTTCTCGGGCCTGCTGGCGAGCGTGCAGAACAGCGGAAAAGCGCAGCGGGTGATGTTCTCGCTTCCGCTCAGCGAGACCCAGCGGAACAACCTGGAAAAGGCGCAGCTGCTGGTGCTGCAGCGCGCGGGGGAGCAAGAGAACGCGTATCATCTGGTTTCCGTGTCCAACGACCCGTATATCAACCGGAAAGGGAACCTGAACGGTGCGTTTGTGTTCCGGAATCTCTTCCTGACGGAGGAGGACGGGAGCATGGTAAGCGGGTCGGTGCCGCTGGGCTTTACGCTGAATGAGGACGGGCAGATTTCGGTGCCGGTCACGCTGGTGACGGAGGACGAGAGCGGAGAGACGGAGACGAAGGCCTATCTGGTCGGCAGCGAAGAGGAGGACGGCAGCCTGACCGTGAATTCGCTGCTGGTTTACGACGAGCTGGCGCAGTGCTATACCACGCGCAGCCTTGTCGACCTTGACACCCTGAAGGAGATTCACTTCAGCTGCGTCGACCGGGCCGTGACCCGCAATGCCGACGGCGCCATCCTCGGCTTTGAGGACTGGAACATCGTCGGGAAGACGGAGCAGGTCTGGCGGGCGGAGGAACCCTATTCGCTGCGCTTTCTGGAGGACAGTCTGGACGAGGAGACGCTGTACGCAGCCTTTGCCCTGACCGACCTGCAGAGCAACCGTTATACGAGCGAACTGGTCCGGTTTACGGGCGAGAACGGACCGGGAACGGTGCAGTTTCGGTATACGGACCGGAACCGGCTGCTTATGCTGCGCAATCTGTTCTGCGATCCGGTGGACGAACAGGGAAGCGTATGGCTGTCGATCGATGTGACCAACATGACGATGAACGAGGTCGTGGTCGGGCTGTCCAAGCTGACGATCGACGGCTTCGAAGTCGACGGAGATACCGTGGTGTACGGAACAGGGCCGAACTACGGGCTGCTGACCGACGAGACGCAGACGCTGTTTGTGATTCTGGACGCGGAACAGCTGGCGGGGATTCGGGAACTCAGGGCGCTGCGGTTTCAGCTGACGGTTACCGACGCCGTGACCGAAGAGGTGCTGGGCACGGTGCTGGTCAGAGCCAGTGTACAGGTTACGTTAAAAAGTTGAAAAACGGGAGAAGATGGTTCGCGGCTGTGCTGCTGGCGGGGATGCTGCTTCTGCCGGGTGGAGCTGCGCGGGCGGAAGAGAAAGAGATGCACAGCACGACGGTGATGGTGTATCTGTGCGGGAGCGACCTCGAAAGCCGCTTTGGTGCCGCAACCGATGACATCCGCGAAATGGCTGCCTCGCGCTTTGACAGCCGGTATACGACGGTGCTGATCATGGCGGGCGGCGCGCGGGCCTGGAAGAGCGGGCAGGATGCGAAGAAAACCGCGATCATCGAGCTCGGCGCGCACGGCATGCGCAAGGTCCAAAGCAGCGAAGAGCCGATGAACATGGCGGATGCGGCGACGCTGAAGGCATTTCTGGAGTACGGATATGCACAGTACCCGACAGAGAGACATGCGCTGATCCTGTGGGGGCACGGCGGCGGCCCGGAGGAAGGCCTGTTCGCAGACGAACTGCACAGAGAAGACAGCCTGACGCTGGACGAGATTCGGACAGCGCTTTCCGAAGGCATCCCGGCAGGGGAAAAGCTGGAGTGGATCGGCTTTGACGCCTGTCTGATGGCATCGGATGAGACGGCCCGTGCTGTGGAGGATTATGCGGACTTCCTGATCGCCTCACAGGAACGGGAAGACATCAGCGGATGGAACTATTCCTTCCTGAAGGGACTGGAGGAAGACGCAGACGGCGGGGAAACGGGGCAGCGCATTATCGAAGCGTATGCTGCGGACACCGCCGAGGAACAGGAAGAAAAAACACTCGAGTGCATCAGGCTCAGATAAGCAAAACAGACCGCGGAGCGGTCTGTTTTGGCTTTCAGGGGACGTTCTGTTTTCGCTCTTCCCGAAGAATCGCATATTCCAGTTCGTCTTCCCAGTGCGCTTTTCCGTTTTTTACGTATCTGCATTTCCTGCGGTAATAAGCCTCGCGGCGCATGCCGCATCTCTCCATCATTTTCCAGGAGGCAATGTTGTCCGGATGACAGAGGCCGGTAACCCGGTGCATGTGGAGAACGTCGAAGCAGTGGTCCATCATCGCAAGGGCCATCTCTCCGGCATAGCCTTTGCCCCAGTACGGCTTCAGCAGGAGCCCGCCGATCATGGCAGATTCCGCTTCCCCGTCGATCAGGATATGCGCGCGGCCGATCTTCTTCTGTTCACTTTTCAGGATGACCGCCATTTCCAGATCGACGGGCGGTTCCTTTTTCCACTCCGCGTGAATCCAGCGCAGAAAGCTTTGCGACTGTTCGAGAGTCATCGGGTCAAAGGGCGTGTAGCGCATGATCTCCGGATCGGAATACAGAGCGTGGACGATATCCAGATCCTCTTCCGTAAAGGGCCGCAGAAGCAGGCGGGATGTTTCAATCATACAGGGTCAGCCTCCTTGAGGTGCAATCATTGTTCCTGCTCTTCGCGTTTCAGCAGCTTCCGTGCCGAATGAACCGTTTCCACAGGATGGGAAAAAGCAGGAATAAAACCGACGCCCCGGGACTCTTCCCGGGGCATCGGTCTGCCGGTCCGGCTTTCCGTCTTCAGTCTTTCCCGAAGATTTTGAAGCAAAGCGGACACTTTGCTCTGGCCTTGGACTCCAGCTTCCTGTTGATAATCTTCGCCGCGATCTCATAGCGGAAGTTGTACACCACCGCTACGCCGCAGCAGACCAGCACCAGGCATACCAGTTTGACCAGCAGCTTTTTGGCCCTTTTCCTGGCCTTCTCCCGGGCTTTCGCCTTTATCCTGGCCTCTACCCATTCACGGATCTTCTTAATTAGTTTCATCATGTCGGTCTCCTTCCGTATCTCAGAGTTTTCTCTCCTGTACCTGTATCATAATCTTTTCTTCCCGTTCTGTCAATTGCGAACTTGCCGGGAATCATTTTCCATGTCCCAGTGATTCTTTTTCTCAAATTAGACCTGAGATGAATCATGTGACCGTGATGATCTGATTCAAGATGTTCCCAAACCAGCGGATTTTACTCTGCGTCGCGACGGGTATAGAACGTGCTCCGACCGACGCCGTGTTTGATCAGGAACCCATCGTCAACAAGCTTTTTGATGGAACTTTCCACCGAGGTTTTGCTCAGACCGGGGCACATGGCCTGGATCTCCGCCTTAGTAAACTTTCCGATCCGTCCCATGACTGCACGGCGCACGGTTTCGATCGCGGGCAGTTTCTCTCCGACCAGGTCCACCCGTGCCTCAAAGTCCCGATATGCCGCAAGGATCGTGGAAAGCAGATACTTGATAAAGGGTGTGGGATCGTCCTGTTCCTCATACCATCCCGTCTGGCTCAATTCCAGGGCGTCGTAGTATGCGTCCTTGGTACGAGCGATCTTGCTTTCAAGGGAAATATAGCGCCCGATCGGGTATCCGCAGCGATACAGAAGCAGGGTGGTCAGCAGCCGGCTCATGCGGCCGTTTCCGTCGTTGAAGGGATGGATGCAGAGGAAATCGTGGATGAACACGGGAATTAGGATCAGCGGATCGATCTCCTGTGTATCGGCTACCCGGTTGAAGCTCTCGCAGATCGCCTCAACGGCGGTCGGGGTCTCATATGGGGCAAGCGGAGTAAACAGCACAAAGCTATGACCAGCCGCATCTGTCGCGCTGATATAGTTCTGCGTATTCTTGAAGGAGCCGCCAATCCCGCGCTCGGAATACTTGAACAGATCCCGGTGAAGCTGAAGTATATATCCCGGACGCAGAGGAATATACTCGTAATTCTCATGAATCGTGTTCAGCACGTCTCTGTATCCGGCGATCTCACGCTCGTCGCGGTTCCGGGGCGTGGTTTTTTCTGCGCAGAGCTGCTTGAGCCGTGTATTGGTCGTGCGGATTCCCTCAATCTCATTGGAAGCTTCCGTGCTCTGGATCTTTGCAATCTCTACCAACCGTTCCAGATCCTCCGGCTGGCGCCTGAGAAAAAGTTCCTGCCGCCCTTTATACTCGTGGATCTGCGCGACATATCCCAGGACCTCATTGTCCCAGGTCCTGGCTTTTAAATTGGAATAATCAAATGTACGCATGTTATCACCCGCTGAAATAACTTTTCTCCCGAATTATAGCCAAATTCGGGAGAAAAGTCAAGTGTCGGGCGTATCCTATTTGCAGCCATCGAAGGGAAAATAGAAACGATTCCATATAGAGAAGGTTTTTTTCTCATAAGTCAGACACCCTGCCTATCACAAAATTCGCAAAACAGGCAGGGTGCCTGACTTTTTCTCACAGAATAGGGAGAACCCCCGAAAACACTACGTTTTCGGGGGTTTTGGTGCTCCAGCGGGGACTCGCCCGCCTGCGGGCGGGCCGGGTCGCGGCTCTGAGGCGCTCCCAGCGCCTCATTCACTACCGCTCCCAACGAGTCCCCTTGGGCAAAAAAAATACCCTCGAAAGAGGGTATTTTCTGTTGGTGCTCCAGCGGGGACTCGAACCCCGGACACCCTGCTTAAAAGGCAGTTCGAACGCGTTCGCGTTCGCTGAAACTCTCGAATACCTGTGTTTCTTGGCTACTTCGGTATTGGTACTCCTGTCTAGTACGGTATCAAGCGTCATGCTATTTGCGAACATATCATATCAGAATGCCATGTAAAACGCAAGAAAAAGTTGAAAAACGCGAACTTTCTATAGGTGTTTAACGAACTATAAGCAGGAACCAGCCAGAAGTCGCAGGATTCCTGCTTTTTTCTCTTCCTTTTTCTTTCAGAATAGGAATTGCCGATACATTGAATGTGCACTTTCAAAGCATCTTTGAGCATGTCAGAGCATCTTTCTATCATCTATGAGCATCTGAAAACATCAGAGAAAGGAGAGATATTATCAAAGCTCTTGGCAATATCAGAGTCATAGATTTTACAGTAATGCTTTGTCATCTGAAGGGTGGAATGCCCAAGAAGCTTTTGGAGCGTGAAAGCATCTCCCTGACAATCAACAAGGAATTTCCTGGCAAAGGAATGGCGAAAGGAATGCAAACTGGTTTTCTGAACACCACGCCGGTGGTTATATCTACAGATTGCATTGCGCAGACAAGTTCCTGTCAGCATTTCTCCAAATTGATTGCAGAACAGGTAATCAGACGGAGAACCCTGCCTTATGGTCATATAGTCACGGAGGACATTAACCATTTGAGAGCAAAGGGGGATAATCTGAACTTTTCCTGTTTTGGTATGACGGAAAGAAACCTGTCTTGCCGAAAGGTCTACATCCCTGTTTTGGATGTTCCTGATTGTGGCAGCGCGGCATCCGCAATTCAACAGGAAATTGATAATGACCCAATTGCGATATTCCGTGAAATCACAGTCTTTGCTTGGCTTTCGGAGGAGTTTCAGCAGTTCTTCGTCCGTATAAGTTTCCTTGACTGTCTCTTTGTCTTTGATCGGCGGCATGACAACAGAAGTATATCCTTGCCCCCGACACCATTTCAGAAAAGTTCTCAGAACTCTTGTGTAACTGCTGATGGAATTATGGGCAAGCTCACTCTTTCGCATGGATACAACGACATTATTGATATCATCCTGCGTCAGCTCTTCGATTAGAATGCTCTCATCCAGATGCTTCCCGATAGAATGCCAATGCTGGTGATATGTCTGGATGGTTTTCTCGGAGACACCCTCTGCTGTCTTTGCCGCCACGAATCTTGGAAATAGTTCGTTTAACGAAAGCGTGTCATGGTTCATTTCAATCTTCTTTTTCTTCAAAATTCAGAGCGCCTGCCTTTCACTAAAATCGCAAAATAGGCAGGCGCTCTGAAAATTTTCAGCAAGATAGGAAGAACCCCCGAAAACTCAAGGTTTTCGGGGGTTTGGTGCTCCAGCGGGGACTCGAACCCCGGACACCCTGCTTAAAAGGCAGGTGCTCTACCTCCTGAGCTACTGGGGCGACGTCAGAGCAAGCTTCACATCCATTCGCTTCCGCGAAGTGTCGCGAAAGCTCAGTCGTTCCGCTGCTCTTCCTTTCAAACGCAGACCCGCTTCACTGGGCTCTGCGTTTGTGAACGAGGGAAGTTAGCCGGCAGTTTCATGCGGCGCTGCCGCATGAAACTTTGGCTGGGATGGCGGGACTCGAACCCACTATATCGGAGTCAAAGTCCGGTGTGTTACCATTACACTACATCCCAAAGTCTGGTTGAGGGGGTTGTGAATGAGCCCGGCGCAGCCGGGCCCATTCTTTGTGGGGTGGGATATGGGGCTCGAACCCACGACACCCGGAACCACAATCCGGTGCTCTACCAACTGAGCTAATCCCACCATCTCTGGCACGCCAAGAGGGATTCGAACCCCCGACCTACTGCTTAGAAGGCAGTTGCTCTATCCTGCTGAGCTATTGGCGCATATCGCAGGCAGGTGGAGAATGGAGCGGGTGATGGGAATCGAACCCACGTATCCAGCTTGGAAGGCTGGTGTTCTACCATTGAACTACACCCGCACGGCCAAAGCTTTTCAGCCACGAAATGATATCACAACAAAAGGCCGGTGTCAATCCTTTTTTTCTGCCTATTTTAGCCTCAGGTCATTGCGGCAGGGCGGGATTTGTGATACACTGATAATATAATCAACAACACGGAAGAGGGTGGCTCCGTTGGCAAGAAATGAATGGTATCGGGAGATGGCGGTCTATCAGATCTGGACACGCAGTTTCTGCGACGGAAACGGCGACGGCATCGGAGACCTCTATGGCGTGATGAGCAAGCTGGATTACATCAAATCCCTCGGAGTGGATGCGATCTGGTTTTCTCCGATTTACCCGTCGCCCAATGCGGATTTCGGATATGACATCTCGGACTATACGGACATCCATCCGGAGTACGGCACATTGGACGTCTTCCGGGAGCTGCTGGACCGCGCCCACGGGATGGGACTGCGGGTCTTCATGGACCTGGTGATCAACCACACCTCCGACGAGCATCCCTGGTTCCTGGAAAGCAGAAAATCGCGCGACAACCCCTATCACGATTACTACATCTGGCGCCGCGGCAAATACAGCCGGGGGAAGCGGGTGCCGCCGAACAACTGGACCAGCATGTTCGAGGGCGATGCCTGGGAATACGACGAGAATCTGGACGAGTATTATCTGCATCTGTTCGCCAGAAAACAGCCGGATCTGAACATGGCAAATCCGAAGGTGCGCGAAGAGGTCAAGCGGATTCTGCGCTTCTGGCTGGATATGGGCGTCGACGGGTTCCGGGAAGACG
>JAFYHU010000049.1 GCA_017538965.1 Oscillospiraceae bacterium
CCCAGATCGCCAATCTGTTCATGATTGGCCGGATTGCTTTCCGTGAGCACCGCAGATTCAGGCGCCCCGACCCCGACGCCGACTCCGACGCCGGAGCCGACCCCCACGCCGGAACCGACTCCGACCCCGATTACTCCGGCGGCGACAACGGTGAACACAAACCTGCCACAAGTGACCAAGAGCCCCACCGATGAGAAAGTGCCGGTGAACGGCGCCGCCCAGTTTATTTCCAAGTATGAAAACGCAAAATGGGCGGAGTGGCATTTCGTGAGCCCGGACGGAAGCAAAGATCTGGATTACAAACAGGCACAGAACGAATTCAAGACGATGGTCATCGACGGCGGCTATACCAAGGATCTGACTCTCAAGAACATTCCCGAGGCTTTTAACGGCTGGAAGGTCTACTGCAGGTTCAGCAACGATTCCGGCTCCGTCAACACCGAAAAGGCAACGATCACCGTAGTCAACGATATGGCAGTTCCGAAAGTGACCAAGAGCCCGACCGGCGAGACGGTTCAGCCGGGCGGAGCCGCGACCTTTGTTGCCAACCATGAGGGGGCCTTCTGGGCGGAGTGGCACTTTGCCAACCCCGGGGCCACCCGTGACCTCACCTATACGGACGCTGCGGCGGAATTCCCCGCTCTGAAGATCACCGGCGGCGACCAGCGCATCTTGAAATTAAGCAATATCCCGGCCGAACTGAACGGCTGGAAGGTCTACTGCGTCTTCAAGAACAACGCCGGTACGGCCAACACCGATGCGGCCCTCATTACGGTTCAGGGCCAGGGTCAGGCAGCGGCGCAGACAACGGGCTTTCAAGGCCGCTGGGCGGACGAGACAGCCGGAAAGTGCGTGCTTACGTTCAGCAATCGGGACGAGAGCAGCCGAAATGTGGACATCATATGGAATAACGGCGCGAATGAACGTATCTGCTGGAAAATGACGGCAAAAGCACAAAAAGATGATATGATGATCTATGAGGACGGCCATACCTGGACAGAGACCTATACCGATGAGAGCAACTATACGGTTTCAAACGAGTCATACGGCGGCACCGGAAGCTTCTATTTCTCGGGCGGCAAACTCTACTGGTACAACGACCAGACGCATCAGGAAACAGCGATGATTCCGGCATAAGCCGAACAGAATAACACAACCCACGCGGCGGAACCCCGCCGCGTGGGTTGTGTTATTCTTCGATCTGTTTCAGAACGGTATTCAGATACAGTCTGCTTGCGTCCGCAGGGCTCAGACTGCCGCCGCTGATCCGGATCACTGTTTTCAGAAGCCAGAGCGGAATCTCAATCACGCTGTGATCGTTCCCGATCCTGCGGGCGCTGGCAATCGAAAGGATCTGCTCCTCGACGTTCTCTCCGGCAAACTCCTGCTCATAGAGCTCTGCCGTTCTCTGCCGCAGCCGGAGGCAGGATCGGTTATGCAGAAAGCGGAGAAAGGAAGCGATGGCGAAGGTCAGCGGCATGAACGAAAGCAGGGATATCCAGGAAGGGATTTTGGTAAAGAATCCGTAAAAATCATCCCATCCGCCGTTATCCGGCCCGAGAATCTCCACCATGTAGTAATAGACCATCGCGTACAGCAGAACGGGGATCAGGGCGAAAACAGACTCCCGAAGACGAATGACATGGCTTGTGATGAAGAAGCAGAAGGCGATCATCGCGAGAATCGGACACACGCCGTGCAGGAAAAAGCGGGAGCCTGTAAAAATCAGCACAAAGCCCTTTACCGGCGCCAGAATGCACAGCGAGATCAGAAAGGTCAGCCCTACGGCGGTGACGCCCGCAAAGAGGAAATCCACCATCCAGTCAGGCAGGTGGAAGCTGTTTTTTCGCAGGCCGTCAATCGTATACGGCAGCGTCATCATCATGGTGATCCCGCAAAGAATGTTTGAGTTTACCGTGAACATACAGAATGTGCGCAGCCCCATATGATCAAAGTTGACGTCATACAGCGTGGTCAGATTCATGGTGACGCCGATACAGACGCAGACCGAAACCACTGCCGCGCTGATCATCGCGCCGAGACAGCGCTTTCTCGTGATTTTCTGTGCGATATCCATCTGTCCGAACCCTCTCTTTCGCCTTCCGGATGATTTCTACGCTTTTTATACTATGAACGGGAAGCAAATGCAAGAGAGAGAACAAATTTCCCGTTGCCGAAACAACAAAGAGTCGCTATACTGTACATCAGAGAAAACGGATGTGCGAATCCTTCGAAAGAAAAGGGGAGAAGCGTGAAAAAGGGAATCGGAAAAACAGTCATTTTTCTGCTGATGCTGCTTCTGACAGTCGGGACGGTTGTGCTGCGATATTCGAAGGCAAAGAACGCATTGCCCGAGCCGGCCGTCAGTCCGGCCGGGCAGCAGACTGAGACGGCGCCGAAAGAGAAGCCCGGAGACGGCAGCGCGCCGGCACCGGCATCTGCGCCGGCGCTGACGGGAGCGGAGACACCGACGGCGGCAGCGGCACCGACGGCAGCAGAAGCGCCGAAAGCAGCGGAGGCGCCGACCGTGACGGCGGGCAGCTCCGCTCCCGGGCCTTCTCCTGCCGGAGAACCCGGCTCGCCTGCTTCTCCGAAAGCAAGCGGAACCGAGGCGCGCTCTCCGTCATCCGCAAAAGCGTATAACGAAAAGACTTATCAGCTGGTCAGCGATCTGGTCTATGTATGCCGCGAGGAAGGTCTGGACGAGAGCAGCGGAAAAATCCCTGCCATTCTCGAAGAACTGGAGAAGGAGGATCCCGCGCTCGCAAAGCTCTGGAGCGGGGTTGTGGACGAACTGCGGGTCGTGACGACGGAGGAAGGGCCTTACACCCTGCCGGATGACCTGCCGAAGGACGACAGCCTGTGCTTTGCGGTGCTGGGTTTCCAGCTGCTGTTTGACGGCGATATGGCCCCCGAACTGCTGGGCCGCTGCGAAACGGCGCTCAAAGCGCTGCAGCAGTATCCGGAAGCTTTTGTCGCCGTTACCGGTGGGGGCACGGCCTTCGGAAACCGCAACGCCACCGAAGCGGACGTCATGGCGGAATGGTTCCGGCAGCAAGGGATTGCTGCGGAGCGGATCATCGTCGAAAACCGCTCGATGACCACGGACCAGAACGCCGTGAACACCTGCGCGATCCTTACGGCCGAGCATCCGCAGATCAGGCGGATCGTCGTGATTACCAGCGACTATCATATGCCGCTGGGACGCATGATGTTTACGGAAGCCGCGCTGCTGCACGCGTACCAGACGGGCGGGGAAGTGCCCTATACCGTCGATGCGGGACCCGCCTGGGCGACCACCGGTAACGACGAATACAGCGGCCTGCGCAACATCATGAGCTACGTCTGGATCATGGCCGATCCGACACTATAAGGCGTTGGAAACGCCTTGTAAAGGAAAGCGGCTTTCTGCTCATCTGCAGTGCCCGTCCTGATTTCGAGACCGATCACTGATCCCGAACCCTCTGCGACAAAAACCCCCGGCTTACGCCATGGGGTTTGAAAAATGATACCCGTAGGGAGCATAACGACGCGCGGGAAGCGTGCGACGAACCAAGCTTGCTTCCCCAGATCGCTCCGCAACCCCGCGCCCGCAGGCGCCCTTCCCCTTATGGAATCGCGCAATGCCGCTGCCAGTGGCAGAGGAAGGCATTGCGGGATTACTGCAGCGGTCGGAGAATCGGAGGATCAGCGTAAGCCCGAACGATTCTCCGGGTACCGCAA
>JAFYHU010000003.1 GCA_017538965.1 Oscillospiraceae bacterium
AAAAGCAAAAAAATAACCCCTTCAGGGGTGGCCTGAGAAAGATATGCGGTCGGCAAACCTTTCAGGCCCCTTTAGGGGTTGCAAGTATAATGCCCTTCTAGGGCTACATCAAGCCTCCGGCTTAGCCGGAGGTCTTGACTCGCAGGCATGAGAGCCCGGATTTCCGAGGGTTCGGCTGATCCTGTCTGATCAGCTCTGTTTTTTTCTCCTGTTTGCGCGCTGAATGGCTTTGCCCAGTTCAAACACGGGCAGCGTGGAGAGAGACAGACCGACGGAGATCAGCAGCTCCTTTGTACTCAGGGTACCGTGAATTCCGAACAGATTTTTGAAGCCCGGCAGGAAAACCGCCGCCAACGTCATCAGGACGGTTACCGCCATCGCCCCGACCAGCCACCAGTTGGTGTTCTCAAGCATCTCGCGGCGGAAAATTGAGCCGACTCGTGAGCGCATATTCACCGCACACAGCATTTCGGCAAAGCTGACCGTGAGAAAGGCCATCACGACGGCATTTTCACACCAGCTGCCGTTCACGATGCCGCTGAAGGAGCCGTTCTCCAGAAAATAGCCGATGTAGTACGCCGCAATCTCAATCGCAGCCAGATAGACGCCCTGCCAGAGCATGCTGATTCCCGTGCCGTTGGCAAAGATGCTTTCGTTCTTCGGGCGGGGTTTCCGCAGCATAAGCTCGCCTTCCGCCTTTTCCATGCCCAGTGCCAGCCCCGGCAGGGTATCGGTGACCATATTGATCCACAGCAGATGGACGGGTGTCAGAATCGTAAAATTCAGAATGGAGGCAAAGAAGATGATCAGCACCTCGGCAAGATTGGTGGAAAGCTGGAACTGCAGCACCTTGCAGATATTATCGTAAATCTTGCGTCCGGCCTCGATCGCGCGAATAATGGTCGCAAAATTGTCGTCAGCGAGGACCATGTCTGCGGCACTCTTCGTTACCGGGGTTCCGGTGATGCCCATGCCGATGCCGATATCCGCTTTTTTGATGGATGGCGCGTCATTCACGCCGTCGCCGGTCATGGCAGTTACCATCCCCCTGGTCTGCCAGGCGTTGACGATCCGGGTCTTATGCTCGGGCTGAACGCGCGCATAGACAGAATACCGCGGCACGACGTCTACCAGTTCCTCGTCGGTGTATTTATCCAGTTCCGAACCCAGGGCAGCCTCGTCGGCTCGGCGGATGATGCCGAGATCTCTGCCGATGGCGACGGCCGTGTCCTTATGATCTCCGGTGATCATGATGGGGCGGATGCCGGCCGCGCGGCACTTTTCGATCGCGTCTTTCGCCTCGGGACGGCAGGGATCGATCATGCCGTAGAGGCCGATCAGAATCAGATCCTGCTCGAGGCTGTCAGGTCCGGAGTTCTTCGGAACGGCATCATGTTTCCGATAAGCTGCCGCGAGCACGCGAAGGGCCTGATCAGCCCAGGATTTGTTCACACGGCGGAGTTCTTCCATCATCCCGTCCGTCATGGGGACGATCTTTCCGTCCTTCAGGATGCCGCTGCAGCGTTCAAGGACCATGTCACAGGCGCCCTTGGTATATTGAATGAACCCGTTTTCCGTTTGATGCACGGTGGACATCATCTTGCGGTCGGAATCAAACGGTGCCTCTGCCACACGCGGTTGGGCAGCAGTAAGCTCGTACCGCGGCAGGCCGAGTTTCATCGCATAGTTCACAAGGGCCGCTTCGGTCGGTTCGCCGGAGGACGACTCTTCACCGGGCTGAAGCTCGGCATCCGAGCAGAGTGCCATTGCGGTTGCCATCAGGGTCGAATTGTCTGTGTATTCCTGAACGACTGTCATTTTGTTCTGCGTCAGCGTTCCGGTTTTATCGCTGCAAATAATCTGCGTGCAGCCAAGGGTTTCCACCGCGGTCAGTTTCCGGATCAGTGCCTGATGCCGTGCCATGTCGGTTACGCCGATGGACAGCACGATGGTAACAACCGCCGGCAAGCCTTCCGGGATGGCAGCCACGGCCAGCGCGATAGCGGCCACAAGGCTGTTCACGGCGCTGGTACCCAGAAGCTCCCAGGAAAACGGCGTATCCGTCAGGATCACAGACTGGATGCAACCAACGGCAAAAACGACGACGCAGATTCCGATGACCAGCTTGGTAAGAAAAGCCGACAGTTCGGCCATACGCCTCTGCAGAGGGGTCTGCTCCTTTTCCGCCATGCTCAGAGCGCCGGCTATCTTTCCCATTTCCGTATCCATGCCGGTGGCCGTCACAACGGCTGTTCCGCGCCCATAGACCACTGTCGAACCGCTGTACAGCATGTTTGCCCTGTCACCCAGCGGAACATCGTCCTGCCCTTCCCCGCACATCAGCACGTCAACCAGTTTTTCCGCCGCCAGCGGTTCACCGGTCAGGGCTGCTTCCTCTGCTTTCAGGCTGTAGGATTCCAGAACGCGGCAGTCAGCCGGTACCGTATCGCCGGCTTCGAAGCGGACGATATCCCCGACCACCAGGTCTTCGCTTTTGACGGAGATGACCGTGCCGTCACGTACAACGCGGGATGTCTCAGCCGTCATCTGCATAAGGGCCGCCATCGCCGCTTCGGCCTTGTTTTCCTGAATAAGGCTCATGACCGCATTGATAATCACGACCGCCAGAATGACAAAAACATCCGTGAAGGAGCCAAGAGTAAAATCGCCGTGAGACTCCAGAATCGTAACGATCACCTGAACCAGCGCCGCGCCAAGCAGCATCAGGATCATCGGATCCGTAATCGAGTCCAGAAACTTCTGCCAGACAGAGCGCTTCTCCTCTTCGATCAGTTTGTTCTTTCCGTTCTGCTGCAGCCTTGCCGCAGCCTCTTCGGAATGCAGGCCATGCTCCGAGGTATCCAGCTCGCGCAGCACCTTTTCCTTATCTTCCAGATAGTATTTCACGTGTTTCTCCTCTTCGCGTCAGCTTTGAGCCCTTTCTCCGCGGTCTGACCTGTGCGGCGGGAGCTCCTCTGCCGTCTTCTTCTTTCTCATATGGGAAACATTATATTCCACATTTCGGCTTTCGACAACAAAAAAATCAACACCGGCCGTCAAAAGCCGGTGTTGAAGCAGGCTCTGCCTTATTCTTTCACTTCGAATTTGTATTCTACCTCTCGCGTTATTAATCGTACTATTCCGTACAATAACTCCACATTTACCCGTATTTGATTACTTTTATTTGCACTTTTTCTCTTATTTCCTTTGTTTCCAAACAGTGATAATCCAAATGCGAGTTTTCTTGCGAGTTGAAAATCTTTTGCGAGTTTTATGTTTTTTGTGTCAAATTCGTCCATCGGCCCCATGTCCAATGTGTTCAATCAATCCTTGAAATTTACATAGTCCTATCAGGAAAAAACTCGCAAATAGTAAAATGCTCTTATAGTCCACTATATCCTTTTTATAGTATACCATCTTGCTCCATAACAATCAACCCATATCGAAAATTGTCGATCATTCATCCGAAAATTGTCGATCATTCATCCCAGAATTTTTTAAGGTTAGGAGGATAATTATGGCCGCATGTCTCTATAAATATAAATGGCTCAAACTGCCTCGCATTGCGTTGCATGTCGGAAAAGGTTTGTTAGGTTACTGGAGCAGGCTTGCTGCCCGTGCTGCCTTTCGCAAAGGCATCGCCTCCTATTGCGGTCATCGGAATCCTGTTGAAGCGGGAACCTGGGCAGGCGGCATAGTAGGCCTGAAGAGTATTCTCGGTGTGAAAAAGCGTGAACAGGCTCTCGATATTCTCCGACAGCTCTCAGATCTAGGGTATCTCAGTTTTGAGCTGGACGCTAAAACGAAGCTGCTGACGTACCGCATTACAGATTATGAGCTGGATTACTGCGGCGCTCCCTGTGATTCCGGCGCCGTATATGCTACCCCCGGCTATGGCTTTCTTTGTGTCCCCCGGTCCATTACGGAAAGACTTGTAGCTCAAAATTACATATTCAATGAAGCTGACGCATGGCTGGATCTCTGGTGCCACACGGTATCGATGGATCCGCACAATGCGTTTTCATTTTTTGCTCCGGTTTGCCAGTACGGCAAAACCGGAGTTTTTTTGACTCTGGAAAACCTGGGACAGCGCTGGCGCTGGGAAAAGACCAAGGTATGGAGATTCCTGCAAAAGCATAGGGATGTCTTCACTCTGTACCGGCTGCCCGGCTCATTAGGCTGTCTCGTTTTCAATACATCCTATCCCTGCGATGCAGGCGTCTCCCTGCCCAGCGATGAGCAGATCGCCGATGTGCTTGGCAAGATCAGAGAATACTCCGCCGATGTTGTCAGGCATGAAGGTCAGCGTGAGCATCTGAGTCGTTTGGTCGTTTGGTACAGCCGCCGCTATCTGCTTTCTGTCGGTCTCATTGCCAAGCAAATTCGACACAATAATCGCGTTGCACTTTTCTCTTCTTTTAAACGCGCGTATCTTTCTCATTGTTGGATTTGGAAGAATTGTAATTATGACTGCCAGGGTACAGATATAGGACCCCCCCGGTCAAATGATATTTCTCTTATCAGGGGGCCCTGTATCGTAGACCTGAACATTTTTTCAAAGGAGCTTTTTGCCTATGACTAAAAATGCTTTTCCCTCCGCCGCCTCAAACGATGAGGCGGTTCTTTCTTTTCTCCGTGAACGTGGTATTCTTGCAGACGAAAGCATAACGCCACAGCAGGTTGAAGAGAAAAAGCGCAAGGAGGCATATCATAATACGCTTCTCCTGCTCTCAAACTACAGAAACATTCTCTGGCAGACCGACAGTGAGCTGGACACCATCGCCGCCGAGCTCAACCTCCCTCTGCAGAAGCTCGACGCTGTTCTGAGCCGGATCGACGCAGAGATCGGCATGGAGAATCGACGCCTCGAGCTTCGTCTGGAAAGGCTGGCCAAGACCCGCCAGCTCCTGGATCGCATCAACGATGCCCTGACCACCCTCAAATACAAGCCGGATAACGGTCCTCTGCTTTACGATTTGATCTATTTGACCTACATTTCCGAGGAAAAGCTTCATCAAACAGATGTTCTCTATCGGCTGAACATCTCGAGACGGCATTATTATCGGCTGAAAGAGCAGGCAATCAACATCATTTCTCTCCGGCTCTGGTCGGTCCCAAGCACAAATATTGACCTCTGGCTTGATCTTGTGTCTATGCTGAGCGGCAGGGCCAAGCCCAGCAGCAGATAAACGACACGGCACTCGAACAACCTCAGAGTCATTTCGGGTGCCGTATTCTCTCTTCGTTTGGGACAGGGTGTCCGCTCATCTGAATTCACGTTTTGTCCCGCTCGGACTCCTGTTTGCCCCTGAACTTGCGGGCAACCTGGAGCCCGTCCTTCATCACCGTGCCGCGCTGGATGATATCGGCGCCGAATTTGCTCCGCAAGGCGTCCACCGCCTTATCCAGCTTCACATCGCGTTCCCGTCTTCCGCTGTCCTCTTCTCCGAAAAGGGACATCTGCCCGCCCTCATCTTCTCTGGTCAGGTTGGAGAGCGCGATGCTCATAAGCCGCAGCGGCCTGTGATCTTTCCACAACTCACGGAGAAGCCGTTTCGACAGCTCATAGATTTCCCGCGTGGATTCCATCGGCTGGTCTGTCTTGCACTGATGCGAGCGGTTTTTGAAGTCCAGATAGCGGATCGATACCGCAACGCAATAGGCCTTTGCCCCGTCACTTCGCATGTGAGCCGAGACACTGTCCGAAAGAGCCAGAAGGATCGCGTCCGCCGCCTCCAGCGTGGTTACGTTTTCCTCAAGCGTCACGGAATTGCTGTAGCCCTTGGCCTCTTCCGGCTCGGCACGGACGGGAGAATTGTTAATGCCGTTTGCGTAATTGCGGGCCTGGAGACTCATCTTGTCGCCGAGGATTCTCCGCAGGAGCTCCGGGTCTGCGTGTGCAAGTTCTCCGATTGTGTAGATATGTTCTTCCCTCAACCGATTTGCGGAAGCGCCGCCCACGAACAGCAGATCCCCCACCGGCAGCGGCCAGAGCTTATCCGGGATTTCCTCCGGATAGAGCGTGTGTACCCTATCCGGCTTCTCAAAGTCGCTCGCCATCTTGGCACAGAGCTTGTTGCGCCCGATGCCGATATTCACCGTAAATCCAAGCTCGTCCCGGATCCTGTCCTTGATCGTGTGCGCCAGCGCGACAGGGTCGGGGTACATGTGTCCGGTGCCGGTCATATCCATGAAGCATTCGTCGATAGAAAACTCCTCTACGACCGGTGCATAGCTGCGGCAGATATCCTTAAATGCCTTGGAACAGGCCGAATACAGCTTGAAATCCGGTTTTGCGATCACAAGCTGAGGGCATTTTCTCAGCGCCATGGCGATCGGTTCGCCCGTCTTGATTTTGAACGCCTTCGCCGGGATAGACTTTGCAAGCACAACTCCCCTTCTGGATTCCGGGTCGCCCCCGATGCAGGATGGAATCAGGCGCAGATCGGGCTCGCCGTTTTTGACGCGCCGCGTTGCCTCCCAGGACAGGAAGGCACTGTTGACATCCACATGAAAGATAAGCCGTTCATTCATCTCAGTACCCTCCTGTTCCAACAGTTTCCATTCTTCAGTATATTCTCTTTTCACTTTTCTTGCAAGGCACTATGATGGCACAAAGTTGGCACTAAAATGGCACCTCCAAGGCACTGACACGGGAATCAATCCGTGGTATATTGGTATCGTCCCAAATTGGGACTGGGCGATGAACGCCGCTTCCGGGCTTTCCGGGAGCGGCGTTTTTCATGCCCGCTTATCAGGAAGGAGGTGAGGCTTTTGACGAGGAAACATCTGCTGAAGGACCACATTGTTACGGCTTACTGGTCGGTGATTTCCATGCTGTCGGCGGGACTGATCACCATGCAGCCGGTCATGGCAGACTCCATCTTTGACCGCATCCGGTCCATTGTGACGGATATCTACGGTCAGATCGTGGCAATCTCTACGATCGTCGCGGTCACGGTGGCAAGCATTGCCCTGATCGTCCGCATGATCTCCCGCAACCAGCGGGCCGTGGATGAGGCGACGAGCTGGCTCAAGCGCATTGTCGTGGCGTGGATCATTCTGAACTCTCTGGGCTTTGTCGTCGCCTATCTGCAGCCCCTTGTCGCCGGCGGCCAGTACACGGGCTAAGCTCTCCCGGTCAGGCAGGAACGGAGGTGATAAATCTTGCTTGACTGGATCTTTGAAGGCATCGTGACATGGATCAGCAGCGTCATGACCTCACTCATGGATGCTGTATCCGGGCTTTTTCTCGATGCGCTCGGCACAGACATGGTGGTCATGGAGGAGTATTTTCCTTTTGTGACGAAGGCCTTTGGCATTCTCCAGTATACCGCATGGGCGCTCCTTTTTCTCATAACCGCCTGGCAGCTCTTCCGTGCTTTCGGCGGGCCGATCACAGACGCAGAGAACCCGCTGACGCTCGTTGCAAGAAGCATTCTCTTTGCCGTGATGATCGGCTATGCCCAGTCCATCTTCCAGATGACGCTGGATATAGCCCGGGCACCCTATACGGCTCTGATGGAGGTCACCATGACGGCGGAGGACTTTACCTTTGCCGGGATCGAAGAAGCACTGAAAAACGGCCTTGTGACCATTGTGGCAACCACGTCCATCGTTGGGACGCTGCTGCTTGTGATTCTGGAGATCGCACTTGGCTGGAACTATTTCAAGCTACTGCTTGAGACTGTCGAGCGCTATGTGGTGGTCGGTGTCCTCTGTTATACCTCTCCCCTGGCCTTCGCCATGGGCGGCTCGAAAGAGACGAACTCCGTATTCCGCTCCTGGTGCCGCATGGTCGGCTCCCAACTGATCCTGCTCATTATGAACGTCTGGTTCCTGCGGGCCTTCGGATCGTCCGTCGGCCAGTTTATAGGAAATGGCGGCGCGCTCACAAACGGTCGGGGAAGCATCTTTCTCTGGCTGTTCTGCGCGCTGGCTTTCCTCAAATGCGCTCAGCGCTTTGACAGCTATCTCTCCTCCATCGGCTTGAACGTCGCCCAGACCGGGTCCAGTATGGCAATGGAGATGATGATGGCGGCACGGGTGCTCAGCGGTGTCGGCGGAGGACCGAGATCGGCCGGAAGTGTCTTTCGAGGCTCCGGTGTCGCGGGCAGCTCTGCGACGAGCACGGCTGCCGGGGTTGCCTCCGGATTTGCCAATCGCTTCAAGGGCAATTCTTATGTACGTGACGCTGTGGTCAATGGCGGTACCCGCATGGGTGCCGGCGGCTCGATCGGGTTTGTGGGCCGTGCCTTCGGAGGGATCGCCGCCAGAAACGGCGCGACACTCTCCGGCGAATCCATTTCCTCTGTTGCCTCCCGTCCATCTGCCGTCTCCGGCAGTATTGGCGGAGAGATCGCAGACCGGAGTCTCAAGAACTACATGCCCCAGCTTGGAAACCGCCAGCTCAAGAACACGCAGATCAGCGGCGGCCGGATCAGTACCACATCGGTCGGCGCGGATGGCAAACAGACTTCTGTGGAGATGTTCAATGCCTCTCAGTTTGAAAAGCCTGCCGGGCCTCATGCGACGCTGACAGCCTCAGACGGCAGTCAGTGGTATCAGGTGGCAAGCGGACCGGATGCCGCTTCGTTCTATGACGCGCCGCATTTCAGCGGCAGCGCCGATGAAAGTGCGCAGGTGGCCTCCTTCTTCCCGGATGCCCCCGACGGAACCGTTCTTCGCAGTGTCGGAGAAGGCGAGATTCAGGCTACGTCCCCGGACGGGACAAGCTCCATGTGGTATAACAGCGCCATGTTTGAAGAGCCAGACGCTCCCCATTCCATTATGGGTTCTGCCAACGGCGTGGATTGGTACACCATGCATCCCCATAGTGAAGCGCCCGGTTTTGAATCCGGGTCTGTGGACACATCTCAGTCTGGAGCAACATTTACGGGGACTTCAGAATCCGGTTTTGGCGAGGCTTCTGTTATCCCATCCGCTCCTGTGGACAACCCGGGCATGGATACCGGCTCTCCCCTGTCTGCACCGTCCGATTCTTATTCTTACATGCCGAATACGTCAGGCTTTACGCCGACACCGCCGTTGGAGTCTTCTTCTGAGATATCTGACGCAGCTCTCGGCAATGCCTCCGAATCGGTAAGCCTTCCCGCAGATGAGCCGGTTATCGACATGGGCACTCCCCTGCCCAATTCTTCTGTAGAAAACGCTTATTCGTCGGATGATGGAGTTTCCCCCGTTATGCCGAGAGCGGATAGCGGTTCTCAGTCTTTCTACATGGATTCTGTGTCCGGTTCAAACGACTCTGCATCTTATGCATCCGACGCGCCTTCGGCAGTCTTTGTCCCTGTGCCGGATTCCAGCTATCATGCTGAAACGCCCGAGGCTCCTGTGGCAACACCCACGTCGGATTATTCGAGCCCTGTTTCTCAATCTGACGCTGCCTTTACCCCTGCTGAAAGCACACCTAACACCGACACTGCGTCTTTCTTTACGGATTCCGAGGTCTTTTCGGACTTTTCGGCAGCTTACAACCAGGCGCTGTTCAAAAACTTCATGCCCGGCTATGAGCAGCCGATCACATCCGTCGATGACTCTGGACGCAGTGATGGCCACTTTGAGGTACGTCATGCGGACGGCTCCGGTACCATGTTCTTCGACAGCACACGTTATTCTGAACCCCGCGGAGACTTCCAGACGCTGGAGGACAGCCGCGGCGGCAAGTGGTACGCCGTATCCGGGCAGCCTGCTGTTGAGCGGCGGCCTGTTTATGAGAACGGCAAGCCGGTCTATGACGGCGAAAACGTCAAAACAATCTCTGTGGAAACCGTGCGCTACCGCAATCTCCCCGCAAAACGCAGTTCTCCCGCACCGCGCCGCCAGCGCGACACTAAGTCACCTAAGAAGAAAACATGATCTCAAGGCAGTCGGGCTCAGGTCCGGCTGCCTTTTTGGAGGTGAGCATTTATGGCTGAGCCGGACAAGCGTCAACTCGGTGACGGCTCCGACAGCTTTTCAAACGCGGCATCAAACCTTTCCCGTGCCGTCAACACCATGCGACAGCAGGCCTCGGCCTCCTCTGCCGGAGCAGCCGCGGCCGGTGCCGCGAAAACCGGCAAGGCCATTGCCGGTGCAGCAAAAGGCGCTGCCGCCGCTGGCCCATGGGGTGCACTTGCCGCTGCCGCATGGTCTGCGCGTCATACCCTGTACAAGATTCTCATCTGCACTGCACTCTTTTTCACTTTTATCATTGTGACGATCGTTTCTCTCCCCTCCATTGTCACCAACGGCATATTCGGCCTGAACGGGACAAAGCCGGTGGAAGGCGCAACTCTTACGGATACATACAGTGAAATGGCAAAGGCAGTCTCCTCCGTCGTGGATTACGGCTACGAATTATCTCTTGCCAGGGTGGACCGCCTGATTGAGGAAGGCGGATGTGATTACAAGCTCTCCATGGATTCCCTCATCAACTACGGGCACAGCTCTGCCGGATACGATACCTGCTATGTTCTGGCCGCCTACTCGGCGTCGATGGAACAGCAGAACACCTCCAAAGAGGACATGATGGCAAAGCTCCAGCGTGTGGCGGACTCCATGTTCCCAGTGACAAGCGAGCGGAAAGAGCATGAGCATCTGATCCCGGTCACCTATTACAGATATGAGCCTGTAACGCTGACGGTCATATCCTCCGCCGAGATCGTGGACTTCAACGGAGATGATCCTGTTTACAGCTATGAGACCGAAACGCGGACCTATTACACGCCCGTTGAGGATCTCAGCAGTGAGGAGGATATCATGGTCCCTGCCTATCGGGAAGTAACCGTGTATCTTCCTATATATAATAACGGCTCCATCACAAGCTACTCCACGGCTACTTACTTTGAGGCCGCCGGTGAAGAGATGATCTCGCCGACAATCGAGATGATCCCGTACCTCGAATGCACGATCCATCCCTTTGATAACTCTGTGATCAATCAGGCATTCGGTGTGAATCCCGATGCGACATACAGCCAGTTCCAAGTCACATATGGTGAAGCCATTCAAAACATGGCCAACGCCCTGAAGATGACGCTTTACGGCTCTCTGGAGGGCGGCAAGGCTGTCCCCCTTACGGATGAGGAGCTGATTGCCTTTGTCAACGCCCAGGATTGCAGCCCCGCGCGGAAACACATCATCTCGACCGCACTTTCCCTTGTGGGCAAGGTTCCTTATTTCTGGGGCGGCAAATCCGCTCCCGGCTGGAACGACGCCTGGAACACGCCGCGGCTCGTCACCTCTGCTGGTTCCTCCAGCACCGGCACGATCCGGCCCTACGGACTTGACTGCAGCGGCTTTACCTCCTGGGTCTACAATACCGCCGTGGGCGTGGAGATCGGTGCCGGCACCTCCGGTCAGTATCCCAACACGGAGGGAATCGACGCCTCCGAGCTTCTGCCCGGCGATCTCGCTTTCCTTGCGGGAGATGAAGGATGGGAGCATGTCCTGATCTTTGCCGGTTATGACGTCGGCGGGAACAGGGCCTGGGTCCACTGCACAGCCGGCAGCGGCGTTGTCTTCAACACGCCGGACTATGAAGGCTCCCTGGTTTTCAGAAGGCTCACCATTGTGGACTATGACGCGCCGGTATCCGGCGGGAATGTCTGGGGCGAGCCGCTTTCGGAGCTCACAGTCATTGTGACCCATTATTGTCCCTGCCCCAAGTGCTGCGGAGAGAACTCCGATGGCATCACGGCCAGCGGCAAGTATGCCCAGCGCGGCATGGTGGCCATGTCCAGCTATTATCCCTTCGGTACGCAGATCATGATCAACGGCGTCATGTATACCGTTGAAGACCGCGGCGGCACCGGGATCGAAGAAAACATCCACCGTGTGGATATCTTTGTTCCCGACCATCAAGAGGCCCTGCGTCTCGGCACCTACAACACAACCGCATACATCTACAGGATGGGGTGGTAAGCATATAGACAACAACGAATTTAATAATGTCTTCGCCATTCCCGCAAACTATACAGACTCCGGCAAGCTCTTCGGCGGGATGCTGGAAACGCGAAACACGGTGGAAACCGTGTTCCTGCTCGCCCTTGTGGGCTATCCGGAGCTGTTCTGGCTGTCCATGCCGGCCATGATGCACATTGTGCTCATGGTGCTGACGCTCATTCCCCTGGCTGTCATCTCCCTGATGGGCATCGACGGGGACTCTCTGCTTCAGTATCTCGGCCATATCATCCGATTCTTTGTGAATCGGCGAAGACTACATTTCAGGAGGATCGGCTATCACTATGACCCGAAACGCCTCAAGAAACACAAAAAGAAAAAAGCAAAAAAGCAGCACAGAGCTGCTTGAGTTCGTCCAGGATTTCATCCCGGTCAGGAGTATCCATCACGGGATCATTGAAACAACGGACAATCGCTATATCAAGATCCTGGAGATCGAGCCCATCAACTTCATGCTGCGCTCGGAGGAGGAGCAGTTCAATATCATCTCCTCCTTTGCCTCCTGGCTGAAGATTTCTCCCCAGCACCTGCAGTTCAAGAGCATCACACGGAAAGCCGACTCCGATCGGCATGTCCGGCTGCTGCGTCAGGATCTGGAGGGCGAAACCAACGAGGAATGCCGCCGTCAGGCCGAAGGCTATATCCGCTTTGTAAGAGATGTGGGCAACCGTGAAGCCCTGACCCGGCGTTTTTTCCTTATTTATCAGTATGAGGAGCAGCGGCGGGGCGACAGTGAGGACTTTGGGCTGGTCTACAGCACGATTCAGACGGTGGAGCAAAATGCCCGCGCCTATTTTATGCAGTGCGGCAACACCATTGTGCAGCACAAGGATCCCGATCAGGCTACGGCGGAGATCCTGTACATGTTCTTCAACCGCCGTTCCTGTGTGGAAGAACCCTTTGAATCCAGGGTAAACCGCGTTGTCGTGGACAGCATGGCTGCGCGAAACCTTGTCATCGGGGTCGATGCTGTCCCCAAGATCCGGATAAACCACTTCATCTCCCCACGCGGCATGGACTTCACCCATAATAACTACATCATCATGGACGGGCTTTATTACTGCTTTCTTTACATACGCGGCAACGGCTACCCCTCCCGCGTGAGGGCCGGGTGGATGTCCACACTCATCAACGCCGGGGACGGGATCGATATTGACGTACATCTGCACCGGGAAAACCGCAGCAAGACCATCGATAAAGTGGCCCAGCGCATTCGCCTCAACCGCACCAAGCTCAAGAGCATGCAGGATACCAGCACGGACTATGAGGAGCTGACAAACTCCATTCAGGCGGGCTACTACATCAAGCAGGGCATCGCCAACTACAACGAGGATCTGTTTTACCTCTCCGTTTTCGTGACTGTATCCGCCAAAAGCCTCGATGAGCTCATGTGGAGAAAGCAGCAGATGGTGGACATGCTCAAGTCTATGGATATGTATGTGAGTGACTGCCGCTTCCAGCAGGAGGCGGCTTTTTCTTCGGTCATGCCCTTTCTGAAGCTTGACCCAAAGTTGGACCGCAAATCCCGCCGCAACGTCCTGACCAGCGGCGCGGCTTCCTCCTACATGTTCACGAGCTTTGAGATGTCTGACGATGCCGGTGTCCTTCTGGGCATCAACCGGCACAATAACTCCCTCTGCATCGTGGATCTCTTCAACACGAAGAAAAATAAGAACGCAAATCTCAATATCCTCGGGACCTCCGGCGCCGGAAAGACCTTTACCATGCAGCTTCTCGCCCTGCGTATGCGTATGCGCGGGATTCAGTGCTTTATCGTGGCGCCGATCAAGGGCCATGAGTTTCGCCGTGCCTGCCGTCAGGTGGGCGGCGAGTTTATCCGGATTGCGCCCGGCTCCCCGCACTGCATCAACATCATGGAGATTCGGCAGACCATCTCCCCGGAGATGGAGCTCATCGATGAGCTGGATTACAGTGAGCTGGACTCGATGCTGGCCCGCAAGATCCAGCAGCTGATGATCTTCTTCTCCCTGCTGATCCCGGACATGAACAATGAAGAGGAGCAGATGCTCGATGAAGCGCTGATCCGCACCTATGCCAAGTTCGGCATCACCCACGAAAACGACTCGCTCTATCTCAGCAAAAGCAGCTTTCCCCCACGGCTCAAGACCATGCCGACGATCGGCGACCTGCATGAGGAGCTGCTGACGAACCCTATGACCCAGCGGCTTGCGGTGATCATCAGCCGCTTTGTGACCGGCTCCGCCCAGAGCTTCAATCAGCAGACCAACGTAGACTTGACGAACAAGTACATTGTACTGGATCTCTCGGAATTGAAGGGCAAGCTTCTGCCGGTCGGCATGTTCATCGCGCTCGACTATGTGTGGGACACAGTCAAGGCCGATCGCACGAAGAAGAAAGCGATCATGATCGATGAGATCTGGCAGCTCATCGGTGCAAACTCCAACCGTATGGCGGCGGAGTTTTGTCTGACGATCTTCAAAACGATCCGCGGCTTCGGCGGGGCGGCAATCTCCGCGACACAGGATCTTTCGGACTTCTTCGGTCTGGAGGACGGCAAGTACGGCAGAGCCATCATCAACAACTCCAAGAACAAGATCATTCTGAATCTGGAACCGGATGAAGCCAAGACGGTGCAGGAGGTTTTGAAGCTCACAAAAACCGAGCTTCGATCAATCACCCAGTTTGAACGAGGCGAGGCGCTGATCTGCTCCAACAATAACAAGGTCCCCGTGGTCATCAAGGCCTCCAAGGAGGAACAGGAGATGATCACGACTGATCGCGCTGAGCTGGAAGCAATACTAAAAGAAAAGAGCAGCAGTCCATCCATCTCCGGTCGTGATCAAAAGCTCATTTAAGCCAGTACGCATTGTATGCGCATTATGTGCGTTTTCAATGCGCATTACCCCACTTGCGCGCACTGTATGCGTTTCTAATGCGCATTAATCTACTTGTGCGCATTGTATGCGTTTTCAATGCGCATTAATCTACCTGTGCGCATTGTATGCGCATTATGTGCGTTTTTAATACACATTACCCCACTTGTGCGCATTGTACGCGCATTGTATGCGTTTTCAATGCGCACACCCAACACCGAAGAACCTTTAAGGGGGTGATCATCTGCTGCTTGAAGATGAATCCCATGTGATCAAATGGCTCTCTCAATATGGTGCCCTGCCTAAAACTCAGCTTATCAGGATGCTGCGCAAGCCGCCAAGGACAGCGGAGAAGATTCTGGACAACCTCAAACGGGACATGCGGATCGCGGACATCGGAGACGGTTATTACTGCGCTCTTGACCCGTTGGCAAAGCCCGATCAGCGCATTGTCCTGGCGGTCTGGGTGCTGCTGCAATTCATAGACTTTGTGGAGCCTATGGCCCATTATCCGGCCGTTTACCCGTCGCAGCTCTTCTTTTTGAAAGAAAACATGGGTTATGAGATCGTCGTACTGTACGAAGGCGAGAAAAATCTTCTGAGACTGCTTCAGCCGCAGGAGGATCTGAAATACGTCATTGTCCTTCCCCGTATATCCATGGTTGCTGAATTGCGGCTTCCGAAGGCCCCCTGTCTCTTCGCAACAGTCGAATTTCAGGGGGCGGATGAGCCAAATGTACTTTTTTATACAGAGGAGATACTTCAGGATGCTGCCAACCAACACCTTTACTGATGTCCTGTCTTCGATTGAGCAGAAAATCAACCGTCTGAATGCCGAAACGCGCCTGATCCGGCAGCTCCTCGATCAAGGCTATCTGGAAGAGGCCTATTCTGTATCTCTTCGTCTGGCAAGGTATGCGGAGCAGACCACACTGTTGACCCGCAAGCTCCCTGTCTACACCGGCAAGCCCAGCGCCTATCAGGATGTTGAGGATGTAGTATGCAGCGCTGTTCCCGTTAAGATTTCCATAACAAAGGAAAATTGGTTTTATGTAAATCTTCCAACCTTGCTTCCGAAGAAGGAAATGGAGTCGCGCAGTTATATCCGCGCCTACCTCTACCCGGCTCTGCAGAGATATTTTTCCGACCATGAACCGCTTCACTATGCGGATGCCGTACTCATCTTCCGCCATGTATATGACCGGAAACGGCCTGAGCGCCGGAAGCGGGATCACGATAACATTGAGGTCAATACAGTGGCCGATGCCATTGCCCTCTTTGTTTTGACCGATGACGGCCCGGCGGTATGCTCTCACTACTACTGCAGCGCAGCCGGCGATGAGGACTGCACAGAAGTCTTCGTCGTGCCCCGGTGGGACTTCCCTCTCTGGCTCGAACAGGAGCAAAAAGTTACGAAAAACGCTGCTCAAGTCAGTTGAAAACAGGTGCAAAACTCCATGCCGAATTTTCTTCATTTTCTGTACCTGTTTTTAGCGGTGGTTTTTGTCTGTAAATTAGGCTATTGGGCCGCTCTGGCACTTCACTTTTTCGGTCAAGAGGAGAAACCATTGACCGATTTTTCTTTATACAAGAGGATACGCAATGATGTACTTTTCTCCCGGCAGTCATCTCTTCCGTCTCGTGACCGTCCTCTCTCTTGTGGGCGAGTATCCGACGACTTCGCTGTATCTTCTCGGAGACAGACAGGAGCTCGGCAGGCTGGTTCAGAAGCTGACACAGCCTCAGCTGATCCGGAACTCTGCGACCGGTGAAAAGCTGTGCGTGAAGGTGATCAACCTCTCAGGCAAGTCACCCTTTACGACCATTCGCCTGTCAAACTTCGCCCTTCCCTTGCTCGACTGGAGCGGGACGCGGGAATACTACGAATCCAGATTCACCCGCTCAGGCATGTCAAGCAGCAAAACGCATCATGAGCGCTCTTATCGGGTGGCCGAGACTGCTGTAATGCTCCTTCGGGCAGGCATCGAGTGCAGACCATGGATGCTTCCGGCGCTTCAGATGCGGCGTCGGGCGCTGATCATAGATCGCCCGATGGCGCTTCTGGCAAGGGATGTCAAGCAAGTCGAGCCCGAATCAGTGAACAAAACCAAATACGCCCGCTATACAGGCGCTCTGTTTACACCCGGAAGCTGCATGGTCATCTATAATACCCGAAATGCCGTCATGCGCTGGAATGGTGAGGGTGAATTTAAGGCAAGGCAGGATCTGATTCAGATTGCCCGGAACAATTCTGGATGCTCGCAGATAGACACTGCAGTTCTTCTCGGGCAGGATTACCCGGTTGCGCTTGACACGATACGCTGCAAAGACACCTGGAAAGGAAAACTGCAGCGGTTCGACAGCATTTATCCCCATGTCTGCTTTGTCCCCCTGCAGGATTTTGGCGTAAGACAGCTTGCAATCATGCAGCTGCCGGACTGGAAAGAACAGATCCTGGATTTGCTCTTTGATGAGGATACACGATCAGATAACAAGGGTGCGTTTGAATATGACGCCATTGAGGATAACATCTATCTATTCTCATTTCTTGACGGAGACATTGCCAGACTGATTCGCTTTCATGATGCCATACGGAATACGAAGCTGCATTGCAAAGTCATTGCGTATCCCGAGCAGATCAGCTTTCTGCAAAGCTGCCTTCCGGCTTCTGTTGAATACTGGGATATACCCATTGACCGGATCGAACAGGGGCTTGAGGTAAAAGCAAGGAGTCTGCTGGATGGATAAGAAGAAGCCATTACTCTTAGCAGTAATCACCATTCCCGGCCTTGCTGTTCTTGCTTACCTGTCCGGTCTGCTGGCGCAGTTGCTTGCAAACTATGCGCTCTGGCAGGAGCTCGGCGGCATGAACAGTCCCGAATCGATCCAGGCACCAAGCCTTGATCCGGGCGTGTGCTTCCCTGCTCTGCTCTCGATTCACGGTCTGAAAAGTGTCCTGCTCATACTGGGAATCCTCAGCGCAATTATCCTCTATATCCGTTTTCATGACCGATTTGGCAGCGGGAGCGAAGATCCGCGCGGCTTCGACACCAGCAAGTCCGGCATCTACGGGACCGCATCCTGGATGACCGAGTCTGAGATGCGGGAGATTCTCGAGATCAATCCGATCGACAAGGCAGAAGGCACCATTCTCGGTGAGTACCGTGGGAAAGCGGTCTGTATGCCAAAGGACACCAGACTTAACCGGCACATCGCCATCTTCGGCGCATCCGGCACAATGAAGTCCCGCGCCATCATCCGCAACGCTCTGTTTCAGGATATCAAGCGCGGCGAGTCTGTGATCATCACAGACAGCAAGGGCGAGCTATACGCGGATACTTCGGAGCTGTTCCGCAAAAACGGGTATGACGTGAAGGTTTTTAACCTGGTAAACCCGGAACACGGCGATTCCTGGAACTGTATGGCGGATCTCAACGGCGACACCCTCATGGCCCAGATCCTCACCAATGTCATCATCGGCAATACAAGCTCCGGAAAAGGCGATCATTTCTGGGACGGCGGTGAGGGTAATCTTCTCAAAGCCCTGATATTGTATGTGGATCAGGATCCAACCCGCGATCCGGAAGAAAAACACCTGAGCGCAGCTTACAGGCTGCTGACCCAGAATACCGAGCAGCAGCTCACGGCGATCTTTGACAGGCTGCCGCTGAGTCATCCTGCCCGACCCCCATACTCACTTTTTGCACAGGCCAGCGAGACGGTGAAATCCGGGATCATTATTGGACTCGGCACGCGTCTGCAGGTCCTGCAGAATGAGGCTGTACAGCGGATCACAAGTCAGTCTGACATTGACCTGACTGCGCCCGCGAAGCACAAATGCGCTTACTATATCGTATTAAGCGATCAGGACTCCAGCATGGCGTTCCTGTCTTCCCTGTTCTTCTCTTTCCTCTTCATTAAACTGACCAGATACGCTGACAGCCGTCCTTCAGGCGCCTGCGACGTACCTGTCAATCTCATCCTCGATGAGTTCAATAACATCGGTCGTATCGGCGGCGCTGCCGACGGCTCGGACTTTGCACGCACTCTTAGCGTGATCCGATCCCGAGATATCCGGGTCATGCTGGCCATTCAGAGTCTTGGACAGCTCCAAAACCGCTATGCCAACAATCTCTGGGCAGAAATCATCGGCAACTGCGATATTCAACTCATGCTCGGCTGCACCGACGGTGTGACAGCCGAGTATTTTTCTGCCCGCAGCGGAGATATGAGTGTCACGATCAAGTCCACCATGACCGTAAGGCAGACGATGGCCGTTGCCCAGATGATCCCCCAGTATCGCCAAACAGAAGGCCAGGGACGGAGGCGGCTGCTGACCCCGGATGAGGTTCTGCGGCTGCCAAACACGGATCTGCTTTGTGTGATCCGCGGCTGCAATATGCTCAGACTGAAAAAGCTGGATTACACCGGTCACCGTATGTCCAAGGAGCTGCAGCATTGCTCGATTCTGGACTATACGCCCATGATCCATGTGCCCAGAAAACCCGAACTTCCTCAGCAGCCGTCCATGCCGAGTTCTGATGCCGCCTTACCGGAACAATCTGGCTCTGACGGTGAGAAGAAAGTGAAGAAGAAACGAGAGAAACTGTACAGCTCTTCTAAGCCACCCCAAAATTTTTAATATTCAGGAGGTACTTGAATGCACGAAAACGAACCCCAGCAATTCCCCGCATCTCAGACTGAATTCGACATTCCCCAGACTGAGTCTGTTCCTGATGAAGATTCTCTCGAAGATCTCCAGACTGACTCTGAAGCCGATGTCACTGCTCAGAAGCAGACTCGGTCTGACACACCTGTCCGCGCAAGTCATCGGGTCACAGTCACCCGGCGAAATCCCGATGTCATCCCGATTGGCCTCACACGAACCGTCCAGACTGACGCCGACAAAGACCGCAGCGATCTGCTGGACTTGCTTGAATCCCAGCGCAGCAAACGTATTCTGGCCGGCATCATTCAGGGCGTTGAAGGCGGGCCGGGTACCGAAGAGGTCTCCCGGGCAGTCATCTATCACGGAGACTATAAGGTCGCCATCCCGGCTGAGATGGCCGTCTGTCCGCCCGAAGATTCCCGCGGCCGCGACGCTTCGGATGTAATGCATCAGATGCTCACCCGCAGGCTCGGTGCGGAAGTGGATTATATTGTGAAAGCCGTTGATCCCAAATACCACGTCGCTGTGGGCAACAGGCTTGAGGCCATGCTGGCAAAGCGCAGCCTGTATTACACCAGAAACCGTGACGGAAACCGCCGGGTACGTGCAGGCGCGTGCGCCGAAGCTCGCGTCGTCTCGGTAATTCGCCCAGGAATCTTTGTGGATATCTTCGGTGTGGAAACCTTTGTCCCGCTCGCCGAGCTGAGCTACCAGAGAATGATGGATGCCACGACCGCCTTCCAGCCCGGGCAGCGTGTCCTTGTACGTATCCTTCGTATTCAGGGGCAGCGTCCGAGCGAGATCACGGTGGAGGCCTCCGTCAAGCAGGCGGGCGAAAACCCCTATGAGAAGGCTGTGCGCAAGTATTCTGTCGGGAACCGCTATGTCGGCACCGTGAGCATGGTCAACACCACCGGTGTCTTTGTAGCACTCGACGGCGGGATCGACTGTCTCTGCAACTACCCAAGGCGCGGCCGTCCCCCGAGAGGCGCACGCGCTACCGTCAAAATTCTCGGCATCAGTCAGGACACCAACCGGATATGGGGCGTCATCACGCATATCGCCCTTCCTCAATAAGCCATGAAAGATACTATTTTCAATCTGACCGATGACGAAATCCTTCATCACCACATACATGTGGATAATGCCCGCTCGCTCATTCAAGCCCAACTGGGTCTGGGAGCAGAGGAAGACGGCACGCTGAGCGGATACTATGGCGGCTTCTACCTGATCGTAGGCTTTTCTCATCTGCACCCGCTCATGGTCTTCTCATTCTGCAGACCCTTTACGTCAAAGGCGACGGTGAACACATACCGGGCCCTAAACCGGGCGAATATAAGCAGCATTCTCGGCAGCCATTCCCTCAATCTGGACATTGGCTGCTATTGTTTTCGCGCAACACACTGGCTGTTTGAGGATCTTTCCTCCATACAGCTTCAGCGTTTTATGGATCGATGTCTGGCCGACGCGCAGAAAGGCTATTGCGCCCTTCTGCGCAAGGAATAAGGAAAAACTGGAGGTTAAATCATGAACAAGGCCCAGCAATTTGAACAGAACATCCGCGAACTTCTGGAAAATACCACATCCTTTGATCTGGAGCATCTCTCCCTGATGGAGCAGATGGACTTTACCGCTCTGATGCAGGCAATACGGCATCGCGCAGAAACGGTCTTTGTCTACCGGGTCAACAGTGCACACGATATTGGACGGGACTACCGCAGTACGGAACTGTTCCCTGTCCGGGCGACACTGCTGTATTCACGGCTTGCCCCGTATTCCGACAGGGATCACGGCGCTGTCCGGCTGCTTGAGCTCTGGATGCTCACCGACGGCAGCTTCGCCGTTGTGGCCAACATGCAGCTTGTGATCGGCAGCGGTGTGATCATAAGCGAGTACCGGACGGTGAGAACCACAGATATTGCGGCACTCCGTGCAGAAATGCCCATTGATCGCACAGCGCTCACCAGGAGTCTGCTTGAAGTCAGCAGGGCCTACCTTCAGTCGTCCCTTCCCCGCTATGAACTTTAAAGGAGACAAAACCATGAATGGCCGCTCCCCTCCTCGTCTCCCCCGCGCACCTCCTGTAATACTTGAGGATAATAACATGCTCATTCAGAAATGTATTCAGGAGGTACACTTGCAACACATGAAAACACCTTTGCGCAGAAGAGTGTTCTCTCTCTTCTGCGCTGTTCTTTTATTCTGTTCCCTGCTTGCTCCGGCTGTATATGCAGATAACGCGGTCATCTCGACCACCACGATGTATTCGTACTTTCAGACCTACAACACTTCCGGAACCTGGGTCGATCTGCAGACCCCGGCACACTGGATCACGAGTACCGGCGAAGTGGCGTACTGTCTCCAGACCAGCAAGGACAATCCGTATAACGCCGCCTACACCAGTATAGACGGCGAGCTGGTCTACGACGATTATGTACTCGCGGGTCTTCGTGCGATCCTGACCCATGGCTATCCCGCCGATGACGGCGGCTTCGGTGACCAGCCCGCGAGATACGCGACTGCCAACGCCATCAGATTCTGGCTGGCCGAATGCCACGCGGACGGAGTTCCGCAGTATCTGAATCTGACGGTAAACGGTCAGTGGATACGCGGAAAGTCCGGCTGTGAGGATCTCTTTGACTGGTCCCTTTGGCTGCTCGAGCTTGCGCGCTCTCAGTCCATTGCCATGAGCGACGGCAGCCTTACCTTCAGCCCCTCGGAGATCAATCTTGTCCAGAACGGTCAGTATTTTACCGGCACCACTTACCTGACCAAGAACATTTCCGGCGAGTACAGTCTGATGGATGACATGCCCGACGGCAAGATCATCACCGGCCACACCGGGGTGCAGAGTGAAAACCTGACAATACAGATCCCGATCAGCTACCCGAACAGCAGCTATACACTGTGCGCATACGGCTTTGATGAAACTCCCGCTGCGAGGCTGTTTTTCTGGGCGCCTGCCTCCGCGAGCCAGCAAAGGATCGTGACCTATGTTCTCGACGACATGGAGAAGACCTTTATACGTGGTTTTCTGAAGGTAAATACCCCGGGCGCAGTCGTCCAGCCTCAGGAGGGATCTCTGCAGATCACCAAGACTGACACCAATGGCAATCCCCTGTCCGGTGTCGGCTTCACGCTGTATGACAGCAGCAAGCAGGCGATCACCGCGAAAACGACCAACGGATCCGGTGTCGTGATATTTAGTGGCCTCGAGCTCGGCAGCTACTATTACGCCGAAACGTCCGCTCTTCCCGGTTATGTGCAGGATTCGACGCTCTATCCCGTGTCCATTTCCTCTGCCGGGCAGACGGTACAGAAGACCATGACCAACAGCATGGGCCAGGGCAGCCTAAAGATCGTCAAGACCGATGAAAACGGTAACCCCCTCAAGGGCGTCAGCTTCAACTTGCTGGACAGCTCCCAAGGCGTCTGCGGCAACGGCATCACCGACGATAACGGCGAGATGTTCTTCCCGATACTCTCACTGGGCGAATACTATATTCAGGAGACCGAGACCCTTCCCGGCTTCATCCTGGATACAACGCTGATCCCGGTGTCCATCACGACCGGCGGGCAGACCGTGACCAAGACCGTGGTGAACCATGGAGGCCGCGGCAGTCTGCGCCTTCTGAAGACCGATGAAAACGGCACGCCGCTCAAGGGCGTGGGCTTCAATCTTTATGACAGCAACCAGGAGAGGCTCACGTTTGGGTATACGGACGATGACGGTATCCTGGTCTTTGACGATTTGCCGCTCGGCACCTATTACTATGCCGAGGGCTTTACTATCCCGGGTTATGCCGCCGACGATACGAAATATCCCGTCCAGATCACCGAGAACGGTCAGGTCGTCTCCAAGACGGTTGTAAACTACAAATCCGCCGGCACTTTGAAGATCCTCAAGGTCGACTCTGAGACCAACACGCCGCTGAAGGGCGCTGAGTTCACAGTCTATGACATGTCCTTCCACGAGGTCGCCAAAGGTACTACGGATGAGACCGGCATGGTCGTTTTCCCCGGGCTCCCGCTCGGATACTACAACTATCAGGAGACAAAAGCCCCTGACGGCTATGTTCCCACCGGCAGCGCCGAGCAGATACTTTTTTCCGCAAATGGGCAGGTTGTTACCAGAACGGCTCTGAATAAGCCCGCACGCGGTTCCATCAAGATCACCAAGCAGAACGATAAGGGCGAGGTCCTCAGCGGGGTCGTTTTCACGCTCTATGATGAAAACAAGAACGAGCTTCGCACCGGCACAACGGATGAAAACGGCGTCGTTCTCTTTGAAAATCTCCCAGTCGGCAACTATTTCTATGCCGAGACTTCGGAACTCCCCGGCTATATTCCCTTCCACTCGCTCATGTCAGCCAGAGTCGGGTACGCGGGCGCTGTTGAAGAGATTACTTTCACGAATCACACCGCCTATGCGCATATCCGTGTCATCAAGACCGATGAGTACGGCGTTCCTCTCACCGGCGTCCATTTCATTCTCACGGATGCGGACGGGACAAAAGTAAACGAGGGCGACACCGACAAGGACGGCAAGGTGCTCTTTGCCTCTCTTCCGCTTGGGACATATTTCCTCAAGGAGACCTCTGCTCCTGCAGGTTATGAGCTTGACGATACGCCGATACAGATCGATCTGACTCAGAACGGTGATCTCATCACCAAGACGATCACCAACTCTCACAGTACCGGCAGCGTCTCCATCCTCAAGACCGACTCCGTGACCGGAGCCGCTCTGGCGGGTGCCCACTTCAAGCTCACAGACGCATCCAGGAATCTTGTCAAAGAGGGAGATACCGGATCTGACGGTAAGCTGACCTTCAGCGGGATCCCTCTCGGGACTTACTACCTGAGCGAGACCGCAGCTCCGAACGGCTACGTTCTGGATTCCACCCCGGTCACTGTTGAAATAACGACCGGCGGCCAGACTGTGAGCAAGACCTTTGTAAACGCTCCCGCTGTCGGCAGCATCGCTGTCACAAAGACCGACGCCGCCAGCGGTGCAGCTCTGGCCGGCGTGCATTTCAAGCTTGTCGATACAAACGGCAGCACCGTCAAAGAGGGCGATACCGACTCCAACGGCAATCTTTCCTTTAACGATGTGCCTCTTGGGAGCTATCAGCTGATCGAAACGGCGACCGTTGACGGCTATGTGCTCGACAGCACCCCTATTGCCGTTGAGCTTACGCAGGCCGATCAGACCGTGACGAAGAATCTCACCAATGCCAGAGCGCGCGGAAACGTTCTCATCCGCAAGACCGCGTCGGATACCGGGTATGCGCTGCCCGGCGTGCAGTTTGAGCTTCTGGATCAGTCCGGGGCCGTCGCTGCAAGTGGCACGACTGGGTCTGACGGCACACTGCTTCTGGATAACCTGCCTCTCGGTTCCTACTCTCTCAAAGAGACTCAGACCGTTTCTGGGTATGCGCTCAAGGCCGAAAGTATTCCTGTAAGCATCACGCAGAACGGCCAGACAGTCGAAGTATCTGTGACCAATGATCCGGTTATCGGCAGTCTGAAGATCATCAAGAAGGCAGCCGGTGAGAATACGCCTCTCTCCGGAGCCGGTTACAGGCTCTTCAGTCAGGACGGCACGAAGCTCAGTGAAGGCTATACGAACGACGCCGGTGAGCTCCTCTTTGAGGGCATTCCTTATGGCAGCGGCTATTACTATCAGGAGTTTGCCGCCCCCAAAGGCTTTGTCCTGGATGAAGGCAAATATCCCCTTGCGGTCACGGAAACCGAGTCTGCCGTTGTAAAGACGCACGAAAACCGCCGCCGCGAAGGCACCCTGCAGGTACTGAAGCAGGACCACCAGGGGCAGCCCCTGAGCAATGCCATGTTCCTGCTGGAGTACTCTCAGGATAACGGAAAAACCTGGACGCCGGTCACAAGCCGCGCATCCGGCGATGCCGTCACTCTCGGCGGCTGCACCAGCTTCGGTCTGACAAACGGCCAGCTCGTTTCCGGTACCGACGGCAAGGCAGTTTTCACCGGCCTGCGCGCGGACGGCAGCACCATCTACCGTGTAACCGAGACGCGGGCGCCGCAGGGTTATTCCCTGATGGCGGATCCCCTGTATGTCGGCACGCTTCCCGTCGCCGTTTCCGATGCGAACATCGCGGATTCCGAGACCGTTGACGGCACTGTCTATACCTATTCCCTGTATATAACCGCGACAGACAATCCCATCTATCGCCTGCCTGAAACCGGCGGTCACGGCTTCAGGCTCTTCCCCATCGGGCTGTTCTTCTGAGCAGCCCCTTTTCATTACTTGTTTATTTTTAAGGAGAAACGCCTATGAAAACTCTAAAAAAAGCCCTCGCACTCATCATGTCCCTCGCCATTCTCTGCTCCATTCCCATCACCGCCTCGGCAGCACCGGTTCCCGAGGCCACGATCGACACCACCAAAACCGGCAGTCTGAGCCTCTTCAAGTATGACCTCACCTCGGCTGAGAAGGACGGCATCTGGGATTCCTCCTATGTCAGCACCGGTGTCAAGGATGAGGATGGTGTTGAAGCCATCCTCGGCAATCCCAGCCGGGTATCCTCTCTCAATGCAAACGGTACTGCCTACGGTTACGCCGTGCCGGGCGTCGAGTTCACTTATCTGAAGGTTGCGGATATCCATACCTATACCAAGACTGAGGAAGGCACCACCAATACGGAGCTACTCTATGGGATCGAACCCTCGGAGAAAAGCAACGTTTTCCTCGCCATTCTCGGTCTGACGACCGAAGATCGGTATAAGCCTGCGGATGAGACTGCCGGCGGCCAGTCTATGTATTACTATCAGTCGGACAAGCTGATCTCCGGTCTTCAGAAGGTTCTGGCGGACAATTCCACTGCCGTAAAGAACGCGCTGGAACAGTATATCCACACCTGCGGCGGCACTGCCTTGGCGGAAACCGATGCTTACGGCCATACCGCCGCAGATAATCTGCCCCTCGGCCTGTACCTGCTTGTTGAGACCCGCGTTCCCGAATCTGTGATCGACACGACCGATCCCTTCCTGGTCTCTCTGCCCATGACGGCCGTCAACGGCTCGAACGCCGAAAACGGCGGCGATGCCTGGCTGTACGATGTGACGCTGTATCCCAAAAACCTGACCGGCATTCCCAGTCTGGAGAAAACCCTGCGTGAAGCCAGAATCGACACCGGGAAGAACCACGGCAGCACCTCGGATATTGCAGACGGTTACGCCCATACTGCGACCGCTTCCGGCGGCGACCTGATCGACTACCAGATCATCTCCACCCTCCCCAGCATCACCTCGCAGGCAAGCTACCTGAGCGAGTACACCTTTGTGGATACCCTGTCCAAGGGCATCAGCTATAAGAAGAACGATGTCCTGATCGAGTTTTTCAAGGATGCCAAATGCACCGACCATATCTGTTCCTGGGACGCAAACAGCGGGAAATTCACGGTCGCATATAATACCGGGGCCGACGGGAAGAACGTGATGACGATCTCCATGACGGCAGCCGGCCTCGCGGACATCAACAGCAGCAATGCGGTCTACACCGGCGTGGATATGGTCAATTCCGGCTACTCCGACTGCACGATGCGCATCACCTACCAGGCGAAGCTCAATTCGGACAATACCGTGAGCTACGGTGACGCCGGCAACAGCAATGCCGTCGCGCTCCAGTGGAAACGCAGCAACACCAGCTACTATGACACCCTTGTGGACGACTGCCATCTCTATGTCTACGGCATCGACGCGGTCAAACGCTTCTCCGACGGCCAGGGAGATTTCTCCAAGGTTGCCTTTGTCATCCACAACGATACGGACAACTGCTTTGTGACCGCCGCCTTCAACACCACGGAAAAGGTCTGGTATGCAGTCGGCCATGCTGCCGAGGCGACCTCCGCCACCCGCTTTGTCCCGGACGCCTCCGGCAAGCTGATTATCAAGGGACTAGAGGATGACACCTACTCGATCACCGAGGTCACGACCAGCAACGGCTATTCCCTGCTCAAGAACAGCGTGAAGCTGGTTATTGCAGACACTGAAGCCGCGGCAGCCTGCGGGATCTACTCTACCGACGCGCTCGGCCTCATCCAGAACGATCCCCGCTATGCCTCTGTCAATCCCGGCCTATATAAAAACATGCCCCAGAAGCATCTGGAGCACAAGCCGCTCACCGCGGCGGCAACCGTTGACGGCAATCCGGTGAACATGAAGCCCGACGGCGAGTCCGGCAATGCATTTGTTCCCTTCGTCTGCGTGAACACGAAGGGCTTTGATCTGCCCCAGACCGGCGGTCACGGTTCCTATTGGTTCCCCATCATCGGCCTTTCCGGACTGGCTCTGGCCGTGTTCGGCATCGTGCTTCTCAGCAGGAAGAAGACTGCCAAAGACAATTAAATAATCCGTAGCGGAGAGGCTTTCGGGCCTCTCCGCTTTTTTCAGGAGGATCGCATGAAAAGAACCGTCCAATTCGCACTCCTTGCCGTGGCTGTCCTGCTGGCCGTCGGCATCACGCTCTATCCCCTTATAGCAAACGCCTATACCGAAAGAAACCGCAGTCTGATCGAGACCGAGTATACCGAAGCAATAAGCCAGATGGACAACACGGCTCTGGAAAACGCCATGCAGGCAGCGAGGGCGTATAACGCCTCCCTGCGGGGTGTAACCGGCATGACCTTTTCCAAGGAGGCGGTGGAGTATGCCTCCGCAAGCTATGAGCAGCTGCTGAATGTCCATCAGGACGGGATCATGGCCTATGTGGAGATCCCGAAGATCTCCGCCAATCTCCCGATCTATCATGGGGCTGGGGATGATTCCCTGAACCGTGGTGTCGGACATCTGCTGGGCTCAGCTCTCCCGGTCGGCGGCGAGGCCACCCACTGCATCCTCACCGGACATTCCGGTCTTGCAAAGGATAAGCTTTTCTCGGATCTGGACAAGCTGGAGGTCGGAGACATGTTCTTTATCCATGTTCTGAACGACACGCTGGCTTACCGGGTAAAGGAGCTTTTCACCGTACTGCCCGAGGATACCTCCCGTCTTCTGATCGAAGGGCAGCATGATTACTGTACGCTCATCACCTGCACGCCGCTGGGCGTCAACACCCACCGCCTCCTTGTACGGGGTGAGCGCGTGGAATACGCGGCTCCCGAAGAGCTTGTGGGAATGACCGCTTCGCAGATCCCGGATACGCCCGCGGGCTCGACCTGGCTCAATGCCTATCTCCGCGGCGTATTCCTCGCGCTGCTTGTTATCGTCACTCTGGTGATCGTTGTTCTAACCCTGCGCGGCCTGATCCTTTTCCGCCTCGGCAGAGCGTACCGCCGGCCGTTCGGCAGGAAGAGAGGCCGCCACGAAGTATATTAAAGCATTCCTTCTGGTGCTGCTCATGATCCTCGCCGCCCTGAGCGCCTATTTTGCCTTGACGCCCCTGATCTACAGCGCCCAGAAAACACGCCAGATGAAGGAGGACACGCAGGCCTTCTATGAGCAGCTTGAGAGTATGCAGATGGAGCAGGAGCCGCCGCGCACAAATCCGAACGATCATGTGCCCATCCCCTACGAGAATCTCTATCTGGACATGCGGGACTACAACAAATGGCTTGACGCCACAAAGCAGTCCGGTCTCAACAGCCGGGAGGCTTACCAGGACTCCTACTTTGATCTCACTGCATACGGTCTTCCCGATCAGGTCTTCGGCGTGATCCGCATCCCAAGAATGGATCTGGAGATGCCCCTGTACCTCGGTGCCAGCTACGAAAACATGTCAAACGGCGCAAGTGTCCTCGCGCAGACCAGCATCCCGATCGGCGGTGAAAACTGCAACAGTGTGATCGCCGGGCACAGGAGCTGGAACGGGTATAAGTATTTTCTGGATATAGAGCTGCTGCAATACGGGGATGAGGTTTACATAACTAATCTTTGGGAGACCCTGACTTACAAAGTCGTGGATATAAAGATCATCAACCCCAATGATGTGAACGCCATCCTGATCCAGAAGGACCGGGATCTTGTAACGCTGCTCACCTGCCACCCCTATGGCTCCGGCGGATTGTACCGTTATCTTGTCTTCTGTGAACGGGTAAAAGAAACAGCGCCCGCAAACACGGGCGCCGAACCTTTACAATAGCAGCTTATAATCCCTGCGGCCATACAGGATCCTTCTGATCTGTACCGTTTCGCCGGATACCACATAGAAAACCAGATAGTTGCCTACGATGAGATATCTGTACCCCTTTGCCGCAAGAGCAAGGTCGCGCGGACGCGGACAGCGCTCCGGCATCTCGCGAAGACTCAGGATTTCCTCTGTGAGAAGGTCATAATACTTCAGCGCGGCTTCCTGGGACAGGGTATTCAGATAATCTACGATGTCTGACAGATCCTGTCTGGCGGCCGGATAGATCTTCACCTTATACACCATGGACACGTCCCCGCATCTCTTTGGCAACGGCATCAAAATCCTCGCCCTCCGCGCCATCTGCAATCTGCTGCTCGGCGATGGCGAGCTTGCCGTAGAGATCGATGGTGGCCATCTGGCGCTCGTACTCCTCCAGATTCATGACGACCATGTCTCCGGTACCGTTGCGTGTTATGAAGACGGGCTCTCTGGTCTGACGGCAAAAATCTGAGATTTCGTTGGCGTTATTCCGCAAATCCGAGATCGGTCGAATACTCGGCATATTCAACACCCCTTTCCCAAGCTCATATTAGCATTATTATGAGCATATTTCAATATATATTTTGCTAATTAACTTTGCAGGAGGATAACTTGAAAAGAAAATTCCAAAGCCTTTTTCTGCCCCTTGCGCTGCTGTTTGTTTTTCACCTTCTCCACTCTCCGCCCGCCTTTGCCGATACCGACGGCAGTGAGATCCAGGTTGTAAGTCCGTCGTATCTGGAGGTTCAGCTGGGTCCGGCCTTTGCCGGAACGGAGTTTCAGTTCCGCACAGATACCGGGATCTATCCCGGCCTGATTCAAGTTGGCGAGGACGGTGTTCTTCGTCTGGAGATCGGCGGCAGCAGCCATTATATTCTGTCCAGTGTCGGTACCGGCATGACGACACAGGGCTATATTCCGCAGCCGGAAATCACTTTTCCGCCGTTGAGCACACCCTATGTGCCGGACTACCAGCCGGCCGCTCAAATTGCGCCGGCCACGCATGTCGAATCCGGAGTACCGACCACCCCAGACACTCAGACAGATCCCGGTAATCCGATTCAAACAGCTCAAAGTACTCCCCTGCCTGTTCAATCTGTCCCGGAAGAGTACGTTCCGGAGCAGATAAGCTATGAACAGCCTGTCGAGGACATTGTCTATTATGAGGAAGAAGAATATTACCCGACTATTCCGATGGAGTCCTTGATCATACTCCTTGTCGGTTTACTGGTATGCATTGCAGTGCTGATCGGGCTAAAACTCGCGTCGCCCAAGAGCTCGGACGACGATGATTTTGATGATTATGACGAATAAGGCTTCCTCAGACTGAGATGGATGCTCCTTCTTGTTGAAACCGCCGATTTGTCCTTGATAATTATAAATTTCATTGACTTTCAGCACTTTTAATAGTATTATGAGGATGAAAAGAGACCTGCGTCCAGGCTCTCGATACTTCGGAAGAGCTCCCGGAGTCAGACTCCTTCAGGTGGAAGGAGGAATCGTTACAGACGCATGAAGAATGACGTCTACAATGTCGTGGGTCTCTTGTTCAAAGCCGTAAAGGCACAATAACGCTTACAGAGTCATCAACCGGGTTTCGTCCCGGTCTGATGGCTCTGTTTGCATTTGCGCCCCTGTGGCTTTTTCTATTACGGAGGGAAAAGTGAAAACCAAAAAAATAACGTCAAAAAAGGCCGCCCGTCGCAGACGCATGCACTGTCCCTATTGCGGCAGTCCGGTGATTTACCGCACTGCCGACGGGATCTATAAGGAAAACGCAAAGCGTGCGATGCTTTTTGTCTGCTCCCGCTACCCTGCCTGTAATGCCTATGTGCGGGCCAACAAGGTAACGAAGAAGCCGATCGGCACACTGGCCGATCCTTCGCTCCGGCGGCTGCGCAATCAGGCACACAGGTTTTTCAATCGCCTGTATGAGTCCGGGCTTATGTCCAAGGGCGAGGCATATAACTGGCTCTCGGTTCTGACCGGGATGCCTGAGAGCATGGCCCATATAGGGTTCATGGGTGAATACAACTGCAGGCTCATCATCGACGAGTCCAAAAGACTGTTGAAGAGCCAGCACATCTCTTACTGGAGAGGAGGAAACCGATATGGCACTAACCGAAGAGCAGAGACTGCAGGTTGAAGCCAATATGGGCCTGATTGGAAAGGTCCTTAAGGACAAGCTGCGCGGGAGCTCCGCGCTGGGAGTCTACACACATGAGGATTTGTTTCAGATCGGCTGTGTCGGTCTGTGCAAAGCTGTTGCTGAGGATAAAAAGACCGGCTGCTTCTCCACCTTCGCCTATCGTCTGATCTGGAATGAGATCTGCGATGCCCTGGTGCTCGGCAATCGCTACGCGATGCACGAGGCGCCGACGGAGGATTTATCTGATACACATCCCAGAGCAAGTGAATTTGCATCCTCTAATTCACGCCTTGAGCTGGAAGAGCTTCAGCGGCGTTTATCCAGGGATGCGCCAGCAGGGATCCGGAAAGGTATGCAGGTGCTGATCCTCAAAGCTCACGGATACACCAGCAAAGAAATTGGGGTTCAGCTGCAGCTGCCGGCCAATGCCGTGCGCACGCTTGCTTCCCGTACACGCGCGTATATCCGGAAACTCCCGGAATACGCGGCCTATGTTGAAGGAGGCCTCGTTTGAAATTCGCGGCACGGCTTCTGGTTCCCCTGCTGACGCTGGCGGTCTGTGTCACCGTCCTCAAGTCTGTTTTCTTCTGGGGTTATGTCCCCAGCTCATCCATGGAGCCCACGCTCAAGCGCGGCAGTATCATCTTCGGCTATTGCCATTTCAAGGAGCTGAAGACCGGAGATATTATTGCGTTTGAGCACGATCACAAGCTTCTGGTTAAGCGCATAGCCGCCTGCGGCGGCGACATTATCATCATAAACGATAAAAGCTGCACCGTCCCGGAAGATAGCTTCTTTGTACTGGGTGACAATGTGGATAATTCTCTGGACTCTCGCTACTGGTCTGACCCGTTTGTCCCGCTTAAGGACGTTGTTGCCCGCGTCTTTGCATAGTTTACGCCCGTTGGCTGCTTTGAAATATAAGCAGTCGGCGGGCGTTTTTTCGTTTAATCTATATAAATCATGTTCTCGCGCGGCATGCCTCCAAATATTCATACACAATGGAGACTCAGCTTTTCATCAACGCCTCTTCAAAATACATCTCAAAGATTTTTATTGCCCGACGGCTGAGCTCGTCCTCAGGCCACAGCATATCAAAGGCATGCCTGTTCGTGTGATATACATCCACTTCCGCTTTCACGCCGGCTTTGCGCAGATCATCCACATATTTCAGGGTTTCGTCATAGAACGGTTCCCCATCTCCCACGAATGTATAACAAGGCGGCAGATTTGTATAATCTGTCTGCCGGGATGGGGCGGCATAGGGAGAGACTTTCTTTTTGGCGTCTGCTCGAAGGTATAGTTTCCATCCCAGATGATTGCGCCGTGTGTTCCACACGCGGCCGTGATTGCTGCGGGAGCTGTCTGTATCGAAGTTACTGAGCATCGGATAAAGCGGCATCTGAAAAGACACGTTGATTCCCTGATCGCGCGCCATCATGCATACCGCAGCGCAGAGCCCGCCTCCGGCGCTCTCTCCACCGACCATCAAGCGGTCGAATCCCAGCTCATCTTTATTGTCTTCCATATAGCGCAGGACCGCATAGCAGTCCTCCACTGCGGCAGGATAAGGCCTGAGCCATGCCAACCGATATCCGGGAGACAGGACCGTCACGCCATACCTTTTCACAAGGTTCAGCGCCCGCCCCATATAGACCATTTCCTTCATACCGAGGATGTAGCCGCCGCCATGAATCCACAAAAGGCCAACTTTTATCGGCTTTATATCCTTTGGCCGCAGGATCAGGACCAGGACGCGCCCGATTCTTGTTTTCTCAACCCTAATATCTTTGTCCGGAGTCAGTTTGATATTCACGTTTTCTTTCCGTTGGCAATGACCACATTCATGGATTCAACCTCGATCTTCTGCCACACATTTTCAAGGACATACGGTTCTGCCGCAAGATATATGTCCAGCTCGGCGCGGCTGTCGAAATCCATAATCAGGACCGAGCCTTTCATCTTTCCCTCTTCGTCAAGCAGACCGCCGGCACAGATGATATGCTCGCTCAGCCTGCTCATTCCTTCCAGATGCCGGGGCCGAACCTCCATCCGTTTTTCCAACATGTTTGGACCGTCGTAGGCTTTGATCAAAAATTGCATACAGGTCACTCTCCTTCTTTATCTGTCGCACAACATGGTACAGAAGCCCAGGTCATACGCGACAATGCTTTGCCCGTGAAGTTCTTCCGGCTTTCCCTGTACGTTTCCTGCCAGGATTTCCTTCGCGCCGTCATGGAGCTTTCGGATCGTCTCCAGAGGGATCGGGAGCTCCGCATGGGACGGCCAGATCTCATCAAACTGCGGCATATACGTCTCCAAATGCTCCAGGCTCTGAATATACTGATCCATATTCCGGTGTGATCCGAACATATAGATTCTGCCGTGCTGCTGTATCGGATCCCCGCTTATTAATACCCGGTTCTCCGTATCGAGTACAGCGATGCTGCCGGGTGTGTGCCCGGGCAGCTCTATGATAAGCAGCTTTCGCTGTCCGAGATCAAGGGTATCGCCCTCTTGGACGGGGATAATGCTCCCCCGCTTTCCGGAGCGGCGATAGACCGGCTCCTCCGCCGGATGCATATAAAAAGATTCAAACTGTTCGTTGTTGCCGATATGATCTCTGTCCGCATGCGTATTGAGAAGGCTGATCGGAAGGTTTGTCAGGCCAGCCGCAATCTCTTTGGCATTGTTTACGGTCATGCCGGAATCGATCAGCAGCGCCTTGTCCGTACCTGTGAGGAGGAAGAAGCGGACGCCCATATCCTCGATTCTCCAGGTATTCTCATTCATTTGGATTACTTCGTAACTCATCAGTCTGCACCTCCGGTTGATCAGGCAATATAATGGATCCTGCTCTGATCAAAACGATCCTGCTGCTTTCTTTTTTCAGCCGGGTAGCCATACGGGAAGATTGCAAAGGCTCGCACGCTGTCCGGCAAGTCCAGAATCTGCTCAACCGCTTTCATGCGGTCCTCGATCGGCGCAATCCCGAGCCATACACCGCCCAGTCCCTGCGCATCTGTCTCCAGCCACATGTTTTCCATTGCAATGGACATGTCGATCTGCGCATAGTCAGGGACAAGGCTATCTTTCCGGTATACGGAGACAATTGCAGCAGGCGCATTTTTTGTCATCCCGGAGTAGGGACTGACATGCGACAGCGCTTCCAGCTTTTCCTTATTGGTGACCACATAGAATTCCCAAGGCTGCTGATTGACTGCGGAAGGTGCCTGCATCGCAGCGCGGAGGATCGCTTCCGTTTTTTCTTTTTCCACCGGCCTATCCTTGTATTTCCGGATGCTGACTCTTGAAAAAATACTGTTCATCAAATCATCCCCCTTTTCGTTACGCCTCGATCATATACGCAGCTACGATCTCTCCGTAGTAAGCGATGTGATCCTCCGTCTCGATTGCATAAAACTGTCTGCGGATATCCTCCGGCAATCTGGAGGCATCCTGCTCTTCGCGATACAGTACTCGGCATTCTAAAGTAAGCGGAAATTCCCTGATTGCCGGGACTGAGACCACCTCCGGCTCCACCAGTGTAAGGCCGGCTTCTGTGATCTTGTCCGTGTCTCTGCCGCTTTTCCCGCCGCAAACAGCAAGAGCACGTTTATCGTAGCCCTTCACAGGGACATTGACCGTAAACTCCGGGTTTGCATCCAGCATCTCTCTGGTATAGCGGCAATCCCTCACATAAGCGACAAACACCGGGCGCTCCCAGATACGGCCGATATGGCCCCAGCCGATCGCCATGGTATTGACCTTGTCTCCACACTTCGTTGTCAGAAAAGCGGCTTTCTTCAGCGCCTGTGCGATCTCTGCAGAATAAGCCAGTGCATCGATTTTCTTTTTCATTTCACAGTTCCTCCAAGCTATGTCTTCTTTTCAGGAGCTCAAAGCGCAGCAGCTCATAACGTGCCCTTTTTTCGTCCTTGGCAAAGTGAGCACTGCGCTCCTGTTTAGGGCAGTTTACATAATTTAGTTTTTTCGTTCCAAACTGCTCGCTTGTCAGGTCAAATACACAGTCCCCTATCACATTAAAGCAATGATAATTTCCGTCACCTAGGGGTACGCCGTAAACCTCACCGCCATAGATGTCCTGCAGGAGAAACGCCGTGATGGAGCACTGCCCCAGCGTCTTATTCTCCGGTGACCAGTTCTGCCGCATCCTCGGCGCACAGGTATCTGCGCTCCAGATCTGACTCAGCAGATCATAATAATCCCGGGGTGTAAGGCCAAGTTCATCCTGAATCGTGGCATCTTGCCAGCCATAGAAACCGTATGCCATCTGTTTTTCTCCTTCTCAAGACAGTGTCTCGCCAAAGTGCCGGATTTCCTCGAGCTTGCTCTCCGGCACCCCCGGATCATAGGCCTGAAGCGTAAAGACGCCCATGCCCTCAAGGCCGAGATAATCCAGGAAATCCCCGTTATAAGAAAACAGTGCCCCGTCATACATGTCCGGATCACCGGAGCTCAGGATCATCGCAATCTTTGTAAGCTTTTCAGGCTTCTCGGGATAAAGCACAGCGTAAAAACGGTCGATGCAGCATTTCATCTGGCCGCTCAGGCCATGATAATAGATCGGCGCGGCAAGTACCAGCATCTCTGCCGTTTTAAGAAGCGCATACACGTTTTGCATATCGTCCTTCTGGACGCAGCTCCCCGCTCCTTTTCCGTGGCAATACTCGCAGGCGAGACATCCGTGGATATTCATCCGGGCTACATTTACCACGTCCCATTCATGCCCGGCTTTCTTCAGCCCCTCACAGAGGGCATCGATCATCTGTTTTGTGTTTCCGTTCGGTCTCGGGCTGCCGTTTAATATCAGAATCTTCATTGTTACCTCAATCAGTTCTTTCCGAGCTGTTACTCAGTTTTAATATTACTTTAGGCTTGCTTGGAGTGTTCTGGTTTATATTACTCAATAATTATTGTACCCGAAGCGGCTTTTTCCGTCAACTTCAATGCTTCGCTTTATAGCACTTTCATCCCCTCTTTTACGGCATCCCCTTGAAATTTGCATCCTAAGCTCAAATATGTTATTCTTACATCATCAGTATCCGAATACCGGCAAGGTATTACAGTCTCACGTTTTCAAAGTGTCTGAAGAATCATCTCTTCAGGCACTTTTTGTTTCTTCTGCCCCTTGACAAAGGGGCACAGCGACATGCGGCTCATGGCAAAGGGCTTTCCCCTTCCGCCGCAGTTTCGTGATCTTCAGATCACAGGCGTTCGGAGTTTTCCGCTCTTTCGCGCTTTTATATAGATTGGAGCTTTGCGGCTCCCCCAACTTTTTTACCGGGGAGCCTCAGGCTTTCCGTACATATATCTCTCTCCGCACAGAATCCATATCATAACGAAGGAGAATAAAGAATATGTCCAGAATTACAGATTCCATCTATTACACGCTACTCTCCGACGGGTGCTCCAGTGAGCAGGCCGCCCAGTCAGCCCGATTTTTTTATGATCCCTTCCATGTGGATCGCTTTGATTCCTATCCCCTGGTATCTTCCCGGGAGGAACGCAGGATCATGAGAAGATCAACCGAAGCTGCGGTCAAAGGCAATCCCGGTCACCCCGGCTGCTTTGCCATGTACAGCTTTCGCTAAACCGGCACATCTAAATCAATCGGTCTTTTGACCATAAGGCACTCAGAGATTGTTTCTCCGGGTGCCGTCATTTTTATCAAGGATGGTGAAAACAATGTCCGCTGTAAAGACGCAAGTCACCCCGGATGTCTCTGAACTTAGTCCAGAAGCACCGGATTCGGATCGAACTCTCAGTCTCCCGGAAGATGACAAGAACCCATTCCCGCATGACATCAGTCCTTCCGTCGCGCTTGCCCCGTACTTTGCGGAGCTGATCTGCTCCGAGGGCATCACGGAAAAGGTCTTTGCGCTTCGGTTTGACGCGCTCAAGATGCTGCAGGGGCTGATTCATCACTATGATGAACGCGGTTACACAGAAAAGCTGCTCAACGGCATTGCCGAGAAAAAGGGCGTGATGATCATGTCCGCCTCCAGCAAGACGGAAATGGATAAGATCCTCAAGCCCAAGGTGCCGCACTTTGACGGTGTGCGTTTTATCGCCGACCGGTATCTTCTTCCCGAAGAGGAGCTGATTTGCTGGTCGGAGGCATCACTGCGCGCACCGCTCAACGAATATGCCTTTCGCCGATATATGGAACTGTTTTGCCGCATGTTTCCGGAGGAGAGCGAGGCGCTGCACATTGCCTGACCTCGCTCCTGTCAATAACGACGCCATACTGATCAACGGCGTCGAGTATCTTGTGTCTGATCTGAGCTTTTCAGATCTGCGTGTTCACTATTTTACCGGCGTCTCAGTTCGCAGGCTCGGTGACCAGCACAGCAAATCCAGCGGCTATCGGAACGGTGTCATGACCGGGATCGGCGACCTTGAATTTCCGGTCTGGGAAACTCTGATCAGGGATCTGATCCATCGCTCCGGCGAAGACGAGCTGCTGAACTCGCTGATTGCCTGGCTTGAAGGTACGCCCTGGCTGCGCACGAAGCGTGAAGTGGAGCTTTATGCTTTGGAGCTTCATGCCGGCCGCATTTTCGATAACCCCGACTGGGTCGATTACGTCACATTCAACCGAAAATATCGCCCAGGCATATTACAAGGAGATGAATACTCACATGAATCAGGAAAAGAAAACCCTTGAGATCACAGGTCTTCCTCTGATCCCGCTCTCCGTCGGGCGCTCCGCCTACATCTTTGAGTCTGACGGCACCCGCAGGACAAGCCGCGTTCTGGCTATCCAGCACAGCTCCCAGACCGAGATAGATTTTGAGACGCTGAATACCCACTATCTTCTGCATGTCAGAGAGATCGGAGGACACACATGAAAGAGACACGCTCCATACGCTTTAAGCGACTTGCCGAGGCAAGGGTCAACAAGATCATCAAAATGGTCCGCCTCCTGGGCAATCTCTCGGTAACCACGATCTACGCCTATGAGCCGGATCAGATCGTACAGATCTTCACCGCCATTCAGGATGAGCTGAACAAAGCCCGTTCCCGCTTCTATGAAACCGGGAAGCAGAGCCGGAAGCGCTTCACCCTGTCAGATCCTCCCGTGTCCGATCTTTCGGAGGAGCGTGAGCCGAATTTTGAAGTCATGCTGCCGGACGGCACAATGCTGCGGGCAGTCGGCTTTGAAGAGGACGAGTATCCGGGTATCTGCATCTATGCGCGCAGTCCCGGCAAGCCGCCGGCGATCATCTGTCTCACCGAATACAATCCGGAGAAAAACGCGGGGCACCGGCTTTATATCGGCGCCTATCAGAGTCATCTCGATGACCCCAAATACTATGAGCCCTATGTGGCAGAAAGGAATTAAGATGTCCACCCCCACGCTCTGTCATACCCTTCGGCTGGAGCTTCCCGTCGTCGCAGAATGGCTCAGCAGGAAGATCTCCGCGCTGCTTCAGCGTGAGATTCACTGTGAGGCGACTGTTGACGATTACGACTATTGGGCACTCAAATGCACGAATGACCGGTTCAGTCTGGCAGATCTCAGTCTGCTGCTGGCGCATGTGAAGGCATCCCGCGAGGTTGCCATTCAGGCAATCCCGTCAGACGCAGACTCCACCTGTGGGATCGATCTTTTGCTGTCCAATGAGCTGCTGAAGGAAGTCCTCAACACCGGCTGGGAACAACAGCTTGTCTGTGACACCACGCTCTATCTCATCGGTGTCTCCCGTGAGGCGCTCACCTTCCCCTATTCCTCCCCGGACATTTTCCAGATCGGTTCTCTGACAGTTCAAAGGAATCTGCTTTTCAGCAAGGACGAGTTTCTTCACAAGCTCCATGAGGGCGGCGACTGCTACTCAACACTCGCCTCCCTGTCTGCGAGATATGTGGATCTGTTCCAAAATGAGCTGCATTGGCACTACCCCATCTCGGACGACCGACACACCGGTCTGTACTTCATTCTGGTACAGGAAGGTGTACTCTGTCTCCCCTACGACTATGTAACGCAGGATGACTTTGAACTCTTTGAGCCGGACGCGGCCCATCTGTGTACGGCTGAGGAGATGCAGGTCTATCTGGATGATTGGGAGCGGCAGACAAGCTATCTCACCGAGACCATGCGTTCGCTGCAGGCAAATCTTATCTTCCGGGAGGTCATCCATGGAAAGAAAGATTGACTGGGTCATCCACTATGTGGCCAACGGCGCTGTCTGTGAGAAATGCGGCAGAATCGAAAACGGTTTCATCAATGGCTTCTGCAACGCCCACACGCACGGGATGGAGAAATACCGGCACCCGGACTTCCAGCTTGTGCTGGATTTTGAGGTACGGGAGATCTGTCGGATTCTCAACACCTTCTGCTGCGCGGTACAGAATGGCTCCAGGTTTCACGACGGTCAGTACGTGACCGGGATCTATGAGGATTGCGCGGTAAAGTTGCTGGAATACGAGGAATGTGGTCGCAGGGTATTGCGCGTCATCATCCCGGATAAGTCCAACCGTTTTCCCGATGAGCGCGACTGTGAGCTCCCCTATGCGATGCAGCTCATGGAAACTGACGCTTACAACCTGTTTGCCGGACATGAGGATGCGTGCGATGGCTGAAGAAGTGATCGTTTTCATCCATGACGGTATCGTCGAAGGCGTTTTTGCCACATCCGCAGATACGCATGTCTGTATCGTAGATTTCGATAAAGACAGCGGCGATCAGGACTATGAGAACGCCCTCTGGGCCACCTGCCGTGAACGCGGGCTGAAGCTCATAGGGCCGGAGTTTGATCATTGCGACGGAGTCTGAATCTCCAGAAAGGAATCACATGGAAAACATAAAAGACTATATCCTCAAGACCGAGGTTGAAGAGATCAATGCAGCAGTGCCCGCTCCCAAGGCCAAACCCAAAGTCTCCTATGAGACGGTGTTCGCCTCCGGGCCGGACTTCGCTGTCCGCAGAAAGACGCCCAAAACCAGCATGGTGATGGTGATTATCGTCTCCAAGGGCCAGTTCTATATCAAGGACGAGAGCGGCGGCGGGACCGTGCAGAATCTGTATGAGGATTCTCTGCAGAAGTTTGTCTCCGGCATACCCGACGGCGGCTATGCTATCCGGGATGCCGACGGGAACACACCGAACTGGATCACAACGCTTCAGAGGGATTCCTGCTGGCGGGACACGCTTCTGCAGACGATAAACGACGAAGGCCTTCACCCCTATATGAAGAACGACATGTTCGATATCCGGGAAGTCGAGAACAGTTACCGTCCGGATATCCCGCATGCGGAGTTCTCCGCCGTCAAGTTTGCCTTTGGCATAGTCGCGGAACATCTCGGCAAAGCTGAGGCCAAGCATCTTGTGCTGTCCCCCTCCGGTGTGATTCACAGCCTGTTCTATGCCTATCGGAGTTTTAACAACAACGTTGAGAATGTGACGCTCTCCTCCTTTGAGCAGATCCACGCCCGCTGGGGCATTGAGGGTGTCCGCCAGTTTCTCACGATGTACCTGGAAACTCCCGTTCTCGCGTTTCCTGAGGGCTCTGTCTTCAAGAACCTCTTTGCGCGCTTTGATCCCACGCAAAAATATAACCGCTATATTGCGCAAAAGCAGGTTGCGGAGACTGTGTTTGACCTTCAGTCCATGGTCGATTACATGTTCTGCGAATGCACCAGGCAGGGCTATGCGGAAAACCCGTCCGGCTTCTGGGCCCAGTGGAGCGATTATATGAATCAGCAGTATCTGCTCTACGGTGAGGTGCGGGACAAGTATTCCGAGCACCTGGCCAGTGATGAGCAGGTGCTGAGCTATCGCTGCAGCAAGCTGAAGATGCAGGCATCCATGGAGCAGTTTCAGAAGGCTTCGGAATTTCTCACCAACTTTGAGTATTCCAACGGAGCTTACTGCATGCTTGCTCCCAGGAAACCGGATGATCTGATCGAGGAAGGCCGGCAGCTCTCCCATTGCGTCGGCTCCTATACGGATCGTGTTGCCGCCCTGGATACCTTTATTTTCTTTCTTCGGAGGTTATCTGATCCCGACCGTTCCCTCGTCACCGTCCAGGTCAACACCGACGGCAGACTCGGTCAGGTGCGCGGGCGTTTCAATCGTCAGCCTACGCCGGAGCAGATGCGCTTTGTTGAAAAATGGCACGAGAAATTCTTCAAGAATGCCGAGGTGAAGGTCGCATGAAGGCACATATCTACCAGATTGACTTAGAGCTCGATGATAAACGCATCTGTTTCATGCCCTATGAGACGGTTTTGCGTGAGTATGGTAGCCATTTTCCGGCTGAGAAATATGCTCTTGTGTACAGTCTGGAAACGGATGAAGAGGACCCGGAGAGTATCTTCGCCCTCCTGAATCTCCATCGTCCCGCAGACTATACCGCGCGCTCGCTGTCTGTCTCGGATGTTGTTGAATACGAGTATGATGACGGCAGCCGCACAGCGTATTTCTGCGACACGGTCGGATTTGTCCGGATGCCAGTGTTCAAGTAATGCTTTTGGCAAAAAAGAGAGACGCCAACTCCCGGCGTCTCTCACTGTATTCAGGAGGATAGAATATGTCCACTCCAAATCTCCCCCAGGATCGACCGGTCTCCTTGAATGACCGGTTTCAATTTCACTGCACCGGCTGCGCCGCCTGCTGCAGGCATATCAAAGAAGGCGTCCCGCTGGACAGTCTCGACGCATACCGCCTGACAAAATATCTGCGGTCACAGGGTATCGGGCCGACATGCACGGACGATGTGCTCATGCGTTTTGGGGAGCCAGTACCGATCACCGATTCCGGGTACTTCAGTTATTTTCTGAAAACCGTCGGTGACGATGACTCCTGCATCTTTCTCAATGGGAACCGCTGTGCCGTCCACGAGGCGAAGCCCACAGCATGCCGGCTTTATCCCATTGAGGCCGCGCCGGAAAAGGACGGCGTCTTCCAGATCGTCCTCTGCACGGAGAAGCCCCATCATTTCAGCGGCTCCACGCATAAGGTGAAAAACTGGTTTTACAGGAACATGCCTGAGGATGTGCGCGCCTTCTACCGCTTTGATTTCGAGCACGCCCCGAAGATTCACCTTCTCCTCATGGCTGTCCCCGATGAGAAAAAGGCAGCGGCCCTGCTGCTGTTTCACAAATACCGGTATTCGGACTTTGCGCTGGACAAGCCCTTCATGCCCCAGTTTATGGCCAACATAAAAAATCTTATTTGCGAGCTTGAAAAGCTCGTACAGGAATAACAGGAGGTATCTCTATGGACCCCAGACTGAAAACCATTGCGGAAAACCTGGACTCGTGGAAGCTCGGCCTTGACGACAGCTTTCAGTTCCACTGCACAGCCTGCGGCAAGTGCTGCATCGACCGTGAGGACATTCTTCTCACACCCCGCGACCTGTATAATGCCTCAAAGGCACTGAACCTGGCTCCGACGGAGTTCGTGAACACATACTGCGAGTGCTACATCGGTCAGGATTCCCGTATCCCGATCGTGCGCCTCAAGCCCAGAGGGAGCATCAAGCGCTGCCCGCTGCTGAAGGATCACAAATGCTCGATCCACAGCGCAAAGCCGGCAGTCTGCGCTCTGTACCCGCTCGGCCGCGCCATGTCCTTTGAGAAAGGCTCGTACAATCATGACGGAGTCGCCGGCGGGAAGATCCAGTACTTCATCTCCCCTTTCAACTGCGGAGACAAGTCTGAGATGCATACGGTCCGCGAATGGCTCACCGACTTCAATCTCCCTATCGAGGACAGGTATTTCCTGAGCTGGCACGCCTTCATCTCTGAGGTCTGCCTTTTCATCCGGAAGATCGAAGGCAAGGTCTCAGATAAGCTGCTGGACACAATCTGGACGACCATCTACCAGCTGATCTATCTCTGTTATGACACCGGAGAGGATTTCATGACCCAGTTTGAGCGAAACAAGACCGCTCTTCTGGAGATCATCCAGAAATCCGAAAAGGAGCTGGGTGATGTTACATGACAGACGACCGGAATCGTTACCAGATCACGCGGATCGACGCGAAGAACTGCTTTGTGGAGAGCCTTTCAGACACCTTCAGTTACGGCAAGGCTCACCTGACCTTCTGTACCTATGACAAGAGCAGACCGGAGGGGCAGCGCATGACCGCGAATATCCAGATCTACATCGACATTGCCGACTGGCTGGAGCTTTGCCGCATGCTCGACAGCGGAGAGCTTCGTGCTACTGTTGCTGCCCAGAACCGGAGCGGCAGCCGCGATCCTATCAAAGAGTGGCTCGGCGGGACATCCGCGAAGAAGCTGGCGAAGCTCGGGAAGCCCCGTGAAGACGGGAAAAGCCTGTCACGTACAGCGCAACTATATGCCGCCAGGAATGCCGGAAGTGTACTGTTCGCCGCCAGCAGCGGCCCGGGTGAGGAAAACGCCACCGGCCTGATCGTGCCAAAGTTCGGGAAAAATCCCGAGCAGCATGTGGCCGTCAGCATGACTCTGGATAACCTGAGCAAGCTGCTCCTTCTGACCAGGATCCACTACACCGCATGGCTCACCGCCGCTTATATGAGGCAGGACAGCAGCAGCCGGGAACAAGCTGCGCCTTCGGCTTCAGCATATTCAAGGGCTGAGCGCATCCCGCAGCAGGCATCAAGGCAGATACAGCCGCGCACATTACAGACGCAATCCAAACCTACATTTCAATCCTCTGTCGCCATGTTCTGAAAGGCGGCAAAACAAATGGTGGGCTCCGCTCCGGAGTCCACCAAATCTTTAATAAGGAGAATCTCTATGGGATACCACTCCTGCTCAATCCGTCTTAGCTGAGATGATTTCCCCTGTATAAGCGTTAATTTTATATTCGTACTCTGTTCTCCCACTTTCGAAATCTATCTCATACCGGGCAGAATGGAAAAGACTCCGCTCCAACTCGATGTCAATGTCAGAGACTTGCTCAGGGGTAAGTTCAGCATCCTTCAGCGCAATTTCAAGTGCCGCATCCTTTCCGATTTTTTCCTTGCTTCCGAAAATAAAGCCGCAAGCGGTAAAAACAAATGCAAAAACCATTACAATCAAAATAAGCTTCTTGATATTCTTCATAGTCATTTTCCTCTATCCGTTTCGGTCATGCCACTGCGGGCTGTACGTCATCGTCGCGCTCGCAGAAAAGCAGGGCTTCAGGATACAGCAGCGGTTCCGTGTCGATTCCCAGAACAGTACCGTCCTCGGCGTCCACATAGAATTCGTATTTGAGGTAGGCCGTTGTTACGACGAAATGGTACAGTCCGTCCTTGCAGCTGCTGAAAAGGCAACGCAGATCTTCATTTTCAATCCGTGTATAAATCAGTGCGCGACCCATCGCCTGTTCTGTTGTCAGGTTCTTCTTGGTGTTCATGTTCATGCTCCTTTCGTTTTGTGCTTTCATACAGTTGACGCGAAAGCACGGAAAAGGTTACAGCACAAAAGAACATCTTTTTTATTAGCCGAGATCAATATCCCGAATTACCGCATAGCCGGAATTGCTGTTAACCTCAATCTCATACTCTCGACCGTACACATCTTCAAATTCCACCTTATAAACATAGATCGCGTCGAAGATGCTGCCGACATAGCGCAGATGACGATGCGCGTAATCCACATAAAAATGCTGCGCTTGCTCTTCTCCAACTTGCTCGACCAAGCAGGCATATGCTCTGCCAACAGCCTGATCCTTTGTATATTTCTGCTTGCCCGCGGCGGATACATTTGAAGGAATAAACAGGATCGCACAGATGATTGCCGCAACAGCCAGCAGGCTGCAAAGCACAATTATAACGGTGCGGATCAGGGTCTTTTGGTTGAAGCTTTTTCTGGCTTTCTGTACCGTTGCGGCCTCGGCGGGGCCGATCCCCGGATCGGACAGTGCGGGATTATCCAGTATCGCGCTGATCTTTCGGACATTTTCGAGTTCGCGCGCCACAAAAGCGGCTTCCTCATCCGTCGCAGTGCCTTCACGCAGTTTCTGATAGGCTTCTTCAAAGTTCATCGCTCTTCCTCCATGATTTTCCTGAGTCTTTCCCTCGCTCTGCAAAGCAGAACTTTTGTGTTTGTCTCGCTTTTTCCGGTAACTTCTGCGATCGTTTTGATGGGGAGCCCCGAAAAGTAAAATAGCAATACGGCTTCCCTCTGCGTGTCTGGCAGCAATTCAATCGCACGGTAAAGGGAGCGGTATTCTTCCTTGCGAATAATGCTCTCTATCACTTCTTCACGATCATCCGCCAGATCCTCCGGGATTTCTTCGCCGGTAAAGCGGCTGTTTTTCCGGCAGATACTGATAAACTCATTCCGGCAGACCGTGAGGAGCCAGGGCTTAAAATCGCGGATCGAATCATCGGACAGTGTCAGTGCTTTGAAGAACGCATTGGATACGATGTCTTCCGCCGCGGTCCGGTTCCGACACAGAGAAATCGTAAACAGGAGAGCCTCGTTATAATATTGTGAAAACAGCAGATCGATGTTGTCCGCTTTCATAACCCTGTCATCACATCTTCCTGATCAGTCCTGTAGATAAGACGCAGTCATAGAAATAAGGTTACACTGGAGCACATAAATGGAAATTTTCCGTACAAAAACGATGTAGCCCGATGAACCGTGAAACGGTTTGAGGCCCTGCGTCAGTTTTCAAGCAGAAGCAGTTCTTTATCATAGAAGTCCGATTGCTTTTGCAGTTCTCCAACCAGATACGCATAGCCGAATTGTTCGGTCAATGTTGCTTTGTCCGAAAACAGATTTGTGCCCAGTGCCAACCGCCCCCCCTTGATCTCCACGCCCAGAGCAGCCAGCGTTGTGGGATACAGATCAAACGTTCCAAACTGCCGTTTTTTCTCTTTCACCGGTTTTGCCGCGGAGTTGATAAAACAGTTATAGATTGTTCTGGTATAATTTGGATTGACCTGATCCATGAATCCGGCATCCATTGTCAGGTGGTCGCCGCTGATGACGATGGTGGTGTTTTCATAAAAGGGCTGTTCTTTGATCCATTCTATAAAATCATTCACCTGACGCGAGGAACAGGCCAGAACATTGGCATATGGTTCCTCGTAAAGCTCCTCGCACAGGTCACAATGACAGCCATCCGGGAAATGCGTATCAGCCGTAAGCATTGTGAAATTGAATGGCTCTCCCGCGGCCGCGAGGCGGGTCACTTCCTCCTTGGCATAGGAAAACAGCTTTTCATCTTCAAACCCCCACCATTCGTTATAATCCTCCGGCAGACGCCCAGACGCTTTCAGCGCGTCTGTATCAAGTATACTGTAATTGCCATGCTCCGTAAAATAAATTTCGCGTCCGTGGAATTCCGCATTGGAACCTAAAAGCAGGACTTGGTTATATCCCATCTCATCCAAAAACTGTCCTATGGAGGTGACTCCGGGAAGAAACACGTCCCCCGCGCCATAGGTATCCGCCTTGAGCGAGACCTTGATAACGACGCCTGACGTCTGCGCCACCATGGCGGCCGCTGTTCAGGTAGTGCCGGGAAAAGAGAGAGCTCCGCCGAAGCCGCTGGTATGAGAGAAATTCACGTTGTTTTCCGCCAAGGATTTCAGTTCGGGAATATAGCATGCTGTGATTGATTCCCCGGCTGCCGGATCCGCATAGGTACACTCCATAGATTCCAGAATGATGTAAATCAAATTGCGCTTTTGCTCGGGAAACCGCAGGATGCTGTTGTCAGGCTTCACATAGTGTGTCTGGATGAATGTTGAGTCCGTGGCATCAGCTTTCAAGTACGGTATAATTTCCATACGAATACTGAAAACGGCAAGCGTGATGAAAAAGATCGCGGACGCGACAGACAGTGCGTGCTTATGAAGGGTTTGAAATCTGGGAAGCTTTGATGTGCATTTTCCTGACAGGAAGAAATACAGTACCGCTTGCAAAGCAGTGACCCACACAGAGATAACGCCGACATAGAATGCCGCACTGGCTGAAAGGGCGCCGTGGACGCCTGTTGAAGAAGATTTCAGCAGGAAAAGGATCTGATCAAATCTGACCCTGTCATAGGTATGATCCATCCACAGCATCAGGCAGATAAGCAGATTGGAGAGGAGCAGCAGCAAAGCTGCCGCCTTCTCTTTCTTTGAAAAGAAGATTCTGGTCATTTTGAAGTCTCGCATTGTTTTTTATATCTTGAAAAGCCGCAGGGATTGTCTTTCTTAGCTATTATGCCTCATATAGCAACGATTTGCAACTCGTTTTTTTCTGACGGTATGTCTCCCTGCGCGCGTTTGAGCCATTTCGTAAAAGGCGATGGAGGTGTTCGACCAGAACAATTACCCCACAATCACGACCATATAAAGAGGCGTTGCCTCTTTATAGCTTTCTTCGCTATTTTGAGACATCGCCTTCTTTTCTTCGGGACATCTTGCTTATCACGTTGCACTATTACCTCCGGATAAGTGTAATACAGGTGAATCTACCATTCAGGAGGTACTTAATGAAGAAAAACCTGCTTGCAATCACCTGTCTTACCCTTTCCGTCATCCTGCTGTCCGGCTGCGGCGCGAAGAAGAAGTCGCCCCAGGTCGTAAAGACCACCGCTCCTCCGGCGGCAACCAGCGTCCCCATCTCAACCGCAGTCCCGACCTATGCTCCAGCGCCGACCCTCGTGCCCACGCCGGTACCGACCATCATCCCGGCGCCGGTCCCTACGATTCTGCCGACACCCATACCCACATTTGTACCGACGCCTGTCGTCACCCCTGCTCAGAACCCGGTCCAGACCGGGCTTCCCAAGGTCACCAAGGATCCCACGGATGAAACCGTGCCTGTAAACGGAAGCTGCCAGTTTATTGCACGTTACGAGAACGCCGAGCTTGCGGAATGGCATTTTGTGAGCCCCGACGGTTCGCTGGATGTGGATTACTCGGTCGTACAGAACCAGTTCCCCACGCTGAAAATCATCGGGGGTGATTCAAAGGATCTTACCCTGTCCGGTATCCCCCAGGCTCTCAACGGCTGCAGGGTCTACTGCAAGTTCAGCAACAGCGCGGGCTCCGTAAAAACCGCCTCGGCTCTCATCACTGTCAAGTCTGCTCCCGGCTATACTGCTCCGACTATACCGGGCAGTACTTCGGTGAGCGCACAGTACCAGAGCTTTATTGGCCGCTGGGCTGAAGAGCTTGTCGGCCGCTGCCAGGTTAATATCACCTACAAGACGCAGGGCAGCGCGAATGTGGACATCAGCTGGTCCAACTCCGCGTGGTCCAAATCTCGCTGGCAGATGACGGCCTATGTGTACAAGGATGGGATCATGGCCTATGATGATGCCCACTCCTGGGTCGAGTCCTACGTTGATGGCTACAATCCCATTGTGAGCGATGAATCCTATGGCGGCACCGGCAGCCTGTATATGCAGGACGGCAAGCTCCACTGGTATAACGATGTGACCGGTCAGCTTACCGTGCTTGTCCCTGCCTGATTTATGTGGTAATTTCTGGACTTGCCCAAACGGCGGATTTGTGCTATCCTCTTGTCTCGTGGTTTGCGTCATTGACGTATTTGATGATCACGAGGAGAGTGAAAGTCTTATGAATTCTGCTTCAACCGCAGAAACGCAAGGCCAGCAGCCCTCTGATGATGATTTCATCTATGAGCTGCTGGCCGAGATGAGACTGCCATAGCCGATTCCTTTGATAGCAGCCTCCGCGCGCACAATACTGACACAACCATGAGCCGGTACCGTTTTAATGCGGTTCCGGCTCTCTTTTGTTTTATCTGAATTCATGAAACACAGCTTTCATAATTATTCTTTGATCATGAAATACTGTATTTTTGTCCCATAATGTTAATTTGAGCGACTTTAGTAATATCAATCGTACCCGGCCATTCGGTGAATAGAATTACAGCATTCCCCTCAAAATCGGCCCACGGTGATCTTGCCATTTTGATTGTACTTCCATCCTCAAATGTGAGATATGCACTGTTCATATGCTCATCGTAGAAGTCATACCATTCAACAGGATTTGCGCACATATCATCATGGCTAAGTCTCCATTCCGCGCAATTTGCTGACAGGCGAACGCTCAAAACTTTACATTGACCGCCGGTTGTCTCATTGTACAGAGCGATAGGCGTTCTAAAATTCACTGATACAAAGACTGTTTCCGCACCTCGCAGAATTGTAGTCCCGTAATCATTGGAGTAAACCGGATCACCGAGTTCAAACGCAGTCGGGTGTTCTGTTACAGTATAAACTTCTCCGGGGATTCGCATAGATTCAAAATTCAAACATCGGACCGAAAAATACACCGGCATGGAGAAGTCCACATTATTCCTGTTGACATAGCTTTGAAGCATCAGGCTTTGCGTTTCTGCATCGTAACAGCGCGACATAATGGCAGCTTTTGTTTGTTCCGGGTCTATTGCAGTAGTGTTTATTGCTGCTTCATTCGCGTCTGTATCAGTAGCCAGCATGATCATCGCCGGATCAGCGAAGTTTTTAGACGAATCCCTACCCCGTTCGGAATCGTTCATCCAGTAGGCTTCTGGGATAGGTTTATTGCTGGCAAGACTTACAAAAGCGGTCACAAAGCTGTCATAGATATAACTGTGGGCTTCTTCCTCCGTGACAGGCGCAACGCTGAAATAGACAAGCTGATTCTCTCCCTGCTGGATTGAGGAGATCAGTTGAATATGAGGGACTATATCGGAAGCTGCCGTTTTATTGGCTTGGACAGTTCCGGCATTAGTTTCAGTGTATTCCGTATAACCTTCCACGGAGTTGCTTTCGATCTGCAAGGCGGCTTTCAATTCAATCTGCCGTCTTTGGTGAATTGTGTACCCAACTGCACAGGCTGTCAAAAGTGCGGCTATGATTGCAGCAATCAATACGATATGCCACATTTTTCTGCTCTTATACCCATGATAGGGCTGATTGTCCATTAGGCGTAGTGCCTTTATAGTATCCAAAACATGATCTTCCCGGATTCCATCCACAGCACATAAAAGGGTAATAGAATTTAACATAAGTTCTCCTTTCAGTCCTGACTTTCCACAATGGACGACAAGGGAAAAGTTCTGTCTGCGACGGTGACGGAAGCACGCTCATACATGTCGATGACCGATCCACCGCCTCCCTCAACGGTATGGTATACTTTCAACAGTTGGTAATGGATAGTGTCATTCAAACGAAAATGTCTTTCCTCCGATGGTAATGCTGACGACCTGATACAAATTGATTGTGCCCCGACCACAGGGGCAGTGGTCCTTGACGATGTCTCCCTCCGACAAGCTGCTGCTCAGAGGCAGACCTACCTCCCGGCTGCTCCCGTCGGCAAAACGGATAACTGCACCGCGTTCCAGCCCTTCAATCACCGCAAGCCAGCTTTGCTCCATCTCCCAATAAGTTTGCTTCTCCGCTTCATCGGAAAACTCATGGCTGCGATACATCTGGCTGACGCCATCGTGGCGCAAAATCCAATTTATACCCGAGGCTGTAATCTCCGCACCCAAAAACTCGCCCTTGCCATAGGAGCCGTTTTCAAAGGGGACAGGCTCCGGGAACCAGACGACGCGGATAGCCTGCCCAGTGCGCTCCACCTCCACGCTGCCGAATTGGCACACGATTTCTGCCTCGCTGTGATCCAGTTCATAATCAATATGATCCAACATCACAAAGCTCAGAATTACTTTTTTACCTTCCTCCAAGTCAAGCAGCGGGATGTCACATTCCGTCATCAAAGTCTGGCTCTCTGAATCGTAGCCATCGAGGACGTGCGTAGTCATGGCTTCAAAGTAGCTTTCTCCGTCCAAAGTTGCGTGGATTCTACAGTAACGGTGACCATTTAAAGGCAGCGACTGTCCTGCCCAGTCAACTTGCTCCGATGACATAAGGCGCTCGATCATCTCCGTTGTCACGCCGTTAATCACTACCCAGAGCCGCTGAAATTCTCCATCGTTTATGGTGGACAAGATTGTAACCCCTTCCGTGGGTGTATTCTCCGGCTCTTCGACCAGAGGGTATTCCACATAGTCGGTTACGTAGTTTTCATCAATCTGGAGCGTGTTGCGGAGCTCTTCTTGACGCTGGCGTTGGATGCTCTTTCCAATCGCATAAGCGGTGGCCCCCATCAAAGCGGCAATGATCGCCGCGATCATGATTACTCGCAATACTTTTCTGTATTTATGCTGCTGATGAGGCTGATCATCGAGAAGGTGTAATACTCTGATCGTATCTAAAACACTTTCTTCCCTGATTTCCCCCACAGCACGCAAAAGGGTAATAGAATCTAACACAAGCCTTCCCCCTGTAAATACGTGCGCAGTTTGTTTCTTGTCCGATAGAGTGTTGTTTTCGTCTTGCTCTGGCTACAGCCCATGCGTTCTGAAATTTCAGCAACGGGGATTAAGAACCAGTATCGGGCAATAAACATTCTTCGTTCCGTGTCCGACAGGCCGCTCACAAAAGCATCAACCGCAGATTCCAATTCCTTTTGTTCAATCTCCTGGGCTGGATCGACAGGAGAAGAAATACATTCTTCCAGCTCATCCAGAGCAAGAGGCATCTCGCCCCCGCCCCGTTTCCGGGCATTATTTAGCTTAAATCGGTCAATGGCAAAATTTCGTGTGATGTACCCCAAGAACGTCGAGAGAATGGAAGGACGCTTGTCCGGCATGGAGTTCCATGCGCTGAACCATGTATCGTTCACACATTCCTCCGCGTCTTCGTTATCTGCGCAAATGTTATATGCGATAGTATGACAATACCTGCCATACTTGCGGTCTGTCTCGGATATTGCCTGTTCAGAACGTTGCCAGTACAGATCAACAATCGCTGAATCTTCCATACTGATCCTCCTTGTATAAGTGTTCTCAACCATATATTACGAGAATCAATCCGCTTGGTCACAAAGGAAAATGAAAAAATTGGGGTTAAGCACAGCGGTATAATTTGTTTTGCAGGAATCATTCATAACGGATATCAACTTTTTATTCTTTGACTTCCCATATATATCGTATAAATCCAGCTTCTGCGCCATCATTTGCAGACAGGCCCAGCTTTTCACAGATATGGATTAATACAGCATGGTTTACGGGCACGTCCAGGTAAGCTCCCTGCCCAGCGTGGGAAAGACCGTTTTGTATCAACAGCGTACCGAAACCATGATTTCGCAGGTCTCCTTGGATATAGAGATCTTCCAGCAGGTGTTCCCGCACCGTCAGCACGCCGGCCATAACGCCGCCGTATGTAAGCTGCAGGATTATTCCGCCGTCCTTCTCCGCAGCCAGCGCCCGCTCCGCGATGGCTTCCGTCAGCCGGTAAAAACGCTCCCTGTTTTCCTGCTTTGTCAGTCTATGGTCATACTCGCCGTAAGAAATTGCGTCGTACACAAGTTCACGATATACTCGCCCAAAGCCCTGGTATATAGATATAAGCGGCTCTTTTCCCATAGCGGCAAGCAATTCGGAATCTGCGTTCACCCATGGACGGTTGATGCCGAAGAACACGCAGGCGGTGGAATTGAAATCCAGGTCCAAGTCTTTCAACGAGGAAACGTCATTTCCGAGAACCCGTGCTTGTCGGTGTTTGAAATAATACATACTGCTTTCGCAATAGAAATAGGGGCTGAATTTGCTGTTGCAGATGAACTCAGCGGGCTTTAATGTCCGTACGTTCACAGCTTCGGGCGGCTCGTCATATACGCCGTCAAAGAGGCGGAAGGTCGCCCAATGGTCCCCGACCTCCGGCACAAGGGCTGAGTGCCAGCTTGGTTTGCATTCAACCAGCTGCATGAGGACAAACTTCCCGTCGCATGCGTGAAACGCATCCTCCGTCATGGCTCTCACTGTGTTTTTGGTATAGAGCTTCCCGGCTGTTTGCAGCTCGATAGCAATAATGTCCCCATCGTTGAAAATGCGCTCAGCATGGATGTTCGGCTTGATCTTCTTTTTAGGCGGTTGGGGAGAAAGCAGCTTTTCCCGAAATTCAGCAAGGACTTTTTTCCGCGATTGCAAGGTCTTTTCCCCGGCTTCTTCCCATAGGTCCAGGCCAAAGCCGCTGTCGATCATGGCAACCGCTTTGTCCCGCACCTCGTCGGTAAGAATACCCTTTTTCCACATGAAATCCGCGAGAGAGTAATAATAGTTAACCCATTCCTCCGGATCGGATTCGTCGAAATCCTGCCGCACATATTCATCAAGCAGCCGCAGCGCCTCCGGGACCTCAAACTTCCAGAATGCCACGGTGTATTCCTGCTTCAAATCTTCCGCCGTATCGTTGCCGTTGATACTTGTACCCCATGCGCCCATGTTCGTCAGCTCCTTTTGTAACTAACTATGATTCTGATCAGCCCGCCATTTGTTATACTCTGCCAGATAGTAATACCACCTGTCCTCAGTTAAAGGCTCAATTTCTGTCTGAAACTCAGCCTCCGGTTGTTTATTCGGAACCACGGCAAACAGCAGCCCGGCGTCTGCCTCATCTCTTGTTCTTTTCCAGAGCATAAACTGAATGCTGTTCTTGCTTGTGTCCTTATAGATATCAATACAGCCGTCACGGAATATGGTATTAAGGCTCTTTAAGACAGCATCATCTTCTATTTTGATCTGCACCAAATTCGCCAACGCCGTCCCGTCTGCGCGGTCAATATAGATTGTGCTGTAATTCTGTTTAACCAGATATTCGGCCAATATCTGCAATTCTTCTTTGTGGCCGGTAAGAAAATGTTCGGCGGTATCTGCTTTCGGAAGTGTCATCAAAGCCGTGCAGCTTTGACAAATAACGACTATCATAAGCAAAATACCCAGCACCTTTATCAGCAGTGTTATCCTTTTCATAGTCCCTCCGCTTCCAGGCGCAGGCGATAAAAGAACTGCACCCACTCCGGCTCTCCGTCAAAGCCGCGCTCTTTGATGCCAGCGAGACGGCGCTTGCCGACGCGCCGGTCAAGGATGGCGAGAACGCGCACAAGGGCGTACTTGCTTTCAAGACTCTGTTCAATGCTCTGCGTGTCGTACTCGCGGAAAGCGTAATAGAACGCGTGATCTGAAGCAGCGCCTTCCGTAATCAACAGCTCGTTTTCCTTGTTCCAACGGTCCCGGCCTGTCATCGCCGGGTACTGCTCGTCTATGCAGCGCTCGATTTCCCGGTTCAGCTTGAACACATCGAAAATGCTGGACTTGAAGACTTCTTCTCCATCCACCCTGATGGAGATCCGACCGTGGTCGTCATGCGCCTCGCGGTATCGTGTAATGAAATACTGCACCCGCCCGCGCAGAGGCGGCGCAAGCCTGTCCTGTTCCAGTATTTTGCGAATATCGCTCCAGCTTTTCATGGCGTCCTCCAACGCAAAACAATTATTTTTATCCGTTGTCTGACCTCATGGAATCAATGGCGTTCATAGCCCTTCGCACATCCGGCAGGCCAACAAGGGAAAAGCCGTCCGAATCCGTCAAAAAGGAGAAACCGCCCGTTCTCATTTTCTCCTCTGTGGAAAAACGGATCGTGCCGGAACCGTCCTCTCTCTGCTCCACCTTCATGGGCGGCAGCGCAAAGCCCTGCAGCATATCTATTTTTCCCCCGACTTTTCGGATGATCTTTCGATTTGTGATCACATAAGTACTGTGCCGAAGCTGATAACGCCTATAGAGAAAACGGCCGAACACCATGTACAGCCCGACGCAGGCAAAGGGGATTCCCCACAGGCGAAACAGGAGCGGCGCCCCGCTGATAATCACAGAGAGCTCCCAAAAGATTGCAAAGCCGCACCATAATATGCTAAAGGGGATCATGAAAGAGTCTTTTTTGTTCAAAAGGGAAAAGCGCTCCGGTTTCCCTCGCCATAATATTTGTTCCCCTTGGCTGAGGCAGGAATTGATCCAGGAATAATCCTCCATGTTGTCCATCATGTTTTCTCTCCTCAAATATCTATGGATTATAGTCAAAAAGATATAGAGAACTTTATTGGTTTCCTAACTTTTTCTATTGTGATCAAATATGCTTTTTCCTTGCTGTCACACAGTAAAACAGAATTGAGATACTTAATGATATCTTCATCGCTATAGCTGACAGCTGCTCTCTCATCTTTTGTGATGACGATATTTTCTGGCTGATCCTCCACCCAGGACAGAAACGATTCCTGCAATTCTTTTCCATTCGTAATGTATCCGTCAGGAACAGACGCAAAAGACGAATGATGATCAAATCGTAATTCAATTATCATATCATCAGATCCTCTCTTTTTCTCTCGCTTCAGCTTTCCAAACTCCCGAACAGGAACGACGGTGTCCTGTTCCGGCGTTTTTGCGAATATCGCTCCAGCTCTTCATAGCGTCCTCCGGAAATGGTAAAGTTATAATTAGTCTAATTATAATGGTTGAATTTTACCTAATTCGGTGTATAATGAATTTGAGGTGATTATCATGACGATTGATACAAACACGATTGTCTCTGTCAGCGAGGCCAATCAGAATTTCTCCCGCGTAACCAGGATCGCGGACAAGAGCGGGCAAGCTGTGATTTTCAAGAACAATAAACCAAAGTATCTCCTGCTCGACCTGGAGAGTAATCCCCAGATTGACATGACCGACGATGAAAAGATTGATTTTGTGGCGGCGCGAATCTTGAAAAAGTATAAGCCCGCCTTTCTGGAACTGGCAAAATGATCAAGTTCTCCAAGGAAAAGGTTCTGCTCCTGCAGCCGAGGTTCACGCTTTGCGGTGTGGGCCTTTTCTTTATGGATTGCAACATTTTCCCTGTCAAGGCAAACAATACCCGCAGTAGGGGCAAATACGCGTGGTGGGAACCTGGCTTACGGGAATCGTATTTCCGCATACGTAACAGTGAACGTCCCGCTTATTATATTCCTCCCAGGTCATGTTGTGCAATTCCTCGCCGCCGTAATATCCTCCGGTTGCAATGGTGCCGTATACCGTTCCGCGTATGTTTCCGCCACAGGCGGGGCACTCCTCCGAATCGGCCGGGACAAGATTGCCGCAGGTCTTGCAGTTGACGTACATTTCGCCCCCTCCGCTGTAGGGCTGCGGGTCCATCCCGATGACGACGAGCGGGGCGCTCTCGGTGAGCGTGACCGCGCCGTCAAGACCGAATGCGCAGAAAAATGTCCAGCCGTTCATATCTGTGGACAGGTTTGTGATCCTGAGCTCCTTGCCGTAGACACCCTCAACCTGACAGGATGGGAAATAGTTTCGGAAAGCATCCATTGTGATTTGATTTCCGTCTGGAGCGTTGGCAACCCAGCAAATGGCGTCATAGGGTTCGGCGTTGGCGGTAAATACCGCGCTGCCGCCCACGGGCCGTTCTTCGCCTCCGGGGTGCTTGTAAATGATCGGGGCCGGGCCTGCGGGCTCCGTTTCCGGTTCGATTGTGGGCTCCGGGGTGAGTTCAGGCGTAGATTCCGGCGTGGGTGCGGGAGTAGGCTCTGCGGTTGGTTCGGGCGTTGGGGGCAGTGTTGGTTCAGGTGTCGGAGGCGCAGTCACAGTAGGCAGCGGTTCCGGCGTCGGCGCAGGTCTTGAGCCCATGCAGCCCGTGAACGCCAGCATCATAAGGATTGACAGCACAATGCAAATGATTCTTTTATTCATTTTCTCCTCCTACAGCTTGTCCACAAACTCTCGAATCTCCATATAACAATCCCATCGGCATTCTTCGATCAGCTCCGGTGTCAGCAGGCCGCGCGGCTGCATCAGTTCCAGCAAACAGAGCCGGCACCAGGAACAATAACCCTCGTGCAGCATATAAGGCAGCAGCGCTTCAGAGAGTTCTTTATCTGCTCCATGGTCGCGGTAGATCAACTCGCGTACCCCCGAGAACACTCCATGCCATGCTCCATTGTTTTCGTTGAGCGAAACGGATTTCACCAGGGAAATCAAACGCTTGCCGTCACCGGGTTCATAATTTGTGATCAGCATGAGCAGAGCGTCAGTATCCTTCGGCTGCTGTTCCAACCGCTGCAGCGCATAAGCGCGCACAAGCTGTCCGCGTGTCTCTTGCAGAGCGGTCAGCGCTTCTTCCCTGAGCGTTTCATTCTCGCTCTCTGCGTCGGAAATCATCCGTATGATCCCATTGTCATCAAAGGCCGACATACTGTCGGAAATGCGGAACAAGCGAAGGATACGTGCTCGCAGTTCCTCCCGCTCCTCATTTGCGTATAAACGGGCGAGCTTCTCAACTTCTTCCTGTCCGCACTTTCGCAGGATCCTCCTCAAACGAGTAATTTGTGTACAATCCTCAACGCACAGCTTTTCGTACAGGCTTTCGGCTGTTTTGGTCTTCAGTGTTTCGGCTTGTATTACAGCTTGATAGCTTTCACGTTTCGCTGCCCGCTGTCTGTTGTTTTCCAGATACCGGGCAATGTCCGGATCACTGGATTTCTGCGCAAGCAGCTCATGGATACGTGTTTCTCCGATATCCTCCTCTGCCACCATTTCAAACCACTTGTCCTCACAGTGGACGCCAAATGTCGGTTTACGCGCGAGTATTTTCCCGTAGTCAACCAGTACCCGCAGGTAAAAGGCTTCCCGATCCTCCTGCGTTTGCATGACATTCGTCAGAATTGAAACGCATATTCGGCTGAAATTGTCCATTGCCGCCCAAATCCCGTTTCCCGATGGGCGTCCCCTCTGAACCGCACGCAGCAGCAGCTCATAGAGTTCGTCCATTGTTTCCTGCGCCGGAGCATACCCTGCCCCTGCCATCAGCGCGAGGATTTCCTCGTAATGAAAGAAACGCCAGCCGGGGTCCTTGATATTCCTTTTTGCGCTGTCAGCTATCAGAGTATAAAACTCTGACCAATCGTCAAAAAGCTCAATCATGTCAAAGAAATAAATTGCCCGCGTTCCTTCACACTGGGCGTCATAAGCCAGCGCATGCTGTATACCCCACAGTATGTCCTGCCGATATTCTTCGATATCGGTACAACGCCTCAGTTCAAGCTGGCAGCTTCCCAGCCCCCGGCGCATATCATGCCGAAACTGTTTTTTTGTCATTTTCATTTCAATTACTCCAGATTGTACTGCCTACATCAGCGACGAATTCAAGATCCCAGATATCCTGACGCTCCGCTTGTCCGCAAATCGTCAGATGGAAGTTTTGGCAGTTGCCAAAAGCATGATGCCCAACTGTCAGCATAGGCTTAGTTTTCCGGTGTTTCCTTTTCAACAGAAAGAATATATCCGCTTTTGGGCAGGAAAGAAATAACAACGGGATCTCCTTGTGTCAGTGTCCCGATCTCAGGAGCTTTGAAATCCATATTGTCCACAGCGATTTCATACCCATATATGCTTGTATTGTTCACGTTGCTATATTCTTTATGATATTTGCTGATATTGGGGAAATGGCATTGGTCGCAGGGGACAATTTTCTCTATCACCCCTCTGTGCGAAATCGCGTCAGCGGGCTTTTCCTGGAGCATATATAAGCCGCCATTCAATAAACGGCCTCCATCCAGCCTGATAAAAAAACCTCCGATCAGCAAGCACATCAATAGTGTCAGAACCTTTTCGACCGTTGCTCCCTTTCGGGCAATATCCTTTACTGCTTTATATGCCCCTCCCGCAAAAATGGCCCCTGTCAAAAAAAGTGTGATAAGGGGTATGACCATACAATGAAAATGGTAGTCGCTGTATGAAAAAGTCATCACAGCTGTCCCTCCTCTTCTTTCCAATTGCGCTGATCGCAGTTGTTTTCTCTCATACACAAAGCTTGTTTTACATCCTCTTCTAATCTTGGGTAATCGAAATCCGGCTCCAGCTTCTTTTGAAGTGTTCTGATTGACTGCACAATATGATTATAGTAAATGTTCAGACGTTCTTCCTCTGAAGCATGTATGAATTGGTTATAATCAATTCTCAGTCTGACATCAGCCTCTTTCGTCTTTCTTTTATATAGTTTTCTTTCCCGATATCCGCCTTCATCATAGAAGCTGGTCGGGACAATGATGGATATAATGGCAATGGACTTCAACTCGTCTCCGTAGTCCTTTTCCCGCAGTGTCTCTAATTGCTTTTCAGTTTGGATTCTCAACGGCCTCCACCTGCTGTATGCGGCGCCATAGACTTCAGCACTCAGGAAGAAATTCATTGTTTTCATCACCTTACCTTATCTCTTCTTCCGCAAGGTGCTCCACCAGATACAGCGCCATGGCTTCGCGCAGCTCCGGCATAGCGGTTTTGGATATTCTGGTTTCCGCGCGGTTGAACCTGTCGATCCGTTTCCGCATGGCTTCGATCTGCTCGTCGCTCAGCGGCAACGATACATCCGCAAACTGCGCTATCATGTCGCGCAGGAATTTTTCATATTCCGTCGCGCCGACCTCGTGCAGAGCTTCCGCCATCTCATGGATATAGGGCGAGTACAAAATTTCATCCATGTCCTCAACGATATCGTTCCAGAATTCCCTGCACAGAGCGAGAGTCTGCTCCGGTTTGGTCAGTGTCTCGAGCTTTTCGTCCATGATGGCCGCGACCATGTTTCCAGTTGGAAATGGCGTCAAGGCGATTTCTCCGCCCGCTGTTTTTTGATAAAAGCGCATTTCAGGGGGCAGTTTCCAACCGCCCTGCATTTTGCATGTCAGCTCATAGAAGCCTTGTCCGTTATCATGCAGGATTGCGTTGCCTGAATCTGTTTCCAGATAATATGCCTTTGCACGCGGCACATGGGTCTCGACGTGACCGCCGTCAAGCAGTTCTCCGGCACGCGTACCGTTTATATATATCCGCTGCGGTAACAGCATTTCCGGAAAGGCGATCTTTCGACGGATCACAAAGCGCACCATATCGGTGCCGGTTTTGTCATACAGGAATCTGCGGAAGATGCTCCGGAAGCATGCTTCGCTGATAATATGGTCTTTGTATGCCGCTTCATAAAAGTCAGGCATCTCGTACATGGTCGCCCAGGGCTCAAAATCTCTCCACCAATCGCTGTCCCGCGCAATATCATGCATGACCATGGTGAAGGCTTCGAGGTCCGTGTCCGGGTTCTGTTCATAGCGTTCCCGCAGTTCATCCGCCACAAAGGAGAACACCGCGTCCTTGTCGATCTCTTCCGGCGCTGTGTTCAGGATGTACTCATTCAAAATGTGTACCTGTTCCTCTCTCTTTCCGCCGCAGGTTGAAAGTGCCAGCGTGAGATCACTGAGCGGATTCTCCCGTTCAAGGCGTTCGTCCAGATCCCGGTCAAAGTGCTCGGTCAAGCCGTTTTGGAGGAACAGCTTATGATATGCAGCCTGTTCGACTGTCATGGTTTCTTTCATTGTTCCGTCTTTCCTTTGTCGTCATTCAGCCAGTTTATCAATCCTTCTAAATCAGATAAATGCGCTTTGACACTAATCAATTTATAAATTCTACAGGAGCTGTTGGCCTGCAATATCAGAATAGAGTATCTTTTGCACTTATAATCAGTACTTCCTGTGGAATCATTCTGATTCGCCTTTCAGATTATTCTCTGTTTCCCCTTTGGAACCTCATACACATAACCGTTTTAAGAATGATAAGTGCTCACGATTCTGCTCCCGGCGACAAAAAAACTATTGTCACGGTCTCTCTCTTCTTGTCCACAACTATGCTTCCGTGATAGTCTTCATAGCCGTCGTAAAAGTCTTTATGTGCCAGATATTCTTCGTAGGTTATTGTTAGAGCACCCTTTCCGGCAAGGGTGTTACCCTTGTTTTTCCGATAATCCTCTGAGTACGGATCAATGCCCGGCAGCCCGAGAAGACGCAGAAGTTGATCACGCAGTCTCTCATCCGTATCTCCGAAGGTCCATTCATTCACTCGGTTTTGAAGAGCGGACAAACCTCCGTCGATATACTGCTTACAAGTCTTCGTCAGTCGGTTTGCCGCAGATATGATCGCCTCATCGCTATAGTCTTTGGTTGAGGCATAAGCCAGTTCATAGGCAAAGCCATACTGCCGCAGCTGAGCATGGGACAGCAGCCCGTCAAACGCACCATAATCCGCGAGCTGCGCGCCAATGATAAATCCCTTGTTTCCGTCAGGAATCCTTACGATCAGCTTAACTTGCCCGTCATTGGACAGACGCGCATAGTCATCGTTTTTCACATGGGTAAAGCCTATACCGTATAGCACCTCACGAATTGGCTTTTGCAGTAAAGCTTTTTTCATCTGTTCTCCTATCCTTTCTGAGAAATACTGGATGATTTGAGTCAGACGCTCCCCGGACTTTTGTTATGCGCTCAAATCCCAAGGAAATATAATCCATTGCAAGCTGAATACTTTGAAATTTACCATTCTATTGAAAATACAGCCGGTAGTCACCGTGTGCTTTGTTTTGAATATCTTCTTTCGATGTAAAAGCAACCGTGGCTTTGCAATTTTTTAAAACTGCCTTTAGCTCTTTCGCTTTCCTTTGATTGCCGCGGATCGTGATCTTTCCAAGGGATAGCGGCTCAGGCACTTCAAAGGCTTCCACAGGGTATCCATGATCTTTCAGGTGTTGAACGGTGGAGCACCTGATTCTTTCGCACAGGCCGGACGCCTGCGCTTCTGCCAGATCAGAATCCCGGTCAAACAAATACCAAATGACAAGATACTGAGGTGCAAGTTCAATTGCTCCATAGAAAAAATGCTCAATGATTTTCGGTAAGGATGCCGAATACTCGCTTACCGTTTCTTCGATAGACTTTTTGATTTTCTTTTCCAGTCTTGCTCTGAACATCATTTATCCCTGCTTTCTGTTTTGAAGCCGTCTTTCCATTTCTGCCAAATCATAGTCCAGAAAATAGGGCTGAAGCAGGGGATAAAAGGCTTTCATTTTTTCGTAAACTGTGAGCACAATATCGCAGCCCCTGTCGTCGTAAACGGAAAAAATACATTCGTTCTCAAACGATATGAGACTGATTTCCGGGCTGTCGCTGTTGCTGATCTGCTTTTCAATAAGACCGTGATCGTCAAAACCAGTGCCGTCGGAATAACAGACAATTCGATGCCGACGTCGTGAATCGTAATCCGGATCACCCGGCTCCTCGTAAGTTTTGAGATTCTTGACCGCCAAGCATCGCCTTTTGGGGCCAAAAGGCTAATAGTTGGGATTATCCCAAGGCCTTAATGGTTGTCGAAAAAAAGCGTTTAGTGGCAACAAAACACGCGAGCTGGTTTATTTAAGGCAACAGCACCTCTTTAATCCTCTCAAACAAGTGGGGGGGGATAAGAGACTCTGATTTTTCAACAGCAGTTATTATCTTATGGACGTTAGGAGATTTGGAAAGAGTCTGAAAACTCTTTATTATTTCCGACTCATCTATTCTGACGTTAGCAAGATTGTAAACAAGCCATATATCCTCCCCATTTTGAACTTCTTTCACTAAAGAATCCAAGATGATTTTACTCCATTCTTGCTCAAGCGTATTGGGTATTGAATATTTCATATATTCTTCATACTCGCCGTTTCTCTTCATATTTCCATAGTTAGCATAGTTTGAAAAATAAAGCCTTTTCGCTCTATATATATCAGACGATATATTTGATTTCTGCGTTTTATTTGAGAACAACATAGCTAACCCCTTTCATCGCTAAATATCATAATCATTCTCCTTTATGGTTTTGCTGCTCGTGCTTTGATCTCAGCGCACCATGTATCAAGTGTTGTCTTAACGTTTCTAATTCCATCCAAATGCTGTAGTCATTTTGATTGAAAGAACAGTGTATTCTCAGACTCACTGATCTATTTCGAATTTTTTTCAAACTAGACATAGAACAGTGAATGGTATTGAAGCCACCACCAGAAGTTATATCAGCAGGGTGCAGCCACTGCTTTCAGCGCCAATTTCCGCGCGCTATCTGTAAGATTCAAGAGGTTATCTTAGCGCGCGCCAAAATGGCAGGTAGCAGACTGCGGAATAATTGCAGTCTACTACCTGCCAATATTAATTGGGGTAATGCACAAATTAGCTAATGGGGCAAGATTCGCGCAATAAATGACAGAAGTCAAGGCGAATCAGTAAAAGAACCGTCACCGTGTTTGAGGACAAATCTGCCTTTTTGTGTTGCACATTTTTCGTAGATCTTAGCAAAACGCGATTTCTCGCTCGGATTGCATCCCGACTTGATGAATTCTCGTTGCGTCGTGCCATCTGTTTTGTCTCTGATTTTGCTTAACTTAATGGCATTGTCTCCGTCCCCGTGTTTACTGCGTTTTCCCGCAGGCTTAGGAGAATGCTTTGCTCTTCCGCGTTCAGCTCGGACAAGTCCAGAACGGTGACGGCTATGTCCGAAAAACGCCTCCCGACGTAGTCCTCTAACAGCTCACGATGGTCTGACGGGACGGAAGCCTCATCCAGAACGTAGCACAGTTCGTTGCTTTCCGTATGCAAGACGGCGAACAGCCGGACTCTCTCCTCCCGGCTTATGGGGCTTTCTCCGTAAAAATATGCCGTTTTGCCCACGTTTTTGTATAGCGAGACGTCTGACAGAATCGTTTGTCTGATGGCGTTGTTATAAAGCGAATAGCTGTGATCCGGATCCGTCATCAGCTGATACTCTCCGTCGCCATAGACTTCGTGGGTATCTTTCCACGTGCCATAGCGCAGCTTTGTCCCGCAGGCGCAAAGGCTAAAAATGACAGTTGTCAGCAGGAGCGCCACGGCGAGAGTTCTTGCATTTTTATAAAATTGGAACTGCATAACTAAATTCCTCTACATATGATATTTTAACAGAAACCGGATCTAACAAACCCCATTTGGTGTCTATGTATGCAATATCGTTGGCAGCCCATAAAATGCCTTCTATAAGGCTACTTTGATTGAATGGATTAATAAACTCAGTATAATCAAAAGTATCGGTTATCGTAATGGTAGCATGAAGATTGTTCCCAGTAGCCCTCCCATCTACAGATATTACTACTCTATGCAGCGATGCACCAAGATCACCATTGCCAAGCGGTATTGTATATCCAAAATCACTTCTTACAATCCCTTTACTATCTGGCTTTTGTCCAGCGATTTCTGTTTCTATAGCTTGTTTAATATCTGCGTCGCCTTTACATAATTCAGATGCATAACTGCCTTCCCCAGCAATATATGACAAATTGTTTCCGTCGGCCGCTTGGTCCAGCAAGTTTGCAGTAAGATTGTATCCAGCTACTCTTAAACAATCGCTAATTCTATGCCAACAAAACGCCTCGGCCTTTCTCCATAAATCATGTAAAACACTAGTACCCGTTGAGTCAGAAAAGCAAATCGGATTGTTGAGGCAATATGTAAACATGTTTGCGCCGAGGAAGCCTTGACCAGTGGAAGCATAGCTATCCGCGTTGATGAAGCGGCAAATTGAGGGGTCATAATACCGGCTCTGCAGGTAATAGAATCCCGACTCGGCGTCGAAGTAGTAACCGCGGTAGCGGATGGGGTTGACGCTCGCCATGGTGCCGCTGGAGCTGAGCAGTTTGCCCCAGGCGTTGTAGCTGTAGTTGGCAACTACCGACCCGCTGGCGGTGAGGATTTTCACCACGTCGCCCTGCAGGTTCGTCACATAGTAGTAGAACACAGGCGTTGCGCTCGACGAGGACTTGTACGAGAACGCATACGGCATGCCGCTCTCGTCGTAGAAAAATTCCAGCTCCTTTCCGTCCCAGTACTCAGATACCAGCTTGTTCCCCTGCCACACATAGCGGTGCTCCACACCGCCCACAGTCTTCGTCTGCCGCAGCCCGTCCACATCGTAGGTGTAGCTCGCAACCGTGCCGCCGGAAGAAGCGGTTATTGTGGCCAGACGCCTGCCGTTGACCCAGGTGAAGTTGTTCCCGTTGTACCAGTGCGTGGGATTGCCTATCTGGTCATACGTGATCGACTGCCCGCAGTACGCCGTCAGCAAATCTTTCCAGTTGCTGTCGCCGTAGGTGTAGGTGTAGGTGTTCACCCCGTCGCTGACCGAACGGATGTTGCCGTAGGTGTCGTAGGTGTAGGTGACGCCGTTCACCGTCTCCGTCAGCATCTGCCCGTGGCTGTCATAGGTGTAGCTTGCCGGAGTGGTGCCGCCGATGGCCGTGATGTTGCCTACGTTGTCATAGGTGTAGGTATAGCTGTTGAGCGTGGTATTGCCCTTCTGGTTGGTCAGGCCGCCCACCAGCATCGTCGTGCTGTTGGTCCCGGCGCCCGGCACATAAGTGTAACCCTTTGTCAGGAAACCATTGCCGTTCAGGCTCAGACTGCGTGTAGTAAGACGCTTGAGCCCGTCATAGGTGTAGGCGTACTGACCGTTGGCCGGCAGAGCCATCGTACTCAGACTGCCGTCCGAGCTGCTGTAGGTGTAGCCGTAGATCCTGTTGTCCCGGAATACGCCGTTCCACGCGGGGCTCACCTTGTAGCCCGTCTGCGACACGCGGTTGGAGCTGTCGTAGTTGGCAAGATAGACCTGTACGCCGTAAGTACCGTAGCGCTCCGTCATCGAGGTCAGGCGGTTGAGGCTGTCATAGCTGTAGTCTGTGACCTTGCCGGCTGCATTGTCCGTAACCCTGCCGAGTCCACCATTGCCAGAGTAGATATAGCTCGCCGCCGGGGAAGCGCTATTATTATAATATACATTAGAAATTCTTTCAAGCTTGTCGTAATCATAACTTACGCTCGCGCCGTTCCCGTAGCTCATCTCCTGTAGCAGCCCGTTTGCGCTGCCATAGGTATAGGCGGCCAGATTCCGGGTCCCCACGCTCACGCCCGTCATGCTGCCAAAGCCGTTGTAGGTGATGTTGTAGGTCTGCCGCTGCTCGGTGCTGCTTCCGGGGATATAGCCGGCGCGCTGGAGAGCGCTCAGCCTGCCGTTGGTGTAGGTGTAGCTGAGATAGACGTCGTTGAGCGCCCCGACAGCGATGGCGCGCCCGTTGGACGGATTGTAGATGGAGTTTACCGTCACACCGTTGGCGTCAGTCACCGCAGTCGGCTGACCGGTTTGCTTGCTGATGTTGGTGTCGTAGCTGTATGTGGTTGTTTTGTTTCTGGCATCCGTCTGGCTCGCGAGGCGGTTGCCGGTGCTGTCATAAGACGCTAAAGAGGCGATCCAGTTGTTCGACGCGGTTCCGGTAAGAGCGGTGCTGGTGGTGTTGCCCTTCGCGTCATAGGTCACGGACATGGACAGACCGTCGTTCGTAGCCTTCGTTACGTTGTGCTTGTTGTCATACTCATAGGTAAAGGTTCCGTTTCCGCCGGTGGCATGTGTGATGAGGTTCGCGCCGCTGTAGGTATAATTCTGCTCCTCATTCTCGGAGGAGGTAACGGAGATCAGCTCACCGTCGGAATTGTACTTGAAGCTTTGCGCGTCCTCTTTGGTGAGCGAGAAGTTGGTAAACCATGCGTCGTTCGGCTGGAAGCAGTAGGTGATGTACACGCGGATAGTGTCTACATCCCATTCCGGATGCTCGGGAACGATGGGCAGCACCACATACTGCCACTGATCCGTATCTGCGCTGAATTCAACTTCATGCGGCTTTGAGTCATGTTCACCATTCATATAGTAGAGCTCGACCCAAACACTGAAGGAACGGTTGCTGTCCATGTATCTCGGGACGGCATCCGCCTTGGCCCAGCCGGAGAGGAGATAGGTTTGGTTGCCCTGCTGGTTCAGGGGAATGTCCTGGTATATGTCAATACTCTCATAAGAGTCACCCTGAACATAAACAGCTCTTCCAAAAGTACTGTCATTGACATAGCTCACATTATTGGGCATCCAAGTATGCCAGGCGCTGGAATCCGCCATGGAGCCGTTGACGAGAAGGCTGGCGGAGCCGGGCGCGCCGTCTTCACCGAACAAGCTCTTCTCCAACTGGAAATCGTCCAGATAAACGGAACCTATGACGCCGGTGATCTGCACGGAAAGCGTCAGGCTGCCGGAGGCGTTTGGCTTGCCGACAGCGTAGATACGCTCCCAGCCATCGCCCACGTTGCTTGTATCCCAGTTGATGGTGTTGCCGGAATAGGTACTGTTGCCCACAGCCTTGATGGTGACCTGTCCAAAGCTGGAGACATTACCGGTGTTAAGCAACTTCTTTAGCGAAATAATATCCCCCATCTGTTATAGGGTTATTTGCCAACACAAATGATTTTCCTGCTGCAATCTGCTGATCTAAAAAGGCTTGATTTATCCGCCACATACCTTTTTTCCCTACGCCACACATCTGCTCAACTTCACTCCATCTCGCTTCAGATGTGTGGAAAAAAGTAGATCCTCTTTGAGTTGCGACTCTTTCATAAGTACCACTTCTCCCCAGCACAACTTCACTGCTAATGCCGCGAATACAATAAGTATTGTTCTGTTCTCACCATCCGTCTGGCCTTTTCGGAGCTTCACCGCAGTATAGATGCTCAGTGGAAGGTTGATGACAAGGAACGCAACCGGGCCAAGCATGATAATCATATAAGCGGGCATAAGGACTCGAGCAGCCGGGAAACCAGCCTCAAGGTTTCCGACAAACAGGAAAAACCAGACAGCCAGGATAATGTGAACAGGCAGCAG
>JAFYHU010000050.1 GCA_017538965.1 Oscillospiraceae bacterium
CTCCACCGGGTAGCTCTCCAGATTCACCGACACCGTGCCCCGGCCCTTCTTGATGTAGATCACTTCCATCTGGTCGTGCCAGTGCAGGTTCACACGGTCGAAGTCCAGCGGGATCGTGCACAGGTAGGTCTCGTAGGCAAAGCCCGGCTTTTCGTGCAGCTTGGTCTCCTGGTACTGCGTGTATTCCTCCAGCTCCACGTCCATCCCTCCCCGCTCGGCTGATGATGATAGAATTATACAACATTGTGCGCGTAAGCTGCAAGCATTTTTTCAAAAACCAGATTATAATGCAAGAGTCATCGAAACAAGACTATGGAGGGCACGACCATGAAGCTGAGAGATTACACAGAAAACAGGAAGTTCACGGACTGCACCAGGCTCGAGCTGTTCAACGCCCTGCTGCGGTATGTCGCCGACGCCGCGAAGGCGCGGGGGTACAACGAGGGCAGGAAGAAGGTCTATTACATCTCCGCGGAGTTCCTGATCGGCAAGCTGCTGAGCAACAACCTGATCAACCTGGGCCTGTACGAAGCGGTTCGGGACGAACTGGCGGCGGAGGGCATCGCCCTGTCCGAGCTGGAGGAGTTTGAGCTGGAGCCCTCCCTGGGCAACGGCGGCCTGGGGCGGCTGGCGGCCTGCTTCCTGGACAGTCTCGCCACGCTTGGCCTGCCTGCGGACGGCCTGGGCCTCGCCTACCACTGCGGGCTATTCCGCCAGAGCTTCGTGGGCCGCCAGCAGGCCGAGACCCCGGACGGCTGGCTCAAATGGGGCCAGGAGAGCTGGATGCGCCGCACGCACGTCCATTATGACATCCCCTTCGGCAATTTCACCGCCCGTTCCACCCTGTATGAGATCGACGTCACCGGCTACGAGGGCAAGTGCGGCAGGCTGCGCCTCTTCGACGTGGATACCGCGGACGAGCGGCTGATCAAGTCCGGCATCGGCTTCGACGCAAGGGATGTCGCCCGCGGCCTCACGCTCTTCCTGTACCCCGACGACAGCACCGAGCAGGGGCGCCTGCTGCGCGTGTACCAGGAGTACTTCATGGTGGCCAATGCCGCGCGGCTGATCCTGGAAGAGTGCCTCGCGCGAGGCAGCGACCTGCACGACCTCGCCGACTACGCCGCCATCCAGATCAACGACACCCATCCCACGCTGGTCATCCCGGAGCTGATCCGTCTGCTCCAGGAACGCGGCATCGGAGAGGACGAGGCCGTCTCCATCGTGCGCGACGTGTGCGCCTACACCAATCACACCATCCTGGCCGAGGCGCTGGAGAAGTGGCCGCGGGCCTATCTGGAGAAGGTCGTGCCCCGGCTGATGCCCATCATCGACCGGCTGGACGCCCGGGTGCGCGCCGAATACGACGACCCCTTCGTGCAGATCATCGACGCGCAGGGCAACGTCCGCATGGCGAACCTGGACATCCACTTCACCCACTCCGTCAACGGCGTGGCGAAGCTGCACACAGAGATCCTGAAGAACTCGGAGCTCGCGCCCTTCTACGCCATCTATCCGGAGAAGTTCAACAACAAGACCAACGGCATCACCTTCCGCCGCTGGCTGATGAGCTGCAATCCCGCCCTGGCGGCCCGGATCGACGCCGCCATCGGCGCGGGCTGGCGCAAAGACAGCGCCGAGCTGGAGAAGCTGCTCGCACACATCGACGACGAGGCGCTGCTCACCTCCCTCGCCGGGATCAAGCTGGCCAACAAACGGCGCTTCGCCGAATGGCTGCGGGAGCATCAGGGTACCGTCCTCGACCCGGACAGCGTGTTCGACGTCCAGTCAAAGCGCCTTCACGAGTACAAGCGCCAGCAGCTGAACCTCCTGTGGTGCGCGCGCACGCTGCTGGACATCCGCGCGGGCATCCTCCCTGAGCGCCCGGTGACGGTGATCTTCGGTGCGAAGGCCGCCCCGGCCTACACCATCGCCAAGGACATCATCCACGCCATACTGTGCCTGTCCGACGTGATCGCCGCCGACCCGGTGGCCCGGCGGCACCTGCGCATCGCCATGGTGGAAAACTACAACGTGTCTGCCGCGGAGAAGCTGATCCCCGCCTGCGACATCTCGGAGCAGATCTCCCTGGCGTCCAAGGAAGCCAGCGGCACGGGCAACATGAAGTTCATGCTCAACGGCGCGGTGACCCTGGACACCCTGGACGGCGCGAACGTGGAGATCGCCGAGCTGGTCGGCCCGGAGAACATCTATACCTTCGGCCTGCCCTCCGAGGCGGTCATCAACAGCTACGCCCGGGGCGACTACGATCCCGCGGCGCACCTCGAGGCCGACCCCCGCCTCAGGGCCGCGCTGGACTTCCTCGTCGGCGAGGAAATGCGCGCCACAGGCGACGTCGCCCGACTGGAGCGCCTGCACGCGGAGCTTGCGCATAAGGACTGGTTCATGACCTTCCCGGACTTCGCGGATTACTGCGCCACCAAGGCCCGGATGCTCGCTGACCTCGGGGATGAAGACGCTTGGGCGAGGAAGGCCCTCGTGAATATCGCCAAGGCTGGATACTTCTCCTCCGACCGCACCATCGCAAACTATAACCGCGATATCTGGCACGCGGATTACGCCCGCTGACATCTGCCGCCGAATATAAGCCCCCGGCTTGTGTTCCTTGTACAGTTGAACTTCGAAGCCATCCTCAATATGGAATGCAGCCCGTTTTGATTTGGATAGACCGTGGAGTCGTTTCGATACGCTCGCTCTTCCCTTCTGCAATAGGCCTGAACAACTCTATTGCAGCGGGTTGAGTGAGTTTTTGTCTATCCAGATTGTAGAGATACCGGAACCGGATCCTTATTTAACACTTTCCATCCCTGCTGTAAACGCTAATGAATATTTGAGCCAAGTGCCAACAAATTATTGAGCCAGTAGCACAGGTTATTCCGTCTGTCAAGGACAGTGCAAGTGGCTATGCCATCCTTGACAGACGGAATAACCTGTGCTATTTGTGTTGAAATCAGGCCAATCCACAGGATTGACCTGAAAGAGGCCAAGGAAATAAGCAATCAGGATCTGTGAATAGCTATTCCACCTCACGCGGACAGGTGGATCAAATATTCATTAGCGCGTGGCTCAGTTTTTCGTTGTCATTCACACCTGCAACTCTCGATATCAATTACGGTGATACGCAGACTCTGTTTGATATTCAGGTAAAAGAAGGCGTATTTCGCAATGATATGGGCATTTTTGAGGTAGGGCACGTCGGTATAATCCGTGCTGTCTTACTTCGGCGAATCAATGCGAGGATCAATACGAATGTGGTCGCCATACCCGAGTAGGTAAAAAGTGTTTCCGTGCATAAGTGGAGGTATCATTATGGCTGAGGAGCATGGCACGAATGTACGATTAGTCAAACCTAATGTGAGAAAAATAATGCGTCCGTACATGAATATCGGAGTGTATCACTCTGACGGGGCTATTTTGTGGCAGGAATAATCTTCACAGAGGGATGGTGGTCTTTCTCATGGTTCTTCTCATTGCTCTTCGCAGAGGAGCGACGATCCTTCCCACGATGGGAAACCTTCTGACGCCTGTTGATCTCGTCAAGCAGTAATTTGGGATAGCCTTTCTCGAAAGAAGCGTCAATCTCCTCTTCGGTAAACGTAACACCTATGTGTTTCTTCAAGTATTCAATGAGCTTTTTCTTTGGATCAGGTGGGGGAGTGCATGCTTCGCATAACAGTTCTGTTTCATAGAAATATAGGGAGAATTCAAAGGGGTTCATCGTTCTGAATGCCGGCATATGGGGAGCGATATGTTTCCTTGTACCGGGTGGCACGAGGAAACGAGTTTACTAACTCATACCCGCGCCTGTTCGCAAAATCGCGGTCAGGAACATATCCACGATTCCGCCTGTTCGCACTTTTGCCTCCAGGAACATATCCACGGTTTTTAGGTTCGCAAGGAACATATCCACCGGTTTTTGCCCATTAGACGTTTGTGGGAACATGTCGACAAGCTGGAATTTGATTCATTGTGTGCTGTGACTGATTTCTGTTTTATCACGCATCAAGTCCTTAGCTTTGATGAGAGGATGATGGTATCGTTTGCGTTTTTCCGGAAGGCAGAGAATTCTGGATATGAATGTCCCGAGCTCCTGATAGGCTTTCGGGGTTTTGAACTGTATTGCCTTTGTGGGACAATACACAACACAGGCATTGCATCCGTGACAATGATGGTTCCAAACTGGACGTTTATTCAAAATGCGTATATTGCGGTTCGGGCATACCTTTGCGCATGTGCCGCAACCGATACACCTATCGTTCGTATAAAACCCTTTATCGTATTCGTGCTCAACCGCCAGATAGGGACCCATGTCTTTCTGAAAGCGTCTTCGCGTGAAGGATGACATGCGCGGATAATTCCGGGCCTTTTTCTGTGCGATTTCTTCTCCCGCTTTCTTCATCTGTCTTTCCATATATGGAATCATAAGATTTTCGGGCGGAAAAGGCGGATAGGCAGTACATTGGCTTGCAACACAGTGCAGGGCACGACCGTAGGAAAGATGTGCGCCTTTTTCGGAGAGAATTGCTTCGACCGTTTCAAAGCTGCGGCCGAGGACAGCAATGTGTGTTGCCACCATAAAGATGTATGCATCCGGATTGATGTAAAGTTCAGAGATGAATGTCTTGAACGATCCCGGAATGTCCCATTCGTAGACAGGGCAAACGAAACCGATCATATCCGCATCTCTGGCTGACACTTGTTCCGGGTCACATCTCACACTATAAAGAACCGCACCGCCGATCTTTTCGGCGATCGTCTCGGCAGCCCTAAGACTGTTGCCTGTCCCGCTGAAATAGTAAATAATATTCTTCATCAAGCGTCCTCATAAATTCCGATTTGCCGCAGCCTCAGTCGGCTGCCTTTTTTTATATGTTATGGGTCAGCCTTATACCGCCTCTTCCGCCAGAGTGCTCATACCGCAGAACGTTTCTGTCTTCTTCTTGTAGCGAACCAGCACAACGAGCTCATAGACCAACAAGGCTGCATAGCCGATCAGTGCTCTGACTAAGCCACTGACCTCGCCTCTCATCAGACTGGAGTTAAAGGCTGTACAAACATCGTACAACGTATGGATGATAATGGGAACGAGAAGCGCCAGCACATAATTGAGAATCACAGAGCCCTTTCCGCTCAGTTTGCTGAACTTGGCCCGTCCTAAAAACTCTGCCATGACCATATTAAAAGTCATGTGCGCTGGTACCGAGATCAGCCTTCCAACAGTAGAAACGATGGTCGCGTCTTCACCCCCACCGTAAGCAAACTCCTCGAAGAAGGAAAACCCCATGCCTACGGCAGCTCCGATCAGTATATCTTCATACACGTTTTTGACTTTTTTGCGGAGAATGACCAGGATGACGAGGATCAGGATAAACTTGGCAATCTCTTCCAGACCTCCGGCAAGGATGAAGGAGCGCTCCAAAGACTGCAGAAAAGTCATGTCGGACAGCTTCACCGTGTTCGGATCTGCCGACAGGGCTTTTAAGTAGCCCATGGAAACGGGAATTGTCATAGGCATTGACAGCATGCCGACAGCTATGGGAAGCAGAGCCTGCAACCAGCCGACAGGTTCCGGAAGCTCTCTCTTTACCATCCTCCAATACAGGAAGCCAAGAAAAAGAATTGTTAAGACTGTGGATACAACTGACATAGTGTTCATGTGTATTATCTCCTTTTTTTGATAGCCTATTATAGCACAGAATCTGCTTTTTCGGAAGATGCAGTAAATTCTCCATTGAGGGATGTAAACTGGGATTATGGGTTATGCTTTTCCTCGGAAACAACATACAAGTTTATAAATGCCGTATCCGATTGCCGCACCGGCAGTATTGAGAATCAGATCATCGATATCGGTTACACTTCCCGGAAAGAGCAATTGGATCATCTCAATAACAAATGACAACCCCGCACCGGCAAAAAGCACTTTCCAAAAACAATCCAGACGTTTGTACAGAATTGGCATAATGATGCCTGTCGGTATAAACATGCTTATGTTACCGATGATGTTGATGGCAGCTTCGCGCTTTATGTCATAATCCAGAATGTTTACAAGCGGAATCAGGTTGACCCGAAGCGGCTGAATGCTTTTCATGTTAATGATGAGGGGCTGAACCTGACCGTTGACAGTGAAAAAAGGGTAAAAGACAAAACGAATCAGAATGGCAAGATTGATGTACATCAAAAGAAGGAAAGCCTCTCTTTTCCAGACAATCTTCTTCTGCTGTATCCATATCGTCCATCTGATGAGGAGCCACAACACGGTAAAAAATATTTCTCCGGTCAACAAAGATATCTTGATCAAGTGCCGTACCTCCACAATCCCGATTTATTGAGATCTCTGCAAACTGGAAGTTGTAGATTAGAGTCCAACAAAGTAATTGATTTCATTCTCCAGTAGGCGGAACACGTTTGCGACCAGATACCCATCAGCAATCGCATGATTCAGACGAACGGTTACAGGCATGACAAGCCTTCCACTTTCTTCCCTGTATTTTCCCCAGTTGATAATCGGCGCAAAATACAAGTTCCCATCGGGCAGCTCAAGATGCAGTGAATCATAGGAAAGCCATGATATATATGACGCATCAAACCAGTTGGGATGGTTCGTCATATCCAGACCGTATTCTCTTGTTTTCTTTGCCTCTTCAACATCACGCAATGCAGCAGCATAGAACTTTTCATAGTCCTCATCGTATTCCGTATACACAGGTGTACAGGTTTCTGTGTCTTCATGAAAAACATACTGTGTAGGATTGATTACGTCATAGCAGATCAGCTCATCTGTCTGCCAAAGGTATCCCATTCTGTAGTCTTCGCGTGAATTCATGACCATTGAAAGGATATACAGGAAATTGATGTAAAACTTCGTCCCTGTGTTCTTGGAGTGTGTGACGAGCTTTGTTACGTCTATTTTCGATGTTATCGAGGTTGAGCATTTGCAATCTTCCGTAAAGTGGCGAAATACGCCTTTTCGATAGTATGTCTCTCTGTCAATTACTTTGTAGTTCATTTCCGTCATCCTCACAAATCCCGATTTGTCCTTGCCCGGCTTCCGGCGCAGTAAGAGTGTATCATATTTCCGGAGATGAGAAAAGCCCCTTTTCAAGAACCCAAGGGGTGTGGTATAATAAGCCCACCAACGAAAAAAGCTGGGGTAGGTTACCCATCCCCAGCAGATATTCACATAGCTCCAATACAGCTTTTACACACGCGCTTTCCCTTATATTCGATATTTCCCTCTATGCTCCCACAGAACACGCAAGAAGGGGAGTACTTCCGAAGGATTACCTCCTTTTCATGAAAAATGCGCCGTTCATATGAACGACGCAGGGTTGTCAAAAGGTATTTGCGACGCTACCTTTGATCATTTTTCAAAGGCACTCCAGTTTAGCCGGCCATAGCGCCGGGTGTTTTCGAATATCCGAAC
>JAFYHU010000051.1 GCA_017538965.1 Oscillospiraceae bacterium
GTTGATGCAGTCCGTGCCGAGCACGACGCAGCGTGGGCGGCGGCTTGCAAGCATTGCAGGTATGGTTCCGAAAGGAACGGATGTCATTCCAGGCTGCGGATTTGCAAGTCGCTGCCCATTCAAAACGGATGCATGTGATGCGCAAAAGCCGTTGTTGGAGACGCTTGAAGGTGTGCATGAAGTCGCCTGTTTGCGGTTGAAAGAACTGCGACAGTTGGAGAAGAGTTCCGACAAGGCGGAAAACGTCCATTCGCAGAATGGTCAGACTGTGTTGACAGTCAATGGCTTGCGCGTTTGGTTCCCCGTGAAGGCGGGCATTTTGAAACGGACGGTCGGGCATGTGAAAGCGGTGGACGGCATCAGTTTCGAATTGAAAAAAGGCGAGACGTTGGCGGTCGTCGGCGAATCTGGTTGCGGAAAAACGACGATCGGCAAGTCGATCGTCGGTCTCGCGCCGCGGACGGAAGGCGACGTGATGTTGGCGGATGGCGACGGCAAAATGACGCAGCCGGATATGGCGACGTTGCGGCAACGTGTCCAGATGATTTTCCAGGATCCGTTCTCCAGTCTGGATCCGCGTCTGATGGTCGGCGAAACGATTGAAGAAGGCATGGAAGTGCATGGTGTCGGGAAAGATGCGGCGGAACGCAGGGCACTCATGGAGAAGTTGTCGATACGCGTCGGCTTGTCGCCGGACGTTTTGAACCGCTATCCGCATCAGTTCAGCGGCGGCCAACGGCAGCGCATCGGGCTGGCTCGCGCGTTGGCGGATGACAACTTCGGTGTTGTAGAAGGCCTCATGACCACGGTTCATGCTTCCACCGCCACCCAGGCCATCGTGGACGGCTTCCCCAAGAAGAAGGACCTCCGCGGTGCCCGCTCCATCTACAACAACATCATCCCCTCTTCCACCGGCGCTGCCAAGGCTGTCGGCAAGGTTATCCCAGAGCTCAACGGCAAGCTCACCGGCATGTCCATGCGTATTCCCGCTCCGGATGTGTCCGTTGTTGACGTGACCTTCCGCCTCGAGAAGGCTGCTACCTATGATGAGATCTGCGCTGCCATGAAGGCTGCTTCCGAAGGCCCGATGAAGGGTGTTCTGGAGTATGTCGATGACGATGTTGTCTCCTCTGACTTCCGCACCGACCCCCACACCTCCATCTTTGACGCCAGAGCCGGCATCGCCCTCAACGGCAACTTCGTCAAGCTCGTTGCCTGGTATGACAATGAGTGGGGCTTCTCGAACAAGATGCTCGACCTCACCCGTCACATCGACAAGGTCCGCAAGGCTTAAGACAACCGCATATTGCATTTCAAAACCTCTTCCTGATTGTTCAGGAAGAGGTTTTTCTTGAAAAGGGATATAGATTCCTCTATAATGAAAGCGAAGTTAGCGTGAAGCAGAAAAGAAGATCGGGGGAAGAGAATATGGCAGTTACAAAAGGCGTATGCTATCTCTGCGGGAAAGAACTGGGAAAAACAGCAATGAAAAATCATCTGCTGAAGAACCATACTGATAATACCGGAGATCAGAAAAGCTATCTTCTGAAGGCGGAAGGGCGATATAACAAAGATTATTGGATATTCTTTGATGTACCGGTCAGTACCAATCTTGAAACTGTAGACAAGTTTCTTCGCCGTATCTGGCTGGAATGCTGTGGGCATTTGAGTGCATTTTCAGACGGATCTTATAACGAGATCAAAAAGACAACCAAGCTGTACAATTTTGAAGAAGGAACACAACTTGTACATGAATACGATTTCGGCAGCACAACCGAAACACTTGTAACTTTTGTGTCGAAAGCGACCCGACCTTCGCAGAAAAGTGCAGTCCGCCTCCTCGCGAGAAACATTCCTCCTGTTTTCCCATGCCGTGAATGCGGGAAACCGGCGGATTACATTGATGTGGAAGCTGCTTATGAAGGTGAGAATCCTTTCTACTGCAATGCGTGCCTGGAAGAATTGGAAGAAGAAATAGAAGAATGCTACCTGCTGCCAGTGACAAATTCTCCCCGGATGGGGGTATGCGGCTACGAAGGAACACTTGATACGTTTTCTTTTGTAAAACCGGAATTGCTGAAATAACCTGCACGGAAGTATTGTCCTGCGAAAAGAGCGCAAGAAAGAAGAAAGAGGTTTTTCTTGAAAAGACCCATATGTTCATCTAAAATAAGGTTATAATAGAAGGAGCGGTTGGAGAAGATTATGATATATCCTTTTATGACACTGGATGACGGAACGGAGATCGTCCATTCAGAGATGAAAGAAGACGGTTCTGTAAAAGTCTATATTGAAAAGCCAATTATGCTTGGTTTCAAATCTGTCGAATGTTGGCTCCCCCAATATGAGTGGAAGAATAACAATGGGTTCACAGAGAATGAGCTGGCATATTATGATGAATTTGTTCATTCGCTGGCGCATATAATTATGGAGCTGTCACAGGAAGGCGGATTTGACAATGCCTCAAGTTTTTAAAATCTCAGGATATCTTGTGTTTCTGTGGGCAGATGAGGGAAGACCGCTTGAACCGATTCATTTTCATATTACGGATGGCGTTCCCAGCGGTAACTGCACAAAAGTCTGGCTGACGTCAACCGGACATTGCCTGCTATGTCATAACAAGTCACATATCCCCCAGGATAAGCTGCGAAAAATCATAAGAATCGCCGAGGCAAGGTACCAGACAATTGAGGAAAAATGGAAAGAATACTTCGGCGAGATCACCTATTATATCTGAGATAAGATAGAATTAAGCCCAATGGTGTGGTTATTCGCTTAATTGTTTCCAGACACTTTCCGTGAATAATCAGGTATGAAAAATGTTGTTGCACTTGGTACGACAACGAGTGGGGTTTCTCGAACAAGATGCTCGACCTCACCCGTCACATCGACAAGGTCCGCAAGGCCTGAGATTTCGCATTCTATCCGGAGACGGCAGGAAAACCCTGCCATCTCTTTTTTTAAACCGCAGAGAACGACCCGCCTCCCGAACAGAGAAGCGGATCGAATTGTTTCCGGAGTCTGCAATGGTTGACAAAAAACAGAGAATATCATGCCTGGGTCAGGCGGCCTGGACTGAGCAGAGGATCGCGTTTCCGAGAAAACGATATGCCCCGTCCGTAATAGGCGCAAAGGTAATCTCGAGAATGCAGCCGTTTTCCGTAGCAAAGGAAATGCTGGCAGAATTGTTTTCTTCCATTGTATAACCCACGGCCGGATTGCCGTTAACCGTACCGATAGCCGCATCCTTTATTCCTATGTCCCCCACACGGGCAAGGTATTCCTCCAGCGTCATACCTCCGACATCTACGTACACGACAGAAACAGCCGCATTCTGATCCGCTGTTCCAAAATAGTTGATAAAGCCTTCGTCACGATCCTCCTGTGTCAGCGCGATCGACTCGAACTGCTCGGGAATCCAGATCTTGCTTTCGGCCTCGGGAATCGCAACAAAATCTCCCTTGATTTCTGCTTCTGCCAGCAGTTTTTCTACCGCTTCCCATTTCATTTCCAGAAAAGTCTCAGGCTGAAGCGAGCAGACGATCAGATTGGCGACGGAACCGAGCCGTGAATCCGAGTAAGGCGTTATCATAACATGCAGGTATATTCCCGGATCGGCCGCGAAGATTGCGCGCATACTGTCGCTTTCTTCATCTTTGTATCCGAGCATGGGATATCCGTTCAGATCAATGATCTCCACATCCGAAAAGCCTTCTTCTTTCAGAGCCGGAACCAGCTCGTCCGGTTTTTTGCCTTCCAGGTCCGGACAGGATACATCGATTCTCGCAGCTTTATCCGCTGTTGTATAAGAGGCGATGAGTCCGCTGTCTGTCTCTTCCGGCTTCAGTTCAACCGGCTGAAATCCGTCCGGAATCCACATCTTCATCGCAACGTCATCAAAGAAGACATATTCTCCGTCCAGGTCGGCAGTTTCAATTTCTTTTTCTACTTCTTTCCAGGTGATTGCCGTGGTTTCTGCGATGTCGTCTTCGGCAAGAGCACAGACAGAAACGGTACAGAGCAGTGCCAGAATCAAAACTGCAGAGAGTAACTGTTTTTTCATGCGTTATCAATCCTTCCGTTTTATAAAGTCTTTGCCTCTAAAAAACCCAATCCTATTGTATCATGTGGGGGAATGGAAAACAATCCGTAATGAAGAACGACCCGCTTCCGTTATGGGAAGCGGGTCGAAACAACTCAACAGAGGCTTATGCCGTGGTGTCGGCTTTGACGGTGATCGTGGCCATGCCGGAGTCGACAGCGCCGGCCTTGTTCGAGAAGCGGCAGTAGACACGCCAGCCGTCGAGATCGGACTGGATATTCTTCAGCTGCATGGTGTCGTATTCCCCGTTTTTGATTACGAGATCGGGGAACAGCTTGGCGGCCTCGTCGTACTGTACATCCGTCTGACCGTCCGGACTGACAAAATGCCAGCGGGCGAGCTGAGCGCCGGTGTGTTTTGCGTTGAAATAGCAGGTGCCGCCGGGCTTGACGGTCTCGTCCGTCGGGCTCTTGGTGACGGTGGGCGCACCGGCAGCGCCGTTCACACCGGGATTGCCGTCAGCCGTGACATGGATTGTCGCAGTCTTGGTGTCAATGGAGCCTGCCTTGTTGGAGTAACGGCAGTAGACACGCCAGCCGTCCAGATCGGCAGGGATGTTCACCAGCTTCATATGGCTGTATTCTCCCTGGAGAATCTGCATGTTGGGGAACAGCTTGCCTGCTTCGTCATACTGCATATCCTGACCCTCAGGACTGATAAAACGCCAACGGGCGAGCTGAGCGCCGTTATGCTCGGCCACAAACCAGCAGGAACCGCCGGGCTTGACCGTCTCATCCGTCGGGCTTTTGGTAACAACGGGGGAGCCGGGAACGTTAGGCTGAGCCACCGCTCCGGTCGGATTGTCTTCCAAAGGTGTGGCGGAGGTATCCAAAGGTGAGGCAGGGGTTTCCGCAGTGACGGAACCATCAACAGCCGTGCCGGTTTCAACAACGGGTTCTTCCAAAGGCGTCGGTTCGGGAGTGGGCGTCGGCGTCGGTGTCGCAGCCGCTGTCTGCTGATTCTTCATATAGTCGCCCAGCGACATGGTATAGGCAAAGGTGGCGGGATCGCTGCCGATATAGGCATTATCATCCGTCCAGAGCAGATTGCTGCCCGAGATCGCAAAGCTGCCGGTTCCGTTGGAAGAAATCTGCCTGTCGGTCTGCGTCCCCTGCTCGTCAAAGGTCTGCTCAATGAGAGAGGCATCGCTGTACACGATCGCCTGCTTGTCAGCGTCATAGGTTCCGCTCATCTCCCAGTGGGCATTCTCAAAGGCGCTGCCCGGCCAGTTGATGACGACGTCAACGGTCTGCGAGTCTCTTGCGGAGAGCTGCAGCACACCGCGGTGGGCCTGAACTTCAGAATAAACGCCTTCCAGCGTCTTCATGTCGAGTTCCGTCTGAGCGTCCTGCTGTCCTTTCTTGGCAAAAGGATTTCCGCAGGCGCAGAGCAGAACGGAAACGCACAGCAGAAACAGCAGAGAAAGGATCAGAGACTTGTTTTTCATCGGATTTCATCTCCTTACTTTCACAAGATATTGTGAAGCATTTAAATGAATTGTACCACCTGAAGGGAAGATTTACAAGTGCTTTCCGCGGAAAGACAGGTGTATACTGCTTATTTTTTTATTAAGATCCCGATTTTTGAAAAGACGGATTCCTCTTGTGCCGGTCTCCCGGGTGTGCTATACTCTTTTTGCATTCTGACAGGAATTCCGGCAGGAGAGGAGGGAACCGCGTGACAGCCGGCAGCAGGGAATTTCAGGAATTTCGCCAGCGCGTCTTTAAGATGGTATCGGTCGGCGTAGTGGACGACCCGATCAATCAGGGCTATGATATTGTCAGCACGGGCATGCTGCTCATCAATCTGATCGGTGCTTTTGCCGGAACCTTCGATTCCGTAGCCCAGCAATACGGAAGCCTGCTGCGCCAGGTTGAGGCGATCACGGTAGCCTTCTTTGCCCTGGATTATATCCTGCGGCTGTTCACGGCACCCTGTCTGTATCCGGGCGAAGAAGGCTGGCGTCCGTATGTGAAATATGCAAAATCCGGCGCAGGCATTATCGACCTGCTGTCGTTCCTGCCCTATTATCTGCCGATGTTTTTCCCGGCCGGGGCCGTCGCTTTCCGCCTGATTCGCGTGGCGCGAATTCTGAGGCTGTTCCGCATCAACGCCTATTACGATTCTCTGAACGTGATTGCCGAGGTTATCGTCGGCAAGTCGCAGCAGCTTCTGGCATCGCTGTTTATCATTTTTGTTCTGATGCTGGCATCCAGCCTGTCCATGTATTCCATAGAACATGAAGCGCAGCCCGAGGTCTTCCGAAACGCGTTTTCCGGCATGTGGTGGGCGGTGTCGACACTGCTGACGGTCGGCTACGGCGATATCTATCCGATTACCCCGATGGGCAAGTTTCTGGGTATCGTGATCACCTTCCTCGGAGTCGGGATGGTTGCCATCCCCACGGGTATCATTTCCGCCGGCTTCGTTGAGCAGTATTCCCGGGCGAAAAAACTGAGCGACTATGCAAGGGAAGAACAGCTGAATTTCATGAAAATCGAGATCGGCAACAGAGATTCCTGGACAGGAAAGACCATCCAGGAACTGAATCTGCCGGCTAATGTCATCGTTGCCGTGATTCAAAGAAAGTCGGAAATCGTCATTCCGCGCGGCGATGTGGTGCTGATGCCCGGCGACAGAGTGATTCTCGGAGCAGAGGCGCTGAAGAACGACCATCCGGTGAATCTGAAAGAAATCACGCTGATGAAGAATCACGACTGGAACAATACCGCCATCATGGATCTGGACATTTCCAGACAGACCCATATCGTGATGGTTCAGCGCAACGGAAAGGCACTGGTGCCGAACGGGAATCTGGTACTCCGGGAAGGGGACACCGTGATTCTCTACAGCAAAGAGCATCTGAGCAGCGGAGACACCGTACCGGTGTAACGATATCAAAAAAGGAAAAAGCCACTTCCGATCACAAAGGAACGGAAGCGGCTTTTTTCAATTCCGGGATTTTGTCAAAGGCAGGACAGAAGCTCTTTGCGGACAGTATCCATCCGTGTGTCCGCCAGACCGAAATCCATTTCTCGGTAAGTCCATACACTTCTTGCAATTCCGTATTTCTCAAAAACCTCATGAATTGTTCGAAACCAGCCGAGAGCATCTTCTGGCGGTACGATGTCAATGACACCATATTCCCCGCAGTACAATTCCGTCCCCTCTGCTTGTGCCTTTTCAAAGGCAGAGGCAAATAGCTCTTCAAAGAAAGCGGGGGTGACGCCGGTATCACGGAAGGAAACCCGTGCATCGACATCAAAGCCCTCGACGCCCGACATCCAGTAGGCGCCCTGATGGGTATAGGTGTGGGGATCATAACAGTGAAAGCTGTAAAAAACACGGTCATCTGCCGGGGCGGGCAGGTCTTTCACCGCGCTGACTGCGTTGTGATGATAGCTGCCGATCAGAATCCGAACATCGGGAGCGAAGCATCGAATGCGGCGGATGCATTCTGCGGAAATGCGGATCCAGTCTTCCAGATAAGACGGCTCCGTGATTTCATTCAGAAGATCAAACATCAGCAGCTCTGATCTGTCCGCGTAGCGGGCGGCAAAGCATTCCCAAATGCTATAAAAGCGCTGCTGGTCAGCCTCTGAGCGGAAGAACCCCAACTCTTTTTCCTGCGGATCGAAGGAAAAGCCGGGTGTCTTATGCAGGTCAAGAACCATGTGAAGCCCATTCTTCTCACAGCATTCGAGCGCGGCATCGACCCGCGCAAGGCCTTCTTCGATCATGCTTCCCTGTGCGTCCTGGATGACATTATAGTCAACGGGAAGGCGAACGTGGTCAAAGCCCCATGAGGCGATGACGGCGAAATCTTTCTCCGTGATGAAGCTGTTCAGTCGATCCTCGCTGTAATCGCACTGGGACAGCCAGCCGCCGAGATTGATACCTTTATAAAATCCGGATTCTTTGAGCATAGTGATTCTCCTTATAAAGCTGATTTCAGAAGCGGTTTCTTCGTATTGAAGAACAAAATGGAATATGGTATCATGGAACAGCGCCTTCAGGCGTTTCTCCGGCAGGAACCTGCGCTTCGAAGAATTCCAGAATCAGGGAGTTGGCAACGGGATGACCGAACTGCCCATTCGGCCACGAATGGTGTCCGCCGGAGATAAAAAGATGCCAAACCTGCTGCGATGCGGCATTATCACCGGTGTATTTCGTCAGGACGGAAGCATCCTCCAGTCGGCAACTCTCCTGCTTTTCCAGACCGTTGGAGCTTGCCCAGTAGATCATGACATCTTCGATTGCCGGGTCTTTGGTATATTTGGCACTGCCGTCGCTGCTCTTCGGGACGACGTCATCCTTTTCTCCAGTGATCTGAAAAAAACCGATCCGGTTTTCTTCCCGCCGCTCCTTCCAGATGCTCTCCGGCATCCGACCGGCTACGCTGACACAGGCGGCAAAGCTGTCTCCGGCCTCCATGGCAAGGCGGTGGACCATAAAAGCGCCGTTGGAAAAGCCGACGGCATAGGTACGTGTTTTATCGAGCGAATAAGCTTCCTGAAGGTATTGCGCCAGAGAGACAAGAAACGCAACATCCCGGTTTCCCTCACTTCCGGCATCGAAATGCCATCCGATTGCCGAGGTGGGATCGTTTGGATTTGGGGCTCCCGTTACATAGACAACGGCATAACCCAGCGGATTGGCCGCCTCCTCAAAATGAACTGTCGTGCGGAATGCCTCCGCGGTGTTCCCGTATCCGGGAAGCATGAGAACCAGCGGCGCGCCATCGGATTTCTCCGGCAGGTCCAGCAGAAACTCATGCCTGACACCGTCAAAGGAACAGGAGAAAATGCATGGCTTTTCCTGTACGACGTCTTCAATCAGAAGGGGAGCGGTTTCCCCGTACGCGCAGCCGGACAGAAAAACAAAGAAAAGGATAAAGAGAAATAAGGAAGCGGTTTTTTTCATCATTCGTATTCCATTCAGACAGCCGGAAGAAAGGATAAACAGAAGCATGAAAGAAAAATGGAAAACCTGGTGGTGGTATCATTGGGGACATGTGTTGCTCGCTGTCGCTGTGCTGGCCGTAGTTCTGTACTCTTTTCTGCCGGGCATGCTGGAGCCGAAACCGGACTACGGCGTTGCGGTCATTTCCCTTGACTGGGTTTCCGAGGATACCATGGCTGCGCTGCAGGAACGATTCCGGAATGCTCTGGAAGATGCAGACCGGGACGGAGAGACGCGGGTGCAAATGAACAGGTATCAGGCAGACCTCTCCGGCGAAACGGCCGGAACCGTAAACTACAGCGAGGCGGCTAGACTGGATGCGGATCTGGTCGGAAAGCAGAGCAGCATCCTTCTCTTTGACAATCCAGAGGGCTTCCGGAAAAATACCGCCGTATCAACAGAGCCGGTAATCCCGTGTAAGGATCTGCCGTTTTTTGACGGATTGTCTCTGCCGGAGGGGATGGTGTTCACCGTGCGTTCCGACTGCGATGCCGGAGCCGTCTATGAGCGTGTGATCAATGACCGCTGAGGTGCTCAGCGGTCAGTTTTTCTGTTTTATCACGAGTGACAGGCAGGCTTTGCCTGTCAGTTTTTCGGTGAGAGGATCCGGCTGGCCGAAGCCGGCATACAGCGTCCACTCCCCGCTGCCGGGGATGCGTTCTCCGGCGGCGTTCACGGCGGTGAAAGCGCGGGGATTGATCGGAACGCGGATTGTACGGCGTTCTCCGGCGGCAAGAGATACGCGGGCAAAGCCGCAGAGAACCGGATGAAGCGGGACGTCCGGGGAATGCCGGTCTTTGATATAGAGCTGGATGACCTCATCGGCGGGAAAGGCGGAACGGTTCACAACCGTCACTTCGGCGGCGCTCCGGTCGGCTGAAAGTACTTCGATCCCGATATCTGCGTAGCTCAGACCATAGCCGAAAGGAAATACAGGTATCCCGGTATAATAGCGGTAAGTTCTGTTGGCCATGGAATAGTCCGTGAATGCCGGCATTTCCTGAAGCGCCTCGTTGCGGTAAAAGGTAACCGGAAGTTTGCCGGAAGGCGAGACATCGCCGAACAGAAGTTCTGCGACGGCTTTTCCGCCGCGTGCGCCGGGATACCAGGTCAGCAGAATTGCATCCACCTTATCCTGCGCTTCTGATACATCGACAGCGCTTCCGGCCATCAGGACAAGCACGGTGGGCTTTCCGGTGCGGAGGACGGCATCCAGAAGAAGCCGCTGGGATTCCGGAAGAAGAAGATCGGTCTTGTCGCCTGAGGCGTCCGCGTTTCCTTCATCACCTTCTTCACCTTCCAGCCGCTCATCGTAGCCAAGGACGAGAACAACCACATCGCTGTTTTCGGCAACCGTGACCGCTTCTGCCAGGCGGTCGCCAGACTGTGCGAGCGGTTCCACCCGGTCCTTGAACAGATGGCAGCCTTCCGAGTAAAGCACGCGCGCATTTTCTCCGACCCGGTCCTGAATTCCCTCAAGAACCGTGATATACCGGGACGAGGTTCCGTAGTAGTTTCCGATCAGCGCTCCGCGGCTGTTGGCGTTCGGCCCGATCACACCGATCACGCCTTCCGCACGAAGCGGAAGAAGTCCGTCGTTTTTCAGCAGAACGCAGGATTCCAAAGCGGCCTGATGAGCAAGCTTCAGGTGCTTTTCACATTCTACTGCGGAGTAGGGGATGTCATCATATTCTGAAGTTTCATCGTCGAGGATGCCGAGAAGATACCGGGTGGTGAAGAGGCGGACGGCTGCCAGCGTGATCTCCTCTTCCGTAATGAGTTCCTGCTCGTAGGCGCTCATCAGACACTGATATGAGTTTCCGCAGTTGAGGTCGCAGCCCGTCTTCAGTGCGAGCGCCGCGGATTCGGCAGAGGTATTTGTAACGTGATGGCCGGTATGAAAATCACGGATCGCCCAGCAGTCGGACACAAAATGACCTTCAAAGCCCCAGTCGCCGCGAAGCTTCTTCATCAGGGTCGGCGATGCGCAGCAGGGCTCGCCGTTGGTGCGGTTATAGGCGCCCATGACCGATTCCACGCGGGCAATCTTCACCAGGTCTTCAAAAGCAGGGAGATAGGTTTCTTCCATGTCTTTTGCAGACGCTACGGCATTGAACTGATGCCTCAGCGCTTCCGGACCGCTGTGTACGGCAAAGTGCTTGGCACAGGCGGCTGTTTTCAGAACCTCACCGCAGCCCTGAAGACCGTGCACATAAGCCTGGCCGAGCGTTGATGTCAGACAGGGATCTTCTCCGTAAGTCTCATGACCGCGTCCCCAGCGTGGGTCACGGAAGATATTGATGTTCGGCGACCAGAAGCTGAGACCATGGTAGATATCATGGTCACCGCGGGCGGATAACTGATTGTATTTTGCACGGCCTTCCGTGGCGGCGGCATCCCCCAGCTTTTCCGTGAGCACGTCATCAAAGGTCGCTGCCAGACCGATCGCCTGCGGAAAACTGGTGGCCGTGCCGCCGCGGGCGACACCGTGAAGCGCTTCGTTCCACCAGTTATAGGCGGGGATCCCGAGACGCTCAATGGCCGGGGAATCAAAACGAAGCTGACTGGCCTTTTCCCGCAGCGTCATTTTCCCGACCAGATCCCGGGCTTTTTTCTCCGCGTCTTTTCGAGTCATTCCATCATCCTCCTAAAAAAGGATAGGGGGCACCGGAAAGAGCCACCTATCCTTTCAGCCGATTATTGGTCTGTCTGCTTCTCTTCCTGCGGGCGCTGTGTTCCGTCAAAGCGAGCGATCACTTTCGCCTGATGTCCGGCGGCAAAATATGCCGGGCAGGAGATCCCAAACAGAATATAGAGAAAGCCGATATATACCAGAATATACCTTGGCAGCAGCATAAATGCAGCAGTCGGAACGGCGAAACAAACCCAGATCATCAAGGTGTCGACAGGCGCGGCGGCGGCCAGGGAGAGCGCGTTCCTGATCTGCCCGGCAACACTGTTTTCAAAGCTGGCGTGCAGAGCAAAGACATAGGCAAGATAGCTGAACACCAGGGAACTGACCAGAATTGCCACAATCAGGAATACAATCCGCATCCCGCCGCTGAGGGAAATCGCGAATACGATATCCGAAACAGCGATGACGAGACCTGCAAGACCGATCAGACCGAGGATCACAGCCTTTCCGAAATCCCGGCGGAAAGCGAGAAAGAAGTTCCGCACAACCGCCTCGGATTCATCCCGTGCCAGATTGAGCGAGACCCTGGCGAGCGCGCTTGTTGCCGGCCCCAGGGTAAATACGGGCAGGGAACAGAGAATCCACAGGATATTCAGTACCATCAGGTCGCACAGACGCCTGAGAAAGACACCGAGAGAGGAAGCAAGTTTGCTTTTCCCGTTCATGAATCAGCCTTTGACACCGCCAAGGGCAACGCCGGCAATGATATACTTAGACAGCGTGAAGTAGACAAAGAACAGCGGCAGCACCGTCAGCGTCAGACCGAGATAGATAGCGCCGTATTCGGTCTTGTAGATATCGCCCTTCAGCAGCGAAACCATGATCGGCATCGTCTTCAGCTCGTCTCTGGTGAGCAGAATCGAGGGAATGAACAGGTTATTCCAGGTGTTGACGAAGCAGAAGATTCCCTGCGTCGCCATGGCCGGCTTCATGATGGGCATGGCGATTCTGTTGAAGGTATGGAATTCCTTTGAACCGTCAATTCTGGCGGAGTCCAGCAGTTCCAGAGGCAGGGATGCCAGCATGAACTGCCGCATGAAGAAGACCGCGCTCGGCGCATAGATGGCCGGCAGGATCAGCGCCAGAAGATTGTTGGTCATATGAATCCGATACATGAACTGATAGAAACCGATCGCCGTGACCTGGGCAGGGATCATCATGACGCAGAGAATAAAGGTGAAGAACGCGTCACGGGCTTTCCAGGTATAGGCTACCAGTGCGTAGGCCGTCAGCGTGGAGAAGTAAACGGTGCAGACCGTTGCGCCGACGGCGACGGTCAGCGAGTTCAGAAATCCTCTCCAGGGATTGAAGGGCTTCCCTTCAAAGACTTTGAAGTTGTCCATCAGATGCGAGGAGGGAATCAGCGATACGGCATGCTGCTGAACTTCATAAGTGCTGCGCGTCGAGTTAATGACCATGACCACGAAGGGGAATATGCTCATTACGGCCAGCGCGATGCAGACGATATAAATAATTACTTTGACAACGGGATTGCCGTTGCGTTTTTCCAATGTCATGACAGTCTCCCCCTTTCTCACTTTCTATCCCGCATCAAGTAGAACACGATCGCCGAGAAGAAGGCGATGATGACGAACATGATCATGCTGGCAGCTGCGGCGCGGGCATAGAGGTAACTGCCTTGGAAGGCCTGATTGTAAATAAACATATTGGCTGTCAGCGTGGCATTGTTCGGATTTCCGTTATTCAGCATCTTCGGGATATCGTACATGCTCAGACCGCCGATCAGGCTGGTGACAAGCGTGTAGGTGAGAATGGTGCGCAGGTTCGGAAGCGTGATCTGGAAGAAGATCTGCGTATCGGTAGCACCGTCGATTTCGGCAGCTTCGAAAATCTCGGGGTTAATGCCCAGCACACCGGAGATGAGAATGATCATCGTATAGCCGTACCACATCCAGAACTGGATAAAGGCCACAATCCATCGCGTTGCCTTGGGACTGTTCATAAAATAAAACGCCGAATCCCGAAGTCCGGTCTGTACCAGCAGATCGTTGATCGGGCCCTTGGGGTAACCGAAGAGCACATTGAAGAGGATGGCAACCGAGGCGGCAGTGATGATGTTCGGCATATAGAAGACAACCTTGAAAAAGCCCTGACCGCGGATCTGGTTGCGGCGGCTGGTAAACCAGGCTGTCAGAAGAAGCGCCAGTGTGATCTGAGGAATAAAATTCATCGTCCAGAGCACAAAGGTGTTTTTAACGGCAGTTTTGAAAGTCGGTGCATTCAGCACGGCGCGGAAGTTTTTAAACGGGTCATCTTTCAGAATATGGAAGGTGATGTTTCCGAGGCCTTTGCTGTCCGTAAAGCCCAGCACAATCGTGTAGATGGTGGGATAAAGGTTGAAGATCAGGAAAGCGACAATAAAAGGGATGGAAAAGAGATAGCCGTATTTGGCATAACTGAAGCCATGTTTCTTTTCAAGAGTAGAATTCATGAAACCTCTTCACTCCTTTGCGGGAAGAATCAGAAGCAGGGGGAAACCGGAAATCGGGAAAAACGGGAAACGAAGGAAGAGGGAAGGAGAGCAGAAGCTAACCTTCCCTCGCATCTGCTTTCAGAAATCAGAAGCCGGGAGAATATCAGAAGTCGACTTCGACATCCAGGTTGTCAGCAACGTTGGTCTTGAACGCGGTGAGCGCATCGTCGCGGCTCAGCTCACCGGCGGTGTACTGACGAACAGCATCACGGAA
>JAFYHU010000052.1 GCA_017538965.1 Oscillospiraceae bacterium
ATCCTTGCATTTTTCGACCGCTGCGGGAATCCCGCAATGCCTGTATCTGCCACTGGCAGCGGCATTGCGGAACTCAGCCGCGCTGCGCACGCACAGGGGCCAACAGGCCCCAGGGCGCACAACTGAAAATGTATCAAAGGGGGGGGATGTACTTGACACGGACGCTTCGATTAGTATCGCAAATACCTGCTCAGGATAAGATCAACAACTTCCTTGTCAGGCTCACTGAGCACATGATATGCCTGTATAACAGACTCATCATCAAGCCCGACTTCCGGCTGACCCAAAAGATATTCTATCGAGCAGCCAAAATAATCGCTCAGCTTGCGCGCCGCATTCATGTTCACGCCCCGGGCCCCCGACTCAAACTTCGTAATTACGGTTCTATTGACCCCTATTGCATCGGCCAGTTCTTTCTGAGAAAGGGATTCTTCCAGTCTGAGTTCCTTGATTCTGTTCATGTTTGATCCTCTCCCCTTGCCTGATTTGTTCTCCTTCAGAATCATATTCCTGCGCCAGAAGCGCAAAAAGCCATCAGACCACAGGGCTCGCATGCCCCGTCATCTGACGGCAGGATGATTCATGTAAATTGAAAAAGAGTGCAGTTATCCTTTCATTCGTTCGTTCGTTCGTTCGTTCGTTCAAAAAGTGTAGCGGATTTCTGCATTTTGTCAACCCCCGAACATAATAAATTTATTATAGGCACAAAGCAGGGAGAAGTCAATCGTTTATTTGACCGGCAACGCTATGGTATGTTACACTGGGGACTGTTGCGCAAGAACCGTCCCCGGCGTCCGCAAGACCAGTCCCCGGTGTCCAATGGATCAGAATGCGTTTACGCTTACTGCTTACCGCTCAGATAAGCCGCAACGCGCTTTGCCACGTTGGCTTTGATGTTGTTGTAGTAGAACGTGTAGTCCTCACCATGGCGGCAATCCGGCCCGAAGAACTCAACGGCAACCTTGGCGAAGTCCTCAGGCATTGGGGGGACTTTGGCATTCGTCACGACCACGCCGCGGGCGAGGTTGATCTGCGCGTCCGCGCCGACATCCCTGATCTCAAGCTCGCCGGTTTTCTCATTTGGTACGAGAGAACCCAGGTTCAGATTCGCCGGGGCGTAGGTTTCGTCCAGCTTCCAGTTCAGCGGGTTGATGCTGATCGCATTCGGCAGCAGCACGGCGGTCTCGACGTTTTGTTCCGCGTTCTTCGGGCCTTCAGTGTTATAGCTGATAATGACGCCCGTGTCGGTCTCACCAGTTGCAAACTTCAGATACGGGTAGGCCGCAAGTTCATCCTTCGTGACGGAGTAGCCGATGACATAGGCCGCGACCATGCGCGCATAGTACTCGGGATGTTCTTTGAAGTAGTTCTTCAGGACGAACTTAGTCATGCACGATCCCTGGCTGTGGCCCGCGATGATGAACGGACGGCCCCCGTTGTAGTACTCAAAATAGTAATCGAGCGCGGCGGCGATGTCGCCGTAAGGCATGCCGGAAATCGCCGCTTCGCAGTTCCCGGTTTCCTTCCAGGCTTTTTTCATGACCGGCATACCGGCCTGGCGGTAATACGGCATGAATACGTTGGTGGAATCCGCAAACGCGGACGCATGCAGAACGTACTCTCCTTTCACACCCTCCAACATCTCGGCATTGTCGAGGCTTGCATATTCGGGAGCGCCTTTCTCCAAACTGCTCATGATGTAATTCGTCGCGTAGATGTAGAAGGTATCAACCACCTTCGTAGGATCCGGGAGTTGATACCAGCAGTCCTTCCGGGAGTAGTCGGGCGCGGCACCGATCTTTGCTGAAACGTCGCTCATTTTCGTATCCTCCTTGTATCTCGTATAATAGTTTGCTCCATGAGCTGCCCCTATTATTCCATGCTCCTCAATGAAATTCAAGGAAACATTCCAGAATGTCAGTTTTTCATTCATCAGTATGCTTGCTTTTGGAAATGTGATTGGTTATCATCTGTGAGAAAGGCGGGATGCGCGATTATGAATATCATATTTGCACAAACATTGAGAAAACTGAGGAAAGAAAAAGGGCTTTCGCAGCTTCAGCTGGCTATCCAAATGTATGTCAACCCTTCTACGATCACCCGCTGGGAAAATGGCAGCCGTCTGCCGGATGCCGCCATGATCACTCGTCTCGCTGGGGTTCTGGGGGAGGATGTCAGAACGCTGCTCTCTGCCGCCGCTGAGAGCAGCGAATCACCGAGTATTATTATGGTGGACGACGACAAACCCATTCTCATCGACAGCCTGCTCATTCTGGAGGAGGTCATGCCAAACGCCACGGTCACGGGCTTTAGTCGGCCGCAGGAGGCGATCGAATACGCGAAGGTGAACAGAGTTAACCTGGCCTTTCTGGATATCGAGATGGGGAAATTCAGCGGTCTTGATCTCTGCCGTTCTCTGCTTGAAATCAATCTCTGTACCAAGGTGGTCTATCTGACAGCATATCCCGATTATGCCCTCGACGCATGGGACACCGGTGCCTGCGGCTTCATGGTCAAGCCGCTGACCCCGGAGAGCGTCCGCAAACAGCTAAAAATGCTGCGCTTTCCGTTTTCCGAGAGAGGTGTGGAAGGGTGAACGCCGGGATTATATTCTTCAACTCATCCATATCCGGCGCGGCGCTGCTATTGAGCGCGATGGGGCTGTGGTTCACCGCCGTCATTCCCGGGCTCGACCGCTGGAGCAGGCACTTTTTCATGAGTTATTTTTTCGTTTTTATGCTGTGCTGCCTGTCCGGCATCCTCGAGATCGTATTCCAATCGTATATCGTATCGAATACTGTGTTCTGTATTCTGCTGCTTCTGGAAAACCTGCTGCTCACGCTGTTGCTGCCCATGCTGACAGTTTATCTGCTGCACTGCTGCAATGAAAGTCTGCGCTCAAGCAAACTCCTTCGTGTTGTATTTAGCGTGTGGGCGGTCTCTTTTGCTCTGTTTGTCAGCGCTTTCTTGTTCTTCGATGGTTTTATCTGCATTACGCCGGAAAACCAGTATTATCGAGGTCCCCTGTATCCGTTTCTTCTGATACCGATTATCATGATCCCGCTGCTCAATCTCGCGGGGACGATAAAGCGCCGGAACCGGCTTTCCCACAAGACTTTTCTTGCCTTCCTCATCGCCATACTGCCGATCGGGGTCGCGCTGATTGTGCATTTGTTCGTCGATTTCTACCCGCTCGTTGCAATCAGCTACGTCCTCTCCGCATTGGCCATGTACAGCCTCATCCTGTCCGATCAGATTGAGCAGGATCGCCGCCACCAGCAAAGAATCATCCTGCAGGAACGGGAAATCATCCTGCAGGAACGGGAAATTGCCGAAAAGCAGAGGGAAATTGCCCTGCAGCAGCGGGAAATCGCTAAGGAAACGCTGATTTAATTCTGCGTTTACCCATTTTCTATGGTAGTGTGCTATACTGTATGCATCCAATAAGAGGGGATGCGATTTGATGAAGAACCAGACCACATTCAGCGATGTTGAATACCAGAACCGGAAGCATACCACGCCGAGAGAAGCCTTTCTCGACGCAATGAATAAGCTTATTCCCTGGGATCGGTGGATTGCCATGATTGCCCCGTATTACCCCTCCGGCAAACGAGGTCGCCCGACCAGAGGGATCGAAACGATGCTTCGGATGTACCTCCTG
>JAFYHU010000053.1 GCA_017538965.1 Oscillospiraceae bacterium
GACGAGCGCGCTGGACGCCGAAACCGAAAACAGGGTGGTAAACAGCATTCGGGACAGAGGCATTACCTGCCTGATCGTCGCCCACAGACTCTCGACGATCCGCGACTGCGACCTGATCATCGTTCTGGATCAGGGAAAGATTGCCGAGCAGGGCACGCATGCCGAGCTTCTGGCACAGAACGGACGGTACGCCGCCCTGATCCGAAACAACTGAGGGTGTTCTCTTGAGCCTTTTCGATGAAAGACAACAGGATAAAGCCAGGCTGGAAGAGGAAATGTTTGACGAAGCATTTCGGAATCTGGCCGATGTCGTCGTGGGCGAAAGCGCCGCAGGCGCTCCGGGAAACGAGCATGTCCGCGCTGCCGTCGTCATGGAGGAGCTGGGACGCTGCCTGAATGTTGCGGTCCCCTATGCCTCCAACCCCGAGCGCGGCCAGGAATGGGTGCAGGAAAACCTGTTCCGTCCCCGGGGGATCATGTGGCGGAAGGTGCAGCTGAAGGACGGCTGGTACGAAGACGCGATCGGCGTGATGCTGGGTTCCTTCACGGACGGCAGGCCCGTCGTCCTGGTTCCCGCACGGACCCGGGGCTATCTCTTTCAGGATCCCGATACCGGAAAAAGAGTCCGGATCACGAAAAGTCTTGCCGGCCGTTTTCGGTCGGAAGCGACCCTGTATTACCGCCCGCTGCCCGCGCGGAAAATCGACACAAAGGATCTCCGGCAGTTCATCCGCGATTCGGTCTCCTTCTCGGAAATCCTGCTGCTGCTCGCGGCAACCGTCGCGGCCCTGCTGCTGAGCATGGTCACGCCGATGATGACAAAGCTGCTCGTGACCGACGTGATTGCCTTTGCCGATCTGCGGCTGCTGAACGTCGTTCTCTCCGTTCTGATTCTTGCGGCGGCCGCGGCCTTCTTCGTCACAAGCATGAAGCAGATGATTCTTGTCCGCATCAGCACCAAGGTCGCCATCCCGCTGCAGGCCGCGTTTATGATGCGGGTCCTGACCGCTCCGGCGGGCAGACTGAAGGAGTTTTCCGCCGGCGATCTGGGTACCCGGATCGGCTCTCTCTACGTCAATCTGAAGCTGCTGCTGAACATGTTCCTTTCCGCAATCCTGACGGCCGCCTGTTCGCTGATCTGCCTGCCCCAGATGTTTGTCTATGCCCCCGCCCCCGCGGGTATCGCTCTGGCGATCACCCTTGTCCTGATCCTCCTGTACGCGGTTGTCATCCGCAGACAGGCCGATGTCAGCGCGGACAGAATGCGCTATCAGGCGGAGGAAGACGGCCTGACCTACAGCCTGATCGACGGCATGCAGAAAATCACTCTTGCCGGGGCCGAGAAAAGGGCCTTCGCCGTCTGGGCGCGCGTATACCGGAAGTCGATCCGCACGATCTACAATCCGCCCCTTCTCCTGAAGGTTTTCGGCATTCTGACGCCGGTCGTCATGCTCGCGGGTACGATCGCCATGTATCCCGCCGCCGTGAAGGCGGACGTTTCCCAGGCCGACTTTTTTGCCTTTCTCTCTTCCTACGCCATTCTCACCGGCGCCCTGACCACGATCAGCACCAACGCCGTGAGCTTTGCCAATGCCCTTCCCGTGTTCCGGGTGTTGAAGCCGGTCATGGAGTTCGCGCCGGAAACCGGCGGCGAAAAGGAAGTGGTCCGGAAGCTCAACGGAAACATCTCCCTGCGGAACATCACCTTCGGCTACACGCCCGACATGCCGCCGGTGCTTGAAAACCTGAATATCGAGATCCGGCGCGGCGAGTATGTGGCCATCGTCGGCCCCACCGGCGGCGGCAAGTCCACGATTCTGCGGCTTCTTCTCGGCTTTGAACAGCCGGATCACGGCGATGTCCTGTACGACGGCAGGAATCTGAAGTCGCTGGATGTGACCTCTCTCCGCAGAAAAATCGGCACGGTTCTGCAGAACGGAGAAATCTTCCGCGGGACGATTTTTTCCAACATCGCGATCGCCGGCACCGATCTGACCGAGGACGACGTCTGGGCCGCGGCCGAAATCGCCGGAATCGCCGACGACATCCGCCGCATGCCCCTGCAGCTGAACACGCCGCTTCCCGACGGCGGAAGAGGCGTCTCCGGCGGACAGATGCAGCGGCTTCTGGTCGCGCGCGCCGTCGTGACAAAGCCATCGGTTCTGTTCTTTGACGAAGCCACCAGCGCGCTGGATAACGTGACCCAGAAGGCGGTCTCCGATGCCGTGGGCGAGATGGCCTGCACGCGGCTTGTGATCGCCCACCGTCTGTCGACGATCCAGAACTGTGACCGCATCCTCTTTCTGGACGGGGGACACATCGCCGAAGAAGGCAGCTATGAAGAACTCATGAAGAAAAACGGCCTGTTTGCCGCGTTCGTAAAGCGGCAGCAGATCGAAACAGAGCTTCCGGAAGAGGACGGCAAAACAGAAAAACAGGGGCTGTGAAACGTCACAGCCCCTGTTTTTCGGCAGGGAACTCAGAGCAGGGCGATCAGGGCGTCGACATCGGCGTCCGCGGTCGCCCAGCTTGTTGCAAGGCGCATGACCGTGCGCCCGTCGGGCAGGTTCTCCCAGAAGCCCATCTCGACCGACGCGGAGAGCCGCGCAAGCTGACCGGCGTCCAGAATGGGGAAAATCTGGTTGGTGGGCGAGTCGAAGGCGAGAGGATAGCCCTTTTCCGTCAGGGCTTCCCGGATGCGCGCCGCGGCCCGGATGGCGGTCTCCCCGATGCGGCCGTAGAGCCCGTCGGTAAAGAGGGCGTCAAACTGGTGCGCCGCCACGAAGCCCTTGGCGAGCAGCGCCCCGCGCTGCTTGATGATCGTGAAGAAATGCAGAACTGTGCCGCGCCGCGGAAAGACGACGGCCTCGCCGAAGAGACAGCCGCACTTGGTGCCGCCGATGTAGAAGGCGTCGCAGAGACGCCCGAGGTCCGGGAGCGAAAGCTCGTTCTCCGGGCAGGCGAGGGCGTAGGCCAGACGGGCGCCGTCCAGAAAGAGGGAGAGCCCGTTTGCGCGGCAGATCCGGCTGAGCGACTCGAGCTCCGACAGCGAGTAGAGCGTGCCGAACTCGGTCGGATGCGAAATGTAAACCGCGCCGGGCATGACGATATGCTCACGATTGGCATCCCTCTGCCAGGCGAGAATGCAGGCTTCGACCTCCGCGGGGCAGAGCTTGCCGCTGTGCTGCGGCAGCGCGATGACCTTGTGCCCGCCGCACTCGATCGCCCCGGCCTCGTGGACGCTGATGTGCCCGCTGTCCGCGGCGATGACCCCCTGCCAGGGTTTCAGCAGGGCGGTGAGCACGAGGGCGTTTGCCTGCGTGCCGCCGACGAGGAAAAAGACCTCGGCCTCGGGCGCGGCGCAGGCCAGGCGGATCTTTTCGCGGGCAGCTTCGGAAAAGCCGTCGGTGCCGTAGCCTGCGGAAGGCAGCAGGTTGTTCTCCAGCAGGCGCTGCAGGACGGCGGGGTGCGCCCCCTGCATGTAATCGGACGCAAAATACAGTTTCTCAGACATGGATCATCCCTCCAAAATCAGTTATCTGTAAAAAATATATCCGAAGCGGGCAAGATTGCTGTCAACCCACATGGCAGGCCGTACGGCCATTGTTCCGTATTTGATGTTCCCGCTGCGGTTGCCGTCCACGTCCACAGCGGCGACATAATCCTTCATATATCCGGGAGAGCGCAGCCACCAGGGGCAGTTCCCGCTGAGCGGGCTTTCAAAGGCGCCCCTCTGTACGGCAACTTTCGTCGGCCTGCATGCGCGGTCGCTGCTCTGATAGAAATATTTCCAGGCTTCCGCGTAACTCAGCAGGAAAAGCTGATCCAGCGTGTTTTCTCCCCCGCTGCCTTCATAGTGAAGGTAACCCTGGCTCTTGCCGTTGTCCACCTCCGTAATGAGGATCGCGTTCTGCTCCTCCGGGGTAAAGGCGGCATTCAGAAACGGATCGTTCAGCCAGACGCGGACATTGCTGGTCTCCCAGGCAATGCTGTTGCTTCTCCGGCAATAGGAAAGACAGTCGAGCCCGTAGCGGCTGATCAGAAGCAGATTGTTCTCCTGCACGTCCAGTACGATCCACTCGATCGGCTCTTTGCTTCCCTTGCTGTAATTGTCCTGTTCATAGCTTCCGAAGGTGACGATGCTTCCCACCGTGATCCTGCGCGCGGGCGTCTGTTCCACGATGACCGTGTCAGGTGTTGTTCCCCAGATCACGGATGCCTGTCCCTCTCCCTGCGCATCTCCGTTTCCGTCGGTCGGAATGTTTGCTTCGGCGGTCAGAACATCCAGCACGGACTGCCGAAACTGAAAGCGCTCCGGCCGGTCGCAGACAGGAACAACCGCCACGGCAAGCAGATCCGTGGGTTCCGGAAGGTTCACCGTGACAAGCACGGATTCAATTTCCGGATACGGAAACTGACCGACCATCGTCCAGCCGCTTCCGTCGTTTACATAGACTTTTCGATCTCCGGGCACTTCCTGTGTTTTTGCGCCGCCGCGGCCCGTGACCTGATAGTTCAGCCGGAACTGCGTACAGGCCCGAATCGGTTCGGAGAGAAGGGTGTATTTCATCCTGGTATTGACGAAATAATCCCTCGCCCAGGAGAGAACCGGATCCTCCGCGGTGTAGACCGTACCGGTCCAGGGGCTTCCGATTGTGCTGACCGCTCCGGGAAACCAGGCGCTCAGATACTTGCTGTGCACCCAGCCCGCATGCGGCTGATAATTCTCGTCCCGATAGACAATGCAGGAGAGATCGACCTCTCCGTTGTTCTCTCTGGCAACGGCAGTTACCCGCATGCCTTCATAGGCAAAGGGCATGAGCTTTTCCTTATCGCATTTCAGATCCCGGTAGACATAGACGCTGTGCCCTCCCGGGGCGTCGATATACAGGGATTCCGGCTGTATGTAGGAACAGAGATTCGGCATGGCGATGCGGCTTTGGTCGCCGGTCGACAGAATCATCTGCAGGCCGCTCTCCTGTTTTTCCGGCGAAGTCACAATGACATTGCTGCCTTCCCCGTCTTTCAGCTGGTTGTTGATACGGACTTCCGCAAAGCTCTGTCCGAAGCCGCAGCTGAAGAGCAGGGCAAAGACGGCCAGCAGAGAAATGGTTTTTTTCATGTTTTTCCTCCGAAATACAGATTCCGGTTCTCCGAGCATAGAATACCACAGGAAGAATGCCTTGTAAAACGCTTTCTGAATCTCCGGGATATCCCGGGGCCGGGCGCTGTGGACATCAGGGAGAAAAACTGATATAATAAACTTTAACGTTTCTGAAACGACAGTTTTTCATAAGGCAGGCGGTTTTCTTGAAAGAAACCATTCCGAATAAAGCAGAAAGAAACTCGAGCATCGAGATGCTGAAGCTCTTCGGCATCGCGCTGATCGTCGTCAGTCATGTGATCCAGACTCTCGGGTCCAAAGGAAACGGATATATTTCCTTTTACGGATTCGGCGTCGACCTGACGGAAGCCACGACGAACGTTCAGTACCTCATTCTGTCCATGCTGCGCTACTGCGGGGAATTCGGAAACACCATCTTCTTCGTCTGCTCCGCCTGGTTTTTCCTGGATAATGACCGGGTGGACAAAAAGAAGATCTTCATGATGCTGATGGATATCTGGACCATCTCCGTGCTGATTCTGGTGCCGGTGCTGATCGCAGAGCACGGACAGACCTACAGGAGCCTGGTCCTGATGGCCCTGCTGCCCACCACCTTCGAGAACAACTGGTACCCCAGCTGCTATCTGATTCTCTATGCCCTGCATCCGCTGCTGAATCAGATCATACAGAAGAACAGCCGGAAAACCCTGCTCCGACTGAACGCAGCGGCCGTGGTCATGTATTTTGTCATCGCCTTTGCAACCTGTCTCACCCGGTACATGTTCCTGGAGGGCACCACCTTTTTCGCCTCCCGGCTGGTGATCTGGGTCGTCCTTTATTTCCTGATCGGATATATGAAAAAATACGCGGATTCGTTCATGCTGGATAAAAGACGTTACGGGACGCTCATCCTCGTCGGCTTCCTCGGCTATTTCGGCCTGATCTGGCTGATGAACCGCATCGGTCTGCGCTCGGAAGTATTCCGCAACTCGCTGCAGATCTGGAGAGAATGCTATAATCCCTTCCTGATCCTGCTTGTGCTCGGCCTGTTCCATTTCGCAAGAAGCAGAGAATACACAATCGGCTGGGTCAATTACCTCTCGAAACTGTCGCTGTTTATCTATATCATCCATGAAAACCGTCTGCTGCGCAGCCTTTACCGTCCCGCGATCTGGAACGCCATCTATCTGAAGTTCGGCTATGACCACATCCTCGGATGGACCTTCCTTCTGTCTGCCGGTGTTTTCGCTTTCGGCCTTGTTTTCAGCATTCTCTATTATGAAGTCATCCGAAAAGCGACGACGGGTTTCTATACAGGCATCTATAACCGCCTGTCCGGAACATGGGCGCGTATTGAAAACAGACTGCTCCGGATCGGCAGCGACTGAGGCTTCGTTCCGGACATTAAAAAACAGGGAGGCTGAATTATGGCACCGAAAACCGACATCGAACTGCAGAAGCAGGTCATCTATTCCGTCTATGTCCGCGCGCACACCGAGGAAGGGAGCTTCCTCTCGATCATTCCCGACCTGGACCGCATCCGGGCGCTGGGGACGGACATCATCTGGTTCATGCCCATCCATCCCATCGGGGAAAAGGGAAAGAAGGGGAGCCTGGGCTGCCCCTATGCCAACCGCGACTACCGCACGGTGAACCCGCAGTACGGGACCGAGGCGGACTTCCGCAGGCTGGTGGACGAGATTCACAAACGCGGCATGAAGTGCATGATCGACGTGGTGTACAACCACACCTCGCCGGACGCGGTGCTGCTGCGGGAGCATCCGGAGTTCTACTGGCGGGATGAAAACGGGAACACCGGCAACAAGATCGGCGACTGGGCCGACGTCATCGACCTGGACTACAGCGTCCTCGGGCTCTGGGATTACCAGCTGGAGACTCTCTGCGGCTGGGCGCGGGTCGTGGACGGCTTCCGCTGCGACGTGGCCTCCTTCGTGCCGATCACCTTCTGGAACATGGCGAGGGGTCTCGTGAACCGCGAGCACCCGGAGCACATCTGGCTGGGGGAGACCGTGCACCGCAGCTACGGGAACTTCGCCCGGCGCGAGGGCTTTTACTCCTGCCGGGACAGCGAGGCCTACGAGGTCTTTGACATCGAGTATGACTACGACATCTGGGAGGACTTCGAGCGCTGGCAGGAGGGCAGAATCCCGCTGAGCGGCTGGCTGGAGATGATGAACTTCCAGGAGGCGATCTACCCCGCCAACTACAACAAGCTGCGCTGCCTGGAAAACCACGACCAGCCGCGCATCGCCGAACGCGTGCCGGAGGAGAGCGACCGCGACAACCTGACCGCGATGCTGTTCTTCCTGAAGGGGACGACGATGCTCTACGGCGGGCAGGAATTCTCCTGCACGCACCGGCCGAGCCTGTTCGAGAAAGAGCCCTTCCCGCGCAGCGGCAGGGACATCAGCAGTTATCTGCGGAAGCTCAGCAACATCAAGCACGAGGCGCTGGACGCGGACGACGACTTCTTTGCCCGGGCGGACGATCAGAACGAGATCGCCGTGCTGCTGCGGCAGAACGAGACGGGAAAGAAGATCGGCGTGTTCAGCCTGAAATCGCGCAGTGCGGATGTGAAGGTGGAGGCCCCGGACGGAACCTATGAGAACCTGATTGACAATACACCCGTTACGGTCAAGGACGGAACACTGAAGTGCGACGGCAGACCGATCATCTTCACCTTCGCCGCCCCGACCCCAAAAAAGTTCTGATCCCTCATGACAGGGCCGAAAAAAGTTCAGACGGATAAAGAAACAGAGCCGGGCACTCTCCCGGCTCTGTTTCGTTACAAGGCGAAGCTTCCGAAGTCTTCGACCATTTTATCCACGAGGGTGATCAGATTCGCCGTCGCCCTCGGCGCGAGATCGAAGACCGAATCCTGCGTCAGAAGCAGATGAGTTTCCGCGATGAGCGAGTTGTCGCTGACATCCAGAAAGAGCTTTACGCCGGTGGTGTTCGCGTGAAAGTCGTTGACAGCCGCCAGCAGTTCCGCGAGGTTCTCCGGATCATACTCCAGAAGATTGATCTGCAGAAGCGCCTCGGTGCCGTCTTCGCAGACAAAGGTCAGGAAACTGAACTCGTGATCGGAGAGCTTGCCCGCATAAGAGATATTCACGGCTTCAAATTCTTTTCCGCCGATGCTGAGCGTCTCGAGCGCTTCGCAGCTTGCGCCTTCCAGTCTCCGTAGGGCATCCATATAGTCCTTTGTCGCTTCGAAACTGGCATCGCCGGCAAAGGCCGACACGCCGAGGCTGAACATCAGCACGAGGATCAGGGGAAACGCGAGAAGGCTTTTTTGAATTTTCATGGCAGACCTGTCCTTTCCCAAATCAATTTTATGTTCTGCTGAGGATGTTTCCGTCTTTGTCGTATTCCACCGCGGCGAGCAGCCGGCCTTTGCGGTCATAATACCGCACGACGGTCCGGTTTCCGTATGGATCGTAGTCGGTTTCGCAGGACGCATAGCCGCCGTCGTTCGTAATCGGTTTCCCGTCCCTGCCGAAGTAGCTGGTCCGGATCTCGTTGCCGCGCTCGTCGTATTCCGATTCCAGACCGGCAAAGCCGCCGATGTGGAGACAGGGTTCTCCGTCGAGGCCGACGAAGCTGACCTTGATCTGGTTGCCGCGCTCATCGTACACCGCATCCCATCCGGCATAGCCGTCCCGGAACAGAACCGGCTGTCCGTCCGTGCCGAAGTAACGGCAGCGGATCTTCCGATCCCGCCCGTCATATTCAGATTCGCAGGAAGAAAAGCCGTCCGCGTTCAGAACCGCTTCTCCGTCCAGCCCAAAATAGCTGACTTTGCGTTCGTTGTCCCGCTCGTCGAAAACGGACTCGAAACAGCAGCCGCCGTAATCGTTCAGAACGGGCTTTCCGTCGGTGCCGAAGATGGTCGTTTTGATGATATTACGGTGCGCGTCATACTCCGACTCAAACCCGGCGTAGCCGTCTGCAGCCAGAACCGGTTTCCCGTCCGTGCCGAGATAGGTGAAACGGATCTGGTTGCCGCGCCCGTCATACACCGCGTCCCATCCGGCATAGCCGTCCCGGCTCAGAATCGGCTGCCCGTCGGTCCCGAAATACCGGAGCCGGGTCTGATTGCCGCGCCCGTCATATTCGGCCTCCTGCCCGGCATAGCCCTCGGCATTCAGGATCGGCCGTCCGTCCGTATCGAAGAAGCGGGCTTTGATCTGGTTGCCGCGCCCGTCGTATTCAAAAGCCTCCGCGGCATAGCCCCCGGCGCTCAGAGCAGGCTGCCCGTCCGTGCCGAAGTAAGCGCGCCGGAGCTCATTGCCGTGGGCATCGAAGGCAGAGTCCCACCCGGCCACGCTGTCCCCGTACAGAACCGCTTCGCCGCTCAGGCCGAAGAAGCTGCGCCGGAGCTCGCTGCCGCGCTCGTCATAGGTCGATTTCCATCCGGCGATGCCGCTTTTATGCAGAACGGCTTCCCCGCCGGTTCCGAAGCAGCGGCATTCCGTCTCGTTGCCGCGCTCGTCATAGGCATATTCCCATCCGGCGACGCCGTCCGTGTTCAGGACCGGCTGGCCGTCTTTGCCAAAGAAGCCGAGACGGATCTGATTGCCGCGCTCGTCATACGCCGCGTCCCATCCGGCATAGCCGTACTGACACAGAGCAGGCTGCCCGTCCGTGCCGAAAAAGGCGACCCGGACCTCGTTGCCGCGCTCGTCGTACACCGCATCCCATCCGGCGATGTCGTCCCGGCTCAGAATCGCTTCTCCGTCCGCGCCGAAATAAGAGCAGCGGATCACGTTGCCGCGTTCGTCATAGGCGTAGGTCCATCCGGCGTAGGCATCCTTCATCAGAACAGGCTGCCCGTCCGTGCCGAAGTAGCCGACTCTGACCGGATGACCCCTGTCGTCGAAAAGCGTTTCCCATCCGGCAATGCCGTCTTCGCTCAGAACCGGCTCGCCGTCCGTGCCGAAGTAAGAGCAGCGGATTTCGTTCCCGCTTTCGTCAAAGACGGACTCGTACCCGGCGACGCAGATATCGTGCAGAACCGGATTTCCGTCGGGATCGAAGAAACTGCGCCGGATTTCCCTGCCGTTTTCATCAACCTGAGACTCCCATCCGGAAATGCCGTCCCGGTGAAAGACCGGCTCTCCGTCCGTCCCGAGGAAGCCGACACGGACCTGATTCCCCCGTGCGTCATAGCGGTTTTCCTGCGCGGCAAAGCCGAGCTCGGTCAGGAAGGGGCTGCCCTGCGTGTCATAATAGCTTGTTCGGACTTCGTTGTGGTTTTCATATTCAGAAGCCGTGACAGCGCCGGAGGAGGCGAGGGTGATCAGCTCTCCCTGCGCGTCCAGCATGCGCTGCCCGACGCAGTCGCCGGCGTCGTCATAGAGAAATTCGATGCCGGCCAGGCCGCTGCGCTTTCCGACCACCCGATAGTTTTCCGCCCTGGTGGCATCCGTGCTGCCGGACGCGACATAGGTGAGATAGAGCAGGCGGATGATGCGGCCCTGTCCGTCCCGTTCAAAGCGAATCCCGCTGATGCCGTCCGCGTCGTGGGCGGAATGGTTGTAGGCATCGGATGCATAGTGCACTTCAAGCGGAAATCCCGAAGCGTCATAGGTTACCAGATAGCGGATCACGCTGCTCTTGCGATCCTTTTCCCCGCTGTCGTCTTCCAGCGGATCGACGGTGATGTGCGAAGGCAGAGGCGCCGCCATCGAGAAGCCCCCGCTTTCCGTCTCCGGATGCCTGGAAAGATCGACGGTGTTCCGGCTGATATAGTGCAGTTCCGTTGCCAGCTGTCCGTTTTCGTTGTACTGATTGACGCTGGACAGACCGCCGTCGTCCGCATAAACGTACTCCGCCCTGGAAAAGCGGTCGATCCGTGTCGGGTGCGTATCCGGCATGAGCTTGCCCGCGCTGTTCTCATAACGCAGTTCGCGGACCCTGCCGCGGCTGGACAGCAGGGTGTAGTGCGCGTTCATGGACGGAAGCTCGTTTTCCTTCAGTTCTCCGATACCCTTCGGAACCCCGTAGACCTCGGTGTAATCCGCATAATACTTCGTTTTCGGCGTATAGTAATCCCAGGCTTTCCACGCGCCCGCCATCACGACCAGGGCGAGAAGCGCGGCGGCAAGGCGGTTCTTTCTCCGGCGCCGCAGGTCGTCGCTCTCCAGTTCCTCCCGCCTGATGCCCAGCATGGCGGCGATGAGGCGCAGCAGAGCGGTGCGCGGCCCGTCGTCGTAGATGCTGACGCCGGCGATGTCCTTCTCTCTGCTCAGCTGCGCCAGATAAGCAGGAAAGCACTCCTCCACCGGGTGATCGCTCTTGTCCACGATGAAGGGAATGACGCGGCCGAGATCACCGCTGCCCTCCAGAAAGTACCGCAGTTCGTCGTCCAGGTACCGGGAGTTCTCCGCGGCTTTCCGGGAGCAGATGACGATCAGGTATCTGGCCGACTGCACTTCGCTGGAAAGGCCGCTGTCCAGCAGCCCCGGGGTCAGATTGGTTTTGTCCAGAAAGATCGGGCTGCAGCGTTTCTGAACCTGCGGATTCTTTCTGTGGGTTCTCGCGGGCAGGCGGTAATTATGGAGATGCCGCTTGAGCCAGCGGGCCCATTTTTCGTCCGCACTCTTGTAGCTGATAAAGGCAAAATAGGTATAGTTGTCTGAAGAAGCAGCTGCAGGGGAAACGGGTTCCGAATTCATGACTGTGCCTCCGCTTGCATTGGGATGGCTTCAATATACCACAAAATCCGCCCGGATGGTAGAGCCAAAGCGTCAAAAGCTGTCATTCCTGAGCCAAAAACCGCGAAAAGACTTGACGGAAGGGCAGAGAAAGGGGTAAAATAACAAGAAGTAGTAGTGTTGTAAATCCATCTGTGCAACATATAGAAATAAGAGGAAAAGAGAAATGAAAAAAATCCGGAAACTTCTGGCGCTGACCCTGGTTTTTTGCATGATGACAGCCCTGGGCGTATGGAATACCAGCGCGCAGGCGGACTGGTACACCGTGACCTTCAATCAGGTGGATAACCGAAAATTTGAAGGCGTGCCGACAGGGGTCACCCCGACGGCTGCGGCGGCGTCCCAGAAGACGGTAATCGGCTCGTCCTCGAACCTCACGAACGTGGGTCAGATCGAGTATTATTACAATGCCGGAGCGGAAACCCTGATCATCAGCGGCTGGGGTGAAATGCCCGGCTTCGACAAGGAGCATCCGGCGCCCTGGTTCAGGGAAGCCCGGTGGGCGAAGCGCGTCATCATCGATGAAAGAGTGCTGACCATCTCGAACGAGGCCTTCAAGGACTTTGAATATCTCCGGAGCGTGGTCTTCCCCTCCACGCTGAAGAAGATCGCAGCGAACTCCTTTGAAAACTGCGAGAAGCTCAAGCGCATCGAAGTCGTCATCAACGTGGACGACGCGAAGACCCTGGTCAGGGAGAGCGAAAGCAAGGAGCTGGAGAAGGCCGAGATCGTGCGCGTCACGAGGGACGCCGTCCTGAAGGAGATTGAATGGCTGACGACCTACTGGGTGGGAGACTGGGAAGAGATCACCTATGACAAGGCCGGGCGGCCCATCCGCATCATCGAGCATCTGGCGGACGGCAGAACCATAGACACGAGAATCAAATATCTGAACCCGGCAACGGCGGCCAACCAGGCGAAGAACGCGAACACCGCCGAGCGGTACTATTCCGTGAAAACCACCAAGTCAGGCGACAAGACCGCAGCGGAATTGGAGAAGACCGAGTACGGGCAAAACCTGGTCAAAGGCGGATACGAGCTGAACAAGGACGGCCGCCAGGTAAAGGGCGTTGAAATCACGCAGAACGGGACCGACTCCAACAAGAGAGTCCTGTACAAAGCCAAATACAATGCTGACGGCAGCGGCACCAAGGAATGGGTAGAGACGGAACTGGAGAAAGGCACGTTGAACGCAATCACCGAATATACGACGGAAACGGTGGACAAAAACGATAAAGTGAAATCTGCCGAAACCTTGTATCTTGACGCGAACGGCGTTCTGCGCGGCTATGCCAAGACGGAAAACGATTATAATAAAGACGGCAATAAGACAAAGACAGACTATTATCAAGTCGATGAAGCCGGCGCCAAAACAGCCGAAGGGTCAACTTCTTACGATTATGACCCTGCAACGAAACGGCTGACCGGAAAGACCGACACATACACGGAATACCCGGCACAGAATAAAAGCAAGAAAACGGAGACTACCAGTGAGTATGGGTATGACAGTAAAGGAAACGTTTCCACGGTGAAAGAGACCGTCACCAATACGGAGAAAAACGGAAGTACGACGACTACAAAGACAACAGAGACCACAACGAGCTACCAGTATACCGACAAGGGATTAAAGAAAGCATCGACGGAAAAAGTAACATATGTAGAGAGCGGCAATACGAAAGAAACCACAACCACGTATGATAAAAACGAGCGCCCGGTAAAAGAAGAATCTACAACGAAAAACAGTGCCGGAGACATCCTCCAAACCGTAACCAATGAGATCAGCTATAATTCCGACCACGTCATATCCAAGAGCGTAAAGACCATAGAAGATGCAAGCGGCACGCATACAGTAACCACGAATTACGATAAGGACGGCTGGCCTGTCAAAGAGACGACAGAGGAAAAAGATGAAGACGGGAATCCAACAGGAAGCATTACGAACAGCTATACCTATAACGAAGACGGAATGCTTACGTCGTCCACACAGGTAGTAAAAGACGATCAGGGGAATACCAAAAAAACCATTAAGGAAGAGACAAAATATGATTCGCTGGGTAGAGTCCTGAAGTACACGCAGACTACAACCGAAGGCGATAAAACCAAGAGCACAAGCACCACCAAGAGCTATGATTCAGACGGAAGAATTATCACAGAAGATTATGAGACCCTTGAGAACGAAACGAAAACCGGAAGCAAAGCGACATATACGTATAACAAAGACGGCAGCTATACCAAAAAAATAACAGATCTCGAAGAAACTGCAACCCAGACCAGCGAATACGATGACACAGGAAGAATTACAAAAGAAACTCTTGTAGAGAAAGATGCTGACGGAAATAAAACCGGGACTGAAACGACGTATACCTATGATGAAGACGGCACCCCTCACACAGAAACAAGAAATCTCACTGAGGAAGAGCTGTCCAACCTGAAAAGTGCTCCAAAAATGATGTTGATGAGCTTCCGGGCGGCTTCTGACGAAGCCTGTGAGGGAATTTGTGAAGAAACCTGTGAAGAGACCTGTGAAGAGACCTGCGAGAAGCCTGACTATGAGCTGACAGGCACAGAAGAAGCGACCTGCGAAGAGCCGGCCTATGAGATCTACAGATGCAAGGGATGCGGCTATGAGTTTAAAAAAGAAGTCGGTGAGCCTCTCGGCCATGACTATGAGCTGAAGGAGACCATAGCGGCAACCGAAACGGATCCTGCTTATGAGATTTATATCTGCAAACGCTGCAAGGACGAGATCAGCAAACCCGTAACGGAAGAGGACAACGAGGACGCTGCCGAGCAGAAAGACCAGGTTTCAGCAGACAGCGGGAAGAAGGAAGATACACCGGCAGATACCGGGAAGAAGGCCGGCGAGACTCCGACCGGCACTGAGACGAAGGACGCACAGGCCACAGACATCGACAAGACGGATCTGCCGGCAGCGGACACCGGCAAGACAGATGTACCGGCTGCAGACATCGGCAAGACGGATCTGCCGGCTGCAGACATCGGCAATAAGGCTGCACCGGTGGCAGACCCCGCCAAGACGGATATACCGGCGGCAGACCCCGCCAAGACGGATGTACCGGCTGCGGACACCGGCAACAAGGCTGCACCGGCGGCAGATACCGGCAATAAGGCCGCACCGGCTGATCCGAAGCCGGCGAACCAGATCCCGGTCGTACCGACTCCTCAAAATACAACTCCAGTGCCGTCCGTTGCTCCGGTGCAAACTGCTTCCGAAAACTCGGTTCCGGAAAACACTGAAGAAGGCTGAACAAAGAAATAACTCAAACACACGGGGCTGCCGGGAACGGCAGCTCCGTTTTTCAACATTTCTCCGATTAAAAATCTCACATTCTTCTGATTTAATTCTTCACAATACTCCGATTTATGCCAATAGAGCTGCAGATCAGCATCTTGACAAAACGAAAAAAGTTCGTATAATAAGTTATGGGAACCCCTTAAATTTAGGGTAACAAGGTGATGAAATGACACGGGAATTTGTATGGACAACAGCTTTTCTTGCGGGATGGAATCGCTGTGGCTTTGACACACAAGATGATCTGGTACGTCTGGAAGACGCTTTGCTTGAAGACCCAAAGGCCGGAAAAGTAATTCAAGGAACCGGCGGTGCCAGAAAATATCGTTTTGCATTCGAAGATCAGGGAAAAAGCGGTTCTGCCCGTATCATCTATGTTGATTTTGAGATTGGAGAAAAGATCTGCGGTCTGGCCGCATATGCAAAATCGGATAAAGGAAATCTCACGGAAGCGGAAAAAAAGACCATCAAAAAGTTGATTGATACCATCGAACCGTATTACAACAAGCCGCATGGAAAGGAGGAATGAGCCATGGATTCTGTTTACAATGATATTATGGATTCCCTGAATGAGCTGCTTGATGCTGCACAGGGAAAAGAAACCGGGATTGTTGTTCATCCCCGTACTGTGAAAGAAGTGGATTCTTTTTCTCCGCAACAGATTAAGAAAGTCCGCGTAGACGCGCATATGACACAAAAGACCTTTGCCGCCTGCATCGGTGTATCTGCAAAGTCTGTCGAAGCATGGGAGGGCGGCCGTTCCCGCCCGGACGGTGCAGCCCGCAGGATACTCGGCCTGATGAGAGATCATCCGAATTTTGCAGAGAATATGGGAATTTATACCTGAAGATTTCTGCGCTCAACTGCATTTCAGACGCAGAGTCCTGCTTTTCCCGCCGGAAACAGCAGTTCCGCGGATTTGGCAAGCAAATACTAAGAATCTGTTAAGTTAAGAAAAATTTATTATTAAAGATTGCAAGCCGCGCTTGTCATTAAGCGCGGCTTGGTATATAATGGGCACGGAATTATGCCCTAAAGTTACGCATTTTTACCGATTTCAGGCAAAAAGGAAACAAATGATGAAGGAAAAGTTGCAGGAGACAAGCGAATCGGGCAATTCCGAGATGAAACGGCAGCGCAGGCGCGCCCGCATGCGGGATTTCGGACAGAGTCTGTGTTTCCTTTCCCCGAGCCTTCTGGGCGTCGGCGTCTTCTTCATCGTTCCCTTCTTTGTCGTGGTGTACTATTCCCTGATCGACGGGGTCGGCTCGCGCAACTTCGTCTACCTGGACAACTATGTCAGGCTGTTCCACAACAGCGCGTTTCAGACCGCCGCGAAGAATACCCTGCAGTTCTCGGTGATCGCGGTGCCGCTGGCCGTGGTGCTGCCGATCCTGCTGGCGCTGATGCTGGAAGCGCGCATCCCGATGAAAAGCCAGTTCCGGACATTCTTCCTGAGTCCGATGATGGTGCCGGTGGCGTCGGTGGTGCTGATCTGGCAGGTGCTGTTCAACTACAACGGCACGATCAACGAGTTCCTGATGGTTTTCGGCGCGGACCGGATCGACTGGCTGCAGAGCGACTACTGCCAGATCGTGGTCATGATCCTCTTCCTCTGGAAGACGCTGGGCTACAACATGATTCTGTTCATGGCAGGCCTGGCCAACATCCCGAAGGAGCTGCTCGAGGTTGCCGACGTGGAAGGCGCGGGGGAAGTCTACAAGTTCTTCGCCATCAAGCTGCGCTATCTCTCGCCGACCGTTCTGTTCGTGACCATCCTCTCGCTCATCAACTCCTTCAAGGTCTTCCGCGAGGTGTACCTGCTGACGGGCGACTATCCCTATGAGAAGCTGTATATGCTGCAGCACTTCATGAACAACACCTTCCGCTCGCTGGATTACCAGAAGCTGTCGTCCGCGGCGGTCGTCATGGCGATTGTCATGGTGGTGCTGATCGCCCTCCTGTTCAAGGCCGAGGACTGGTTCGGAAAGGACGTGGAGGGATGAAGAGGAAGAAAAAAAAGAAGTATTTCTCGCGCGGCGTGATGTTCTTCCTCTGCCTGGTGTTCTCGGTGATGTTTCTGCTGCCGACGGTCCTGACGATCACGAACTCGTTCATGTCCGAGACGGAGATCAAGGCCAACTACGGCATGATCTTCGCGACCACGCAGGGCGGCTACGTCTCGAAGACGGTCAACCTCAAGTTCATCCCCGACAAGGTCACCCTGTCGCAGTACATCACGGGGCTCATCAAGTCGCCGGACTATCTGCTGAAACTGTGGAACAGCATCCTGCTGGTCGTGCCGATCGTGATTCTGCAGGTGTCGGTCGCCTCGGTCGCGGCCTACAGCTTCACGCGCTGGCGCGGAAAAATCCGCAGCGGACTCTTCTTTTTCTACGTCATCCTGATGCTGATGCCCTATCAGGTGACGCTGGTGCCGAACTATCTGATCAGCAGCTGGCTGGGCATCCTGAACACCCGCTGGAGCATCATCCTGCCGGGCATGTTCGCCCCCTTTTCGGTCTTCCTGCTGACGAAGTTCATGCGCCGCATCCCCTATTCGCTGATCGAGGCGGCCAAGGTGGACGGCGCGGGTGAGTGGGAGATCTTTACGAAAATCTGCCTGCCGGAATGCCGGTCGGCGCTCTATTCGATTGCCATTCTGGTTTTCATCGACTACTGGAACATGGTCGAGCAGCCCCTCATCCTGCTGCAGGATGCGGACGCGCAGCCGCTGTCGGTGTTTCTTTCGCAGATCAACGCCGGCGAAATCGGCCTTGCCTTCGCCATGGCCACGGTCTATATGATCCCGTCGCTGCTGCTGTTCCTGCACGGCGAGGAGTATCTGGTCGAGGGTATCGCGAATTCCGGAAGCGTCAAGGGCTGATAACAGGGAACCGGAACGGTTCCCGAGGAGATATCATATGAACGAACAGCCGAAAAACAGAGAATGGGTAAAGAACGCCGCGATTGTATTTCTCTCGGTGATTCTTGTGCTGACCTTTTTCTCGAATACCATCATGAACCGCAGCCTCCCCGAGGCGGCGACGCAGGAAGTCGTGGACGGCAGCATCGTGTCCAAGGTACGCGGCACCGGCACCGTCACGGCAACCGGCAACCACCAGGTGAAGATGGAAAAGACCCGCGTCATCCGCAGCGTGCTGGTGAAAGCCGGCCAGGAAGTCGCGGCCGGCGACGTGCTGTTCACCCTCGGCGAAGGCAGCAGCGATGAAATTGCTGAAGCCGAATTAAAGGTTCATAGCCTGCAGAGCTCATACAACCGCCAAGCGGCTACCAGCGGAGTATATTCCTATTCAGCCGCGGAAAACAACCTGAGTATTCTTGGTGATAGGCTGGATGAAGCAACAGAAGCAATGCTCATTGCAAAAGAGGAAGCAGAAAAAGAAGTTCAAGATCAGGAACAACTTGAAGTTATAAAAGAAAAGTTGGAAAAAGCGATTAAAGCACGTGACGAAGCAAAAGATCATTATGATCAAGTGGTTATTGAACAAGCGGGATATGAAGAACTGCAATCTCTAAAAGAAGCATTGGCAGATATCTATACAGACCTTGTAACTCAAGGATTGATTGACGGAGATCTTGTGGAATCTACTTATCTTTCAGAAAGAGAAATCATTCTTGAACAGATAACAAGAGATGAAAAGGAACTGATGGATCTGGGAAGCCTAGAAGATCCTGCATCAACAACAGATATAGAAGAATTAAGGGCACAGGCAGCACAAGCTCGGTTAGATGCGGAAGCCCTAAGAGATGAAGGCAGGGATGAAGAAGCTGTCCTTAAAGAACAAGAAGCTGAAGATTTAGAAGCATCAATTGCCGAATATGAGGAAAAGCAGATAGAATATGAGGAAAAGACAGAAATAGAAGAAGAGCTTAAAGGCAAAATAGAGATATTGAAAGACGCACTGGCAGAGCATGATAGGATACAAAGAGAGGTATATGACACAGAACAGAAAAATGAAAAAGTAAATGCAGCAAAAAACGAGTATGAATCATCACTGGAAGATGTGGACAGATGGAGTGAGGCACTTAATTCTATTTTGAGTTATGCTACCGATGGGTACTACAACGAAGTCTATAAAAATAAGCTGGAAGCCTATAGACAGGCAAATATCAACTATCAGGATGCACGCGATGCTTTAGATCGAAGAAAAGCGGAAGATGCCCAATCGCAGGCTGCGAAAGGCGTTGACCTCAACCAGATAAAGTACGAAATAGAGGCAGCCAAGAAGAAATTGGATGAGTTAACGGGCGAAGATGGTGCAATTATTACTGCCAAGGTGGCGGGCACGGTGACTTCGGTCGAGTGTACCGCGGGCGACAAGAAGATGAAGGACGATGTCCTCTGCACGATTGAAGTCCCCGATATGGGCTATACCATGTCCTTCTCGGTGACCAACGAGCAGGCCAGCCGCCTGCGCATCGGCGATCAGGCGACTGTATCGAACTTCTACTGGGGCAACGAGGTCACGGCCACCCTCAGCAGCATCAAGACCGACCCCAAGAAGGCTCAGAGCAACAAGCTGCTGACCTTCGACCTCGAGGGCAACGTGACGACCGGCTCGGAGCTGACCATCTCGGTCGGACAGAAGAGCGCCAACTATGACCTGATCGTCCCGAGCAGCGCGATCCGCTCGGACGCCAACGGCAGCTTCGTTCTGAAGGTCGAGGCGAAGAACTCGCCGCTGGGCAACCGCTATATCGCCAAGCGCGTGCCGGTCGAAGTGCTGGCGAGCGACGACAACAACTCGGCCGTGACCGCCGAGCTGCAATACGGCGACTATGTCATCACGACCAGCAGCGCGCCCATCAAGAGCGGCTCGATGGTGCGCCTTGCCAGCTCGTAAGACATGGGCAGAGAGAAGAAGAAAAAGAAACTGAGCAAGCAGCAGATGACCCTGCTGCTTCTCTGCGTTGTGCTGGCGGCGCTGGCCGGCGCCTGCTGGCTGGCGTGGTGGCGCCTGTCGAAGATGCTGCCGGCGCAGCAGGAGGCCGAGCGCTGGCAGGGGGACAGCGACATGCCCTACAAGCAGATCTCGTGCTTTCTGCCGATGGACGAACAGATCACGCTCGAGCAGATCGGCACCTTCCGGAAGGACGCCATGAGCAAGCTGAAGGCGAGCTCGCTGGATATCACCGGCGAGGAAACCCTGATGCTGGACTGCTGGAGCACGACCGGGAAGGTCAATGTCGCCGGGAACCACGGAAAGGGCGAGGCGTCGGTCACCGCGGTCGGCGGCAACTACTTCGACTTTCACCCGATCCGCCTCATCAACGGGGACTATCTGCACCCGGACGACCTGATGGAGGACCGGGTGCTTCTGGATGAAGAGCTCTCGTGGCTGCTCTTCGGCGGGACCAGCCTGCAGGGCCTGACGATCAAGATCAACGGCCTTCCCTATGTGGTGGCCGGCGTGATCGAGCGCGAGCAGGACTTCGCCAGCAAAAAGGCCTATACCGAGGAACTGGGCATGTTCATGTCCTACGAGGGACTGCGGGACCTGAACGAGGAGCTCAAAATCAACTGCTACGAATACGTCCTTGCCAACCCCGTCAAGGACTTCGCGGTCAACATCGCGAAAGAGAAATTCCCGATCGGGCGGGGCGTGATCGTGAACAACACGGACCGCTATACCGTCAAAAACCTGACCGACATTCTGCGGCAGTACGGCAGCCGCAGCACCCAGAGCACCGGCGTGCTGTTCCCCTACTGGGAGAATGCCGCCCGCATCACCGAGGACTGGGCGGCGCTGTGCTGCCTGCTGGGCATTCTGCTTCCCATTGTCCCCGTGATCACCGCAGCGACGGTCACCGTGAGGGCCCTGAAACGCGGAAAGAAGAAAATGGAGGAGAAAATCCTGCCCGAGGCGAAGGAAAAAGCCGAAGAGGCCGTCCGGGTGCAGCAGCGGAAACGCTGGGAAAAGAAACACGGGGAATAAAAAGCAAAAAAACCGGCGGGAATCCAGATATTGGATTCCCGCCCGCATTTTTGACAGTTGTGTTTGTTTTTTGATTGTGTTTTTGACATTTTCTTCGTTTTTCTCATTGATTATTTGACAGGAATGGCATATACTAAGGGCAAACCGGGAAAATGGAGGCTGCTTTCCATGGAATTGACCCGCAAATGCGAGGAACAGATCCGCGACTGGCTTCGGCAGGATCATCAAAAAGCGCTGCTTGTGGATGGGGCTCGTCAGGTCGGAAAGACACATACCATCCGCCGCGTCCTGTCATCCGAAAACCAGGATTATGTTGAATTCAATCTTTTGCAATTGCCTGAACTGGTCCCACTCCTTCAGCAGGCCAGGACAGTTGATGAGCTGGTGCTTGGTTTTTCGGTTTTTACTTCCCATGCTTTTATAAAAAAACAGACGATTATCTTCATTGACGAAGTTCAGTGTGATAAAGAAATGGTTTCGAGGATTAAATTCCTGGTTGACGATGGCAGCTATCGGTTTATCTTAAGCGGTTCCTTGCTTGGCATCGAAATCACAAACCTTCTCTCCGCTCCTGTCGGATACCTGCGTATCCTCAAAATGTATCCTCTGGACTTTGAGGAATTCCTGCAGACTGCGTCTGTCTCTGCGGATCTGATCGAGTATCTTCACAACTGCTTTCTCCGGCGCGAGACGGTTATGGCATCTGTCCATGACAAGCTGATGAACCTGTATCGGCAATATCTTGCCATCGGGGGGATGCCGGAAGCGGTTTCATACTATGCAGATCATTATAATCTGAACGGCATTCTTCAGATTCACCGGGATATCACGGCGCTGTACAAGCTGGACTTCACCCAGTATGAAGCAGAGAATAAACGCCTTATTCTAAGCAACATTTATGACAGCATTCCTTCACAGCTGTTGAAGCAGAACCGCCGCTTTATGCTCAGCGATCTGAAAAAGGGTCTGCATTATGAACGGGTGGAAAGCTCTTTCCTCTGGCTGAAAGCCGCTGGGGTTACGTTGACTGCTTACAATGCAACGGAACCCCGTCTCCCTCTGAAATTAAATGAAAAGAGCAGTCTTTTCAAGCTGTATCTTGCAGATGTAGGGATGCTTACTTCTTCCTATGGGATGAGCACAAAACGGCAGCTTCTTACAAAAGACAGCCGCTTCAACGCCGGAGGTATTTATGAAAATGCCGTTGCGCAGGAGCTGTCTGCCAAAGGGTTTCGCCTGTACTATTATAATTCCACGCGAATCGGAGAGCTTGATTTTGTCGTGGAATATGGAGGAAACGTCCTTCCCATCGAGGTCAAAAGCGGAAAGGACTATACGATCCATTCGGCACTGTCTTCTGTGATGCGGAATGAACAGTATCAAATAGAGGAAGCTTTTGTTTTCGCAGACTGTAATATCAGCTCCTCCGGCAGGATCATTTACTATCCGGTCTATATGACCATGTTCCTGGAAGCAGAAGAAAATGATCCCGGTCTTCTTCAAAAAATCGTCCTGTGACATGAAGAGGTTTGTTTCCCATGAAGATAAAAATATTTCTCGCATCATCCATAACGGAGTTTTCCAGGGAGAGAGAATCCCTGATGGCTTTTACGCAGGGATTGAACAACATCTTTCATGACAGAGACCTGTTTTTGGAGATGATAATCTGCGAAACCCTTTCTTCGCAGCTCCAGAACCGCAGAAGTCAGGAAGCATATAACGAGATTATCGAAGACAGTGAATACTTCTATGCCATTTTGGGAAATCGGGTCGGAGAATACACCGTTGAAGAATTCGACACAGCTCTGGAATCCTATCGGGAAAAGGGAGCCCCGCGGATTTATGTGTATTTTCAGAAATCCGACGAACCGGAGAAACTTGATGACACGGTGCATCGGTTTGCAGAACGCCTGGAAAAGGATCTTCAGCACTATTATAATGTTTTTACCCATATCGATTCCGTCAAGCTGAATCTGCTGATCGAGCTGTGCAGGGATCCTCGGCTGGCAGCAAGTCTGGCGCTGGAAGATGGGGAAGCAAAGCTGAACGGAATTGCTTTGCTTTCGATGGCGAATATTCCTCTCTACGGCAACAACGAGGTTATAAACAAACTGCGCAAAGAAAAAGAAGAACTGGAGATTGAGTTTTCCGATCTCATCGATCTGGGACAGAGTGAAAAGGTTCAGAGACTTATCCGCAGCAATACGCTTCGACGGAACGAAATTGCCGATAAACTCCATGTTATAGAAAAAAGCATGCTTGATCTGTGTCAGGGGGTTGAAGAAAACAGGCGTCTCGGGAGACGACTGAATTGGCGCGAAAAGAAAGCAATGGAGTTTGTGGATGCCGGCGACTATGAGTCGGCAAAAGCGGTGTTGCGCGATGAACAATGGCATGATGAGGTTCTTCGGGCGGAAGACATCATAAAAAGCGCGAAAAATGTCATGGAGGAATATATCTGCGGAAAAAAGACCCTGATTCATACGATTATGGCTTCCGGACTGCGCTCAGAATCAGAGGAAGAGGTTATCGGTATTTACGAAGAAATCTGCCTGCTGGCGGCAGAAAACCAGATCTGTCTTGAGACGCTGTATGAATACGCAGATTTTCTGCTTGAGCAAAACCGATTTTCGAGAGGAAGACAGATTGCGGAAAAATTGACTGCGCTTTATACCGCAGAAGACGCGGCGGCAGATAAGCTCGCGGATGCGTATTGGATGCTCGGAAGGCTTTATCACTGGGAAAACGATAGAAAGAAAGCAGAACATTCTTTCAGACAATCGCTGTCTTTGTATCGAGAGCTGGCGCAGCAGCATCCAAACACTTACGAAGACGGTCTTGCGAAAGCATGCAATAATCTGGCCAATCTGCTTGCAGATACAGAGCAGAAGGAAGAAGCGGAAACGCTATACAGAGAAGCTATGGACAACAGAAAAAATGCCGTTCAACACTACGGCGCTTCCCGCGAACCGGCTATGGCAAGAAGCTGCTACAATTTGGCGGTCTATTTGGCGGAGCAAGGCGCGTATGAAGAATCGGAACAGCTGCATCTGGAGGCGATGAAGATACGCAGCAGAATTGCCGAAAGCGACTCCATGACCGACAAAGCGGAACTGGCAAGGTCATACTACGGCCTGGGAGAATTATATATCAAAATGGAGAAGCTCGAAATCGCAGAAGAATACCATATGAAAGCCTATGAGATTCGCAGCCTGATTCTTGAAAGCAATCCTTCTGCCATAGAGCCTGATTTTGCGAGGTCCTGCTATTCTATCGGGAATATTTTCCTCCAGGAAGGAAGATATGATGCGGCAGAGCAATATTTGCAGAAGGCAGCGGACATCCGGAAGCAGCTGGCAGATGAGAATCCAAAAGCATTCAGCACAGAATTGGAGGCCTCTGTCCGTGCTTTAAAGAAGTGCGAGGAACAGAAACGAGCTTGATATCTCCGGATATAAGTTCTTACGCTGGATGATCTGTTTGAAAACTAATCTTCATAACAGCCTCTGAAAGGAGGAAAACGTCAATGAATATCCTGATTCTGAACGGGTCCCCTGCCGGGGACAGCAGCATCACCCTGCAGACCATGCTTTATATCGAGAAGTTCTTCCCGGAGCACCGGTATGAGCTTCTGAACGTCGGGCAGAAGATCAAGGCCCTCGAGAAGGATTTTTCACCGGCAGGGAGGATGCTGGAAGAAGCGGAGCTGATCGTCTTCTGCTATCCGGTCTATACCTTTCTCGTCCCCTCCCAGCTTCACCGCTTTCTCGAGCTGATGAAGGAACGCGGGCCGGACCTGACGGGGAAATTCGCGACGCAGATTTCGACGTCCAAGCATTTTTACGACACCACGGCGCACGAGTTCATCCGTGAAAACTGCGCCGATCTGCATCTGGCCTGCCTGAGAGGCCTCTCGGCGGATATGGAAGATCTGCTGAAGAAGAAGGGGCGGAAGGAAGCCCTCGATTTCTTCCGGCATGTGCTCTGGGCGGCGGAACACGGGCTCTCGGAGGACATCCCCGCCACGGCGCACAGGACCGGGCCGCTGTCGAAAGCGACGGTTCCGGAAAGCGGGCGGGAGCCTTCCCCGCAGGGGACGATCGCGCTCGTGGCGGATCTGGAAGAGGGAAATGAGGCCCTGGACGCCATGGTCCGGCGCTTTATGAAAGTGTCGCCCTATGCCGTCAGGCTCATCAACCTCCGGGACTTTCCCTTTTCCGGGGGCTGTCTGGGCTGCTTCCACTGCGCCGCGGACGGAACCTGCATTTACAAAGACGGCTTCGACTGCTTCCTGCGCGAGAACATCCAGGAGACGAGCGCCACGGTCTATGCCTTCAGCATCCGGGACCATTCCATGGGATCGCGCTTCAAGATGTTTGACGACAGGCAGTTCTGCAACGGGCACAGGACGGTCACCATGGGCAAGCCTGTCGGGTATCTGATCGACGGAGATCTCAGCGCAGAGGCGAATCTGCGCCAGCTGATCGAGGCGAGAGCCCAGGTCGGCGGCAACTACCTGACCCGGATTGCCGGGAACGAAGCCGATGCCGACCGAGAAATCGACGCACTGGCCGCCGAACTGGAATATGCCGTTTCAAACGGCTATCAGCAGCCGGCCAACTTCTACGGCGTCGGCGGCATGAAGATCTTCCGGGATCTCATCTACACCATGCAGGGCATGATGAAGGAGGATCACCGCTTTTACAAGGAGCACGGATTCTACGATTTCCCGCAGAAGCGGAAAGGCACGATCCTCGGCATGTATCTGGTCGGCGCCATGATGAACAGCGAAAAGCTCAGCAGAAAGCTCGGCGCCAACATGACAAAGGGCATGCTGATGCCCTACCGGAAGGTCATCGAAAAGGCAAAACCGGAAAAAATGAACGCATCATAAATCAGGAGGCGGAGAACGCTGTGGAAAACTCAAAAATCAGCCGTATCAACGAACTGGCCAGACTCGCGAAGGAGCGGGAACTGACGGCCGAAGAACTGGCGGAGCGGGACGCGCTCCGGAAAGAATATATCGCCGAGTGGCGCCGCGGCGCCGAGCAGGTGCTGGATAACACCTATGTGATCGGGCCGGACGGCGTCAAGCGGAAACTGGAAAAGAAGAGAAAAGAAGAAGGAGCGGACGGCAAGGCGGAATGAAACCGCAAAACGGGGATAACACAAGCACGCGCGACATGACCCAAGGGCCGATCCTGCGGCAGCTGATTGCCTTTTCTCTGCCGCTGATGCTGGGGAATGTCTTTCAGCTGCTGTACAACACCGTGGACTCGATCATCGTCGGGAACTTCGTCAGCAAGCAGGCGCTGGCAGCGATCGGCTCGACGACGGTGATTGTAAACATGCTGGTCTTTTTCTTTGCGGGATTTGCCATCGGCGCCGGGGTGGTCATCGGCAACAGCTTCGGAGCGAAAAACATGGAGCGCCTGCACGACGCCATCCACACGACCGTCGCCGCCACCTTTATCCTGAGCCTTCTGCTCACGGGGCTGGGCGTTGCGACGGTGAAGCCCATGCTGGTCCTCATGCATACGCCGGACGACGTCTTTCAGGATGCCGCGCTGTATCTGCGCATTTACATCGGCGGCATCTCCGGCCTGCTGATTTACAATATGGGCAGCGGCATCCTGCGCGCGGTGGGAGATTCGGTCCGCCCGCTGGGCTTTCTGATCCTGACCAGCATCCTGAACATCCTGCTGGACCTCTTTTTCGTGCTGGTGCTGAAGACGGGCATCGCCGGTGCCGCGATCGCGACGATCCTCTCGCAGTTTGTCTCCGCGACGCTGACCCTGTTGCTCCTGACACGGACAAAGGACATCTATCGCCTGAACTGGAAAGAGCTGCGCATCGATTTTTCGATCCTGAAAAGGATCTTTGCCATCGGCATGCCCGCGGCGCTGCAGACGGTGATCACGTCCTTTTCCAATATTTTTGTGCAGGGATACATCAACGTCTTCGGCTCTGACGTGATGGCGGGCTGGAGCAGCTATAACAAGCTGGATTACTTTATTTTTCTGCCGATGCAGAGCATGTCCATGGCCTCCACGACCTTTGTCAGCCAGAACACCGGCGCGGGCAACGAGCAGCGAAGCCGGCAGGGGACGGTGACTGCGATCGGGATGACCGCCGTGGTCACGGGCGCGGTCGCGGCGGTGCTGACAGCCTTTGCGCCCGAAGCGGTGCGCCTGTTTTCCCCGGATGAGGCGGTGATCCGCTACGGCGTTATGTTCATCCGCACCAACGCCTTCTTCCTGCTGTTCAACGGCGTCGCCCAGGTGCTGGCGGGGGCTCTGCGCGGTCGCGGCGATTCGCGCGGGCCGATGATCATCATGCTTCTGAACTTTGTGCTGCTTCGGCAGATCTACCTGTTCTGGGTGACGCACTGCGTGGCGAACACGCCGCAGCTCGTCGGTCTCGGCTATCCGGTGGGCTGGGTGTGCTGCTGTGTGACGGAAGTGATTTACGCCCTGGTCCGGCAGCGCCGGCGGACGGAACTCCGGCAATGAAAAAGGGGCTGTATCACAATGTCGAATTTAGCTCCCAATCAGGTTGTACCGTTTCGCGGCCAGGGAAAATACAGCCCCTGACTGACCAACTTCTGCCGCGAATAAAAAAACCGATGGAAAGCCCAACAAAGTGGGTTTCCATCGGCAGCGACGAGCAGCGAAATAAGCGAGCTTTCCCGACACTTCGGGGAAGCGAGACGATATGTAGCTTGTGAGGAGCCAGCGCGGCGGAGAAACCTGAGTGCGAGATACCGGTTTCTCTTCCGCGCAATTGCAGAAAGCTGTGAACGGGGTTGTCCAAAATATTGAGACAGCCCCTTTTTATTACAGGCAGGGGCTTATCTTCTGTATTCCGAATCGTAGCGGTTTCCGTAGGTGATCCGGATGAGGTTCCAGACATAGTTGTATGAGGCCGTCCCGGGCTGGAAGGCATTGCGGTTCTGGTAAGCGACATAGCCAATGCTGCGCTGCACCGCGCCGCCGTAGATAATAATCTGATCTCCGCTGCCGCTGAGGATCATGTAGGAGCGCATGACCAGGTCGCGCGGCACCTGTTCGTCGGTGAAGCCGACCAGAACGTTGGTGTATTGGGACATGCCGTTTACCGTCTTGAACACGGGGTCGGCCGTATTCCGCTTGTAGGCGTAGTTCGAGAATCGCTTGTTCTCCCAGGTCAGATCGCGGCCGTTCAGTTCGTCGGCCCAGCCGACAATCGTGCCGTATTCCTCCAGCGTGTAGCCGGCAAGACCGCTTGAGGTCAGGGCGTTCTTCAGCTCGGTCGGCACCGAGGTGATCATGCGGATGCCTTTCTTGCCGGTGATGCGGATCGAGAAGCCGGAATAGCGCATGATGTTGTCCAGAGCCGGAATCCGCTCGGCGGTCTTCGTACCGCCGGATTCCCTGACGACCCAGACCTTCAGGTCGGTGGGATACTGCGTATGCACGTCGTCGCTGCTGCCGGTGTACTGAAACGATTCGATCACCTTGACGGAGGTTCCGGCCGGGATAACGACGGTGCCGTCATCGTTCACCTCGCAGGTGACGCCGTCCGCGGAAACGGTGCGGGTCGGGACTTCGGAGGTCGCAATCGTGATCACGGGCTGCCAGACGGCATAGAGCGTGATTGTGCTGCCGTTGTTGCTTCCGTTCTCGTTGAATCTGCTGCCGGCGGGATAGATGGTTCCGGTCCCGTCGGCGTTGGTCGACCAACCCCGGAAGACATAAGCGTCCCGGACCGGTTCGACGGTGGAGAGCCAGATGGGAATATACCGAGTCTTGTTCTCCGTTCCCTGCGGCCCGCCGGTTCCGCCGTTGGCGTTATAGGAAACTGTATAGGTGCTGAAGCTGACGATAATATTCAGGGAATCGGATTTGCCTCCGTCCTGCGTCTTTACGGTGAGTATTGTCTCGCCGTTGCCTTGAATCCGCCCGAGGCCGCTGGCGCTGTTGACCGTCATCACGTCAGGCTTGCTGCTCTCCCAGAAGACGGTTTTGTTGGACGGTTTTTCCGGCAAAATCGTATAACTGAAGCTGATTTTCGTTTCCGAGGTCACGTCAAAGCCAGAGGAAGCGCCTTCGAAGGAAGCATCATCAAAGGTAAAGAAATCCGTGTTGTGCGTTGTTTTGTAGTTTATCCCGATGCTCTCCACCGAAGTGCCGCCGACCGTCACCGTACAGGTCACGGATAGTTCTCCTGCCCTGGCGGTGATCGTCGCGGTACCCGGAGAGACGCCCGTGACCACGCCGTTCTCGACCGACGCGATATCCCTGTTGTCGCTGGTCCAGCTGACCATCCTGTTGCTTGCGTCAGCAGGCGTTACGGTCGCCGTCAGCTTTTCGGAGGCGCCGCATTCGACAGAAAGGGAATAGTCGGTTGCGCTGCCCGCTTCATTTTCCCTAAGCGCGCTGCTGCCGGACAGGGTCAAGCCGGAAACGGCAGTCGGGGTGCCGGCGGAGGAACCCTCGACTGTGTAGAGCTTGATTCTGGCGTCGCGCTCGGTTCTTGTTTCTCCGATGGTATAACCGCCGCCGTCACAGCTTGCGGTATATTTGATTTTGTTGGCGAAGGTGGAATCGATATTCGGTTTGCCTTCCACGGCAACCGTGGCCGGCGAACCGAACGAGAGCGTAACCGTGGCGGTATCGCCTTTTGCGGCGGCAAGCGGGCTGTTCAGAGGAACATAGTAGAAGCCGGCAAAGCTGGTATAACAGTTTCCGGAAGAACTCCTGTCCCCGACGGTCACGGTCACCGTTGCGGCGAGATCGGTGCTGTAGGTTTCAAAGCCGACGGCTTTGATGGTCTCGTGATCGACGATGGTAAAGCTCTGGCTGATGCCCTGATTGGCGTCCAGATCAACCCGCCCGGCGGGATAGGGGATGCTGTCGTGGGCATAGCAGTAATCAAAGTCTCTGGATTCCGCGTCATAAGCCGTAATCACATCGCTGAGAAGGCTTTCGTCATAGTATGAAATCCAGAAGTAGCCATTATAGCCGTAATTGTTCAGGCCCCAGCTGTTGCGTACCAGCCAGGCGCCGTCTCCCGGCGGAGTTCCCTCAGAGAAATGCTCCGCGGGGAAGTCGTCTTTCCAGCCTACCAGCATCACCTCGTGGTTGGTGCCGGCCACATCACAGTAATAAGAGTTATAGGTGGAGCTGTAGTAGTAGCCGGAGGCAAAGAAGGCGGCGTCTACACCGCCGTGATTCCGGATGGCGGATTTGATGGCGGCATTGTCGTTGGGGTTGATCAGATAAGCGCCGGTCACCTGATACTTCGGCGTGCCGCCGGGGCTGCCGTAGGGGTAAGGGGCGTCGCTCTCGTTCACGGGGCCGATGCCGTTTGCCAGCGTGCGGTAGGCGATCTCGTTGTTGCCGCCGTTGGAGAGATAGTTGTTTCCGGAATAAGTGATGTTATCTTCGGTCTGATTCCGCAGGCCGGTATATTTGTGCGCGGAGTAATAGGTCAGATACAGCTCGGACAGATCGATGGAGGGGTTGCCGGTCTCCTTGATCAGATCCGCCTCGACCGAACCGATGTTGCCGAAGGCCCAGCAGGCGCCTTCGGCGCCTTGGTCGCGGACCGGCGGAAGCTGACTGTCCGTAATTTTGCCGCCCTCAAAGGTAAACGGAATGTATTCTCCGGAGCCGCGCATCTTCATGGCGCTGCCGACCAGGGGGACCTCGCCGATCTCGGAGGGAATATGGCCGCCGGTCTCGCCTTCGAGGAGTTCGCCGACCTGCACCTGCAGCGTCGGCAGAGTCAGACCGGGGGCCAGATTCCAATCGTCCAGCTCGGGGACGAAATCAAAGAAGGCCAGGTCTTTATCGTAATCCTCCGTGCATTTCCAGGTGACGGGATAGCTTTTTTCGGCGGCGTCGGAAACCGCGCTGATCACGTCTCTGCCGTCCTCGTCCTTTTCATAGAGGACCGTTCCGCCGAGGCAGAAGGTGATTTCCTTTGGGAAGAAGCTTTCCAGCACGATGAGCGCGGGCTTGTCCTTCTGTGTGATTGTTTCCGGCTCGGGACCGGCGAATCCGGTGACGACGTCCTCCTTGAATTCGCGCAGATCCGCCTTCAGGGAGACTTCGTCGGTCAGGACGGAAGTCTCTCCCGCGGTGATGCGGCAGCGATAAACACAGTTGGCAGCCTCCTGCGCGGCGGCAGGATCGGTCAGGCCGGTCAGGCGGAGCTTGCTGTCGGCTTCGTCGGCAATATCCGTCCAGGCTGCTTCCCGATCCTTGTATTCCTGCGAAGCATCCAGACGCTGCCACTGCAGGGAGAGCGCCGTTCCTTCGGGCGAGACGGAAGCAGAGACGGAGAACTCGGCCTCGCCGTTTCTGATCTCCGCGTCGGCGGGCTGCGCGGAAACGGTAATCTCGGGTTTCTCCTCTGCGACTGCGTCTTTGGTGATTTCCGCGCTGCCGGGAGGATAGATGATTTCACAGCCGGACAGAACTTCTTCGCAGACAGCGCAGACCGTACCGGCTTTGTGCCCGGGTTTGGTCTTCGTGGCGGGGACTTCGTCAACTTCCTTTGGCGTGTGGCCGAGCGGATCGGTCAGGTCGTCTTCTTTCTCTTCCTCGCAGCGGGAACAGGTATAAAGAGTGTAGCCGCCTTTCGTGCAGGTGGCAGGAACCGCCTCCCCGGCGACCCAGTCATGTCCGAGCGGATCGGTCAGGTCGTCTTCTTTCTCGTCATTGCAGAGGGAACAGGTATAGAGAGTATAGCCGCCTTCCGTGCAGGTGGCAGAAACCGTATCTCCGGCAACCCAGTCATGGCCGAGCGGATCGGTCAGGTCGTCTTCTTTCTCGTCATTGCAGAGGGAGCAGGTATAGAGAGTATAGCCGCCTTCCGTACAGGTGGCGGGAACCGTCTCCCCGGCGACCCAGTCATGATCACAGGCGGATTCTTCGCCCTCGGCCAGGGCCCTGGACGGGAGCAGGGAAAAGAGCATGGTCAGCGCCATGAGAACAGAAAGAATGCGATTTTTCGTTGTCACGGCGAAGACCCTCCTTCCGTCAAGAATACGGACATTTTTGCACACACTTATCCATTTTATAGACTGTTGCTATTTTACCACCGGAAGAGGGCACCGTCAACCGCAGAGCAGGCGTTTCCAGACAAGAAACACAAAAAAAGCACGAAAATCGCTGTGATTCTCGTGCTTTTTCGTCGGCAGTGCGCCCGGCGAGCGCATGTTCTATAGGGTGAACGTCCCGAATGCGCCCGGCAGCGGGAAGCGTTAGCCAAAGGCAAGGGTGTCCACCGTGAGATGGAATCTGAAGGAAGCCGGATTTGAGGAGTTGAAAGGTCTCCTCATGGGCAAAGGGAGCCTGGTGTGGGGATGGAGGATTTTCTGGGACAGGGAAGTGGGGCACCGCGGTCGAATTCTCCTTGCAGAGCGGCATTCTACACGGGAATGATGCATTTTTCATCGAAAAGAGGAATCATTCTGTCATGCGTGATCAGGCGGAAGCTTTCTGCTTTTGCCTGGGCAAGAAGGAGACGGTCATAAGGATCTTTGTGCACTTCGCCGCTGCCGCCCCATTTGAGAGCGTTTTCGGCTAAAAAATGCCTGGAATGCAGAGGAAGCTGAATGTACCCGGCGGCTTCGCAGCTTTCAATAAATTCCGCAGTAGTGAATTCCAGATTGTTGTTCCTGCTCTTTCGTTTGTTGTTAACCTCCAGGGTGGAGACGGCGCTGACGTAAATGTTGTTGTCGGCATCCAGGATGATTTCTCTCGCCTTTTCAGAAAGTCGAGGATCGTCCGTAATCGCCCAGACGGCTATGTGTGTATCAAGCAGAATGTTCATAACGTACCCTCTGACAGCAGTGCCGCAGCTTCTTCGCCGGCGGCATCGAAATCATCGGGCGCTCTGAATTTCCCCCTGGCAATTCCGATTCTTTTCGAAACAACAGGCTGATCAATCAATACGATTTTCACAACCGGTTTTCCATTTCTGGCCACCGTGATGGAATCTTCCATCCCGGATTCAAGGATACGGATCAGTTTGGAAAAACCGGTTTTCGCTTCCAGGACATTGACTTGCATATTGGATTCGCTCCTTTCTGGTCATAAGACTAATCTGGCCATCTGACCAGATTATATACCAATTCAGAGAAAGATGCAAGAGGTTCTATATCGTGACCGGAGAACGGGCAGGTTTTCTTGATTCAAGATTGACAATGAAGCTTTGCAGGCGTATAATTCGCTTTGTTCAACATGAACAATAATGATCGTAGATTCACGGCATCTGCCGCGGATAATAACAAGAGGAGGAAACACAGAATGAAAAAGACCCTTGCATTGCTTCTGGCGCTGGTCATGGTTCTGGCGCTCGCCGCCTGCGGCCAGCAGGCCGCGGCCCCTGCCGCACAGACCGAAACCGCCCCTGCCGCTGAGGCGGAAGCCGCTCCGGCAGAAGAGGCCGCTCCGGCGGAAGCCGACCCGATGGCCGAGCTGATTGCTGCTGCTCAGGCGGAGGGAGAGCTGGTTGTTTACGGCTCCTGCGAGGAGGATTATCTCGCCGCCGCCTGCACCCACTTTGAGGAACTCTACGGCATCAAGACGACCTATCAGCGTCTGTCCACCGGCGAAGTGCCCGCCAAGATCGAGGAAGAGAACGGAAAGCCTTCGGCCGATGTCTGGTTCGGCGGCACCAACAACCCCTACGACTCGGCAGCAGCCAAAGGCCTGCTGGACAACAGCTATGTTCCCATAAACGCTTCTCACCTGACGAAGGACATCTATAAGGATCCGAACGGCTACTGGTACGGCATCTACACCGGCCTGCTCGGCTTCATGGTCAACACCGACGAGCTGACCCGTCTCGGCCTCGAGGCTCCCAAGTCTTGGGACGACCTGCTCAAGCCCGAGTATCAGGGCCTGATTTGGCTGTCCAACTACAACACCGCCGGCACCCCGAAGCTGGTCGCCAACCTCATGATCCAGCTCAAGGGCCATGACGAAGGCATCCAGTATCTGAAAGACCTGGACAAGAACGTGCAGATCTACACCAAGTCCGGCTCCGGTCCGTCCAAGAACGTCGGCACCGGTGAGTGCGTCATCGGCATCGGCTTCCTGCATGACGGCATCACCCAGATTGTGGACAACGGCTATGAGAACGTCGCCCTGATCGTTCCCGCCGACGGCACCGCCTGCGAGATCGGCCCCGTGGCCGTCTTCAAGGGCTGCGCCCATCCGAATGCCGCGCACCTCTTCGTGGAGTATGCGCTGTCTCCGGAATGCGTGGAGCTGGCCGCCAAGAACGGCTCGTATCAGTTCCTGGTCATCGACAACGCTCAGCAGCCCGAAGAGGCCATCAAGTTCGGTCTGGATCCGAGCCTGGTCTGGGACGGCTATGACTTTGCCAAGGCCGCTGCCGATACCGAGCAGAATGTCAAGGATGTCATGGAGGCCCTCAACGGCGGCGACGACCGCTTCAAGACCGAGTAATTCGATCCGGCTTTTCCGCAGGGATGGCGGGTTTCCCGCCATCCCTGTTTTTCAAAGTATAGAAAGGGGGAAGATGTATGGCGAGAAGTCAGGGCGCGGCACTGGACCGGAAAAAACTGATGGCGGATCCCATCATGGTCACCACCATCGTCGTGCTGATAGCCTTTCTGACTCTGTTTATCCTCTATCCGCTGGCCATCCTGCTGGTGGACAGCTTTGTGGGAGACGGCAGCTTCGGCTTTTCGATCTTCCGGCGCATTTTTGCGATGCCCTCGTTTACGCGGGCAATTACCAACACCCTCAAGGTGGGCTTCGTGGTGGGCATTCTGTCCGCCCTGATCGGCCTGCTTTACGCCTATGTGGAAGTCTATGTGCGGCTGAACAAATTTGCCGGCGGCCTGTTCAAGGTGGTCTCGATGCTGCCGGTGGTATCGCCGCCCTTTGTGCTGAGCCTTTCGATGATCATGCTCTTCGGCAAGGCCGGCATTATCACGCGCTTCCTGCTGCATATCTATGACAACAACGTCTACGGCTACTGGGGCATCGTCATCGTCCAGACGCTGACCTTCTTCCCGGTCTGCTATATGATGCTGAAGGGCCTGCTGAAGAACATCGACCCCTCGCTCGAGGAAGCGGCCCGCGATATGGGTGCGAGCCGGATGAAGGTGTTCACCTCGGTCACGCTCCCCCTGATGCTGCCGGGCCTCGGCAACGCCTTCCTCGTGACCTTCATCGAGTCGATCGCCGACTTCGCCAACCCCATGATCATCGGCGGATCCTACGACACGCTGGCCACGACGATCTACCTGCAGATCACCGGCGCCTATGACAAGGCCGGTGCGGCCGCGATGGCCGTGGTGCTGCTGTGCATCACGCTGGCGATGTTCGCGGTGCAGAAGTATTATCTCGAAGCCAAGACCGCGGCGACCCTGACCGGCAAGGCTTCGCGCGTGCGGATGCTGATCGAGGACAGAAGCGTGAAGATCCCGCTGACGATCCTCTGCTCGCTCGGCGCGCTGTTTGTCATCATGATGTATATCTGCGTGCCCATCGGGGCCTGCTTCCCCACCTGGGGCTACAAGTTCTTCCCGCTGACGGGCAAGTGGTTTGCGCAGGTCTTTACCAAGTACCGCGGGCTGAAGGCCTTTAAGGATTCCTTCGTGCTCTCGCTGATCGCCTCGCCCATCACGGCGCTTCTGAGCATGATCATCTCGTACCTGGTCGTGAAGCGGAAGTTCAAGGCCAAGGGCTTCATCGAAGCGGTTTCGATGCTGGCCATGGCCGTGCCCGGCACGGTTCTCGGCGTCGGATACATCCGCGGCTTCTCGGGCGGCCTCTTCCACACCGGCATCCTGCAGGGCATCTACGGCACGGGCCTGATCCTGGTCATCGTGTTCGTGGTCCGCTCCCTGCCGACCGGCACCCGGAGCGGCATCTCCGCCCTGCGGCAGATCGACAAGTCCATCGAGGAGTCGGCCTACGACATGGGCGCCGACAGCTTCAAGGTCTTCATGACGGTCACGCTGCCGCTGATCAAGGATTCCTTCCTCTCGGGTCTGGTGACGGCTTTCGTCCGCAGCATCACGGCCATTTCGGCCGTCATCCTGCTGGTGACGCCGAGCTATCTGCTGATCACCGTCCAGATCAACGAGTTTGCGGAGAAGGGCGCATTCAGCCTGGCCTGCGCGTTTGCCACGATTCTGATCGTCATCACCTACAGCGCCGTGCTGCTGATGAACCTGTTCATCAAGCGCTTCGGCACGAGCAAGAATCTCAAGGAGGACTAAGCCATGGAAAAAGTGAAAAAAGGCGTGCGGCTTGACCATATTTCCAAGATTTATCAGGATCCCAAGACCGGCAAAGAATTCTACGCCGTCAAGGACACCAGCCTGACCATCGAACCCGGCAGCTTCGTGACCCTGCTCGGCCCCTCGGGCTGCGGCAAGACCACGACGCTGCGCATGATCGCCGGATTTGAGAGTCCGGACGAGGGAGAAATCTATCTGGGCGACGAGCCCATCAACGAGCTGACCCCCAACAAGCGCGACACCGCGATGGTGTTCCAGAGCTATGCCCTGCTGCCGCACTACAACGTGTTCGACAACGTGGCCTACGGTCTGAAGCTGCGGAAGGTCGGCAAGGACGAGATCCGCGAGCGCGTGCTGAAGATTCTGGACCTGGTGGAACTGAGCGGCATGGAAGCGCGCATGACCAACCAGCTCTCCGGCGGCCAGCAGCAGCGCGTCGCGCTGGCGCGCGCCCTGGTCATTGAGCCCTCGGTGCTGCTCTTCGACGAGCCGCTCTCCAACCTGGACGCCAAGCTGCGCGTGTCGATGCGCACCGAGATCCGGCGCATTCAGCAGGAGGTTGGCATCACGGCCATTTACGTCACGCATGACCAGTCCGAGGCGATGGCGCTTTCGGACAACATCATCATCATGAACAAGGGCGTCGTCGCCCAGATGGGAACCCCGCAGGAGATTTACTATCACCCGGTCGACGAGTTTGTCGCCGACTTCATCGGCGAGGCGAACTTCCTGAGAGGCAAGATGACCGGCAGAGACGGAAAACAGGTTACGCTGGACATCGAAGGCTCGCCGCTGCAGGTCGAGGGGAAGGACGATATGGAGATCGGGCAGGAATACACTCTGGTCCTGCGGCCCGAAGCCGCCACCCTGGCGGACGAGGGAGGCCTGCCCTGCGAGGTCGTGCTGTCCTGCTTCATGGGTTCGTATCAGAACTATCACGTGAAGGTGGGCGACACGCTGGTGAAGCTGGAAGAGCACAACCCGAAGAACAAGAAAATCTATGCCGTGGGCGATCGCTGCTCGCTGGTGTTTGACCCGCGCTCGGTGCACATTCTGTAAGGACGGAGAACCAATGAAGAAAAAGCTTTTGATAATCCTGATGATCGCGGGGATGGTCCTCTGCCTCAGTGCCTGTGCCAATTCCTGCAGCAAGGCCGAGCCGGAGGCGAGCCCCGCACCGGAGGCAAGCGCCGTTCCGGAAGAGAGCGCTGCGCCGGAAGAGAGCGCCGCGCCGGAAAGCCCGGCCCCGACTCCCGAACCGACGCCCGAACCCACGCCGGAGCCGACCCCGGAACCCACGCCCGAGCCCACACCGGAACCAACACCGGAACCCACACCGGAGCCGACCCCCGAGCCGGAGCCCGAAGCCGAGCCTGAGCCGGAACCGGAACCGGAACCGGAGCCGGAACCCGAACCGGTTTCCGCGCTGTCTCCGGAGGAACAGGCCTATCAGGAAGCCGAACGGCTGCTCTATGTCGATGCGGACTACGACGGCGCCTTCCGGCTGCTTCAGGGCTGGACCGACACGGACTACACGCCGCTGCAGGCCCTGATCGGGGAATGCTATCGCCACGGATACGGGACCGGAGTCGACGACAAGCTCGCCTATGATTACTATAAGCGGGCGGCAAAGCAGAATGACGCGATCGGCCTGTTCGGCGTCGCGACAAGCATCCGCAGCGGCTACGGCGTTCCGAGAAACCAGGAATACGGAACCGCGCTTCTCTGGGATGCCATGGCGGCTTCTCTGAAAGCGGCGGAACAGTCGGAGGACCCGATCGAGCAGGGAAGGCTGTATTTCCAGGTCGGCTATCCGAAGCTTTTCTACATGTGCAGCCTGAAATCGGAACACGAGGAAGCGTATAAGCTCCTGCAGAAGAGCGCGGACTGCGGCTATCCGCTGGCGGAATACCATGTGGGCCGGATGCTGAAGGGAGAAGAAACCTTCAACTGGTTCTGGCAGCCGCTTCAGTACCTGCCCGAGAAGGACGAGGCGCTGGGCGATCAGTATCTCGAGCTTGCCCGGCAGCACGGCATTGACATCACGGCAAAACTCACAGACAGGTAAGAACGAATAAAAAAGGTGTCAACGCGGACGATTCCCGTTGACACCTTTTCCGAAAGAGGGGAAAGGCTCATGATTTCCGAATGGATCGAAAAAGCGTCTGCCGGAGAGGCGGTCTGGATGTCGGATCTTCGCGCTGCCTTTTCCGAGGATCCCGGGGCTGTCCTGCTTCCCGTCCGCCTGCATCCGGTCCGGGGCGGCCTGCTCGATCTTCCCTGTTATCTCCCGCGCTGGCAGAATCCCGAAGAACGGCGCTTTGTCGAGGAGTATTTTTTCGCCTTTGTCTATAACCTGCTGTCCGTCTGCAGCGGGCAGTCCCTGAGCTTCTTCGCCGACCCCGGTGACCGGCAGACGGCCGAACTGCTGGAGACCTTTTCCCGGGCTTTCGGGATCGGTGCCGAAAACCGGCAGAGGCGGGGTTACGGCAAGGTCATCAACATTGCCGAGCGTCTCTGCGCCGCGGAAGGCCTCCCGCCTTTTTCGGTGTCGGTGCTCCCCGTCGAGACCTATGTCCCTGCCGGCAGGCCTGCCCGCGACCCCTCCGCCGACCTGCCGGAGCGTCTGCAGCGCTGCTGCCGTGACGCCGGGGACAGGATCCTCTGCGGCGTGGACATCGGCGGGACCGATATCAAGCTTGCGCTCTCGGTAAAGGGCCGGCTGGTCTGCCTCGGGGAGTACGACTGGAACCCCGCGGCCTGCACCTCCGCCGAGGAGATTCTGAACCCCGTTTATGAGCAGATTGACCTGCTCCGCCGTTCCGCGGAAAAACTCTGCTCCCCGGGGGAGCCGCTTCTGTTCAATGCCATCGGCATCAGTTTCCCGGACATCGTGATCGAAGACCGCATTCTGGGAGGCGAGACACCGAAAACGGACGGTCTCCGCCGACGCTTCGGGGCCGACTATGACCGCGAATTTGCCAAAATCGGCCGTCTGGATGAGCGGCTGAGGCCGCTCTGCCGGCCCGGGGCTGAAATCCGCATCCTGAACGACGGCAACATGGCGGCCTTCACCGCCGCGATGGAGCTGGCTGCCGATGCCGAGCCCCCTTCCCTCCGGAACGGCCTCATCGCGCACAGTCTGGGCACGGATCTCGGAACCGGCTGGCTACTGCCGGACGGCAGCGTTCCGCCTCTTCCGCTGGAATGCTATGATCTGATTCTCGACCTCGGCAGCCGCCCCGCCATGGCGCTTCCCCCGGAGGATCTCCGCGCTGTCCGGAACCGGAATTCCGGTCTGCCGGGCGCGCGGCGCTATCTCGGGCAGGCCGCCGCGTTCCGCCTGGCACAGGAGCTGGATCCGGAGATGCTTGCCGGTTTTACGGCGGAGGAGGACGGCTGCCTGACCGTCCGTACCGAGCCCGAGGACCTGCGCAAGCCCTGCCTGGAACACCTGATGCAGCTTGCCGACCGCGGCAGACCCGAGGCCCGCGAAATTTTCCGCCGCATCGGTTTTCATCTGGGCATGCTCAGCCGCGAGATGGACTTTCTGCTCAGACCGGAGACGGACGAGCGCTATCTTTACGGGCGCTTCGTGAAATCGGAGACCTGCTTCCGGCTGATCCGGGACGGCTGCCGCGAGGGCATGCGGGAGCTGAAGCTGGTTGCGGCGGATGAAAATCTTGCGCACAGCCCGCTGATGAAGGCGCTCTCCGCGCGGCGCGACGGCACGGTTGCGCAGTTCGGACAGGCCGTCGGCGCGCTCTACTGGGCGGTGTTCCGCTGAGACGTCAGGAGGAAACCCCCTGGGTATAGAAATTTTCTATATCCAGGGGCGTTTTTTTATTTCCTTTTCCGCAGGGATATCCTTTACAATAAAAGCAGGTTCAGCTCCGCTGAATACAAAAATACTTTTTAAGGAGGAATTCAAATGGCAATGGAAATCAGCAGACGTTCCTTTCTGAAAGGCGCGGCGGCCACCGGTGTCGTTGCGGCGCTCAGCTCGATCGGCATTTCGGCCGCGGCTGAAGAAGAAGCGAAGGAAGCCGGAAGAAGCTTCCTGCCGCAGGAGAAGTACGACATCGCCGAAGAGAAGGACTTTGACGTCGTCGTAGTCGGCGGCGGCGGCGGCGGTATGACCGCGGCGATCCGCTCCGCAGAGCTCGGCATGAACACCGTCCTGCTCGAGAAGTGCGCCGTTACGGGCGGCACGACCCTCTTCACCGAAGGCCTCTTCGCCATCAACAGCCACTTCCAGAAGGAGAACGGCAAGAACCCGCCGGATCTGGGCTACGACATTTTCACCATGGCGATGGACTATCACCACTGGTATGCCGACGGCACCCTGTTCCGCAAGTACATCGACAAGTCCGGCGAGAACATCGACTGGCTCGAGAGCGTCGGCGTCGAGTTCCGCGGCACCGGCACCATGTGCGCCAACGAGTACAACACCTGGCACCAGTACAAGTATGAAGAAGGCCAGATCTCCGGCAGAACCTATGTCGACAATCTGACCAAGGCTGTCACGGAGAAGGGGGGCACCCTCGTCCTCAACAGCGAAGCCGTCAACATCGTCCAGGCGGACGACGGCACCGTCACCGGCATCATCGCCAAAGAAGGCGACAAGTACATCCAGTACAACGCCGCGAAGGGTGTCATCCTCGCCACCGGCGGCTATGCCGACTGCCCGGACCTGATCCGCGAGTTCGGCAAGAACCCCGACCGTATCGATCCCATGGGTGCCGGCAACCGCAACGGCTTCGGCATCTATGCCGCCCGTCAGGCCGGCGGCACCATGGCTCCGTCTCCCGGCTGCCTGATGTTCTACGGCGGCTGCATCCCCGGCATCATGTACGGCACGCACCTCTACTGCGCCTCTGCCTTCCAGCCCTACTTCTGGATCAATCAGGACTGCAACCGCTTCGTCAACGAGTATTATGCCGAGCGCAACTTCTGCTTCTCGGGCAATGCCCAGAGCATGCAGGACCGCGTCATCTCGATCGTGACTCAAGCCCAGATGGACAGAATGTACACGGAGGGCGGCACCTTCGGCTGCGGCGAGTACATCCATGCGGGCGAGCCTCTGACTGAGCTGTGGGATCAGTTCAACGCGCAGAAGGAAGCCGGCAACAAGAGCGTCCACGGTCCGATGGAGACGCTCGACGATGTCGCGGAAGAGCTCGGCCTCGATGCCGATGCCCTGAAGGCCTCCATTGAGAAGTACAACGGCTTCTGCGAGAAGGGCGTTGACGAAGAGTTCTCCAAGGCGAATGAGTACCTCTTCGCGCTGGAGGAAGGTCCCTACTATGCCTTCGAGCTGATGACCGGCATTTTTGCCTCGGTCGGCGGCATGAAGATCAACACCGATGCCCAGGTTCTCGATGAGAACAAGCAGCCGATTCCGCACCTGTATGCTGTCGGCAACGACGCCGGCGGTCTGTACGGCGACGCCTACGACGTCAGCATCTGCGAAGGCTCCTGCCAGGGCTTCGCGGTGTTCAGCGGCAAGACGGCAGCCGAGCATATCGCGGCGAACAACTGATCCGGTCCGTCACCGGTTCCGTACAATTCACATAAGCAACCGGCCTGATCCGGGGAGCATTCCCCGGATCGGCCCGGGATTCTGTTGTATTCCGGCGGCCCTTCGTTTATAATGGGATCAGGTGTCTGACAGGGGGGCGAAAAATCAAATGGATTTTTTCAGGATTGAGTGCTTTCTGGCGGCAGCCGAGACCGGAAGCATGACGAAAGCGGCGGAGAAGATGTGCATTACACAGCCTTCCATGTCCTTTCAGATTCGCGAACTGGAACGGGAACTCCAGATTCCCCTGTTTGACAGGGACTACAAGGGGATCCGCTTGACGGAAGCCGGAAGAATCATGCAGACCGGGTTTATCCATATCCTGGAGAGCTACCGGAAGCTTCTGGACAACGCGCTTGCCTGCGCGTACGGAAAGCTCCGGCTGACGATCGGCTATCACGGTTTCATCAACTGGGCGGGCATCCACAGCTTTATCGCGGGTTTTTCCGACCGCCATCCGGAGATGGAGGTGGTTGTGATCCAGCAGCAGTGGAAGGAACTTGCCGACTACCTGGAAATCGGCGCCCTGGATATCGCCTTTCTCGAGACCTCGGAGCTCCGCGGCCGGGACAGGCTGGCGGCCTTCGAGCTCTTCCGGGAACAGACCTGCTTTGCGCTCCGGCGCTCCCACCCGCTGGCAAAGTACGAGCGCGTAACGGTCGATCAGATTGCCGATGAGACCATCCTGATGAACAATCATCCGTCCTCGTCGATGCAGGAGATGGTCCGGAATCTGTATGAGTCGGGACTGAAAAAAGAACAGTTCCGCTTTTCCGATCAGCTTGAAGTAACCCTGTCCATGGCCGCGACAGGCCAGGGGATCACCTCTCTGCCCATGTCTTTCATTCAGAGAGACGTCGATCTCGCCTATGTCGAATACGATACGCCCGCCTGCCACATGTCCTACTCGCTCGCCTGGAACTCCGCCACGGTCAACCCGGCCGTGAAGCTGTTCTGCGGAGAGGTAAGCCGTGCCGCATGGCCGTATCACGCCTGATCGCCGCCGTCCCAAATTGATCAATAACAGCCGCAGAAAGGCAAAAATAGAAAAGAGGGAGATTATCACCATGAAAAAACTCACCGCATTGTTTCTGATCCTTGCGCTTGCGCTGACCCTTTCCTGCACGGCGTTTGCCGATGACGCGCTTCCCGCGTCGGAGCCCGATGAGAACGATATGTTCGGTGTCGACAAGAACATCAACATGGCGACGCTGGACAATTATCTCGGCCGCGACGATGTCGTCTACCGCGATGTCCGCATGCTCTTTGACCCGGCGGATTATGCCGCCATCGGCGGCAACGCGGATCTGGCCTCGACGGTCGAAGGCTTCCGCATTGTCCCCTATCCCTACCTCGCGACCCTTTCCGCGCTTCCCGTTGACGGCGCCTATGATGCCGAAACGCTCTTCACCCTGACCTGGAACGAGGACGGCAGCATCGCGACCGCCGAGCCGAATTATGAAGAGTCCATGCTGGTGCTGGAGGACTGCTTCCCGAAGGACAAGCCCATCTTCCTGATGTGCGGCGGCGGCGGTTATGCGGGCATGACCAAGTCCCTGCTGATCTTCCTGGGCTGGGATCCCGAACTGCTGTACAATGTCGGCGGCAACTGGGCCTACCAGGGCGACCACGGCGTTGAGCTGATCGAATACTCCGAAGATGCCGACGGCAATGACTTCTTCTGCACCTGGCGCGCGGACTATGCCCTGATCGACTTTACGCGTCTGCATCCTGTGGCATGAAAACTCTCCGGCTGATTGCCTGTCTGGTCGGCATCGCCTGCATGCTTGCCTGCGCCGCGGGGATATCTGCGTTCGCGGAAGTGAAAACCTTCAAGTACACGCAGTATGCAAGCGGCGGAACGCCGACCGAACTGGACGCGGTGATCTTGTTTGAAAACAAGAACAAGACCTTCACCAAGTACCAGGTGGCCTATACCTCCTGCACCTGCCGCGGTCCGGAGACGAATTACAGCTCCGTGATGTATATCGAGCTGCTCAATACCAAGGACACGCCGGAAGAGGCGTCGATCCGCCGGATCAGCTTCGGCCAGGTCGACAATCTCACACCCGGCCTGTGGGGAGACAGCAGCCCGATCATGGGGCATCCCGAGTACACGGCGGAATACATGGACGAGCACCTTGTCCAGCCGATGGTCGGCGCGACCAAGGCCCAGTTTGACAGCTGGGAAGGCTACGGCAGCGTCATCGACGCGATTGACGCCGACGCGGTCAGCGGCGCGACCGTCTCCACAAGCAACATGACTTCCGTGATCAGAGAGCTTTTTCAGTATCACGCCGATAAATATTACAAGTAAAGATCGATCAGCGAGGATGCCGGCGGGAAGCCTTCCGCCGGCGTCTTTTTTGATTGCGAAAAAGCTGGAATAATCCGCGGGAATATGGTAAAATAAAAAATCCCCTGCAACGATTCTTCAGAACCGCGAGAGGAAAATGGTATGAAACGCTGGAAAAAAGTTCTTGTCCTTGCCCTCTGCGTCCTGCTGATGCTGAGCGTCGCCCTGCCGGCTGCCGCTTCTGCCCAGGAGAAGGAAGAGAAGGTTGTGCGTGTCGGCTGGTACGAATCGGCCTTCCACCGCACCGACAGCTTCGGGAGGAAGTCCGGCTACGGCTATGAGTATCAGCAGCGCGTGGCGATCTACACCGGCTGGACCTATGAGTATGTCGAAGGCAGCTGGTCCGAGCTGTTTGAAAAGCTGGTAGCGGGTGAGATTGACCTGCTGAGCGACGTGTCCTTCAAGGAAGAGCGGGCCGAAAAGATCCTCTATTCTGCCGAAGCGATGGGCTCGGAGGATTATCATGTCTTCATCGCGCCGGACAACACCGAAATCCGGCCGGACGATTTCTCGACCATGAACGGCAAGCGTGTCGGCGTCAACAAGAACAGCATTCAGGAACAGCTCTTTATCGAGTGGGCGGAGAAGCACGGCGTTACGCCGGAAGTCATTGAGCTGTCCGTCAAGACGCCGGAAATGATCGAGATGCTGCTCAAGGGCGAGATCGACATGCTGGTCACGCTGGACACCTACGGCAACTCGGGCGTGATCGTGCCGGTGTGCAAGGTCGGCTTCGCGGAATCCTTCTTTGGTATCAACAAGAGACGCCCGGATCTCAAGCAGGATCTGGACGTCGCGATGAACCGCATCCTCGAGGACAACCGCGACTTTAACCAGCAGATGACCGAGAAGTTCAACAAATCCAGCGCCGTCAACAGCTTCCTCACGACCGAAGAGGTGAACTGGGTCACGGAGCACGGCACCATCCGCGTGGGCTATCGGGATAACTTCCTGCCCTTCTGCGTCCTGGATGCCGAAACCAACGAGCTCACCGGCGCGCTGGCGGACTATCTGAAGTTCGCCGAGACCTGTGAGAAGAATGCGGAGCTGAAGTTTGAGACACGGGCTTTCGGGTCTACGGAAGAAGCGCTGCAGGCGCTGAACGCCGGCGAAATCGACTGTGTGTTCCCGCTGGGTGTCAGCGCCTATGACGGCGAACAGAGAGGAATCATCATCACCGACCCCTTTGTCAGCACCGAGATGTACGCGACCGTCCGGACGAGCGACCACCGGGGCGTCTCGCCGGAAATCGGCATGACCGCGGCGCTCGTCAAGGGAAATCCCAGCTATGAGAGCTTTCTGATGGATTATTTCCCCGCGTGGCAGGTGGCGTCTTACGACGATGCCGACTCCGCCTTCCGCGCGGTCGCATCCGGAGAAGCGGACTGCGGCCTGGTGAGCAACTACCGCATCAGCTATCTGGGAGATGTGCTGGTAAAATACAAGCTGACGCCTCTCACCACCGGCGAAACCATGGACATGGCCTTTGCCCTGCGGCGGGGGGACGACTGCCTGTATTCGATCCTGAACAAGATCAACCATCTGATCCCGGATACGGCGGTCAACACCTCTCTGACCAACAATGCCTTTGAGGAAAAACAGGTCACCTTCCTGGAATATCTGAGAGCGAACCTCGCCAGCGTCATTGCGGTCGCCGCCGTCATCGTTGCGCTGATTCTGTTCCTGCTGCTCAAGAGCGCGCAGGCGGAGTCAAAGGCCAGCGAAGGCAGACAGATCATCTCGGAAACCGAGCACGACAATCTGACCCAGCTCTATAACCGGAACTTCTTCATCGTCTATGCCAACCGGCTTTACCGGGAGCATCCGGAAAAGCATATGGATGCGATCGTCCTGAATATCGAGCGCTTCCACAGTCTGAACTCCCTGAACGGCCGCGACTACGGCAACGAGGTGCTGCGCACCCTGGGCGAAGAAGTGGAGAATTTCCTTGCCGAGACGGGCGGCATCGGCGCCCGCATGGAGGGCGATACCTTCGAGCTCTACTGTCCCTCTCAGGAGAATCCTCAGGCGCTGCTGGACCGCTTCCAGGCGCGCATGGACGAAAAGTACCCGAATGCCGATATCCGGCTGCGCATGGGCGTCATGCCCTGGCGCGAAGGCCTCCGGCCCGAGCAGATGTTTGACAGGGCGCGCTCGGCCTGCGGCATGGCGCGCGGCAATTTCAAGAATCACCTTGTGGTCTATGACGAGGAAGTCCGCCTGCACGACGAGCTCAGCCAGCATCTGCGCAACGACCTGAGCCGCGCGCTGGAGGAGCACGAACTGGAGGTATACTACCAGCCCAAGTACGCGATTCAGGAGGAACCGCCGCGGTTGGCGAGCGCCGAGGCGCTGGTGCGCTGGAAGCATCCGACCCTGGGCACGATTTCGCCGGATCAGTTTATCCCGCTCTTTGAGCAAAGCGGCCAGATCAGCGTGGTGGACAACTATGTCTGGGCGGAAGCGGCCCGGCAGATTGCCGCGTGGCGTGAACGCTACGGCATCGAGCTCCCGGTTTCGGTGAACCTCTCGCGGGTGGACGTGTTCGAACCCGGACTGATGGATACGCTGGATGCCATCATCGAGCAGAACGGGCTGAACCGGAAGGACCTGCTGCTCGAGGTGACCGAATCGGCCTATACCGAGAACGCCGAACAGCTGATCCGCGTCATCAACGAGCTGCGCGAGAAGGGCTACGAGATCGAGATGGACGACTTCGGCTCGGGCTATTCGTCGCTGAACATGCTCTCGTCGCTGCCGATCGACGTGCTGAAGATGGACATCGGCTTCATCCAGAACATCGAACACAGCGAGCGGGACTTCCATCTGGTCGAACTGATTCTGGACATCGCCAAGTACCTCAAGGTGCCGGTCGTGGCCGAGGGCGTCGAAACCGGAAACCAGCTGAAGCTGCTGAAGGACGCGGGCTGCGACCTGGTGCAGGGATATTACTTCTCGCGCCCGCTGCCGGCGGAGGAGTTTGAGCGGAGAATCCTCGGCGCGAAGACGGAAAGCGTCGGCGAAAACCGTCCCCTCTGAGACGGGAACAGTACAGGAGGCCGAATATGCCGATCGTAGTAGTCGGAAACGTATTTGTTGACTTCAAGGGCTTCCCGGAGGGGGCCTATCTGCCGGCCGGGCGGAATGCCGGGCGGGTCGAGATTGTCCACGGCGGCGTCGGAAGGAACGTAGCCGAGGATATCGCCAACGTCGGGATGCCGACGCGCTTTGTGAGCATGGTGGACAACACGGCGCAGGGCGCCGAGGTGCTGCGGAATCTGCAGAACCGCCGGGTTGACACCAAGTATGTCTCGGTGGTTCCGGACGGCATGGGCATTTGGCTGGCCGTCATGGATCATACCGGCGATGTGGTGGGCTCCATCTCAAAGCGGCCGAAGATGGACGCGATGCTGAAGCTGCTGGAGGAACAGGGCGACGACATCTTCTCCGACGCGGCCAGCGTGGTGATCGAGATCGACATCGACGACGAGGTGGCGCGGGCTGCCTGCCGCTGTGCCGAGCGGCACGGGGTGCCGGTGATCGCGCTGGTTGCCAACATGAGCATCGCCCTGCAGAGAAGGGAGCTGATCCAGAAGACACGCTGCTTCATCTGCAACCAGCAGGAAGCCGGCATCTTCTTCGCGGACGACTTTTCGCAGCTGGGTGCCGAAGAGATGGCCGCGGAGCTCTCCCGCCGCGTACAGGCGGCGCAGCTGCAGTCGATGGTGGTGACCATGGGCTCGGAGGGCGCGGTCTGGGCCGAACTCACCGGCAAAAACGGCGTATGTCCCCCGGTGCAGGTGCAGGTCTGCGACACCTCGGGCGCGGGCGATGCCTTCTGCGCCGGAGTCAGCGTGGGGCTGAGCTGCGGCAAGAGCCTGCAGGAGGCCTGCGAGATCGGAACGCGCCTCGCCTCGGCGACCATCACGGTGCCGGAGAGCGTGTGCCCCTGCTTCCGCCCGCAGGAACTGGGCCTCGAAGCCCTGGAATCCCAGCAGCTGAGCATGTTCGAAAAATGAGTTGCCCGATCGAAAGCTCCTGCAATTGCGCGGGAAACAACGGAATTCCTCGCACCAAACTCCTGCGCCGCGCTGGCTCCTCGCAAGCTTCAGATCATTCGCTTCCCTCAGGCGTGAGGAAAGCTTATTCCCTCCGCTGCTCGTCGCTTTCCGATGAAAACCCGCTTCGCTGGGCTTTCCATCGGAGAAACGAAACAGTTTATCTAATATCTTCTTAGCGGCAGCAACCGGTTGGTCAGGGGCATCCCCTTTCTATGGCCGCGCACGGCAGGACCTGATTGGGAGCATGGAAATAAACATCAAGTCAAGTATTGGAGAGTAAACCATGTTGGAACGTTCAAGCGGTGTATTGATGGCAATGTCATCTTTGCCGTCCCCCTACGGGATCGGCACCATGGGTAAAGAAGCCCGGAACTTTATTGATTTTCTCGCTGCGGCCGGCCAGAAGTTCTGGCAGCTGCTGCCCCTGGGGCCGACCAGCTACGGCGACAGCCCCTATTCCTCGTTCTCGAGCTTTTCGGGCAACCCCTATCTGATCGACCTGAGCCTGCTGGTGGAGGAAGGGCTCCTGAAGGAGGGCGAGCCGGAAGCCTTTGACTGGGGAGATAACCCCGTCGAGGCGGATTACGGAAAACTGTTTGAAGGCCGCTTTACCCTGCTGAGAAAGGCCTTTATACGCGGCCGCGAGAAGCTGGCCGGGGAGGCGCAGGCTTTCTACCGGGAGAACGAGCGCTGGCTTTCAAACTACGCCCTCTATATGGCCGTGAAGGTGCACTTCGGCATGATGAGCTGGACCGAATGGCCGGACGAGGACATCCGGATGCATCGGGACTCTGCCGTGCGGGCTTATACCGAAAAGCTGAAGGACGAGATTGAGTTCTACAGCTTTGTCCAGTTCCTGTTCTTCCGCCAGTGGAAGGCGATGAGGGCCTATGCCGAGGAGAAGGGCATCCGCCTGATCGGCGACATCCCGATCTATGTCGCGATGGACTCGGCGGATGTGTGGTGCGAGCCGCAGTTTTTCCAGCTGGATGAGAAACACGTCCCGAAAGAGGTGGCCGGCGTTCCGCCCGATGCCTTTACCGCGGATGGCCAGCTCTGGGGCAATCCGCTGTATGACTGGGATCGGATGAAGGCGGACGGCTACGGCTGGTGGATCCGGCGCATCGAGGGAGCGACCCGTCTCTATGACGTGCTGCGCATCGACCACTTCCGCGGTCTGGACAGCTACTGGGCCGTGCCCTACGGCGACGCCACCGCGAAAAACGGAAAATGGCGCCCGGGACCCGGCATGTCGCTGGTGGGCGTACTGACGAGCTGGTTCCATGACACCGAGTTCATCGCCGAAGACCTCGGCTATCTGACCCCGTCGGTCAGAAAGCTGCTCAAGGATTCGGGGCTTCCCGGCATGAAGGTCATGGAATTCGCCTTTGACGCGCACGGCGAATCGGATTACCTGCCGCACCGCTGCAATGAGAACAGCGTCTGCTATCTGGGCACCCACGACAACGACACGGTGCTCGGCTGGCTGGAGACGACCGGGAAGGAAGACAGGGACTTCGCCAGACGCTACATGCACATCACCGCCGGCGAAGGCTGGTGCTGGGGCATGATCCGCACAGGCATGGCGACGCCGTCGGTGCTGTTCGTAGTGCAGATGCAGGATCTGCTGGAGCTGGACGGAAAAGCCCGGATGAACAAGCCCGGGACCGACAGCGGAAACTGGAAGTGGCGCATGCTTCCGGGCGCAGCGGATGAAAAGCTGGCGCAGAAGCTGCGGCTCTACACCGAGACCTTCCGCCGCACCTGGCCCGAAGAAGAATAAAAAGCAGGATGCAAAATCCCCCCGCCTCCGGCGGGGGGATTTTGTATCCTATTTCATATATCCATATTGCCTGTAAACCCAGATGTCGGCCTGGAACATGTTCAGCACGCCGTAACTGCGGTATTCGTATTCCGGATCGAACAGCCAGTTCTTGCCGTCGATCTCGATCTCCACCCAGCCGTGGGGCGTATAGCCCTGGGGGGCGACGATGCGGATGCCGTCGTCGTCGTAATAGTCGTACTGTTCCCCGTAGGCCCAGCCGGCGTAAACGCGGGCATCATAGCCGACAAAGCGCGCCAGCTCGTAAAACAGAGAGGCGAAGCAGTAACAGTTTCCGGCCCCGTTGCGCAGCATGCGCTTGGCTTCCCGGATCTCCCAGCCCTTCGCGCCGCGTTCGTACATGTTGCTGTAGGAATACTCGAAATTGTCCACGACATAGTCGTAGACGGCCTTCAGCATTTCCTCGCGGCTCATGGTCCCGGGATCGATCGTCTCCTCCAGAATGGCGTAGAGCGAACGGTCCAGCTCCTCATCGCCGCTGGTGATCTCGCCGTTGCGGTTAAAGTCCAGCCCGCCGATGCTGCAGTTGACGGCGGGGACGTAATTGTCGTCGACATAGTGCAGACGCACCCCCGCGAAGAAGAAACCGGGCTCGTGCATGGGCAGGGGCTCGCTCGAGACCCACCGCTCGACACCGGTTTTTTTGTCTGTCCGGTACCGGTGAGGAATGACGGCCTCCGCCACATCGTTGTACCACTGGCTGGTGGGCGGGACATCCAGAATGGTGCCGACTTCGTCGAGATCGGGATGCTGGGTGTTCTGGCGGCCGAGAACCCGGTTCATGACCCGGGCGAGTTCTCCGCGGCAGACCGCGGCCGTCGGGGCGGCCCGTACCAGAATGCCGTCGGAAATCCAGCCGTTGGCGACGGCGGTGCAGTAGTAGGGATAGAGCGCGTCCTCTTCCGTCAGGTCCTGGAAAACCGCGGTTCCGTCGGAAGCGGGGAAGAAGGAACAGAGCATGCGGATCATCTCGCCGCGGGTCAGTTCGGTGTCGGGATGCAGCTGAGAACCGGAGAGCACCCCCAGATCCTTGAGCAGAGCGGCGGCGTCATGGCACGCGTCGTCCTCCGGGACATCCAGGAATTCTCCCCTGCCCTTCAGATCGGTGTCCAGCAGGGTGTGGAGAATGCAGACGAACTCCCTCCGGCTCACCGGGCTTTCGGCATAGACGATGCCGTCTGCGTCGGCCTGCAGATAGGGAATGTGCTTCCCGGTCTCGAAATGCAGGGCATAGCGGCCGCGGAACTCGCGGTTGCCGTAAACCGGGAAGGACGCGCGGGTTTCCAGCATCCCGTCCTCTGTCTCCCAGCCGAGGAAGGTGAGCCCTCTGGGCGAGACCGGCGCGTGCAGAGAGACGGTGTCGCCGTAGACGACCTCTTCCACGATGTCCTCCTGCCCGGGGACCAGATAGCGGACCTCCATCAGGGCGGCGTTTTCCTGCTCCTGCAGACGGGAGCGTTCCGCCTCCAGCGTCTGCTTCAGCGTCAGACTCCGCATCAGAACCAGCAGCACCGCCAGCAGCAGGGCCAGCAGCCCGAAAATGAGCAGCCGGCGAAGGGCGCGGTTCTGCTTCTTCGAAGCGGCCGGACCCTCGGGCAGCTCCGCTGCTTCAGGCGCCTCCGGTACGGAAACCGCGGCAGCGGCCGGTTTGCCCTCGGACTTCGGCGGGCGGGCCGGATGCTTCGGCGGGTGTGCCGGCGTCAGGCGGTTTCTGAGCGCGCGCGCCTGCCTGTCCCGGTGGGCGGCGGACTCAGTCGGCAGCTTCGACATAGGTGACGGTCTCGGCGCTGCCTTCGCGGTAGGTGATGACGGTAAAGCCGTCAAATTTGAGTTCCCCGTCCTGGCCGGAACCCAGACAGCTGGGAACATAGGTGGACGAAAGCGGCTCGCCGACGGCGGCGACCAGCTCGGAAAGGTCCTTGCCCTCAAAGCTCTTCATGAGCGCCAGCGCCTCTTCCTCCGGGGTCGGGGCTTCCGTCACATCCGGCTTCAGCGCCTCGTCCGGCAGGGCGGCCGAAGGAGCCGCGGAAGGCGCCGGTTCGGGAACGGCGGAGACCGCGGGCTCGGGGGAGGGCGCCGGTTCGGCGGAGGGCGCGGGCGCGGCCGTGCTCCCGCAGCCGATCAGCAGCAGCGCGCAGAGAAGGCAGAGAATGACGGAAATCCATTTTTCTTTCATGATAGACACTTCCTAATCCAAAAGAGTGAATCGTTGGTGATTGATAGTTCCGCTGCGGCGGGGACCTCTTCAGTCAGCTTTGCTGACAGCTTCCCCAAAGGGGAAGCCTAAGAAGAACTGATTATCGTTATTCCCAGGTGCGGTAACCGGTCTGCCAGCGGATATCGCCGGAGCGGCGGAACATCATGCGCGCACCGTCCGAACGGGCGTCGCGCTCGGCGTCGTAGATGAAGGGGATGCCCATGTCGGTGATCTCGACCCAGGCGTGCGGCAGGAAGCCTTTGCGCGCTTCCACGCGGCTGCCGTCGGGCGATTCGAATTCCGTCTGGGTGCCGTAGATCATGCCGCTGATCAGATCCGGCGAATAGCCGAGGAAGGTGGCCAGCTCATAGAAGGTCGCGGCATAGGCGTAGGAATTGCCGCAGCCGTTCAGAAGCATCCGCTTTGCCTCCGGAATCTCCCAGCCTTCGGCCCCGAGCGCATAGACCCAGCCTTCCTGCCAGCTGTAATCCCGCCAGAGCCGGTCGTAAACGGCGCGCAGCATCTCTTCCTGCGTCATGGACCCGGGATCGACGGTCTCCTCGAGATAGGCCCACAGCAGCCGGTCGAGTTCGTCGTCGCCGCTGGTCATCTCGCCGCTGGCGTTATAACGCTGGCCTTCCACGACGGTGTTAACGGCGGGGACGCCGTTGGGCAGAATCAGATGCATGCGGACCCCCGCAAAGAACTGCCCCGGCGCATGACGCGGAAGCGGCTCGCTGCGGGTCCAGATCTCGACGCCGTCTTCGCGGACATAGTCGTGAGGGATCAGCGCCTCGGCGACATCGGCATACCAGGGGTTGGACGGCGGAACGTCCAGAATCATGCCGACGGCGGATGCCTTCGGCAGCTGCTCGAGGCTGCGGTCGAGGACGCGGTTCAGAATCCGGGCCAGCTCGCCGCGGCAGACCGTGCCGGAAGGATCGGCGTCGATGTCGGGCCCGGCCTCGATCCAGCCGCGGTCGGCGGCCGTGCGGAAGACCGGGTAGAACTCGTCGTCCGGCTGCAGATCCCGGAAGCTGAGGGAGGCGTCGGATGCGGGGTAGAAGCAGCAGAGCATGCGCAGCAGCTCATAGCGGGTCAGATTGTCGTCGGGGTAGAGAAAACTGCCCTCCAGAACACCCAGGTCCTTCAGCGTGGCGGCCGCCTTGCGGCAGCTGTCGTCCTCCGGAACGTCCAGAAACTCGCCGCTTCCCACCAGGTCGATGTCCAGCAGCCGGTAGAGCGTGCTGACCGCCTCGCGCACGGTTACATCGGCATTGACGTCCACAACGCCGTCCTCATCCGCAGAGAGATAGGGGAGGTGTTTTTCCGTTTCAAAGGTCAGGGCGTACCGCGCCGTGTAGACCGTATCGTCACAGACGGAAAAGCTTTCGCGGTCTTCCGTGCTGCCGTCCGGGCGCGCCCAGCCGAGGAAGGTGTAACCGTCCAGTTCGACGGGGGCGTGCAGCGTGACCGTGCCTCCGTAGGGAACGGTCTCGACGATGTCTTCCTGCTTCGGCACCAGATAGCGGACCTCACAGGAAACCGGTGCTGTCTTCTCGTCCAGAAGGGCGGAGGTCTGCCGGACGGAATCCAGATCCCGGGACATTCCGGCCGTATTCCGCAGGATAAGGACAAGCGCGCCCGCCAGCAGAAGGGCGATGATCGCAAGAGCAATCAGGTCCAGGCGAATCGGCTTTTTCGTTCTTTTCGGCGTCTCCGGCGGAGAAGGAGGCGCCGCTTCCGCTTCGCTGCGGTCGGGACGGAAGCCGGGCTTTGCCGGCCGGCGCTCCGGACGGGAGCGGGAGTAGCGGGCCTGGGTTTCGAGATGCTGTTTTTTACGGTCTTCCGTCATGCCGTCCCTCCGTCCGGAAGCAGTGAGGAAAGATTTCTTTCCACGATCTCGAGAATGACTACGTCCGCCGAAAGCGCCGAGAAGGCCTCGGGGGAATAGTCCGCCGATCGCGAGAAAACGGCCTCGGCGAAGGCCTCGGCCAGATAGGGATAGAGCGCGATGCCGAAGGAGTCGCGCAGACAGTAAAGGCTGCCCTGCCCGTCCGCGGAAGAAGTGCGGATCGTGATGGCGTTGCCGCCGCGCGGGTCGGATGCCGTCTCATAGTTCAGCCCGGGGGCATAGACAAGCTCGGTCTCGCGGCCTTTTCCGAGAGGGTACAGCATCTGATACAGATCGCCGACATGCATGCCCTCTTCCCGGAAGGGGCCGTCGCCGTAACGGTTCTCGCGGCCCAGCGCCTGCAGCAGCGTGTCCGCCGCGAGCGCCGCGCCTTCGGCGGTCCAGTGTGAGTCGGTTTTATAATAAAGCGTGGGATCGTCCGCGAGCACGGCCTGCAGGTCGACGTAGGGGACGCCCTCCGCCTGCAGCAGCGGCACCAGCTGAGCGAGATTCGAATGATCGTGTCCCGCCGGGAAGCGATCCGGCATGCCGCCGGGGATCAGCGTGTTCTTGTTCGGCGCGACCGTGAACAGGAAGCGGCCGCCGTTTTCCTCGACGGCATTCTCAATGGCTTTGAGATTCGCGGCGATGGCGGCAAGCTCGCTCTCCGACAGGGAGACGCCGCAGTAGTCGTCCAGCGTCGAGGTATAATAAAACTGACCGTCCCGCCCGAGCAGAACCTGTTCTTCGGCGGAGCTGTGAAACAGCTTTTCAAACAGAAACGAGCGCGCCGAAACCAGCGCCGGCCGCAGGGCAAAGCGGGTGCCGACATAGTCGGTGATCTCATTCAGGACGTTTTCGTTCAGACTGCCGTCCGGGGCAGTGAGCGACGGCGTGCGCGGCGCGATCTCGTTCGCCAGCAGCGGCGAGGGACCGGTCAGCAGCATGCCGACGGAGGGGATCAGGCACAGCAGCAGAAAGATGCCGGCCATCCAGACGGAAAGATGTTGTTTCTTCATGGCATCAGAACTGGAAATAGATAAAAGGATGGAAACCGCTCTGTGCCAGCGACATCACGCTGAGCACCAGCAGCAGCAGACAGCAGAGATCCGGCAGAAGCTCCTTTTCGCGCTCCTCCGTCAGGAAGGCGTGAAGACGACTGCCCAGCGGACCCAGCGCCAGCACGAGCGCCGGACAGAGAACCGCGGCAAGGGCCGGGGCGGAGAGCTTCGCCAGCAGAAGCGTCCCTTCGGGGAGCGCCCGGAAACAGAACATCGCCGCGATCATCCGAAAGCCCTGCGCGACCGTGTCGGCCCGGAAGAGCGTGAAGAGCAGCATGACCGAAAGCAGGGTATAGACGCGGCAGAGAAGCCGGCCGGGTGCGCTCTTCTGCAGACGCTCCACGGGAAGAATGCCGCTGCCCTCGAGACTGGACAGCAGCCCGTGGCCGAGGCCCCAGAGGACAAAGGTCCAGTTGGCGCCGTGCCAGAGACCGGTGCAGAAGAAGACGATCAGCCGGTTCAGCGCCGCGCGGGCGCGGCTGCAGCGGCTGCCGCCAAGCGGAATGTAGAGATACTCGCGAAACCAGGTGGACAGCGAGATATGCCACTTCCGCCAGAAGTCGCGGATGGAGACGGCCGTATAGGGGAAGAGAAAGTTTTCCCGGATCGAGAAGCCGAACATTTTCCCCATGCCGATCGCCATATCGCTGTAGCCGGAGAAATCGAAATAGATCTGCAGACTGTAGCAGATGCCGCCCAGCCAGGCAAGGCGGGCGTCCGGCACGGCGGCGGAGAAAACCGCGTCCGCCACGACGGCGGCCGTATCGGCCAGCAGGAGCTTCTTGCCGAGACCGACGAGAAAGCGGCGGATGCCGGCCGAGGTCTTTTCGGGCGTGCAGACGCGTTCGTCGATCTGCCGGGAGATGTCGCCCCAGCGGACGATGGGGCCCGCGATCAGCTGCGGGAAGAACGAAATGTAGAGCAGCAGCTTCAGAAAGCTCCGGCTGTGCTCCTCGGGCTTCCGGTAGACGTCGATCGTATAGCTGAGCCCCTGAAAGGTATAAAAGGAAATGCCGATCGGCAGGATCAGCCCGACGGGCTTGAGCGTAAGGCCGAAGAGGACGTTGACGTTGCCGATCAGAAAATCCGTATACTTGAAGACGCAGAGAATGCCGAGATTCAGCAGAATGTTCAGCGCAATGAGCGGTTTCGAATGCTGCAGACGGCCGCCGAGCAGCAGCCCCGTGACATAGTTGAGCAGGACGGAGAGCAGAAACAGCGGAACATAGTGCAGGTTCCCGAAAGCATAGAACACGAGGCTGGCGCAGGCCAGCAGCGCGTTCTCCCAGCGCCGCCCGAAGGGCAGGCGGGAAAGCAGAAAAACCGCAGGGAGAAAGCAGAACAGAAAAATGGCAGAACTGAATACCAAACCGCTTCCTCCTTACCGCGTCAGAATCAAACGACAACAAATTATTATAGCATTTTCCCCGCCGTTTGACAACTGATTTCCCTGCACCGTGATTCTCCGCGCAAATGCGGTCCGCTTCGAACGGGAGGCCCGTCCGCTCTTACTTCATCGTGTTCCTCAGCGTTCCGATTCCTTCGATTTCGATCTCGACGACATCTCCCGGCTTCAGCCAGTGCAGATCGTCCTTGAATTCGAGTGCGGTGCCGCTGGGCGTCCCGGTGAAAATCAGGTCGCCTGGCTCCAGCCGGACATATTTCGACACATAGCTGACGATCTCGGCGCAGTCAAAGATCAGATCCGCGCTGCTGCCGTCCTGGCGGAGCTCGCCGTTGACGTAGCTGCGGACAAAGTGCGGCCGCGAGAGGTCGAAGTCCTCTCTGGGGACAATGACCGGGCCGACCGGGGCAAAGCCGGGCATGGTCTTGCCGATCAGCCACTGGCCGCTGCGCATCTGGCTGTCCCGGCAGCTCAGATCGTTGCCGCAGGTGAAGCCGCAGACGCAGTCCATTGCCTCGTCCGCCGGGACGCCCCAGGCGGTTTTGCCCATGACGATGACGAGCTCTGCCTCATAGTCGTAGCTGTGCTCCCAGGGCGGGAGCTCCACCGCGTCGCCGTCGAAGGCGAGCGCATTGGAAAACTTGCAGAAAATTGCCGGTGCCTGCGGGATCGGGAAGCCGGCATGCTCGGCATGGCTGCGATAGTTCAGCCCCACGCATACGACCTTGGACTTCTCGCTGACCAGCGGAGAGAGGCTTTTCCCCTTCGGATTCTTCTGTTCCATCATGATTCCCCCTGAACGGATTTTTTACCGGGTTCATCCTATCATATCCGCCCGTCGGACACAAGGGGAAACAGAGGAATTGCGGCTTTTGCTTGACACTTTCCCCGGAAAATGGTACATTGACAGCGTTCCTCTCCGACCTCATGCCGGCGTGGTGGAATGGTAGACACCAGGGACTTAAAATCCCTTGCAGGCAACTGCGTACCCGTTCGAGTCGGGCCGCCGGCACCATAACAAACAGATCCGAACCGTATCTTCCGGGCTGAAGACAGGTTCGGATCTGTTTTTCTTCGGGCAATCTCCTTTTCCATCTGGTCGGAAGCCGAAAAAGTTGAAGAAACAAGAAAGTTTTTCAAAGTAAACTGGAAAAACTGTTGATTTCGACAAAGTTTTTTGGTAGTATGAGGATGGGAGGTGGGACAATGATTCTTCGACCGGATTATCTGAAAGCGATCCGACCGTTCATTGACGTGCCATTGGTAAAAATTCTGACCGGCATACGCCGCTGCGGAAAATCCACGATCTTTTTGATGCTGCATGATGAGTTGCTGGAAAAAGGCATCGCAGGAGATAACATTATTTCCCGGCGCTATACGGATATGGAGCTTGAAGACTTCGATCAGCGTACTATGTATGAGGACCTGAAAGCCGCAATTGCCCCAAAAGGCCGCTGTTATTTGCTGCTGGACGAGGTGCAGGAGATCAAGGGCTGGGAAAAGGTAGTCAACGGCTTGCTGGAGAGCGCGGATGTGGACATCTATGTGACCGGCTCCAACTCCAAACTGATGAGCAGCGAGATATCCACTTATCTCACCGGCCGCTATGTGTCGATCTCTGTCTATACACTTTCCTTCCGGGAGTATCTGGACTTCAGGCAAAACAGTGGCCGCAGCCAGGCAGAACTTCTTGAAAGCTATATCCGTATGGGCGGGTTTCCGCTGGTAGCGCTGGGTGAATACGATGACCAGACCGCGTATCAGATCGTGGAGGGCATCTATCATACCGTCGTATCCCGCGATATTGTAAAGCGGCACCGCATCTCCAGGCAGGATCTGTTTGACCGGATCGTTCGTTTTGTGATCGAGAATATGGGCAAGACCTTCTCGGCTAACTCCATCAGCACATTTTTAAAGAGCGAACACCGAACGGTCTCGGTAGAGACCATCTATAATTACCTGCGCTGGCTGGAACAGGCCTTTGTCATTTATCCTTGCAAGCGCTATGATCTGCAGGGCAAGGCAATCCTGAAAACACAGGAGAAATACTATCTGGCCGATGTGTCTTTGAAGTATGCGCTCTGCGGCTACAATGGCCGGATGCGTGCGGCTGCGCTGGAAAACATTATTTATCTGGAAATGCGCCGCCGTGGCTATGAGGTCTATATCGGCAAGCTCGGCAGCAAGGAGATCGATTTCGTGGCTGAAAAGCGCGGTGAGCGGATCTATGTTCAGGCGTGCGTGACCATCCCGGAGGATTCCACCCGCGAGACAGACAATCTGCTGGAGATCCCGGACAACTATCCGAAATATGTGGTCACGCTTGATCGCCTTGCGACAGGAAATGAAAACGGCGTCCGCATAGTGTACCTTGAGGATTTTTTGCTGGCAGACGCGTGGTGACTTAGCCGAGCGGCAAAATATGGCTGTCTTTCCATAACAAACAAATCCGAACCGTATCTTCCGGGCTGAAGACAGGGTCGGATCTGTTTTTTCTTCGGGCAATCTCCTTTTCCATCTGGTCAGAAGCCGAAAAAGTTAAAGAAACAGGAAAGTTTTTCAAAGTCAACTGGAAAAACTATTGCTTGACTTAGCCGAGCGGCATAGAATATAATGACAATGAAAGAAATTAGCCGAGCGGCATAATAAGGTTGCAGATGAAGATAATTTAGCCGAACGGCATAATCGGAGGCGGTTTTGTGATAACAGACGCGAAGGATTTCGGTGAAGCTCTGCGCCGGAGACGCAAGGATCTGGGATATACACAGGCCTTCCTGTCCGAGTTCTGCGGACTCAGCGTGACCTTTATCTCTGATCTGGAAAACGGAAAAAGTACTGCGGAATTGGGAAAAGCGATCTATCTGGCCAATCTCCTTGGCCTTGACTGTTCTCTGACTCCGAGGAGCTGACCCATGAAAGAACTGCATGTGAGCGTGGAAAAGAACGGAAAACTCATTCCCGTTGGAACGATAGTCGGGGAAACCACATCCGATGCCCGGTTTCGGTATCTCGATGCGTACCGGGAAGAGTCCGGAACGCCCATTTCCATAAGCCTGCCCCTGCAGGAAGATGCCTTTACTGCCGGTCAAACTGCCGGTTTTTTTGAGGGACTCCTGCCGGAAGGCTTTACCCGCCGCACGGTTGCACAGTGGATGAACATCGATGAGGGAGATTATCTGTCCATCCTTCACGAGTTGGGACGAGAGTGCCTGGGTGCAGTTTGCATCACAGAAGACGGTGAAACGACAGGTGCTTCCTATGAGCGGATTACCGAGACAGAGGTGCGGGAGCTGGCAGCCGAAGGTGTGTTAAAGTCGGCAGAACTGGTTGCCAAATCACACCTCTCTCTTACCGGGGCATCCGGCAAAGTCGGGTTGTATTATGATACCCGGTCCGGAGCCTGGTATCTGCCTCATGGAACAGCTCCAAGCACACACATTGTCAAGCAGAGCCATGTGCGGCTTGAGGCAATCGTAACCAATGAAAAGCTGTCGCTGATGACTGCCGCGCGCTGCGGGCTTAATATACCGGAGTGTTTTATCATCAACACGGGAACGGGCAAAGAACACGAGGTTCTCTTTGCTACACAGCGATACGACAGACGGTTTGATTCAGGCGTTTCGTATATCGATGGAATGGCAAGGCCATACCGTCTCCATCAGGAAGATTTTGCCCAGGCAATGGGTATACCGGCAGCTGCTAAATATGAGAGAGTGCCCAACGGATATCTGGAAGGCATGTTTGAGATCATCAGAAAGCATTCGGCCGACCCTGTTTCGGATCAATTGAAACTGTGGGATATCGTCGTTTTTGATTATCTGATCGGAAATACCGATGCTCACATCAAAAACTTTTCTCTGCTGTACGGAAAGGACTTGAAACAGATTCGACTTGCCCCGGCCTACGACATTGTGAGCACAGTTATTTACGAGCAGAGCACCAGGAATATGGCATTCGGCATTGGCGGCACTTTATCGTTAGATGATTTGTGCAGAGACTGTTTCCGGCTGGCCGCACGGGAAGTGGGCCTTGGCGAGAGAATGGCCATGAATCGGTTCGATGCTATGGCTGACCGATTCCGGGCTGCTCTTCATGCTTCCACAGAGGAGCTTTTGGCAGCCGGATATCCGAAAGCGTCTGAGATCGAAGACAGGATCCTCCGGACGGCAGGAATCAAATCTGCACAATGAGTACCATCTCGGAAAGTCAGTTTGCCATAAAAGCAGAATACCTTTGAAAAAAGCTCAATGAGCCTGAGCGAGCACTCGGGGAAACAGCAGAGGAGGAAAGAAATGTTCTGTATCTATTGCGGGACAAGAATACCGGAAAACGGAGTGTTCTGCCCGGCCTGCGGCGCGAAGGCCGCCGTGATCAGGGTGGAGGAGAAGGAAAAGCCAGCCGGAAATGGGATGCGCGCCGTGGCATGTGCTTCCTGCGGAAGCGGCAATCTGAAAAGAATCGGAAAGGGTGAATATCTCTGCGAGCACTGCGGAAGCCGATTCTTTACGGAGGAGCCGGACGATGTCCTGAGTCCGGAAGAGAAGAACGCAAAGCTTCTGGCTCTGTTTGCGGAAGCGGAGAACTATTCGGCCAAGGACGATTATCAGGCGGAGCTCAGCACCCTGACCAAAGGGCTGGAGCTGGCGCCCGAGAACAGCAGACTGCTGCTGAGGCTGGGGCGTGCCTGTGCGAGTCTCGGCCTCCTGCGGGAGGCGATGGAATACTACGGGAAGGCGGAAAAGGCCAATCCCGATTATCCGATCGTCTATCTCAATCAGGCGATCCTGTATCTGAAGCAGGACATGGCCGCCGAGGCAAAGCCGCTGCTTGACAAAGCCCTCGCGCTGATCGGGGAGAATCCCATGTCGGCCTCGACCGGCGATATTGCGATCACCTACGCCAACTATGCCCAATGCGTAGGGAAACTCGGCGATCGCGCAGCTGCGAGGAAATATCTGAGCATGGCAAAGGAAAAGCGCTGTGACAAATCCTGGCTCGATTATGTGAGCGCTGTTCTGGATATGCGCATCTGATCCCCGGCTGGAAACGGAAAACGGAGTTTTTTCGCTGTGTTTCAAGCTTCACCCGCGAAATATCATAAGATACGCCCGATTTCTGTTGCGGGAGAGAAGAGAATGAGAAAGAATCCAAATCACTTTATGATGAACAGAACCGGACACGAATGACATGATTGAATTCAGCTTGGGCAAGTGGTATCGGCGCGTTTCTTGTTTGGCTTTTGTCATCAAAAAGGCCGGGAAAGATACTAACGTGGCATCATTCCCGGCCCGATGTGGTATCCGCTTTCTTATTGTTCGTGGACGTCGCGCTTCTGGATCTTCTCTGGAGCCTGATTGGTACGATTCGCTTCTTCCACCTTGAAACGGAGCATGAGCTCTGTACTCGGCTTATATTGCACCCAGGCTCTGTTTTTCTCAAGCTTCCCCTTGATTTTGGAAAGAGCGTTCATCGCTGCGTTATAGTCGATCCTGTCCTCCGGGCGCAGCACATACTGCGCCTGCATAACAGTGTAGGCATTCCTGACGGCGATAACCTGTGCGCGCATGTATCTGTTCCAGAAGCACCCGGAACGCGTTTTTATCTTCATGCAGTTTCAAAATCGATTCTCCTTTCGGCCTGCCGTATGGGCAAGCTGAATGATCGTCTTCCGATTATAATACTTGTCTGCATAATAAAGCAGGTTCTCATATTGCAGCCCGTTTTGTCGGATATGATCTGCAAGAATCGCATAGGGATCCTCCGCATCGACTGGTGCTTTGTCAAGAAGATCAAGAGCATCCAGCGTTTGCAGATAGGCTTTGTTTTCGGCACAGACCGGAGCCTTAGGCGGGCAGATGGATACGCCGAGCTTTTCGTCATGGCGGACACAATCCCGTGCCGCATTGGTGGCGAGCAAATGCTCTGTCGGTATCTGCGTGGTCAATCCCATGTGATGAAGAAGGCGTAGACCGGTCTCATAGCCTTTATCCGGCAGAAGATACTTGTTGGCGATCAGCTTTTCCTTGTTAATGCCAAGTTCACCAAATGGAGTATCGGCTGCCCGATAGTAGATGCCCTTCTGATAGCATCGCAATTCCGGCAGCATTCCTCTATCCATGATGCGTTTGACCGCGACAGCCACAGCAGCAGCGGCTTGCTTCTTCTCAAGTTCGCTTTCTTTTGCAAGAGCCTCTGCTATTTCCTCCGTATAGATGGGATCACCCTGCACTCTCTTTTCCATATATGCTTGAACAAACGCTGTGTACATACTGTATCACCATACGATATAATATAAACGAATTTTTAGTTTAAATTTCGATTAAATTATATCATTTGAATATGAGAACGTCAAGTATACTTTCATAGCCTGTTGACGAATTCCTTTCTGAGGGCTTGTGAAGTTTCCGGTATCCATGTTATCCTTTATAGCATAAGTCAAAGCTTCTCTTTTTACATCATGAGAAAGGCTCGATGGTGAACGAGGGTGTCACAGCAGACGATCCTTGAGGAAAACAGAGAATACTGGTCCGGGCGCGCCTCCGGGTATTCGGAGGTAAACAGACTGGAGCTCAGGTCCGCGCAGAGGCAGAAGTGGAAAGACTGTCTGCAAGCCGAGCTTGCGCGGCAGTTTCCCGACCGCGCCTTTGCGGAGCTGCGCGTGCTCGAGGCGGGCACCGGTCCGGGCTTTTTCGCGATTCTGCTGCGGGAGCTGGGCTGCGATGTAACCGCGATAGACCTGACGCCCGCCATGCTCGCGGAGGCAAAAGAGAACGCCGGCGCACTGGCCGGCGAGATCCGGTTTCTGGAAATGAATGCCGAGGAGCTGACGTTCGCGGAGGCGTGTTTTGATGCGGTGATCAGCCGCAATCTGACCTGGAACCTGCCGCACCCCGACCGGGCCTATGCCGAATGGGTGCGCGTGCTGAAACCGGGCGGCCTGCTGCTGAACTACGATGCCAACTGGTACGCCTATCTGTTTGACCACAAAGCTCAGGCCGCCTATGAACGGGACCGGCGCAACAGCGCCGAACAGGGGGTCGGAGACCAGAACATCGGGGAGAATTTCGACGTGATGGAGGACATTGCCCGCCGAGTCCCGCTTTCCGGCGCCCGCCGACCGGATTGGGATTTGCATCTGCTCTCGGAACTCGGTCTTTCCGCGGAAGCCGACGAGAGCGTATGGCAGCGCGTCTGGTCAGAGGAGGAGAAACTCAATTTCGCGTCGACCCCGCTGTTCATGATCCGGGCGAGAAAAGCATGAACCCGGAAGCCGGGGGCACACGGCAGCAGAGCGAAAGAAAGCGCCGGGCAGGAGAATACCGCAGGAGGGTTTAATACAGTTAAAGCGAAAAACTAAAACCCACGCTTACGATAATCTGTTGACTCGGGCGACGGCAGTCTGTCGCCCGAGATTTCTATATAGCGCATTTATACAGTCACATTCAAATGTGACAGCGGAAACCATTGACAATTGAGCCGAGATGTGCTATATATAGAGACGAACAAGAGAAGCTCCCGAAAGGCAGCGCCAACTACCTTCCGAGAGCCCCCGCGTGTACATATGCTGTTCACACTTGCAGGATACCAAAAATCCGGCCGTTTGTCAACGCGGGCTTGTACCCTTTTTGAAAGGAGGACGCGCCCGTGAAATTCTATGTCCACACCATCCCCCAGTCAAACGGCGACCACGAAGTCCACAGAGCCACCTGTAGTTGGCTCCCCAATGCGAGCAACAGGCTTTACCTGGGCGATTTCGTCAGTTCGACAAGCGCTTTGCGCGAAGCCCGCAAATTTTTCACGCACGTCGATGGCTGCTACTTCTGCTGTCCTGAGATTCACACGTCCTGAGCGCACGTCAGCCCGCCCGTTATGCGGGCGGGCTGATTCCCTTTTTTTGAGGTGTACCATGAACTACAAATTATTTGAGCTTGCAGAGATTCATAGCGGAGTCGTCCTCAGCCGAAAAGAAGCGCCTCCCGACAGCCCCAATTCGATCCCTTATCAGAGACTTACACTACGCGCTCTTTCGGAGGCCGGAACACTCCAAGCGTCAGAGATGGAGCAATACTGCTCGCGAGAAAAACTGGATCCAGAGCTTTTCACAACAGCAGATGATGTTATCGTCCGGCTTTGTACGCCAATCAATCCGGTTTTGATACACAATGAACAGTCTGGCTTTTTGATCCCTTCTCAGCTGGCGGCTATCCGAATAAAAGACCTCAGCGTCTTGAGTCCAGCCTATCTAAGATGGTATCTCTCGCAGCGAAGCGTGCTGGATTCTCTCCAGGCGGCGGAGCACGGTACAGCGCAAAGAACAATTAAAGTAAAGTCTCTGCTGGATTTGGAGATTGAATTGCCACCGCTGCAGATTCAGCAGCAGATTGCAGAAATTGATGCCCTGTCTCGTAAGCGTGAAGCGTTATATCAAGAGCTGGTTCTTCAAGAAAGACTCCATACAGAATATGTTATAGAACGCATCGTGGGAGGAAACAAACAATGAGCGGGAAAACGACAAGAAAAGATATAGAAAACGCGCTGATGCGCGGAGCAGACACACTTCGGGATACCATCGACGCAGCAAACTATAAAGACTACGTCCTTCCCATCATGTTTGTGAAGTACCTCAGCGACTCGTATAACGAGGAAGTTGATAAACTCAAGCAGAAGTATGAGGGCATCCGCTTGGAACGGCAGAAAAGGTATCTTCCTTTTACCGTTGCAGAAGCGTGCTCCTTCGAATCCTTGTATGAGCGCCGTTTTTCCAATGATATTGGCCAGCTGATCAATGCCGCCATGCGCCAGATCGAGGCGGATAACAACCAGCAGCTTGCCGGTGTGTTGAGTGCTGTTGACTACAATAGCGAAAACGCACTGGGAACGCGCGAGCACAAAAACGCCATTCTCCGCGATCTTTTGGAGGATTTCAGTACTCTTGATATGCAGCCGTCGCACATCGAGGTCAAGGAAGGGCAGATCCCTGCGGATGTTATCGGCGATGCATATGAGTACATGATCGGTCAGTTTGCCAGCATGGCAGGGAAAAAGGCCGGCTCCTTCTATACACCGGCAGCTGTTTCGGAAATTATGGCTCGTATAGTCGACGTTAAACCTGGCGAGCGAGTATACGATCCGACTTGCGGTTCCGGCTCTCTCTTGATTAAGGCGGCAAAGCACGGAAATATCAAAGACATCGCCATCTATGGGCAGGAAGTAAACGGCTCTTCTGTCGCCATGGCTAAAATGAATATGTATATCCACGAGATCCGCGATGCGAAGATCGCGTGGGGTGACACCTTGGCAAACCCCATTTTCAAAGATGCGGATGGAAATCTCCTTCAATTTGATGCCATTGTAGCCAACATGCCCTTCTCCAAGGACAAATGGGCATCAGGCTTTAATCCCGGCGGAGAAGCCGCGGGAAAGGGGAAAAAAGAATTTAAGATGGAGGCATCCCTTGATAAGTTCCACCGCTTCGACTGGGGCGTACCCCCGGCCAGTAAAGGTGACTGGGCGTTCTTGCTGCATATGATTGCCAGCATGTCTGTAAATGGCCGCGTAGCTGCGGTCGCGCCTCATGGCGTACTCTTCCGCGGCGGGGCAGAGGGAAGGCTCCGGCAACGCATAGTCGAGGAGAACCTGCTTGACGCAGTGATTGGTCTCCCCGAGAACTTGTTCTATGGGGCAAGTATTCCGGCTTGCATCCTTATTTTCAAAAGAAACCGCACGTCGGATGACGTCTTGTTTATAGACGCTTCCGGTGAGGGCAATTATGAGAAGGGCAAAAACCAGAACGTTCTGCGTGAACGCGATATCGAACACATTGTCAGCACCTATCGCGCCCGCGAAGCATTCGTCGATAAATACAGCTATCTTGCATCTCGGGAAGAAATTCGGCAAAACGATTATAATCTGAATATCCCTCGCTATGTAGACACTTTTGAGGAAGAAGAGATAATTGATATTGACGAAGTCAAGCAGAACATAGCCAGTATCGAAGCAGAAATAGCGGAAGTTGAGGCAAAACTTGCCAAGTATCTGGAGGAGCTGGGCTTATGAGCAACGAACTTGCAAATACCGGAAAAATCCTCATTTACCAGAACGAGAAGGGCGACACCAAAGTAGATGTCTATTTTGCAGAAGATACGATTTGGATGACTCAGCGCACCATGGCAGAGCTTTACCAGACCACTCCGCAGAATATTACCACTCACATAAAGAACATATATGAAGATCATGAATTGAGCGAGGATTCAACTTGTAAGGATTACTTACAAGTTCAACTTGAGGGCGGGAGAGAAGTTCATCGCGCTCGGAAATTCTACAATCTCGATATGATTCTTGCTGTCGGCTACCGAGTGCGCAGCAATGTTGGTGTTCATTTCCGCAGGTGGGCAAGCGGTGTGCTTACCGAGTTCATGAGAAAGGGCTTTGTGCTGAACGATGAACGTCTGCGCAATCCGCGAGAATTCGGAGCAGATTACTTTGACGAACTGCTTGAGAGGATCCGCGACATTCGCGCAAGCGAAAAGCGAGTCTATCAAAAGGTCAAAGACATTTTTGCCCTGTCCGTTGACTACGACAGCCAGAGCTCTGCGGCACAGCTCTTTTTCAAAACCGCTCAAAACAAGCTTGAGTACGCTGCGACCGGCCACACTGCGCCGGAAATCATTGCCGCTCGTGCAGACGCGACCAAAGACAACATGGGCTTGACCTCTTTTAAAGGCGCAAAGGTGCGTAAAACAGACGTGACCATAGCGAAAAACTACATGACCCATGACGAAATCAGCACGCTGAATCTGATCGTCAACATGTATCTGGATTACGCAGAGCTTCAAGCCAAGCAGCATCATGCTATGCATATGGCGGACTGGGAAGAGAAGCTGAATCAGTTTTTACAGTTCAACGGCCGAGAGGTTCTGATGAATCTTGGAACTGTAAAGCGCGAGGTTGCGGAAGCGTTGGCCGTTGCCGAATATGAGAAATACGACCAGAATCGCCGCTTGATTGAAGCCGCAGATGCGGATGCGTTAGAGGCAGAAGTCAAGCGCATTAAGCAATAATACCGATTCTCTATTAAGAAATAGAAGGGAGAGAGGACCATGGCAATCATTCCATCCTTTTTTATGGATGCCGTTGTTACTTTAGGCATATGTCTGCCTAACAGCGAAAAATTTTGGGTTGGAACAGGCTTTCTGGTCGGGCGTAAGGAAGAATCAGATGCGGGCCAATCAACCGTGTACATTATTACAAATAAGCATGTTGTTAACAACCAGAAGGCCTTATATGTTCGCTTTGGCAATGACGGATCTTCTGGAGTGAAAGATTTGCCTATGTCATTGATCGATGATAGTGGAATGCGTCTTTTTTCGGCTCATGAACACCCCGAAGTTGATATTGTAGCAATTCAGATTATTCCCCGCGTGATCATAGATAACCACCTTCGGCTTAACTTTTTTGATTTAGCAGATCATGCGCTTTCGTTAAAGCAGATGAAAGATACAGGAGTTGACGAGGGAAGTTTGGTGTATGCGTTAGGTTTCCCCATGAATCTTGTTGACAATTCTGTAAAAGCGCCGATTTGTCGTCTCGGCTGTATTTCACGCGTAGAGGATACCTTTGAAAACCCACAGAAGGCAACGAAATTCTTGGTTGATGCACAGACATTCCCCGGCAACTCAGGCGGGCCTATTGTTAGTCGCCCAGAACATATATCGATTGATGGTACTCCGTATAATACAAGCGCAAATCTTATCGGAATCGTTAGTGCGTATATTCCATATAAGGAAGTACTCTATAGCCGACAGACCGGAAGAGACAGAATGATCCAGGAAGAGAACAGCGGATTAACGGTTGTCCACCCGGTAGACAGAATAAAAGAAGTCGTCGAGTCGGAGTATGTTAGAGCAAAAGCAAAACTTGTTCCGAAACTAAGCGACGCAACTCCAGCAAAAGCGGTTGGAGAAACACCCATTTCCAAAGAAGAGGTCGCGGTATGACACTGGATGTCAAACAGAGAATTGAACAAATCCGACGCGGAGAAGTGCCGGAAGGCTATAAAAGGACACCGCTGGGGATCGTTCCTGCCGATTGGATTGAAACCACACTTGGGGAAATCTATACCGAGCGAAATGAGCCTGGAAATGACAACCTTCCGCTTTTGATGGTCTCTATTCACTCCGGTGTGTCCGACGGTGCAGTCGATGAAGAAGACCTGCCCAAAAAGGTCAAGAGGATTGAGGATAAGTCTCAATATAAGCATGCGATGCCAGGGGACCTTGTGTTCAATATGATGCGTGCCTGGCAGGGAGCTATCGGCTCTGTCCGGACAGAGGGTATGGTCAGCCCGGCCTATATTGTGGCCGCGCCAAATGATCTGGTTGACCCGGTTTTCATGGATTATTACATGAAAACGCCTCGTATGATCAACATGCTCCACCGCCAGTCATATGGAGTAACTGATTTTCGCCTTCGCCTGTATTGGGATTCTTTTTCTCCCATCCCTTGTGTTCTTCCCCCGATAGAGGAGCAGAGACGAATAGCAAAGGTTCTTGCTGAACAGGAGAGGCTCGTTGAGCTTCAGCTGATACAAGCAGAATCGCTCGAAAAATTGAGAGCGGCATATGTGGCTAAAATGTTTCCTGAAAGTGAAGATGAGTTTCCCGAACTTCGGTTTAAAGAATACACTCTGCCATGGGAGCATCGCAGGTTTGGCGATATATTTGAAGAGTATTCCGAAAAAGGCCACGCTGAATTGCCTGCGTTAACAATTGTCCAAGGCAGTGGAACCATAAGACGAGACAAGTCCGAACGGAAACTTCATTACGACAAAGCAAGCTTATCAAATTATAAAATAGTGAGAGCGGGTGATTTTGTTGTTCATCTTCGCTCTTTTGAGGGCGGGTTAGAAAAAGCCACGATTAATGGAATTGTAAGTCCTGCCTATCATGTGTTCCATGGAAAAGAGATTGATCCAAGATTTTTCTATTCATATTTCAGATCTTCGAAGTTTATTAAAAAGGATTTGAAACCACATGTCTATGGCATTAGAGATGGAAGAAGTATAGATGTTGATGGAATGAAAACCATTGAAATTCCTTGGACAAGCCTCAAAGAGCAACAAACAATTGGAGAATTCCTAGAGTTGCTTGGCAAGCTTATTACAATTCATCAACATAAGGCTGCGCTTCAACTAGACACAGAAAAGGCTCTTATGCAACTTTTGCTGACTGGGCAAATACGGGTATGCGCATGATTATAATAACAAACCAAAACATCAAGCAAATATCGTTGGAGACACAGGATGTAGTTGCAATTGACTATCTTGAAGGGGCATTTACACAGGATGAGTTGCAAGAGATTGATTCGATTTTAGCCAGAGATCAGATAATCTTAGCAATTCATGCCTACGAACCTCGGCATATGATGGCGGTCGAAGAGTTGTTCCCTCAGATCAGAATTGTTTTATCGTCACCAATTGTTCGCGATATCCTGATAGGAGCAGCTGGAAGTGCTGTTTTTGATGTTGTCAAAACTGCAATATGCAAGATCCACGCTGTCTTGAAGACAAAGATAGTTACCAAAATCCAGCACGGAGAAATTCACGAAAACATCACTCCCAAGGTCCATCTGGTTTCTGAAAAAGCAACCGCGATTCTTCCAATTGATACAGAAGATGAACAATTCAACCGTGTTGTGGACAAGTTCTTTGAGTCCCTGAAAGACGTTGACAGATATCATGAGTGTTATGTCCGATATAACAGAGAAAACGATTCTATAGATTATATTACAAGCAATGATATAGCGATGGAATCATACTACCGTTCCTTGCCGCGGCAGGAAAACAGCAGCTCTGACTCGGACAAACAACCGTGAGAAACGGAGACAGCCATATGCCAGACCATCAAATCTTTGATGAACGCCCCGAGTCTCAAGATCGGGCTCTTAAAGTCATAGAACAGTTGGGGTACTCCTTTGTCCCCCGTGGAGAAGCTGAGCGGAAAAGAGGATCGCGCAGAGCGGTTCTCTTTGAGGATGAGCTGCAGTCTTTTTTGGGGAAGCAGACCTATACTGTCGGCACAGAACTGCGGCGTTTTTCGGGCGGCTCGATTTCCAAGGCAATTTCTGCGCTGAATCAAAACAGCGCTGCAGGCCTGTATGCTTCCAACAAGGAGATTTATGACCTTATTTGTTCAGGAAAGAGCTTGGAAGAATCCATTCCCGGCGGGTCGCTGCAGTCCTTTGATATCAATTATATCGACTTTGATCACCCGGAGAACAATATCCTGCAGGTCACCGACGAGTTTGAAGTCGAGCGTCCGAGCGGGAAATTCGCTCGTCCGGATATTGTCGTGCTTGTCAATGGGATTCCTCTGGTCGTGATCGAGTGCAAACGCTCCAACGTAGATGTAATGGAAGGCGTTACGCAAAATATCCGAAACTGGGGAGAGGATTATATTCCCCAGCTATTCCGCTATACGCAGCTTGTTGTTGCCATGAACCCGGACAAGGTGCTTTATGGAACTTGCGGAACGCCTTCCAAGCAATTCGTATCCTGGCATGAAGACGACAAAGAATGGCTGAATGACTGGTGCAGAAAATGTTCTCCCGACGGGCAAATCAAAGAACAGGACCGCGCTCTCGTGTCTCTCCTTCATCCGAACCGGCTGATGGACCTCATCCGCAACTTTATTATCTATGACAACAACATCAAAAAGATCTGCCGCTATAAGCAATTCTTCGCCGTCAAGAAATGCATGGATCGAATTCTCCTGAAGGACGAAGCGAACACGAGAAACGGCGTACTTTGGCACACCCAGGGCAGCGGAAAGACGCTCACCATGATCATGCTCACAAAGATGATCCTTCGTGAAAGCATGCATCCCGACAGCCCCATCCAGAGACCTCGTTTTATCATGGTGACTGACCGAATCAATCTGGACAAGCAAATCCGGGACAACTTTATTCATACGCAGATGAGCCCCCACCGAGCAAAGACCGGAAAGGGGCTTGTTGAACTGCTGCGCGATGAGAGCAACACCGTGATTACTGCGTTGGTCAACAAATTTGAGGCAGCAATCAAACAGAGTTTCTGCGATGAAGACAGCAACATTTTTCTGTTTATTGATGAGGGGCACCGGACGCAGTACGGTAAGCTAAACACCTACATGACCCATGTGCTCCCCAATGCAGTCAAAATCGCATTCACCGGAACGCCCCTTATGCAAAAGGTTCCTCAGAACGACGACAGAGGCCTTCTCTCCGCAAAGGACACGTATGCAAGATTTGGCCCTTTGATCGACAGCTACACGCTTCAGGATGCCATAGACGACCGAGTAACTGTACCTCTCGTCTATGAAGGAAGAGTAGTCCCCCAGAGAGTAACCAGCGAGCAAATCAATGCGCACCTCAAGTACATTACAGTCGGTCTAACAGACGATGCGAGAAAAGACCTGGAAGTCAAATACAGCAGATTCGTAAACCTTGCCCAGACAGATCAGCGTTTGAGCATGATTGCGTTTGACCTTCATGAGCATTTTCTCAGCTATGTCAAGCCAAAACACTTTAAGGCAATTTTGACTTGTTCTTCCCGTGCCGCCGCGGTTCAGATGTATTATAAGCTGAAAGATCTCGGCGGAATCAATCCCGCTGTCGTGATCACTCCGAACTCAGCCAAAGAGGGGGACGATGAGGACAATACAACCCAGTCTTTGAAAACGATAGGAGACTTTTTCCGGAAAGAGATTGATCCGTTATACAAGAACAACTACGATGCATATGAGGACTCCGTGACGGGAGAGTTTGTTGACCCGGAAGGCGGGATCGATCTTCTTATCGTAAAAGATAAGCTCCTCACCGGTTTTGATGCACCAATTGCCTCTGTTCTCTATGTGGACAAGAAACTGCAGGAGCACAATCTGCTGCAGGCTATCGCACGTGTGAATCGTGTATATGAGAATAAGGACTTTGGCCTGATTGTCGATTACATTGGTATCTTCAAGAAGCTGAATTCAGCGCTGGATCTTTATAACGATACTCGGTCGGGAATGGACAACTATGCGCCGGAAGATATCAAGGCCGCCGTTTCCTCGGTTTTAGAAGAGAAGGTTGCTCTGGAGAATGCTTACAAAAAGCTTTCGAGCCTTTTCGAAGGCATTGATCGAAATGAAACCAGTGCAAATGTCTGGCAGGAACATCTGAGAGAATACGAAATCCGCAAACAGTTTTATGAATACCTCTCGTCCTTTGCAAAACGTTTGGACTTTCTGTATTCGAGCTTAGAGCTGTTCGAGGCAGTTGGTTTTGATCAGGCGGAATTGTATCGCAGAGACTACCTGTTTTTCAAGAAGTTGAAAGACAGTGTTTCTCTTCGCTTCAATGATAGCGTTGACTTCTCTCGCTATGAAGACGGAATTCGTCAGCTGCTAAACACCTATGTAAATGCTGAAGACGTTAAGACCATCATTGAGCCGCTCGACATTTCCAATAAGGACAAGATGGAAGAGCAGCTTGCGCGGTTGGGATCAGATGAAGCTAAAGCGGAGGCAATCCAATCTCGACAGGTTGAAGTTCTTGAAAGCAAACGCTATGAAGATCCTATCATGTACTTGACGTTCATGGAACGCATCAACAAAACTATTCAGGAATACCTTGCAGAACGTGACAGCGAAAAGTATCTGTCGACCATGGAAACCATTGCCGACGATTTTCGGCATAACAGAAATTCAGTTAAGTATCCGGAGAACATTGCCGACGATGGAGATGCAAAATCATTTTATGGAGCAGTCTGCACGGGACTGAAGAAATCTCAAGGTGAAACAGAATCCGAAATCAGCGAAGCTATGGGTTCGCTTGCGCTGCAAATAAAAGCTATTATTGTGTCTCAAGCCAAGCGCGACTGGCGAGACAATGTAATCGTCCATCGAGAAATCAAGAAACGTCTTGATGATCTGCTGTTCGACTACATGGAAGAACACCATCTTGATTGGAGTCTGGAAACAATCGACATCATTATTGATGAAATTCTGATGGTCGCAAAGCGGAGCTATTAAACCATGGACAACATTGATCTGTTTCTTCCTTCAGGAGAGCAAATTGTCGTTTCTCTTGATAGGAAAAGAATGAAAACCAGCCGTTTGAAGGTTTATCCAAACCAACGAATTGTGCTCGCTCTTCCTGAATCTGCGCCGGACAGTTGGGCAAAAGAGTATCTTGAGAGCAAGGCAACTTGGATTGCTTCAAAACTGGAAAACTTCAAACGTACTTCCGGTTATTCGGCGACAAACGAGATCCGGAACGGCTTCTCAATTCAAATGCTGGGGGAAGACCTTATATTCTCAGTGGCTATCTGCGAGAGAGATTATGTGTGTCAAGAAGGGAAAATCCTTTACATTTGCTCGACAGACATTGCAGACCAAGAAAGACTCAAAAAGCTATTTCAGCAATGGTGGAAAAAGAAATCAATAGAAATACTGAAACAACGAGTTGACTATTGGTTTCCGATCATCGAAAAATACGGTATCCCAAAGCCTAAAGTCTTTGTTCGCAAGATGGCAACCATGTGGGGAAGCTGCAGTGCAAAGCGTAGTGCGGTCGTTTTTAATCTTTATCTTCTAAAAGCGCGAATTGCATGTATAGACTATGTTGTTCTTCATGAGTTGACACATTTCTTGTATCCCAACCACAGTAAGCAGTTTTATTTTTTCCTCAGCAACTATATGCCAGATTGGAAAGACCGCAAAAGAATACTCGATCAAGATGTCGTCCACGGTCTATAGCAACTAATTCAATGCCAAAAACAGCAGAGGCCATCAGATAGGTGGAAACTCTGCTGTTTTCTTTTTTCTTAGGCATTTTTGCCGCAACATAAACGAGTTTCTTCGAGATTGAAAGAACCACGAGGCACTTCAGAGTAAAGTCCTTTTTATTGGACAACCACTATGCTATACTAGTATCATGATTGCAGTGAGTTCTGTCCCGCCACGAGGCACAAGGAGGCAAACGACAAATGAAGTATTATAACTATTCTGTAAAGGATATGCTGGCTTCTCATTTTGGGAAGAATACCATTTTTGAAATGAGAAAGCCGCATGATTCCATGTTTAGTAGCGAAGAGGAGAAAAATCTTCTCCCGCTTATGTGGCAATTTGCAGATCAGCGGGCTGTCAGCACATGCTTGGAAGAAGTCTTTCTCCTAGATACCGTCCTGGAAGATGACTACATCGCGTACATTGTTCAATTCGGAAATAAAAAATCTGTATATCTCATGTTTATGATTCCTGCGGAAGGCCCGTATTTCCATTTGGATGTTGATTACGCGAAACAGATCGCAGGCCTTTGGGAAGAGCGAGGCTATTCAGCAGCTATTCTGCGAGTATGTGTCTATGTTAGCTATTATGGAGTTGGCAAAAAGAACGGATTTCGACTGAGCAGCTCTAACTGCCCCGGCCAAAACGACGCGCTGTTCGAGATAAGAGAAGTCAACAAGAAGAGTCTTCTCGCTCTTTGTATGCACCCCTGTTGGGAACATTACTATCGAAAACTGGTTTTTCTGTCTGGAACAAAAAACCTCCAGGAGTATGAATGCGTATTTGAGCCGGATGTGCTTATTACGGAGGGAAAAGACAAGGAAAAGAAAACTCTGGATTCCGGGATAGTTGCCGCAATGGATTTGCTGAATGCCGCCCCGGTCAGCATCGGCTATTCAGAATTTAAAGACACGGAGACCTATTCCTGTGTGCTGCTCTCCGGCGATAAAGAAATGATTGTCACGGTCAACAGCAGAAACCTGATCTGTGAGATCAATGTCGGCAAATACTCCGGGAGCTTGATTGTTGACGCTGTAGACAATTCTTCAGGAAGTCTTCTTGATGCTATTCCAAAGCTTAACGCGGTACGCTGCCTCGACCCGATAAAAATGCACGGCTACACTCTTCAGCTCGAGTATTCGAACGGAGCAGTCCGAAATTATTATTTGAAGAGTTTCGATGAGCCTGTCGTTCCGTTGCTTTGCGAAGTGGAAGGATACGACTTTTCAACGGAGATTTTTCTTTCTGCAAAAGCAGACGGCGAGGGAAATATCCGCTTTAAAAACGGATTCCTTGTCCCCAGGCATCACTTGTATTATCGCAGCTATCGCCAGGTGAATATCGAATACGACGATACGATCATATACCAAAATGATGAAATCAGTATTCAATCAATATACCGTCTGCCGCTCAAAGAGTTTAAAAGTCACTTTACCGTGAGATACTATCGCGGATGGCCGGAAGAATGCTTTGGCCCGAGCATGCCTTGGACGGATAAGAACGGAAAAAGAACAAGCGACATCGCAGTTTGTTCAATTGATGAAGGGTATTATAAGAAAGGCGCTCCCCTCGTACGTGTCGAATCCAGCTGGAAATTCGGTTTTCTGAACAGAGACGGATCATGGCTTGTCCCGCCTGTCTATGATACTGCGGAAGAGTTTTCCGAGGGCTGTGCCTATGGCACAAGAAAAGTAAATGGAGAAGACAGATCATTCCTCATTACAGAAACCGGCACGGAAATCCCGTTTGATTACTCGATTGACATCGATTGCTTCAATCATGACCGCTGCCCGTTTATTGCCGAAGAATGGAGCGGAGACAGACCAGACGCAGGGTATTATTACGATTTTGATGAAGTTCGGCCGGGAAAATGGGGATTCGTCGATTCAAAGGGCTCCGTCATTGTCGAGCCAAAGTATGTGTATGCGATTGGCTTCTATAACGGCGGCGGAGAACATTCTGTAGTTGCGCGGTTTGTTGACGGGAAACTGCGTTGGGGCGTTATCGACCTTGACGGAAACGAAGTAATCCCATGCGCCTACTCGGAGCTGTACTGCGGCTACGATAGCGAATCCGTCGTTTTTCAGGTAGAAGAAGACGGGTTGTACGGCCTGATGGATTTTGACGGCAGAATAATCGCTGAACCACAATTCGGTTATATCAAAGAATACGACAAAGATCATCGTTTGATCACGGCCGGGAATTATCGTGATGAAGTCGGCGTTTACTCTGTAGATCAAAGGAAAATGATCATTCCTGTCGAGTTCGATTGTGTCGATTACGACGACCACATGATCAGTTGTGAATCCATCTCCGGAAAAGAACGCTACTTTGACTATGACGGCAAAGAGATGTTCTTTGACGAGTATGATTACGTTTATGAGGTCGACGGCCTTTTGCACGTCCGTAAGGATGGGAAAGTCGGAGTGATAGACTGGAATAAAAACGTTCTGATTCCGCCCGTGCTGGAGAACGGACTTGATTTCCATCTGGATTATTATAAAAAAGGCTATTTAATTTCCGGCTTAACTAAGCTTAAGGGCTTGAAAAAGACAAGCGGGGAGACAATACTTCCCGAGGTTTATTCCGAGTTGTCTTTGCATGAGAATTATGTAGTAGCCTCTATGAGAACCGAGACAAACTGGTGTGTGAAGGATACGCTATTTCTCCTGGACGGTACTCCCCTGATGGAAGGGTCTTACCGGCACATATATATTGGAGAGGGAGAGAGCCTGACTGCTGAAACGCCACAAGGGTTGATACACTATCGCATTTCTTCCAAGGCAGATCAAAATGCCAATGAATAACGATCCCAGCAAGAGACTAGTTCCGGATTCGGGGCTAGTCTTTTTTATAGTTGATGTGTTATTCAATCACAACAAAGTCCGTTTTATGGGACAAGGTATATGCTAGAATTTAAATGGTTGAGTGCCTTGTAGACAAAGTTCGGGTTATTCTTTTGCAAAGAAAGATCGTGTCCGAAGCGAAAAACTGAAAAAACTGAACGCAAAAAGATGCCGACAATTATAGAGCAAGTTTCGCCTTGTCAGACAAAAATGAAAAAATCATTTTTCAGACAAGGCACTTGTTGGGGATTCCGCTCCCCAATCCCTCGTGTATTTTGGCAACATTCGTTGCGGTGTCTGCTTGCAGCAAACACAGTTTTGATTACGCTTCGCAAATCAAAAGGAGAAGAAAATGGGAAGAAAAAAGAAAGAGTTCGGAGCAAAAGAAAAGAAGATCTTCATTCGCGTTACGGAGGGTATGCACGAACTGATCTCCTACAAAGCAGAAAAAAGTGGCTTATCCATATCTGAGTTTTGTCGCCGAGTGCTGCTCAACCAGCCGATCAAAAAACTCCCGATCATCATTCACGATGAAAGAGAGATCGCACAAGTACTTCGGAATATTAATTCGAATATCAATGAGCTTGGAATTATTCTTAATCAGACCGCACGGCATCTTAACGAGGGCGGAGAAATAAACGATGCTCTTTTGCAGGAAATCAGAAAAACCCTTACAACACTCGACATCTCGATTAACGATTTCAATCGCGCGGTGGAAAAAGAATATGGGAAGAGCGGTTAATAGTGAGGGAAGAAAAAAGCTTCCCATCGAAAAAAGACAGGAGAGGTACACATGGCGAAAAGAAAAAAGGAAGATCCCTACGATTTGTGCGCTTGTTACGAGCCAACCGAGCCCGTTCCCGAAGAGTTCATCGATCCGGGAGACCGGGAGCCGACGCTCGCGGAGTCCGCACTCTACATGATAGATGACGACGGAACGAAGTATTATTGCTGCGGGAATACCCGGATCAAAATCACGGAGAGCTTTCCGGAGAAAGGCCCGTCCATGAACGAGCTTCTTACGGATCTGATCATCCGGGAAGCGAAAAAAGACAGCTGAACTTTCACGCACTAAATCGTCAAATCTCACAATTGATTCTCTCCCGCGCGTATCGTATACTTTCCTCGGGAAGTATTGTAAGCGTGGGTTGTTTCGCGCGAAGGAGGATTTATGAATTGAAACAACTGTACAATACCGCACTGTACATGAGACTCAGCCGTGACGACGAGAATTACGGCGACAGCATTTCCATCGAGACGCAGCGCACGATCCTCCGCCAGTTTGCAAAAGAGAACGGCTTTCATGTCGTGGACGAGTATGTGGACGACGGATGGAGCGGAACGAGCTTTGATCGTCCGGACTTCCAGCGCATGATGGACGATGCGGAGGCCGGGAAGATCAACTGCATCATCACGAAAGACCTCTCACGTTTCGGGCGAGAGCATGTGATGATGGATTATTATCTGGAGTTCCTGTTCCCGGAGAAGCACATCCGCTACATCGCCGTCGCGGAGAACGAGGACACCGAAAAAGGCCTGAGTGATTTTGTCCCGTTCAAGAATCTGTTCAACGAGTGGTACGCCAAAGACACCAGGCGAAAGGTAAAGGCCGCACAGAAAGCGAAGTTTCTCGCGGGCGAGATCGTGTTCACGCACGCGCCGCTCGGCTACAAACGCAGTCCGGAAACGCCCAACGCTCTCGTGATCGACGAGGAAACCCGATGGATCGTCGAAAAGATCTTCGATCTGGCCGTACACGGATCGGGCGCCCGTCATATCGCGTCCGTTCTGACCGAAGAAGGTATCCCGACGCCCGGGTGGATGAACTACAAGCGATACGGGACCTTTTCGCATCTTTACGAAGGTCGGGACGATTACCCCGGTGTCTGGTCGATCAAAGAGGTCAAGAAGATCCTGACGAGCGAGACCTATATTGGGAACACCGTCCACTATAAGCAGACGAAGGTCTCCTACAAGAGCAAAAAGCACGTTCGGAACCCGCCGGAGAAGTGGGTCAGGATCGAGAACACGCACGAGCCCATCATCTCAAAAGATGTCTTTGACCGGGTCCAGGAACAGATCGACAACCGGCGCAGGAAGCAGCGAAACGGCACGCCCCAGATCTTTGCCGGGCTTCTCAAGTGCGCGGACTGCGGAAAGGCCATGCACTACACAGGGATCTGCCGAGACGGTAATCTTTATCGGTTCTACAACTGCGGGACATACAAGGCCTACGGGAAACACGGGAGCTGCACGTCTCACCATATCCGCTATGAGATCCTGTACACCTATGTCCTAAGCCGTATCCAGCACTGGGCCTGGCAGGCCATGCAGGGAGAAGACCAGCTTCTCGAGCATCTGCTGAAGACGGGTGACAAAGAACGCGAGACCGCGGCGAAGAAACAGACTGCGGAGCTGAAAAAAGCCGAGAAGCGAAAGGCCGAGGTCAACCGCGCCTTTGCGAAGATGTACGAGGACTGGGCGGAGGAACGCATCACGGAATACAACTTCAATATGCTCTCACAGAAGTACCAGGCGGAGCAGGAGGAGCTGGACAAGAAGACCCGGGAGCTGCAGGCAGCCCTCTCCGCCAAGCAGGAGTCCGTGGAGAACGCGAAGAAGTGGATCTCTCTGATCCGGGAGATCGGAGCGCCCACGGAGCTGACGGCGGAAATGCTGAACACGCTGATAGAAAAGATCCTGATCCACGAATCCACCGAAGGCGAGTTCGGCGGCCGGGACCAGGAAATCGAGATCATTTATCGCTTTGTCGGCAAGCTCGAATAAAAAGTCACTTTAAGTGTGTTAAAAGAGGACATAGGCGTCTCCTGCGGTATTCACGTTCATCATGTCAGGATGTCTTTTTCCCGGAGCAATTCCGAAACGGCCGCCCGGTATTCCCCAAAGCTTTTTGATTTCAGGATGGCTCTGGTCTTCTTTTCCTCCTCCGGGAAGAGATCTTTCATGTAGATCCAGAGCGTCTTCATCCGTTCCAGCGTGAACGGAAGACTCAGTCCGCCGGTCAGCCAGACCTCTGCCAGCCCGTCGAGAAAGACCTGCAGTTCCTCTGCCCTCAGTTTTTCTCCGCCGGTCAGCTCCCGAAACAGGGCAGGATTCGCAACAGCGCCGCGGCCGATCATCACGGCTTCCGGCACTGCCATTTTCATCAGCTCGTTCAAATCAGCGCCTGAGCGGATATCTCCGTTGTAGACGACCGGAGATTTGCTGCATTTCATTGCTTCCCAGAATCCCTGAACATCCGGAGTTCCCTGATAGAAATCATCTCTGCAGCGGGCATGAATGATCAGTCTGGACAGCGGAAACCGGTTATAAACGGCCAGGATCTCCGGAAACTCGGCCGTGCTGTGATCTCCCATCCGCGTTTTGACGCTGATGCGGTAGCCGCAGCGCTCAGCCTGCTCAAAGACGGCGTCCAGCGTCCGGGACAGGGAGTCCAGATCCCGCAGCATGCCGGCGCCCTTGTGTTTGGCATAGACCGTGCCGGACGGGCAGCCGACATTGAGATTGATTTCCCGGAATCCGAGATCATAGAGCTTCAGCGCCGTTGCGTTGAAGGCTCCGGCCTGATTCACCAGCAGCTGCGGAACGGAGGGAATGCCGTCCGTCATCTCTTTCAGATATTTCTGTTTAAAGCTGCCTCTGCTGTCCGGCGCGATAAAGGGCGTAAAGTATTCCGAAGCGCCCGGAAAGAAATCGTGATGAAAGCTGCGAAAGGCCGCGTAGGTGATTCCTTCCATCGGCGCAAACAGATAGTTCATGGCCGCTCCCTTCCCGTTTTACAGCAGTGTTTCTGTTCGTATAGTTAACACAAATCCGGATAAAACGCAAGAGAGAAAACAGAACCGCAGGAGAACAAAGGCGTCTCCTGCGGTATTCTTTCTATGGCACGGCGCTACGGGCAGACCGCGAAACCCTGCCCCCAGAGACAGCCGCCGCAGGTAGGGGCGAGGGAACCGACGCAGTCGCTTTCATTCTCCTCAAGCTGCTCGCAGCCGCCGCAGAACAGACAGGGTGCGAAGTGAAACGCATGCACGCGATCGCGAAAGGCGCGGTATTCCTCGCAGTTCCAGATCTCGTCGAGGCGTTGTTCGTACACATTTCCAAAGGAATAGTGCCGGATACGGCGCTTGTGATCACCCAGCCAGGTGTCCGACGTGTGAAGCAGTCCCATGCAGGGCGAAACATCCCCATCCCAGCGGATGAAGCAGTGCTCCTCCTCGATAAAGCGGCACCAGTTTTCGCGGCGGGTGGCAAGCTTTCCCTTCCAGGAAAAGAACTCCGCGTCCTGCAGGCTCTCCTCGTCCGGAAACAGAAGATCCCTGTAGCACTGTGAAAACTTGAACATGGGGATCTCCGTGCCGAGATCAAAGCCCTCAAAACGCCAGCTGTAGTCGAGCGTGTCGGTGACCGCCTTGATGGCGGCCACATCGCACATGGGCCATAGCGCCTGCTCAATGTCCTCGGCGCGATTGGGGATGATGTGGCTCAGATTCAGGTCGTCGGCCTCGAAGCGCTCGGCAAACTCACGGATGCGGCGCAGGCTTGCGATATTATCGCGCATGACGACCGCCGTCATGCCGAGGCGGACGTCCGTACCGTGGCGTAACGCATTGAAGGATTCCAGATTGCTCAGAACCAGGCCGAAATCGCTCCCGATCTGGATTTTGCCGTAGTTCTCATACAGCTCGTCGATGGAGACCCAGATGCGCGTGATGCCCGCGTTCAGAAGCTCCCGGGCTTTTTCTTCGCTCAGCAGCGTTCCGTTTGTGACCAGTTCTACCTTTTTCCCGCGGGCAGATGCGAGAGCGGCCATGTCCGCAAGCGCGGGATGGACCAGCGGCTCGCCCATGCCGCCGAAGAAAACGGTCTCGGTCCCGGACAGGGCAGGGTCGTCCATCACCCGCACGAAGACCGCCGGATCGAGATCACCGAAGCACTCACCGATCCAACTGTGGCGAAAGCACATCTTGCAGGCAAGATTGCAGCGGGAGGAGACCTCCACATACAGTTTTCGAATCTGATCTTCCATCGCTTCTCCCGTTGCTTTCGTTCAGAACAGGCGTTCCATCTCCATGTCCAGGAGATCCGCGACATAGAGCTTCCCCGCCTCGATCTCACGGCCGGTCAGGAGACGGACGCAGAGCGCTGTCTGCAGCGCGGCGCAGAAGGGCGGCGTGAATGAGAGGGAGGCTTTGCTTTTCAGGGCAGCACCCTTCGGGTAAATCCGGTCCATCATGCCATCGCCGGGCAGGACAACTGCCGCCTGCGCACTCCAGCCGCAGATTGCCCCGTGAATCAGGGGAATCCGCGCCTCCGCACAGGCTTTTGCCAGCAGCTTCCGTGACGCAATATTGTCCAGGGCGTCCAGCACCGCGTCGCAGCCCTGGATGAGCCGCATGACGTTTGCCTCCGTGATGAATTCCGGAACGGCCAGAAAACGGACATCCGGGTTCACGGCTGCGGCCCGCTCCGCGGCAATTTCCGCCTTCGATCTGCCGAGAAGCGCCGGAGAGGAGAGCAGCTGCCGATTCAGATTGGAGGCCTCGAAGCGGTCTCCGTCCGCCGTGCGGATCTCTCCCACGCCGAGGCGGAGCAGCATTTCGATCAGATAGCCGCCGAGGCCGCCGCAGCCGGCGACCAGCACGGTCTTTTTCTGCAGCAGGGAACACTCTTCCTCCGAGAGCGCGCCGAGGTTTCGGATATAGCGTTTTTCCATTGTCTCAGCCACCGCCCACCGGGGGGAAGAGCGAAACGACATCGCCGTCCTTCACCGGGTCCTCCGGCTTGGAATGAAAGCCGTTGATCAGCAGGATGGACACTTCCTCTGCAGGGATGTCAAAACGGCGGAGGAGTTCACCCGCGGTGGAGATCTCCTCCGCGTCGATCTCGGCGACTTTGCCGCGCCCTTGCCGCAGAGTGGCGAAAAAGCGTACTTCGATCATAATCATCACTTCCTTGGATATTCAAAAAGGGAGAGGCGAGATGCCTCTCCCTTGCCATATAGTATACTTACTTACCGACGCATTCGTCAAGGCCGAGCTTCTTCAGAGTCTCGTCGGTCGGGAAGGCGTTGACCCAGCCGCGGGCTTCGTAGTACTGCGGCAGCATTTCGGGCAGCTTGCTGACCATACCCTTGGAGGGACCGTTGGAAACGGGCTCCTGCAGCAGACGCTTGGGAAGACGGTCGTCCTCCGGCTTCATGCCGGCGGCCTTGTTAAACATACGCTCGATGTTGAAGATGCGCTCGCCGACCTCGAGAAGCTCTTCGGGCGTGTAGTTCGTGCCGGTGGCGGCGTTGAGCAGGCTTGCGTACTCGGGCGCGCCAAGGGCAAAGGAGGTAAACAGGCAGGTGCCCATGGAGTCAATGACGGCGGTCAGATCCTGGAAAGTCTTGGCCCATCCGGCCTTTTCATCAATGACGGTGCGATCCAGCTGCGCGGGGATGCCGAGCACCTCGGGCGCGATCATATAACCGCGGACGTGAGCGGCGCCGCAGTTGGCAGTCGCGTAGTTGATGCCGATGCCCTGGATGGCGCGGGCATCATAGGCGGGGATCTCCTGCTTCTTTACGCTCATGGAGAACTCGGGGTGACCGTAAGCCTCGCAGAGGCGAACGGAGCCGGAGCTCATCAGCTTGGCAAGCGGGCTCTGCGGATCGCCCATGCGGCGGGTCCACTCGATAATGGCTTTGCTGCTGCCCCATTCCAGAGGCACACCGTCGCACTCTTCTTCCTTGATGCAGCCGTTCTGATAGAGCTCCATCGCGGCAGCGATGGTGCAGGGCACGCCGATGGCATCCAGACCGTACTCGTTGCACAGACGGTTGGCTTCGTCGATGGCCCAGAGGTCATCGTTGCCGCAGTCGCTGCCGTAGGCCCACAGCGGCTCGTACTCAGGACCGCCGACGATCTTGTCGTCGTGCTTGATAATGCGGCCGCAGGCGATCGGGCAGTGGAAGCAGGCGCCGGGCTTGACCAGGTACTTCTCGGCCAGCGTTTCGCCGGAGAACTTGTCGGCGGTGGGGCAGTAGCTCTCCTGCCAGTTCTTGGTGGGCAGGGCGCCGATGCCGTTGATGACATTGACGAGAGAGGCGGTGCCGAGGGCACGCAGTCCCGCACCGGTGAGCGGATTGTCGGTCATGATCTTGAGGCAGTTCTTATTGGCCTCTTTCAGAGCGTCAACGTCCGCGATTACATCCAGCTGCTTGCGGCTGGCCTTGACGACGATGGCCTTGAGCTTCTTGCTGCCCATGACGGCGCCGGTGCCGGAACGGCCGGCCGCGCGATCCTTGTCATTCATGACGCAGGAGAGCAGAACCTGCTTCTCACCGGCGGGGCCGATGTTCAGCACAGAGCAGTCCGCGCCGTGCTTTTCCTTCAGTTTGTCATCAAGCTCCTCGCTGAGAACACCGAGATACTCGCTGGCGTCCAGAATCTCGATCTTGTCATCTTCGATATACAGGTAGCACCACTCAGGAGCGACGCCCTCGACAATCAGCGCGTCCCAGCCCGCAAACTTCAGCTTGGCGCCCCAGATGCCGCCGGAGTTGGCGCAGGCGATCATGCCGGTCAACGGGGATTTGGTCACGACCATGTAACGGCCGGAAGAGGGAGAGTTCGAGCCGGTCATCGGGCCAGTGATGTAGACAAGCTTGTTGTCCGGAGACAGAGGATCGACGGTGGCAACACCCTCGTCATAAAGGATCTTGGTGCCGAGACCGCGGCCGCCGATAAACTTCTTGGCGATTTCGAGATCCAGGGGCTCGGTCTTGATCTCCCCGGTGCTCAGGTTGATTCTGCCGATTTTCTCATAATATGCGTTGCTCATAAAAACCTCCTGTATTGATTTTTATTTTTGATGTCGTGAACAGAAATGAGATGTTCTTTTCCGCTGTTTATATTATAGCCGACAAAAGGGTCAAACGGAAAAAAGCCCTGTTTTTCCATACGAAATGATACCAAAAAGAACAGAACCCATCTGTAATAACGGCAATATTTGTGCGAAACTGTACGAAACTGTACGGAATGGGACGAAAGAAGCGCTCACAGGTGGCTTGTTAACTCCAAGTATTATAGTATAATAACAGCAACGGAACAGAAAACCGCAGGGAGTGATCGATACATGCCCCAGAACAAGAGCTTGTCTACCCAGGAGGTCGCTCAGATTCTCCACGTGAGCAAATCCACGATCTACGAGCTGATTCGCCGAGGTGAGATCAACTCTTACAAAATCGGCCGCAAGGTGCGCTTCACCCAGGATGACGTGGATGCCTATATCGCGCGTTCCCGTCACGAACAGAGTGTGCTGCCGGTCCGGCGTGTGGAGCTGAAAAGTGCGCTCCTGCACCCGCCGCAGCCGGAAAACGCCGCGCTCATCATTTCAGGACAGGATGTGGTGCTCGACATCCTGGCAAGCTTTCTTTACCAGCAGGGCACCCCGTCCCAGCGAGTCTACCTGAACAGCTTTGAGGGCCTCCTCGCCCTGTATGAGGGGCGCGTGTCTGCTGCGGCCTGCCATCTCTATGACGCGGAAGAGAAAAGCTTCAATGTGCCCTTCGTGAAAAAACTGATGCCGGGCGTACCGGCGGTGCTGATCAACATCTCCTACCGGACACAGGGCTTTTATGTTGCCTCCGGCAATCCCAAGGAGATCCGCGGCTGGCGGGATCTGGCCCGGCGCGACATTTCTGTGCTCAACCGCCGCCCGGGCTCCAGCGCCCGCGTTCTTCTGGACGGTCAGCTGCACCGCATGGGCCTGGACAAACGCATGGTCGCCGGGTATGAGCGTGAAATGAAATCCCACCTGACCATCGCCGCCGCCATTGCGGCGGGTGAGGCGGATCTTGCTATCGGGACCGAGCGCATCTCCCGGCAGATCGAGGGTCTCGATTTCATCCCTCTCCTGCAGGAGCGTTTCGATCTGGCTGTACACAGAGAGTTTCTCGAGACGGACGAGGGCGAAACACTGCTCGAGATCCTGCGCTCCGAGGAATTTAAAAAAGAGATCCGGCCCTTCTCCGGAAACGATTGCCGCGATCTGGGAAAAATCGTGGTGGAGGTGTAAACAGTGTTGGAAGTCAAAACGCCGGAAGAAGTGCTGGCGCTGATTCAAAAAGAATTTAAGCCCCTCGGTGAGGCGGAACAGATTTCCTATACGGAAGCGCCCGGCCGCGTTCTGGCAGAGGACATCACGGCGGAGGAATACGTGCCGGATTTTGACCGCTCCATGGTGGACGGCTATGCCTGCCGTGCCGCCGACACCTTCGGCTGCTCCGAGGCGATTCCGGCGATTCTGAACGTCGCCGGGGAAGTGCTGATGGGACAGGCTGCGGCTTTCACGCTGCCCCGGGACGCCTGCGCGTATGTACCCACCGGCGGGGCAATCCCCCGGGGCGCTGACTGCGCGGTGATGATCGAGTATACCGAGGACTATGGAGACGGCACCGTCGGTATTCTCAAGCCCGGCTCGCCGGGGATGAATCTCATTTTCCGCGGCGACGATGTCTGTCCCGGAAAGCCGATCCTGAAGGCGGGCCGCGTTCTGACTGCGCAGGATATCGGAGCGCTCGCGGCCATCGGGAAAACACAGGTGCCGGTCGTGCGAAAGCTGAAGGTGGGCGTGATTTCCACCGGGGATGAGCTTGTCCCGCCCGAACAGACACCGGGACCCGGACAGGTGAGAGACGTGAACACGCCGCTGCTGACTGCCATGCTCAGAGAGTTCGGCGCGGAAATCCTTGATTTCGGGATCGTTGCGGACGACGAAGAGCTGCTGCGGGAAACGCTGCGCTTGGCTGTCCGCGAGTGCGATGCGGTAATTCTGTCCGGCGGCAGCAGTGTGGGTGTGAAGGACGCAGCCTGCCGAATCATCGAAGAAATGGGCAAACTGCTGCTTCACGGCATTGCCGTGAAACCGGGAAAGCCCACAATTCTGGGAAAGACGGGGAACAAACCGCTGGTCGGTCTGCCCGGTCATCCTGTGGCAGCCTGTACGGTGGCAAAGCTTTTCGTGCTTCCTCTTCTGGAACGGCTTATGGGCCGGGAGCAGGAATCCTATACACTGCCGGCGGAGCTGACGGAGAGCGTCGGCGCGAACCACGGGCGGGAACAGATCAATGCCTGCCGCCTGCGGCGTGAAAACGGCAGACTGCTGGCCATGCCCATCCGCTCCAAAGCCGGGCTGATTACCCAGCTGGCCGGAGCAGACGGGTATTTCATCATTACGAGAGACTGCGAAGGCCTTCCGAAAGGTTCAGAGGTACAGGTTTATCAATACTGAGGGGGATGAAGGACAATGAGCTTTGCGTATCTGACAAATGTTCCGCTGGAACAGGCGAGAAGCGAATATCTGTGGAAACTGAAGGAAAACGGCTTTTCCACGCAGTTTGAAACCGTTCCGGTACAGAAATCCTACGGACGGATCACCTCCCGTGCGGTTTATGCGAGCATCAACGCGCCGCATTATGCTGCCAGCGCCATGGACGGCATCGCGCTGACAGCCCGGGACAGCTTCGGCGCCACTGAGACCACCCCGGTCACCCTCCGTCCGGATCAGTTTGTTGCGGTCGATACGGGGGATCCTGTACCGGAAGGCTGCGATGCGGTCATCATGATCGAGGACATTGTCAAAAACGACGACGGCAGTGTGACGATTCATGCCGCTGCGGCACCCTGGCAGCATATCCGCCAGATCGGCGAAGACGTCTGTGCGGGAGAGATGATCCTTCCGAGCTTTACGGAAATCACCCCGGCTGCCATCGGCGCGATGATCGCAGGCGGTGTGCTGGAGCTTGAAGTCATCCGCAAACCGGTCGTCGGCATCATTCCGACCGGCGACGAGATTGTCCCGCCCTGCGCCGACCCGAAACCGGGCGATATCCTGGAATTCAATTCCTCCATCTTTTCTGCGATGCTGACAGCATGGGGCGCAGAGCCGAAAACCTACCCCATCGTTCCGGACCGCTTTGATGCGATCCGGGACATGCTCATCAAAGCCGTCGAAGAATGCGACATGGTGATTCTCAATGCAGGCTCCTCCGCCGGACGGGATGACTATTCCGCCGAGGCGGTGCGAAAAGTCGGAGAGCTTGTCCTGCACGGCATCGCCATCAAGCCGGGCAAGCCAGCCATTCTCGGCTGCCGCTGGGAAAAACCGATTTTGGGTGTTCCGGGTTATCCGGTTTCCGGCATCATCGTGATTGAAGAGCTGCTGCGCCCGCTGATCGATGTCTGGTACGGCCGCGAGAGCAGGACGGGCAGCCGTACGAACGCGAGGCTGACGCGCCCGGTTGTGTCCGGCCTGAAATACCAGGAATTCGTACGTCTTCGCATGGGGTATGTGGGAAATTCTCTCATGGCCTCTCCGCTGCCCCGCGGCAGCGGTGTGGTCTCCTCCTTTATGAAGGCGGACGGCATGCTTGAGGTGCCGCAGGGGAAAGAAGGATATACGGCCGGGGAAGCGGTCCGCGTTCGCCTTCTCAAAGAGAGAAGTCAGCTGAAAAACACGCTGGTTGTCATCGGCAGTCATGATCCCCTGCTCGACGAACTGGCCGATCTGATCCGCCGCAGGGATCGCCGCGTCTTTCTGTCCTCCTCTCACGTGGGTTCCATGGGCGGCATCATGGCCGTCCGCCGCGGCGAAGCGCATGCCGCAGGCATCCACCTGCTGGATACGGAAACGGGCGAATACAACCGGCGCTATATCCGAAAGTACTTCCCGCACGGCGGCGTTTATCTGGTGCGCTGCGTGGGAAGACAGCAGGGGCTGATGCTGCAGAGAGGCAATCCTCTCGGCCTGACCTGCTTTGCCGATATCGCCCGGGACGGCCTTCGTTACGTCAACCGCCAGAAGGGTTCGGGAACACGCATCCTGACGGACTACCTGTGTCAGAAGGAGGGTGTCGATCCGGATCGGATCTACGGCTACGAGCGCGAAGAAGTGACCCATAACGCGGTTGCCGTGCAGATCGCCGGCGGCAGCGCAGACGCAGGCATGGGTATTTACTCTGCCGCGAAGCTGTACGACCTTGACTTTCTGCCAATCTGCGTGGAAGAATACGACCTTCTGATTCCTGAAAACGTCTGGACCACAGGCATTGTCAGAGAAATGATCCGTACGCTTGAAAGCCGGGAGTTCCGTGATCGGATCGAGGCCATGGGCGGCTATACCCTCGATCGTCCGGGCGAGATCATCGACGTGTTCTGAAGTGAAGCAGTTCGATGTCATCGTAATCGGCGGAGGACTGCTTGGCTGCTTTGCAGCTCGGAACCTCTGCCGATGGAAATTGCATATCGCGCTGATTGAGGCGCGGGAGGATGTCTGTACGGGCATCTCCCGCGCCAACACTGCTGTTATCTATCCCGGTTATGATCACAGGCCGGGTTCTTTGAAGGCGAAACTGACCCTTCGGGCAAACGCCCGGTTCGGAACGCTCTGCGAGGAACTGGACGTTCCCTTCTCCCGCTGCGGTTCGCTGATGCTGAGCTTCGGAGAGAAAGCCGACGAGGTGTTGAAAAAGAAATATGAAAACGGACGGATGATGGGGGTTCCCGGTCTGCGCCTGCTCTCCGGCAGGGAGGCGCGGGAGCTGGAACCAGGCCTAGCGCCCGGCGTCCGGTCCGCGCTGTACGCGCCGACGGCCGGGACGGTGAACCCATGGGAATTGGGGATCGCGGCCGCGGAGAACGCGGCGGCAAACGGCGCGGAGCTCTTCCTCAATACCCGCGTGCTCGCTATCCGGCAGATAGCGGATGGCTACCGGATCGAGACCGATCAGGAGGTCTTTGCCTGCCGCGTGGTGATCAACTGTGCGGGACTGCAGGCTGAGAGGGTACAGGAGTTTCTGCTTCCCTCACCGGTACACATTGTGCCTGACGGAGCGGATTATCTGATCTTGGACAAAGCGGCGGAGCATAAGCCGACGCATATCGTTCAGTACGAGCCGGAGGACGGCGGCAAGGGCCTGACCGCGGTGCCGACCGTAGAAGGCAGCCTTTTGCTCGGTCCCTCGGAGCGGGAAAACGAGATCCCCTTTGCCGTGAGCGAGAAGGGCCTTGCCTTTGTCCGCGAGCGGACGGAGTCTGTTCTGCCCGATCTGGATCTCGGCGAGGTCATCCGTTCCTTTGCCGCCGTGCGGCCCAACCCCCAAAAAGGAGACGGCAGAAGCATCGTCAGCTTCGTGATTGAGAATCCCGGCCCCGGCTTTTGGAGTCTGATCGGCATCAAAACGCCCGGCATGACCTGCGCGGATGAACTGGGATTCTATATCGCCGAAAAAGCCGCAGCCTGTCTGGGCGCGGAGGGGAATGAGGCCTTCTGCCCGATCAGAAAGGGAATCCGGAAAGCGCGGAATATGAGTCCGGAGCAGCGTGGTGCCGCCGTTCGGGAAAATCCGGACTATGGTGAGATCATCTGCTGCTGCGAGGATGTCACCAGAGCGGAAGTGCTTGAGGCCATCCGCCGGGGCGCTGCGACGCTGGACGGGATCAAGCGGCGCACCGGTGCAGGCATGGGCCGCTGTCAGGGCAGCCGCTGTCAGCAGAAACTTCTCGCGCTCCTCGCGCAGGAGTTGGGGATCCCGGAGGACGCGGTTACGAAGGACGGCGCGGGCTCCGAGCTGTTGGGAGGCGGCCGGCATGAAGACTGAGCTTCTGATCGTGGGTGCCGGCGCGGCCGGGATTGCTGCGGCTCTCTCCGCCTGGGAGGCGGGTTGTCGGGATATCCTGCTCACCGATCGCAGAGAGTGCACCGGCGGCATCCTGCCGCAATGTCTCCATGAGGGCTTTGGCCTTGCGCAGTACGGAGCGGAACTGACTGGGCCGGATTATACGGACCGGATCACGGAGCGGCTGGAGCACACCGGCGTTCGTCTCGTCCTCGGCACGGAGGTGCTGACGATCCGCGGCGATAAAACCGCCTTGTTGTCCGACCGCAGCGGCCTGACCGAACTGCATTTCGAGCGCCTGATTCTGGCTTCCGGCTGCCGAGAAAGGACGATCGGCTCTCTGCCTGTCGCCGGGACGCGCCCGGCGGGTATCTTCACGGCCGGGCAGGTGCAGGAGATGATGAACCTGCGCGGGCAGAACATCGGACAAGAAGTACTGATCCTCGGAAGCGGCGATTTGGGGCTGATCATGGCCCGGCAATTCGTGTTGACCGGAAAGCATGTGATCGCCGTGGTTGAGAAAGAATCCCGTTACGGGAGCATGGCGAGAAATTATCATCGCTGCATCGTGCCGTACCATATCCCGATCCTTTATCGCACGACTGTTGCGGCGATCCACGGCGAGGGGAGGATCAGCGGTGTCACGCTGCGGCATCTGGACAGCGGTGCGGAGGAGCGTTTGGCCTGTGACACGCTCGTCACCGCGCTTGGCCTGATCCCGGAGCGGGAACTTGTGCGGGGACTCGGCGAACCGGACTGGCTGTTTCTCGCAGGGAACTGCCATCGGGTGCATGACCTGGTGGACTCGGCCGTGGCGGAGGCGGAAGCAATCGGAACGCGCGTCGGAGGAGAGTTTGCCTGATTTCATACCGTTTCATCCTATTTCGCACAGGCTTTCCCTCCTCGCTTGCAGAATCGGGAGGCTTGGGATACAATATCCACGTTTTCAACTACACTCGGAAAGGAAAACCCCTCACCCGCTTCGCGGGAGCTCCCCTTAGTCAGGGGAGCCATATTTGAAAGGAGATTTAAAATGAAACTCAGCGCAAGAAATCAGCTTAAGGGCACCGTCGTGGAGATCCAGGACGGCGCGGTCA
>JAFYHU010000054.1 GCA_017538965.1 Oscillospiraceae bacterium
AGCGGCGCGTCGTCCATCCCCTCCAGCACGGAGAACGCGGTAAACGACACCTTCCGTTCCTTGCAGGCGGTGGGGTCCAGCAGCCGGACAGAGCCGGCAGCCAGATTTCGTCCGTTTTTATAGGGTTCTCCCATGCCGTCCGTCACGCTGGCTTTTATGCTCTCAAAGTCGCTCGGGCGGATGTAGGCCTCGCCCGTGACGACCAACCTCTTGGAAAATGGGATTTGCACCGGGATCCCCGCGATTCCACGGGCATTGTGTGTCACGATCTCTCCGATGTCGCCGTTGCCCCGTGTCGCGGCCTCCATGAGCCGCCCGTTTTCATAGGTCAGCTTCATCGTCAGGCCGTCCAGCTTGAACATCAGCATACAGGGCTGCTCGCCCATGAACTGCATCAGGTCCTCGCTGCTCTTGGTCTTGTCCAAAGAAAGCAGCGGGATCGCGTGCGACGTCTTCTGCAGCTCGCTCACAGCGGGATAACCGACGGTCTTCGTCGGAGAGTTTGCCATGACGATTCCGCTCTCCTTTTCCAACTGCACGAGTTCGTCAAACAGTCTGTCATAGACCTCATCCGAAACGGACGGGGCGTTTTTGTTGTAATACTCGTCACGGTAGCGGTTGAGCTGATCCGTGAGCGTTTGGATTCTCTCACAGATGTTCTGCTGTTCCATGAAACGCCTCCTTACTTGTCGTCAATGATCCGAAAGGCCAATAAAAGCTCTTTCTCTTCCGGTTCCTTTCTGTGATTGAACACTGTGCAGGTATCTCCCTCCAGCAGCAAATGCCGGGAACTCCATATTCCGGTGTAGCTGCCCTTCCCGCGATTTCTCCGGCTGACCTCATGCTCCAGCTGCCCGTCTATGACGCTGTAAAAGCCATCGCTGTTGGACATTGTGATACGCCGGAGCTGTCCGACGTATTCCGGATGCCGGTGCGCCGTGATCTCGATCTTCGGGTTTTCCTGCATGATGCGCAGGATCTGTCTGCGGCTTTCAAGCTGCATTTTGATACTCCTTTCCCGTTTTGGAAGCGTGCGGATACTCCTTTCGATAGTATCCGCACGCTCTTCTTTACGCGGCCTCCAGCAGATCGGCTGCCAGCACATCCACCAGGAGCTTTCCGGCCAGCTCGCCCGTGCGAACTTTGACCTGGTCCTTGCGCAGCTCGGCGAACTCCTGCACCCGCAGGGCGCCGCTCTTCTGTGCGCGCTTCCGGTCTTCTTCCGTCAGGCGCTTCGATAGCTCAAGCTGCCAGGCGCGCAGGAACTCACGGATTTTCCTGATGTCCTTATTCTGGCGGTCATACTCCGTGCGGATCTGCCGCACGGTGCCGTTGGGCTCGACCTCCATGGAGTAATAGGGCTCTCCCTCTGCTTTGGTCCTCCGCAGAAAAAGGATATAGCTTTCATGCTGCTCCATGCGCTCCAGATATCGGTCGCTGCTGGCGATGCAGTGATGGAGAATATCGCCCTCCCTGAGAACGTCCGCAATTCCGGTCGGCGCAACAACCGAATAAGTTTCGCCGGCGAAACTGTACTTGGGCAATAGCGTAGCGCAGATCGAGTCCACGCCTGGGAATTTCGCTTGAAGCTCCCGCGCGCGGATGCTTCGCTCCTCTCTTCTGAACACCTCTACCAAATCATCGTGCCGCTTTCTGAGCTTGCTCGTGCGGTACACGATCTCGTCATTGACATTGTGGCCGAGCCGCTCCGCCATGGAAAGATAGTCGTGCCACAGTCGGAGCACCTCATCGGCGCTGATGCTGGATTTTTGCATCTGTGCCCGAATGTAGTTGCACACCTGCTCTACGGTCATTCTGTCAAGGATAAACAGGATCTTTTGCGGATCGATGTTTTTTGAAATGAACCACTTGATCGTTTCATTGGAGATCGGGCGCTCGTAATCATGCTCGACCTTGAGCCATGTGAGAAACTTGAGCCCCGCTCCGGAAGCGCGCAGACGCTTCAGCTCCTGTGAGTTGATGCCAAGCATGTGCCGCAGCGAGCCGGTGCGTCCATTAAAAAAGCTGCTGTAATCATAGGAATGCAGGATGCACTCGTTTGCCAGCGCAGGGAGAGACGCTTTCATGAGTTGTTCCAGCTGCGGGACCTTGTTCAAAACCGCCAAATACAATTCCGGGTCCACTCTTTCGCAGCTTCGGATATACTCCGGCAGTCCCGTTCTGTTCAAGCCGCTTCGTTCCAGGCATTGCAGGGTCTTACCGTAAACACGGCCCGCCGGGATCGACCAGAATGACGTGCCACACAGGTTTCCCTCAATCCAGCGAAGTGTCGTCTGCTTGTAGACGCCCCAGTAGTACGCGCTGATTGGCTTCCCCTGCACTGTGAAAAACGCTCTGCGAATCTCGCGGCAGCAGACGGTCGGAGACTTGTATTCGCCTCTTGACTGCCTGCGCCATGCCTCAAACATGCGGACCACGAAGCCGCAATCCACCTTCTGAAGCAGATACACAAAGTAGTTTTTCGTGTCAAGGAAGCCCACACGCCTGATCGACTTGTAGGTGACCTCACGCCGACAGCACGGACAGCGGCCCTTCTTGTTGTACCTGGGATTACGGATAGGAACATCCTTTTCACAGTAAGAGCAGTACCCGGTTTTGGCACCGCCGGGCTTGTACTCATAGTACATGAACTGCTCCGGAATGCCGACCTTATCCACCCAGCGCGCCCAATCCTTCGGGAGCGGGCGGATTTGCTCCATGACAAGATCCCATGCAGAGGTTTCCTTCTCATGGCGCCGTTTCAGCTCTCGTTCCCGCACGTCCAGCTGGAATCTCAGGATCGCCGAATACGCCGTCCGGCTGCTCTGGTTATCCAGATAAGCCCGGACACGCTTGGCGTCGGCATCCGAGATCCATGATTCTCCGTCGTATCGCATTCCCGGCCATTCGAGGCGGTCCAGCTTGGAAGCCAGCCACTTCTCCTGCAGCGGGTCATAGGTCAGAAAGGTGTCGTTCTTTTTGTCGATATAGAGCTCAAAGATCGGTTTTCGGCCGCCGCCCCACAAAACCTCCGGCTGGAAAAGGGCCACCTTCAGGATTTCGTCCTGCTTGGCGCAGCGCAAATACAGGCGGTAGCGGCATTGGATTTCCTCATGATCGCAACCCCAGCGGTGAACGATCACCTTTTTCGGCTGGTTCTCTTTGGCGATGCGCAGCATGGTCGG